>SDZD01000085.1 GCA_004172935.1 bacterium | reverse complement strand
CCCAGATAACAATGGCCCGCGCCCCGGTAATGGCAACGGCGGTTGGAACGGCAACGGCCCGCGCCCCGGTAATGGCAACGGCGGTTGGGACGGCAACGGCCCGCGTCCCGGTAATGGCAACGGCGGCTGGAACGGTAACGGCCCGCGTCCCGGTAATGGCAACGGCGGCTGGAACGGTAATGGCCCGCGTCCCGGTAATGGTAACGGTGGTTGGAATGGCAATGGCCCTCGCCCCGGCAACGGTCGTCCCGATTGGAACGGCCCTCGCCCCGGCAACGGCATTCCCCCTCGTCCAACCCGCCCCGGCGGTTGGGGCGGCGGCTGGAATGGTGGCGGCTATAACAACGGTGGTTATTATGGCGGTGGCTACTACGGTGGCGGCTATTATGGCGGCGGTTACTACGATAATGGCGGCTATTATGGCGGCGGCTACAATGGCTACAACCGTTTGGAAGTCATCGCCCGCGACATCCAATCGGCGCTTCGCAACGACCCACAACTGCGTCGCTTCAACTTAGGCACCGACACGGTAGGCAACACCATCGAACTCGAAGGTACTGTCTGGTCCAACAACGACCGTCAACGCGCTATCTCTATCGCGCGTAACATTGGTCGCGGTGTCACCATCAATGCCTACCGACTTCGCATCAACTAAGAACGCGCTCGTTGCATAACAACCAAAAGGGGCGAACACCTGTGCAGTGTTCGCCCCTTTTGTTGTTATGCCTCTACCGCTCCCAATGACTCCCGCACCAGTAACTCGCCTTGAAAGGTCGCGTGCTGAAGCGGGGTTGTCGGCTCGGCCAGTCGCTGCCGCAAAAACTGCCATGCTGTGGTCGCCATCGCCTCGATTGGTTGCGCGATGGTACTCAGTGTCGGGTCGAAATACTCCATATGGGCTTGCCCATCGCACCCCACCAACAAGGCATCTTCGGGGATGCGGCGCCCCAGATCGCGTAATACCCGATAAGCGCACATCGCGATTTCGTCGTTCAGGCAGAGTAGGGCATCGGGACACCCATGCTCTCTAAAGTGAGCTGTTAGCAACTGACGCGCTAACGGCAGGATTTTGGTGTTGACGTGCCCGGTATAGATGTTGACGATTTCGGGGCGCATACCCAACTGCTCCATCTCTTCTAGATAAGCAGCGGCGCGCGATTCGGTCGGCATGGCGAGGTGAGGCGCATCCACCACATAAGCGATGCGCTTACGCCCCTGCTTCGCCATTAATTGAAGCGCCCGCGAAACCCCCGCGCTCATGTCAATCAACACGCAATCGAGCAGCTCGTGTTTGTGTGGCCCAATCGCCACACATGGCACCGTGGGGTGCGAGCGAAACTGGTCGCCCCAGTGATACATGTCGATAGCGATGGCGCCATCGACTGGAACGCTACCCGTATCGTTCACGAGGTCGGTTACTTCGCCGGGGTTGCGCAGCAAAGTGATCTTGTAACCATCGGCGTTGATATGACGGGCCAGATAATGCAGCATGTGGGCGTAATAAGGCTCATTGATGCCAGTGCATAAAATCGCGATCATCCCCGTCCGTCCCACCACCAGTGCGCGCGCCGCCGAGTTGGGAATGTAGTTCAACTCGCGGGCGATGCGAAGCACCTTCTCGCGCGTCGCGGGCGCCACCCCGCGCACATTGCCGAGCGCATTCGACACCGTCATCACATGAACACCAGCGGCATCGGCAATATCCTGCATCGTCACCCGACCAGGGCGACCCACTTCTAAAACTCGTCTCTTCGGGCGCGACATATCAACTTAATTGGAGCTTCCTAGTTTAATGCTCGCCATTCAATGCCCATATCTTTAACCGTCGCCGATTGGCTTGGTATCAGGATATTGTAATTGTATAGCGTTTGGTGTTGTCACAAAAAGTTCTCTTGCTAAGGAGGGGATATAGGACATTTTGCCTATATCAATTAGCTGAGAGAAACGTTAGAATCTGTAACCGTTAGCGATGTGGGTTTATCGGTTGCCGTTCCTATGCTGGTACATCTGCGCTGACGTAGGTTTGAACTACGTTCCATGCGATCTCACCCTGATTCCTTGCTTTTAAGTCGCACCTGCTCGCCGCGCGAAGGGAATAACCTCGTTGTTTCCCTTCTTCTGGCGTTGTGGTGTTACTTCACTCGATTTGTCGGTTCTCGCTTTGCCCATCTGGGGCAAGGTGTGCGCCAGTGGGCGCCCGCTTCGGCGGCAGCGATTTTATGTGTTTTGGCCATCGCGCTCCCGGCCTCTGCAGCCAATGACTGGAGAAGCCTATACACCCTCACTTATCCCGATGCGCGCGTCTATCCAGGCATGGTTTATGACAGCGCGCGCAATACCTGTGTGCTCTTCGGGGGGTATGAAGGTAATAATAACACCTATTTTGGTGACACTTGGGAATACAGTGGCACCGACTGGGTGAAAAAATCTCCCATAAACAGTCCACTGGGGCGTACCGGAACGATGATGGCCTACGATAGTGCGCGTGGTGTTACCGTGCTCTTCGGAGGGGAGAGTTCTTTTGGGAATCTGAGCGACACATGGGAGTACAATGGCACCAATTGGACGCCGCGTACTTTAGCAACCAATCCCCCGGCGTTTTATCAAGGAACGATGGCCTACGATAGTGTGCGCCATGTCACCGTACTCTTCGGGGATAATCAGACATGGGAATACAATGGCACCAACTGGACTCGCCGTACTCCCACCACAAGCCCCTCTTCACGTAATGGATCCTGCATGGCTTATGACAGCGCACGCCATGTCTGCGTGCTCTTCGGGGGATTTAACGCTGGCGAGTTGGGTGATACGTGGGAGTGGAATGGCACCAACTGGACCCAGCGTACTCCTGCCACCAGCCCAGAGGCGCGCAGTGGCGCCAGCATGGCCTACGACAGCAAACGTGGTGTCACTGTGCTTTTTGCTGGTCGTACAGGCATCCTTCCCCTGTACGACACCTGGGAATGGAATGGCACTAACTGGACACTGATAGAAACAGTGAGTCTTATAGGACGGCGATGGGGAGCCTCCATGTGCTACGACGACGCACGAGAGCTTTGCGTGTCTTTCGGAGGTCAAGCCTTTATCGGTGGCTACTTCAGGCAGACCTGCGAATATGGCGTTGCCCCGCCCCTCGTGCTGAGCGGTTTCACTCCCGCAGCAGGGAAAATAGGTTCGCAGGTGAAAATTACCGGAAGTGGCTTTAATAGTTTTAGCTACGTGTACCAGGTGTTGTTCAACGGAAAGGAAGACTACTTCTTTTCGCTCGATTCGAACACGCAAATCACGGCAACAGTACCGGATGGTACCACGACTGGCCGCATTAGCCTTACAGCTGCGAACGGTACAGTGACTAGCGCTACCAACTTCAGAATCAACAACGACCCCACGGCCAGCAATGATTCTGCGACGGTCGCCGAAGACAGCGGTGCTACCGTAATCAGTGTGTTGGGCAACGATAGCAGCACTCCCGACACCGGCGAAACCCTGTCTGTCAAAGCTGTAACTCAACCCGCAAACGGCACCGTGACATTAACAGGCGGCGTGATTCGCTTCACACCAGCCGCCAACTTCAACGGCACAACCAGCTTCACCTATACCCTCTCCGATGGTTTCGATGGAACCGATACCGCCACGGTGAACATGACCGTTACGTCCGTCAACGACCCACCAACAGCCAATGATGATTCGGCGACTGTTGCCGAGGACAGCGGGGCCACGATAATCAACGTGTTGGTAAACGACAGCTTCGCGCCCGACACCGGCGAAACCCTGTCCGTCACTGGCATAACTCAACCTGCCAACGGCACCGTGACTTTAACAAGCGGTGTAGTGCGCTACACCCCACCTGCTAACTACAACGGCACAACCAGCTTCAACTACACCCTCTCCGATGGTAACGGCGGCACTGACACCGCAACTGTCACTGTTACTGTCACCCCGGTTAACGACCCACCAACAGCCAATGATGATTCGGCGACTGTGAATGAAAACAGTGCCGCCACCGTCATTAATGTCCTTGTCAACGACAGCATCTTGCCCGACACCGGCGAAACACTGACCGTTACTGGCATAACTCAACCTGCCAACGGCGCTGCCACCTTAGTTGGCGGAGTGGTGCGCTATCAGCCCAACCGGAGTTTCGATGGCACCGATACATTCACCTACACCATCTCGGATGGCAATGGCGGCACCGACACAGCCACGGTGACCACCACGGTGAACAATGTCAACAACGACCCCACGGCCAACGACGATTCAGTGACTGTTGACGAAGATAGCAGCGCTACAGTTGTTAATGTCCTCGTTAACGACAGCTTTGCGCCCGACATTGACGAAACCCTGTCCGTGACCGCTGTCACCCAGCCCGCCAACGGCACCGTCACCCTAATCGGTGGAGTAGTGCGCTTCGCACCCGCCGCCAACTTCAACGGCACGACGACCTTTACCTACACCCTCTCTGATGGCAACGATGGAACCGACACCGCTACTGTCACCGTGACGGTCACCCCGGTCAACGACCCACCAACCGCCACCGACGATTCGGCGACGGTCGCCGAGGACAGCGGTGCCACGATAATCAACGTGTTGGTAAACGACAGCTTCGCGCCCGATTCCGGCGAGACGCTGTCTGTTACTGGCGTAACTCAACCCGCGAATGGCACCGTGACTTTGACGAGCGGAGTGGTACGTTTCACCCCCGCTCTCAACTACAACGGCACAACGACTTTCACCTACACCCTCTCCGATGGCAACGGCGCCACCGATACCGCTACTGTCACCGTCACAGTAACGGCGGTCAACGATGCCCCCGAAGCGAATAACAATTCCTACAACACTGCTTTCGGCACTGGCTTGACGGTGAATGCAGCTAACGGTGTGCTGACGAACGATACCGATGTCGAGGGCAACGCCCTGAGCGTGTTGGACAACAACCCGGCCACGCCCGCCATCGACCCGGTGACTGCCCCCACATTGGGCACGCTGGTACTCAATGTCGATGGCTCGTTTACCTACACCCCCAACGCCAACTTCGCCGGCACCGACTCGTTCACCTACAAAGCCAGTGATGGGCAACTCGCCAACAGCCAGAGCAACATCGCTACAGTGACCATCTTGGTCGCGGCCAACACCGCGCCCATTGCGGTTAACGACAGCGGCGTCACCAGCGAAGATAACTTCGTTGACATCGACGTGGTGAAAAACGACACCGATGCTGAGGGCAGCACGCTCACCGTCGTCCCCGGCTCGATTGCCAACGTCAAAGGCGGTACTGCCGAGCTGCAAGCCGATGGCAAAACGGTGCGCTTCACTCCTAATGCAGACGCCAACGATGGCAACACCTCTGGCGGCTTTAGCTTCACCTACAACGTCAGCGATGGCACCGACGCCAGCGAGAACAGCGCCACTGCAACTATCACTGTCTCGTCGGTCAACGATGCTCCTGTCATCGACAGCGTGACTCTCACACCGGGCGCTCCCAACACAAGCTCTACCCTGACAGCCAACGTGACGAGCCACGATGCCGACGACGACACCCCCAGTTACACCTATGTCTGGAAGAACGGCTCGACCACGTTGAGCGAAATCGGTAAAACACTCGACCTGAGTGTTGCGGGCAATGGCGATAAGGGCGACCAAATCACCGTCACTGTCACCGCCAACGATGGCACAGTTGATAGTGCATCCGTTACCTCCGAATCTGTCACCGTCGTCAACAGCGTGCCAGCGATCCGTAGCGTGACAATCACACCGACTAAACCGCTCACTAACACCGTGTTGACCGCAACCGTGGTGGCCGACGATGCCGATGGCGACACGCCCACCTACCAATATGTGTGGCGCAAGAACGGCGAACTCATCGCGGCGGATTACAACTACAAAGAAACGCTCGACCTCTCGAAACCCGGCGTCGGCGATAATGGCGACATCATCACTGTTACCGTAAAGGCCAGCGATGGTTCGGTGGGTAGCTCGACGGGTGTCATTTCCGATTCGGTCACAATCGGTAATGTCGCTCCCCATGTCGATTCCGTGTTGCCTGGCAACGCCACCGATGCTGTGGGAGCCAAGCGCACCTTCGCCGTGACCGTCAGCGACGCCAACGGTGCGGGCGATGTTAAAGAGGTGTGGCTACTCATCAACAGTCGCTTGAACTGGAGCGAAGGCGCCATGTTCATCTATGTTCCCAGCGCTACCTCGCCCACCAATGGCCTGTTGTATCTGCGACAGGGCGATGTGTTCCTGGCGCCCATCACTATCGGCGAAGGGGCCAGCGCCAGCCAGGTTCTCGATAACGGTGCGGTGCGCGTCATCGGTAACGAGGTCACGGTCAGCGTAGCAAGCGATAGCATCACGCTCAACTTGCCCCTCACCATCCGCGATGGATTGGCTGGGCAAAACCAACTGTTCGCCCGTGTTCAGGATGTTTTGGGTGTCACCGACCCCGCCGCCCTCGAAGGTGACAGCGGCTACGTTCGTAGCGGCACCTACACCGTGACATCGCAGTTCGGCGGTGACAACGTCGCGCCAGTGCTTTCCAAACTGACTCCCAGCGCAACCTTCACCATACTGGGCAGTGCGGGCATCGCTCCAGCTCCCCAGCGCTTCGGCTTCTTCGTGAAGGATGAGAACGGCATGGGCGACATGGAGAGCGTCATCTTCCTTGCGGGCAAGCAGCGCGGCTGGACGAGCACTGCCACCTTCTTCTTCGAGCCACGTACTCGCCGTTTGTACCTGCGCTCCGACAACGGCCAGAGCTGGCTGGGCGGCGGCCAAATCGGTCAGGCGGGCATCCTCGAAAACTCGCAAGTGCGCGCCGACCTCTCCAAAGTCAAAATCACCGTCTATCCCGATGGCAAAAGCTTTGGACTCACTTTGTACTTGCAAGCCAAACGCGGCTTGCTCGGCCAGAACAAAATCTGGTTGCGCGCCCAGGACAAAGCCGGAGCAGTCGCCTCGAACGGTGACGATCAGGGCTATGTTCAGAGCGGAACATGGAGCGTTGGTGCAGGTTCTTCGCCTGCCAACGCCCCCAGCCTTTCCAACGGCAAATCCTAGTTCGCGATGAAAACAAAAGCGCCCGCTGCACTCGCAGCGGGCGCTTCTGTTTTCCCGATTAATCGTGCCCAATATCGTTCGCCATTGGGAAGTGACAGGCCAGCCATATAGAGAGGCTGCGCATAGATTTCCGAACCACTGAGGTTGTGAGGAATATCTGGCCCCACTTCCGTATCTACAGGGATTTTGAAGAGAAGCCCGAATCGCCCTGAACGTAAAAGCGGGGGAGTTAGCACCGTCTCTTGCAGATTTTGCCCCGTATTCGCCAGATCATTGTGGGATTTCAAGACATTGGTGGTCTGAGCTACCCCCGGTCGCGCCGTAAAGGTTGTCAGCGCGCCCAAACCCAAACCCAGCAGAGGCAATGCCTTCTTTCGAGTCCGAAAAAACAGTGTATGTATCATATCAATCGACATTCAGAGCAATTCCTGGCAATAAAGATTGGAATCGCCATCTCTCCTCCCGTTAACAAACCACTACCAATCGGAAAGCGGAAAACCATCGAGACACCTAAATTTCGCTGTAAAAACAGAGTAGTTGGCGCACAAAAATATTCGGAGAAATATAATCTTACTGTTGCCGCTGCCCTCGCGAACAAAACATGCCCCTGCGCAGGGGCATGTGCGCGCCACGATAGGCGTCGCACCCTAAATGGGTGCGACACCATTATACCTTTCTATCTCCATCCCTTCCTCCAGAAATTCCCATCTCCATCCCCGCAACTATCAATCGCGCCCACCAACATTCAGCCCATCATCGGCGCAAAAATTGGCGTCCATCGGCGGTTATTTCTAACCGCCGATAACACCCCTTAACCTCTCACCAGAGCCACACACCCTCTCTTTTCCCCCTCCGTGCTTCTTATGTTCCTCTGTGTTCTCTGTGTTTAATGAAGTGCTTCACAGGCCCTCAAAGCATCGCAGGTGCGCGCACCTCGAAGCTCCACAGCGATGAGCCGAACTCCGTCGCTCGTTTGGTGGTGAAAATTCGCACGTAGCGGGTTTCGACGGGCGCGAAGTTGATGTCCTCGGTGTCGCCCTTGCCCTGCTCGGTGCTGTACACCGTTTTCCAGTTCTGGTTGTCGTCCGAAACTTCGATGCGATAGCCCAGAGCGTAAGCGCCTTCCCACGCCAGATGAACGCGCCCGATGCGCTGCTTAGTGCCCAGGTCAACCGCCAGCCATTGGTCATCTTTGAATCCGCTCGCCCAGCGCGTCGAGGTATCGCCATCAACAGCGTACTCCGCCTTATATTGCGCTTCTTGCAGCGAAGATGCTGTGGCGGGTTTGCCCTTCGCCAAATCAGGCCCGATGACGGCTTGTTGAAGCGCGGCTGTATCGACCATAAACGGAATCGCATCGAACCACGGCGCCACGTTCACAGTCGCTTTCAGCTTCAGGTCGCGCGACGAATCGCCCACTCCGATTTCGTAGTTGCCCGCATCCACTCGCCAGCCTCTGGCATTCGTGTCGCACCACGCGAAGTCGCGCATTTTCAGCGGCAGCGTCACCGTCTGGCTCTGGCCCGGTTGCAGCATCACCTTGGCGAAGCCTTTCAACTCGCGCACCGCCTTGTCGGTTTTGGGGTTTGGGTCGCGCACATACAACTGCACCACCTGTGCCCCGGCGCGCCGCCCTGTGTTGGTCACGCGCACCGTGGCGCTCAGCGTGCCATTGGCCGCGAGGGTAGGGGACGACAGTTTCAAATTGTCGATGCGGAAGTTGGTGTAGCTTAAGCCATAGCCGAACGGGAACAGCGGCGCGATGTTCTTCTTGTCGAAGCCGCGATAGCCAACGTAAATGCCCTCTTCATAGCGCACCTCTTTGCCGTTGCCGGGGAAGTTGCCATAGTCGGGGTAGTCTTCGCGCCGCGCGCCCAGCGTGGTTGGCAAGTGTCCCGAAGGGTTGACATCGCCGAACAGTACCTGAGCCAACGCCGTTCCGCCTTCCTGACCGGGGAACCACGTCTCGACTAAACCGGATACCGAGTTCAGCCACGGCATCGCGACGGGGGTGCCGTTGTTCAACACCACGATGGTTTTCTTGTTGACCGCTGCCACCTGACGAATCAGTTCGTTCTGGTCGTTCGGCAAGTTGAAGGAGGGACGGTCGCCACCCTCGCCTTCGGTGCCGCGCGTCGTCACCACCACAATCGCGACATCGCTTTGACGGGCCGCTTCGACCGCTTCGTCGTAGGCGCCCGCTCCCGGCTGTGCCCAGCCATATTTGACCTCTTGACCGCCGCCGCCCTGATAGTATTCGATGCGTATTTCGTACTTCTGACCCGCCACCAGATTGGCCTGTGCGCGTAGCGTCGTCGCCCCGGTGTCTTTCCAGTTGTCGATGAGCGGTTTGCCGTCGATGAATAAGCGGCTGCCGTCGTCGGCGCGTAGCGCGAACGTGGTCAGCCCGCTTTTGGTCGGCGTCAGGGTCGTCGTCCAACGCGCGCTCCAATTGCTGTTGTTCGAGCTAACGCTCGTCGGGGCACGGTCGAAATCAATCTTCGGGTCAAGGCGCGTCAGCGCTGGCGTGCCTTCCAAATTCTTGTTCGAAAAATACTCCGCCCGAAAGCCACTTCCGCCACCTTGCGGAGCCGATAGCAGCGCTACTGGAATCTCGGAGCCGGTATCGCCGCCCGACGAGGTACGAATCGTGACCCCGGCGCCGACGCGGGTACGAATCCCCTCCAACGGCCCCACTTCGCGTAGTGGTGTGACAGAAGGACTTCCGCCCGCACCAACCTGCCAACGCTCGACGGCGGGGCCAATCAGCGCAATCGAGCGAATTTTGCCCGCATCCAGCGGCAGCGCGTTGTTCTGGTTCTTGAGCAGAATCAACGATTCCTGCGCCGCCTTCAGTGCCACATCGCGGTGTGCTTGCGAGTTCACCAACGCCCCATTCGGTGCTTTCACGCCATCGACCACGCCAGAACGAAGCACCGTGCGTAACGTGCGGCGCACGTTCTGCTCGATTTGCTCTGGCTTGATGGTGCCACGCTGTAGGCCGGTTTTAACATGTTCGGGCGACAGGAACTCGCCGTTCGGCATTTCGAGGTCGTTGCCCGCTTCGATGGTGCGGTCGATGGCGTGAACGCCACCCCAATCCGACATCACCATGCCATCGAACCCCCAGCCATTTTTCAACACGTCGGTTAGCAAGTAGTGACTCGCCGAAGCGTGCGGCCCATTCAGTCGGTTATATGACGACATCACCGTCCACACCCCACCTTCTTTGACGCCCGCCTCAAACGCGGGCAGGTAAATCTCGCGCAGCGCCCGCTCCGAGATGATGGCGTTGATGCCGAATCGGTCGGTTTCCTGGTTGTTGGCCGCGAAGTGCTTGATGCACGCCACCGTGCCCGTCGCCTGCATCCCCTTGATGTAATCGACTGCCATGCGCCCCGCCAGATACGGGTCTTCCGACAGGTACTCGCCATTGCGCCCGCCCAGTGGCGAACGATGAATGTTGACCGCTGGCCCCAGCATCACCTGAACGCCCGTCCCCTTGTTCTGCGCCTCGATTCCAATCGCCGCCGCCAGTTGCCCCACTAGTGCCGGGTTCCATGTCGAGGCCATATTCACGCCCGCTGGAAACGCCGTTGCTGGCCCCAGAGTTGAGTCGGGGCCACCGCGCACGCCCTGTCCGGCATCGGCCATCACCATTGCGGGCAGTCCTATGCGCGCAATCGGCTGCGTTGTGAATCCGGTGCCACCCAGCAGCAATATCTTTTCATCGAGGGTAAGGCGCCCCATCAAGTCATCAAGGCGCGTTTCGAGAGGTTTGCTTTTGTCTTGATAAGGGTAGGGTTGGGCTTGTGCAAGGCCCACTGGCAGCACCGTGAGCAGCAAACCGAGTTGCGCGATTGAACGAGTTTTCATCCTGGCGAGGTGTTTCATAGAGGTTCTAACAATTGAGCCAGGCCAACGATTTGTCGGCGGCTATTTCTGGTGAGAACACCAGAATTTTAAGTTGTTGCGGGAAGGTCGTATTTTATAACGTTATAAGAAATAAAAGCTGCTTTCTTCAGAATATTCTTAAATCTATAACGTTATATATTTAAGAACAGGGCCGGGAGAGCAGAACAATGTCCGAAGTAGGGCGCAATCCCCCGATAATAAATTCTCACCTCGAAAGAATCATGTCGCCACTAGTCTCTGTTAGAGGTGTTTTTAGCAAAGTGCGGAATTATATAACGTTATAGATTTCGACTATTCCCTTTTAAGGAAAAAACTACTGAAAAATAAGTGCCGGAAATGTTTAGGAACTGAATCTTCTGGGTATAATCCCCATCGTTCCACGGCATAAATCCCCTTGAAGTCGCCGTTAATGCCAATCCATTAAATCACCATCATGAAAAATCTCACTCAAAAACGAGCCTTTACCCTTATCGAGTTGCTGGTAGTTATCGCCATCATTGCGATACTCGCCGCCATCCTCTTTCCAGTCTTCGCCCGCGCCCGCGAAAACGCTCGTAAAACCTCTTGCCTTTCCAACATGAAGCAAATGGGGTTGGGACTCATGCAGTACACCCAGGACTACGACGAGCGCTTCCCCATGTCACGTTCTGATCAAGGCCCCACTTACTTTGGCACTTTTCAAAACAATGCTCTGCCGTGGCAAATGGCCATCCAACCCTACGTTAAGAGCTACCAACTCTTCAAGTGCCCATCGAACAGCAGCACAGGTTCCGTTAGCTGGAGTAACGTTGGCAACGGCGACTTAATTGGCCGCTCTTATAAAGCCAACGGTTCAGGTGACTCGAACTACAGAACCGCATGGGGCGGCGTCCAGCCGATTAACAGCCCCGGCAATGGCGGTGGCGCCGCGCTCGCCCAAATCAAATCCGCTTCTCAGCTCATCGTAGTCGGCGAAGACCTCGGCGGCAATGGCGACCCCGAATACTACCGCCCCGATGCCGCCGGTTGCGCCAGTTGCTTCACTTTGCAGAACCATCTGGGCATGACGAACTTCTTGTTCGCCGATGGACACGCCAAGTCCTTGAAACCCCTGGCTACAGGGCAACAACTCAACATGTGGAACGTGGATAATAGCACTGCCCCTGGCGGTGTCGAAGGCCCCGCGCCCACTTCTCTGTTGAACGAATTGGCAGCCCGACAAGCCAAAATGAACTAAAACACACAGCTAAAATCTCCCCCTTCTCCCCGCCACTCTTCCATTTCTCAAAATCTCTCTCCGCCTCATCTCCTCCGAAAAATTACTTTTTGGCGCCTAAAAATGCAAGTAGCCCCACTGCAAATCGGTTCAACTGCGGTCGCTCGGTCATTTCATGCATTACCTCGCCAAATCTACAACCCTTCTTCTCTTCGCAATCCCTGTTGCTTTTAACCAACCAGTAAGCGCCCAGACCCCAACCCCCGATGTTTTGGCGCAGGGCTTCACCTCGCCGCCCGCCACCACCAGGCCGCGCTGTTACTGGTACTGGATGGATGGCAAGATCACCAAAGAGGGTATTACCCGCGACCTCGAAGGCATGGCGCGCGTCGGCATCGGCGAGGCATACATTGGCATCATCGGTGGCCAATCGGGCGATACCGGGCCGGGGGGCGTCACTTCTTTCACCGAAGAATGGTGGCAACTCGTCGAACATGCCATCCGCGAGGCGGGTAGGGTCGGTGTCGATATTGGCATGTTCAACGGCCCCGGCTGGAGCCAATCGGGTGGCCCGTGGGTGAAGCCTGAGCAAGCCATGCGTCATGTCGTCACCAGCGAAGTCCATGTCAAAGGCCCGCAGCACTTCGAGGCCACTGTTGCCCGCCCCAACGGAGCGATACAGGACATCGCGACTCTGGCCTTCCCGGCCCCCGCCGCCGATACCGACAGCATCGGCGCCCACTCGCCCAAATTCAGTGGCGGCGACAATCTGGCCCGCCTCTTCGATGGCGACCGCGCCACATCGGCGCCCATTCCCCCCGGCAACTCCATCACAGTCGAGGTCGCTTCTCCCTACACGGCGCGCAGCGTCACCCTCTATCCGGCGCGAGGAGTCAGCTTCGAGGGCGAGTTACAAGTTTCGGACGATGGCACCACTTTCCGGGGCGTGCGAAAATTCGTGCTCCAGCGCACCAATCTCAGTGTGCAAACAGGCCCCGAACCACTGGCGCCCGTCTCGGTGGCGTTTCCGGCCACGACCGGGCGATTTTTCCGCATCGTCTTTTCCAATGGTGGCGAACTGAGCGAAATCGCGCTGTCGGGAGCCGCGCGTGTCGATGATTATGCCCGCAAAAAGCTGGGCAAGATGTTCCAGGGTTCGCAACCCCCGTTCGATTACTACACCTGGCCTAAACAAGCCGAACCCGAAAACGACTCCTTTGCCGTGCCGACCAATGCCGTGCAAAACATCAGCTCCAAATTGGTCGGCGATAAGCTGACATGGGATGTGCCCGCTGGCGACTGGCTTATCCAGCGCCTGGCGATGTCCCCCACCGGAGTCCACAACGTGCCCGCCCCGCCCGATGCAACGGGTCTGGAAGTCGATAAGATGAGCCGCGAGCATCTGCGCTCTCACTTCGACGCCTTCATCGGCCAACTACTGAAGCGAATGCCCGCCGCCGACCGCAAGGCTTTCAAACATGTCGTCGTCGATTCCTACGAAACCGGCTCCGAAAACTGGACCGATGGTTTCGCCACCGACTTCAAGGCGCGCTATGGCTACGACGCCACGCCGTTTTTGCCTGTCCTCAGTGGCCGTATCGTCGGCAACGCCGACCAGTCCAACCGCTTCCTATGGGATTTGCGCCGCTACGTTGCCGACCGCGTCGCCTTCGATTACGTCGGGGGCCTGCGCGATCTCTCTCGCGAACACGGCCTCAAGGCGTGGCTCGAAAACTATGGCCACGCCGGATTTTTCGGTGAGTTTTTGCAGTACGGTGGGCAAACCGAAGAACTCGGCGGCGAGTTCTGGGCCGAACCCGAAAACCCAGTCGGCAACATCGAACTGCGCGACGCCTCTTCAGCGGCTCACATCTATGGCTTGCCCGTCACCTACGCCGAAGCGTGGACAGGTGGCCCCGCCTTCAGCAACACGCCCTCCGACCTCAAACTGCGCGGCGACTGGGCCTACTGTCAAGGCATCAGCCAGTTCGTGCTGCACCTCGTCATCTCCCAGCCCGACGAACGCCGCCCCGGCATCAGCGCGTGGTTCGGCACCGAGTTCAACCGCCATAACACCTGGTTCAACCAATCGAAGAACTTCTTCGACTACCTGACGCGCAGCCAGTTCATGTTGCAACAGGGCAAATCGGTGGCTGATGTCGCCTACTTCATCGGCGAAGACACTCCCAAAATGTCAGGCTTGCAGCAGCCCGCGCTCCCTTACGGCTATTCCTACGATTTCATCAACGCCGACGTTATCAACAATCGACTCAAGCTGAAAAATGGCCGCTTCACCCTCCCCGATGGTATGAGCTACCGCCTCATCGTTATTCCCGATGGCGTTTCTATTCGCCCCGAAACCCTCAAAAAACTGCGCGACCTCGTGGCTCAGGGCGGAGCCGTGTGGGGAACACCGCCCACCAAATCGCCCAGCCTGCAAAATTACCCCGCCTGCGATACCGAAATCGCCCAACTCGCTAATCAGTTGTGGGCCAAATGCGACGGCGTCAAATCGCAGTCCGCCGTTTTCGGAAAAGGCCGCGTCTTTCGCGGCGCCCCGCTCGCCACCGCCCTACAACAGTTGAATACGCCGCCCGATGTGGTCGCACACGATGCCACCGCCGATAGCACCCTTTTCGTCCACCGTCGTAGCGCCGACGCCGACATCTACTTCATCTCCAACCAGAGTAAGAGCGCCCTTGATATTGCCCCCTCCTTCCGCGTCACGGGCCGCGCCCCCGAACTATGGAACCCCGAAACCGGAGCGCGCCGCCCCCTTGCTTTTTACGATAGCGCCAACGGCCAAACGCGCGTTCCTCTCCATCTCGAAGTCGATGGTTCGGTGTTCGTTGTCTTTCGCGGCAAGAGCGCCCCTATTCGTATTACAAACGTGTCGCGCGACGGAAAACTACTGGCGCAAGCCTCCCCCTACACCCGCGCTCAGCAACTGACTTCCGCCATCTCCCCGCGCTCCGGCACTTTCACTGTGTCGATGTGGGCCAAACCGACAGTCGAAACCCCGTTATTTTCCGAAGTCAACACCGGAATCATTGGCCTCGGCGTCGGGCGTAATGATGTCATCTATCCCGTTCAGGGCGAATTTTACGTCCCCGGCTACACCGACGCCGGAATGGGTATCGCCGTTGGCACCAACGGCGTGACCGTCTTCGAACACGGCGCCGAATACTTCGTGCCCATCCTTTCCAAAGCCATCCCCATCACCGATTGGACACATATCGCTGTCGTCTACAACGCCGGTCTGCCGCAACTCTACATTAACGGCGCCCTGGTTCACACCGGACTCAAAAGCACCAGAGCCGTCCACCCCGGCGAACCCAACCGTCCTTTCGCGGGCACTATCCGCGACTTTGCGCGCGTCTCCCGCGCTCTGTCGCCCAGCGAAATCGTCGCACTCGCTAAAAGCCCTGTTCCCACTTCCAACACAGTCGAGGAAGTCATTCTCCCTCAACTAACCCCCACCACGAACGGTGCTATTCAAGTCCTCGCATGGCAACCCGGCACATACAACTTGCAGCGCTCCAACGGCAAACCGCTGTCTTTCTCTATGCCACCTCTTATGCCCTCAACCCAACTGGGCGGCGTTTGGACGGTCGCCTTCCCGGCCAATAGCGGCGCTCCAACTGCTACCCAACTTGATTCGTTGGCATCCCTGACGACCAACCCTGACCCGACCATCAAATACTTCTCTGGCACCGCGACCTACACCAAAAACTTCGACATCCCTGCCAGCGCCCTTGCCGCCGATAAGCGCCTCTATCTCGATTTGGGGCAGGTCGCCTCCATCGCTGAAGTTACCTTCAACGGTAAAAACGTGGGCACTCTCTGGAAAGCCCCGTTCCAACTCGACATCACCTCTTTCGCTAAAGTCGGCCCCAACCAACTCGAAGTGCGCGTTACCAACGCATGGCACAACCGTCTCGTTGGACAGCGCCTCGCCCCCGATGCCTTCAAATCTCCCGGCACCGAGCAGTTGTGGGCCAGCGTCTTCCCCAACTACGGCCCCGGCGAGCCGCTCTTCCCCTCCGGCCTAATCGGCCCCGTCACACTTCGCCAGGCCTCAGCGCTAACTCTGCGCTGATTCACTCTCCTATCCCAGAGACTTCCGCACCACCAACTCCCCCCGAAAATCCGCTTTCTGAAGTGGCAATTGCGGATTCGCCATGCGCTGCTCCAAAAACTGCCACGCTGTCGTCGCCATTTTCTCCATCGGTTGCGTGATGGTACTCAGCGGCGGGTCGAAATACTTCATGTGTAACTGCGGAATGCTATCCATCTTCGCCATCCAGGAAGACTAAACACCACAACCACAAAAGGAATCTCATACCCCCGTAGAGATGTGCCTCTGCGGCGCCAAGTGCGTCAGTCCCCCGCATCCCTAATGCCAACAGCTAAAAGCCAACAGCCAATAGCTTAAAATGAAATCAATGTCCAATCGAATCATCCAGTGTCTGCGCTCCGGTTTGTTGATGGGAGCGCTCTGCGTCGTTCCCGCCACGGGAATGCTGCGCCCCGTCGCCGCCCAGGAAACGCGCGAAGCGATACAAAACGCCCCCCGTCTGCGCTTCACCGCGCGTTTGCAACAGGGCACCCTCGGCAAAGCCTACGACGGCGCGCTCGATAACCTGTTGCGCGTCAACACCATCGCCGACACTGACGGCAAGCACAACCCGACCGGACTGATGGCGACCCCTCCCGGCACCTTCATCCGCGCTGGCGGCGGCTACGGCGAGCCTTGGACACGCGATGCCTCGCTCAACAGCTGGAACGCTGGCTCACTTCTCGAACCCGTCGTTGCGCGCAACACGCTGTGGGCGGTTTGCCAGAAGCAAGCCGATGGCTCTCTGGTGCTGCAACGCGACGACCAGTGGTGGGACAAAGTCATCTGGATTACAGCGGCATGGAACCACTATAAAGTAACGGGCGACGAAGAGTTCCTCAAAGCCGCCTATGGTGTCACACAGGATGAACTGGCGCTCATGCGCCGCGAACACTACAGCGAAAAGTACGGCCTCTTCCAAGGCCCCGCCTTCTTCGCCGATGGTATCGCCGCCTACCCCGAACCCGAATTTGATCCCAAAAACAACAGCTCTTTCGTGCTGTCGCATCCTTATACAGCGCAGTTGATGACGCTCAGCACCAACTGCGTCTACTACAACGCCTTCAAATGCGCCGCGCTGATGGCGACCCAACTCAAGCGCCCCGCCACCGAAGCGCAGGGCTACAACCAGTCGGCGGCAGCTCTCAAAACCGCCATCAACCGCCAACTGTGGAACCCCGCCAAAGGCAGCTACGGTTACCTTCTCCACGGCGCTGGCCCGCTCGAAGGCAAACGCGACGACACCCAGGAAGGAATCGGCCTCGCCTACGCCATCATGTTCGGAGTCGCCGACGGCAAACAGGCGCAATCCATCATGAAAACCGCCCGTCGCTCGGCCTATGGCATCACCGCCCAGTGGCCGCATTTCCCGCGCTACTCCGACGAAAAACCGGGTCGCCACAACGTCATCGTGTGGCCCAACGTCAATGGTATGTGGGCGTGCGCCGCCGCTCAAATCGGCGACACCAAAATGTTCAGCGACGAAACCGAAAGCCTCGCTTTACTCGCCCTCGATAACGACAACCACTTCTACGAAATCTACAACTCCATCACTGGCAAGCCCGACGGCGGTTGGCAGTCTGGCCGCCAGTGGGGGCCACTCAACGATCAAACATGGTCCGCCACAGGCTACCTCCGCATGGTTTACGAGGGCCTTTTCGGCATGGACTTCCAACCCAACGGACTCACCCTGTCCCCCCGACTCCCCGCCGATTGGGGCACCGTCTCGCTGCAAGGAGTCCACTATCGCGGCGCCACCCTCGACATCACCCTCGAAGGCAAGGGCACCCGCATCACCCGCGTCACGATGGACGGCCAAACCACCGGAAAAGCCTTCATTCCCACCACCCTGACCGGACGCCACACCCTAACCATCACCCTGAAGTAAGGGCAGAGCGAGGCAAGGAAATCATCCTACCAATATGTGATTGAATGCCTGTAGGGGCGAACCTCGTGTTCGCCCTCAAACAGTTCCCTATAAACAATGGCTGAGCTTAAAATCTCGGCGCGAGCATCTTGCCCGATTGAGATTCGCGTGGGTTGCCCCTACGAATTGTAATCGCCTGACTCCACTGAATCCAACACCCATGAGAATCACCCACATCGCCCTCACCCTGCTAATCATCGGGGCATCCGGCGTCAGCGCTCCTGTTCAAGCCCAAACCCCAGCCACCTATTCCATTCCCACCGAAGCCGCGCCCGCCAATGGCCCGCACGCCTCCGAAATCAACGAGTTCTGGGACGCCGATAAAAAGCAGATGCCGCCCACAGGCGCTGTGCTCTTCATCGGCAGTTCGAGCATCAAATTGTGGGACTCCCTCGCCAAAGACTTCCCTGAAATCCCGGTCATCAATCGCGGCTTCGGCGGCTCGCTCATCGAGGAAAGCACCCGCTACGCCGACCGCATCGTCTTCCCCTACAAACCCAAAATCATCATCATGGCAGCGGGCACCAACGACCTCGCCTACGGTGGCAAAAACTCGCAAGCGGTGTTTCAAGAGTTCAAAGATTTCGTCGATAAAGTCCACCCAGTCCTGCCCGATACCCGCATCGTCTACATCTCCATCAACCCCACCGTGTCGCGCTGGAATCAGGAAGCCGAAATCCTCGAAGCCAACCACCTCATCGAAAAGTACATCTTCCAGAACAATACCCCCACCAACAAACTGAACTTCATCAACTCCCACGCCGCCCTCCTCACC
>SDZD01000126.1 GCA_004172935.1 bacterium | reverse complement strand
CGACCTCAAGCGCTTTGCCATCCTGCGAGGTCCTTACCGCAACCGCACAAAACGATTCACTCTCCGATTCAACCTCATCGCCGCTATACACAATCAGCACTTATGAAAGATGTCTAATAAAGAAGTCCCGCACTCTGGATGAGAGTGCGGGCCGTTTCGATTTTATTGGGAGTATCACAGGCAGCCACGCGCTTCCCAAATGCCCCTGCGACAAGACCGACGAAGAGTAAACGACCGATTGGGCGAGTGGGAACTGGGCGCCTACGTGCGTCGCTTCGCCGACCAGAACGGTTGGGGCGGTGTTGGGTCTGATTAGAAGTGGCGCTACCCACGCGATGTTTTACTTCGAGGCTACCTACTTAGACAAAGAAACGGCGCCCCTACTATTCAGTGGGGGCGCCGTTTGGGTTTGGACGAAACAGGGTGAGTCGGGGCAACTCTTATTTAACGATGGAGTTCCAGTTGGCGAGCTTGACCATCATCGGGGCATAACCGTCGTTGGTTTCCTCGATGTTCCACATGTTGACGGGCATACCGGTCGCGATGGGTTTGAGGGCCTTCACGTGGCCGTCGCAGAACAGGAAGTTGGTGTTGGCCAGGTGTCCTGTGAACATGAAGGTGGTGTTGGTGAAGCTGCCATCGGTGTAGTCCATGCCGAACCAGGGAGTCGGATACGAGAACTCGGAAACGAGGATGGTTTGAGCGGTGTCGGCAACCTGAGCCAACGACGCGGCGGTGGCGTGTTCGGAAGGCGAAGTGCCGCCGATGTTGGAGGTGGTGCCGTTGATGGCGTAGGAACGACCAAAGCGAGGCGAACCTGCGGGCAAGTTGGCAGCGGTCATGCGGCCTGTTTCGCTGTCGTCAGCGAAGCTGGCGTTGTAGGTGTTCGATGGGCACGAGAACAACTGAGCGCTCTTGGTGTATGGGAAAATGCTGCGGCGCCAGGAGTTGACATCGCGGACGTTGGTGTCGGCGTTGCCACCGTACCAACGCATGGGGTACTTCTCGTCGTAGTCCTGAGCGTACTGCAAGATGCCCAGACCGATTTGTTTCAGGTTG
This sequence comes from bacterium, assembly GCA_004172935.1. Lineage (GTDB taxonomy): Bacteria > Armatimonadota > Abditibacteriia > Abditibacteriales > Abditibacteriaceae > Abditibacterium. The sequence continues at coordinate 5,067 of SDZD01000126.1, read as the reverse complement.
CTCTGGCAGGAAGCACGACGGGCATTTTCACGTGCCCTAGCGAAAACCGGGAACAAGATGGCGGCCAAAATCGCGATGATCGCGATGACTACCAACAATTCAATCAATGTAAAGCCTTTGTTGCGACCGGACGAAGCGTTCTGACGAATGGATGGGATCTGCATGTAGATAAAAAAGATTGCCTTCATTAAGAGCAACTTACGTCAACTCAAGGAATCTATATGCAAATTATTATAGCGGCGGAATGTTTCAGACAAATGGCGATTACCCCTAATCAGGTAATCAATAAAAAATCTGCTATCGTTCAACATTCGTCTTTATTACATATTTCCTCCAAAAATTCCTTATTTTTTACATTTTCTCGAAATAGATGTAAAAAATCCTGTGGTATACCAACAAGGCCAAGCTATAAACCTATTCGCTATCAGCTGTTAGCATCGAAAAACAGGCAACTGCGGTATATAGCAAATCCCTGTTAATCGCCTGTCATTCCCATAGTAAGCGATTATTATTACAGCAACTACAGGCTACATAGCATCCAGAAAATCCCCTCAACCCGCTTCCAGACAACCATAAAAATTGCCCATACATTGCGCCATTCCTAAAAACAGGCAACTGGAATGATGGGCGAACACAAGGTTCGCCCCTACGAGGGAATCTCTTCACCAATAAGGGGCGTCTCCCCCCAACCCAACAGACACTGAATAGCCCCTGCCTTATATATGGGGTCTTACTCAGCCAGTGGGTCGTCGTCGGAGCGCGGGAAGCGGCGGCGTTCGCGGGCTTCGTTTGTCAGGCCCTTCGAGGTGCCGAAGGTGGCGCGGCCCATGATGCCGACCAGAGTGGCGACGGGATGAACCTCGACCAGATCGGCGGGCAGGTGTAGCTCTTGCAGCTTGCCGTTTTTGAGCAACGGGGCGCCGCGCGGCGTCTCGAACCAGAATTTGATGGTGCTTTCCCACATGCCGTCTTCGCGCTCGATGCAGCACAGCACGATTTCGCCGATGCGCGGGCGACGCCCATTAAGTGGCCGCATCACCACGCGCCCGCCATCGGGCACGCCCGCTTCCACCATGCTCTGGCCATCGGTGGGCACCAGCAAATCGCCCGCGCGAGCGCCCAGAATTTCGGCGAGTTCGCGCGGCAGCGACAGCGCTGTGCCTTCATTAATAGCCTCGCGCCACGGGCCACACGGCACCGAAGGCAGCGATACCAACGAAACCGCGCCGCTCTGCGTGGCTTCGAGCGCGGCGTTAGACAACACGATGCGCGCCGCCAACAGCAGCGGGTCGACTTCGGAAGCAGCGCGAACGGGAGCCGAAGGCGCGCCGCTTATCAAGTCGGAAGCGCGGCGCACTCCCAACGAGGCCAGCAACAACTCTTCGGGGCGTCCCTGCACCGCACTGCCTTTATCCGCTTCTAAATCGGGCGTGTGGCTCCTGAAATACAGGTTGAGCGCCAGTTGCACCTGCTCGTTGAGTTCTAAGCCGGTGTTGTCTTTACGAGCATGGAGTTGCTCCCACAGCGAATCGGCGATGGGCACCATCTTGCGGTGAGTGGCGGTTTCCAAGGCCAACTCGAAGCGGTCGCTGTCTTGCGGCTCGTGCTTCAGATAGGCCATCAGCGCCAGACGAATCTGGTCCGATTCGGAGATGTGCGCCTCGGCCTTGCGCGCCTTCAACTCGGCCCGATGCGCGGGCGTGACCAGAACTTCGCGCTTGGTAACTCCCGCAGTTCGACGCGAACCATCTTCATTATTAGCCAGTGCGGACGCCTCACCGCGTCCAGAATCGGATAACCGCATAATTTCACAGCGCCCCCTCCCAAGGAGCGGCGTCCTGCTCTTCCTCCCTATCAGTACATCTTTCGATGAGCGAAAGATTTTCAAGAATTTCCTCTAGTTTCCCTCATTTGAAGCCTCTTTTGGCACTTTTCCGCAAAAAACTTCGCTTTCACCACTAACAATGAGTTCACTCCCCACTTGAAACTCATATATATATGAGCTAGAATATGTGGTGCCTAATAACAAAGGCAGGGAGTTGATTTTTAACCACAGAGAACACAAAGGAACAGGAGAAGCACAGAGGATTTTGAGAGAAGGTTTGTCGTTTTCGCTGGAAAGAGTTGGAGCTGTGGTGTGGTGCTTTTTAACCGCAGATGAACGCAGATGTCCACAGATGGAGCATTGGATGAATCTTGGTTCTCGGCGGCAAAGTAAGGATGGGATGGTGAGTTTGGATGAAGGGAGAGGGAAAATTTTCCGTAGGGGCAACCCACGTGGTTGCCCATCATTTCGGTTGCTCGTTTCTGGCAATAATGCGATGTACGGGCAGTTCTTATGATGGGCAACCATCCACCCAGAGGGTACCCGGTTGCCCCTACGAAAAATTTTCCCTCTCTCAAAACCTCTCGGCGCCTCTGCGGTTAATTCTCTCTTCTTTCGCGCCTTTGCGAGAACGCCCTCTCAAAAATCCCTCTGTGTCTCTCATGTTCCTCTGTGCCCTCTGTGTTTAAAAACCAACTCGCGCTTTTACGATTACAACCTTCTCATGCCACGATCAGCTCCCCCCATTCGGCGCCGGGTGCGCGTTCAGCAGCGAACGGGCGACGAAGTGACGTTCGTCACCAAGTCGTTCACCAAAAACGACGGCACCCGCTACCACCCCGTCATCAACGAGGCGACGGGCGAGTTCTTCTGCGATTGCCCCGACCACACCCACCGCAAGTCGTTTTGCAAACACCTGCGCCGCGCCCGCTCGGTCCTCAAACGAGCGACTGTAGCTACCGCCGCAACAACTACTCACCCCACAACCACGGCTCCGGTTGCCTCTTCCCCACCCGCTCCCAACACCGCACTCGTCCCGGTTGCCTCTTCTCCCACACCCCTCGCGCCAGCAACGACGCCCGCGCCACTCGCCCCGGTTGCCTCTTCCCCCTCTGCTTTTCTCGACTCCTCCGCCATGCCTCGCTTTTTCGCCAATGAACGCATCACTCAAATTATCCCGGCGCCGCGCTCGCTGCGCGCCCAATTCTCGGACGGTTGCCCCGACGAACCCGTGCTGTGCCTCGCGCTGCTCAACGTCCCGGCTGGCAGCCACTCGAAATCGCCCTATCAAATGGTGATGCCGATGGTCGCCTACCACGGCACCCTCGAACTGGCCTGCGACATTGACCGCCCCTACCTGCGCCTCTCCACCGAAAGCCGCTAACCCTGCTGTGCCTCATTAAACACAGAGGGCACAGAGGAACATAAGAAGCACAGAGGGATTTTTGAGAGAGGGTTGGTGGCTGTAATGGGAGTTGGTTGGGCGGTTGCGAGCGATAATTTTTGGCCGCCGATGGACAGAGGGATTTTGAGAGAGGGTGATTTTTGTAGGGGCAACCCACGTGGTTGCCCATCATAACAATTGCCCGTACATCACGCTATTGCCAAAAATGAGCAACCGGAATGATGGGCAACCACGTGGGTTGCCCCTACGAAAATCACCATCCCATCCCTGCGAGATCCCCCCCTCCCCCTCTCCAAAATCCCTCCCTCCCCCTCTCCAAAATCCCTCTGTGCCTCCGCGTCTCTGCGGTTTAAAAATCACCCAATCCCACCCGCCACAACCTTCCGTCAACGCGCCACGAAACCCTCTGTGCTTCTTATTCTCCTCCGTGTTCTCTGTGTTTAAAAGCCAACCCCCAACTACAATGAATCTCTCTACTCCCCGCGCTATCTTCGCGGAATCGGGCCATTTTACGGCCATGCATAACGCGCTCTTCGATTGGGTGCAGCCGCGCCTATCGTTGTCGGCGTGGTCGGTATTGTGCGTCATCGTGCGGCGGACGCGCGGTTGGGGCAAGAAGTACGACGCCATCTCTTACGAGCAAATCAAACAGGCGACGGGCATCAAATCGACGGCGACCATATCCAAAGCATTAACCGAATTACTCTCAGAATTTCCCTTCGGCAAACCGCTTCTGCGTCGCCAGAGAAGCTGCGAACGCTCGGCCTCCTGCCGCGAAGCCACCCGCTACGCCCTCAACCCGCGCTTCGAACTCGAAGCCGATTCCAGCGGCGGCGAACAGGAACCACCCGTCACCGATGCCGAAAGCGAGCCTCCTCATCTCGATTCTGGCGCTTCAGATTTTGAAGTACCGCAGGTCGTTCGCGCTTCAGATTTTGAAGCGCCACAGCCAGTTCGTGCTTCAGAAAATGAAGACACAAAAGAAAGACCTATCTCTTATAAAGTAGAGAATTATAAGTGTGAACACACGCACACGAGCGCACGCGCTCATTTTCACACAGCTTCGACTTCTGTTTCTTCGAACGACAAGCCAACTCCCTCACCACCCAGCCAGTTAGAAAACCCGCCGCTGCTCGAATCGGTTTGCGCCGCGACGAAACGCGACCTGGCCGTGGTTTCGACTCGCATGAAAAGCCAGTTGCTGGAGTGCGCCCGCCGTCTGGGACTCGCGGGCTACCGCGCCGATCAGGTCGAGCGCGCCGTGGCGCTGTGGCCCTACCCGACTGCGCCGACTCCGACGCAACTCCTCGATAACATCGGGGCGCTCCTCGGCGCCCGTCCCGCTTCCTCTCGTGCAAAGCCTTCAATCCCTGTTGCCGCGCCCTGGGGCGCACCAGTCGCTGCTGTCTCAACAGCCTATCCACCAGCAACCGCTTCATCAGCAACCGCCCGACCCCCTCGATTCGAGTGCGCCGCCGACCGCAAGACCCGCAAATGGGCCGACTGGCTCGGCGAACTTAGCGAAGCGTGAACGCCCCGAAAGCGCGCCAGCAGAGGCGGTAGCGGCCCGTAACGCGGCCATCGAGCGGATATTAGCGATGTTCTACGCCGCCTACGACCGCGAACCGCCCGACTCGCTCGAACGCAAGCTCAAAGTCGGCGTATGGGGTACAGCGCTGATAAACGTGCCCACCCCTCAACTGCTGCCCCTCGCCAAACGCGAGTTGGCCGAGCGCGAAAGCTCGTTTTTCCCGGTGCCCGCCGACCTCGTCCGTCGCTGGCACGCCCAAACCCGCCTCACCCCCGAAGGCGCCGCCAACACCGCCGCATATATGCC
>SDZD01000125.1 GCA_004172935.1 bacterium | reverse complement strand
GCCTAACAAGTACAGAGCATCGAGCACTTAAAACTCTTCAGTTTTGGCTCCGTAATCAACCTTCAGATGCATGATGCATGAAGCGGAAAGCCCATAGCATGAGCAACTCAACAATGTCAGCACCTGCCACCAGCCTAACTGGTTGGTCAAGCCGACGCCCACAAGCTCCGCTTGTAGGTGCCCTCCGTGCTTCGCACTCCGGCGCGGCTTACCGCGGGCGTTAGGCCTCATGAACATTTGGATTGCCGCACTCGCTGCAGTGTTAGTTCAACCACTCGTCTTGCTCGTCCGGCTTGCCCCTGACTACTTTGCGTCGCCGAGCCCGCTCTATGGAATAGGGTTCATGCTTGTTGCAGTGGTAGTGGTGGCAGCCGCAGCTGTGCTTCTTCTCGGGATTCCCACTTTTCTAATGCTTCAAAGGTTCCATCGAGTGAGCTGGGTTTCACTTTCAATTTCAGGTTTTCTTCTAGGCGGTTTGCCAGCTGCTTTCTCCTGGCCAAAACATCTGGAAGGATTTTCAGCGGGCCAAAATTGGCATGGAACCTATATCAATACATATGTCAATGGAATTCCAACAAGGTACGCTTGGTTAACCTACGCAGAGGGCATACTATTTTTCTCTCTGCACGGGCTCGTCGGCGCACTCGTGTTCTATGCTGTTTTGCGCAAGCAAAAGCGTCATGAAATTAACTAACAAATTCAACAGCGTGCCTGCGCGCAGCGGCCTAACTGGTTGGTCAAGCCGACACCAACAAGCTTCGCTTGTTGGTTCCCTTCGTGCTTCGCACTCCGGTGCGGCTTACCTAGGGCGTTAGGCTTTTTGCAAACACCGACGAATGCCATTCGTTTGGCTCAAAAGGACAAGTATGCGTGTATAAGGTCAAATTGACTTCTCAATCACTGAGCGTTCAGACGAGCGCGTCATCGCCGAAATGCCGATCATTAATGGCATCAAAAATCCTTTTGGAACTGTTCACGCCGGCGCAATTCTTTGGTTCGCTGATGTGGCTGCAACAGTGCTGGCAATGAACTCTGACTCCGCGTCAGAAGGCATGAAAGGTTTTCCGCTGGCCATCTCTCTCAACGCAAATCTGTTGGGCAACCAAAAGGAAGGTACTTTCCGAGCTGTCTCATCATTCGTCAAGAAGGGTAAGTCAGTGAGCGTCGTCAGAACGGTAGTGTCAGGTGCTGATGGCAAGCTCATCGCCGACGTAACAACCAGTCATGTCCTGTCCCAATAGCCAGGAGGCCTCAGAGCGCAATGTGCATGCAACGATCAAACGCCGCGCCCGGTTTTGAGTTTTGCGTGTTTTCAACGCCCTCTACCTCGCGCCGCAGCCTAACTGTTTGTTCAACAGGACGTCTACCAGCTACGCTGGTAGCCGCCTGTTAACGCGGGCGTTAGGCTCGTCACCATGATGGAGATTCCCGAGAAGGCAAGGCCTGCCATTACGATCATCGGAACATGTATGCTGGCCGGACCAGCCATCGGTGTCATATTTGTATACATCATGGTTGTAGCCATGTTCATTGGGGTCTCGCTCTGGTTATGGATACAAGGCATTCCTTCCATGGAAGACTCGATGGTTCTCACAGGGCTTATAGGTGGGCTGGCCATGCTTCCAATATTTGCAATGGTTGGTGCCATCTACACGGCACCGCTAACACTGACAACCGGCGTCGTCCTTAGCATCGCACACTACGCAAAGTTGCTTGAACGGATTGCACGTCAGTTTCACTTGCCGCTACTGGCATTGCAGGTACCGTTTGGCTTTTTAGCCGGAGCTGCATTAACTACACTGCTTGGTTACAAAAAGCTCCCTGAGGCAATGAATTCACTTCTTGGAATTCATATTGTTGCTGGAGTTGCTGGTGCGGTATGCGCGCCCATAGCCAGCTATCTTCTAACTAAACACCAAAATGCCAAGAATGAAAATTCATAGCGCCCGGCCATCTTTGGCACGCACGAATTCACGCGGCAAGTGCAAAACCGTGCCTTCGCGCCCTAGCCTAACTTGTTGTTCAACAGGACGTCTACCAGCTCCGCTGGCAGCCGCCTGTTAACGCGGGCGTTAGGCTTTCCACTTCTGAACATATGCGCGATGCATCAATGATCACAAGCTACTTGGTCACCTCTGAGCATGATCCACTGGCCGATTTATTCCGCCAAGCAGAGAATGGGCGGCTATCTTTTGGCCTATCCGGGGAAAGCAAAGTAAGTGCTACACCCGAAGATGTGCTGTTGCATGAGATCGAGATTCGCGACTACATCATGGAAGGCTTCATAACGTACTTTGTGCAAGCCAAACGCCAGCGTGACGGTCTACTCATTTCAATCAGAAAGACCGGCGGAAATCGTGATCAGCACTTGGATTGGGCAATCGAACACTACATGCTGAACCAAGGCTGTAGTGCTACGCGAACACAGGCAGCAGCATCATGACTCAGAGGCATTTTTCTTCTGTCACCAGCCTAGCTGTTTGGTCAAGCCGACGCCTACAAGCTCCGCTTGCGGGCGCCCTCCGTGCTGCGCACTCCGGCGCGGCTTACCGCGGGCGTTAGGCTTTTCGACATGCAACTTCGCTACCTTGCCTCTTCCGTTGCAACTGCAGCAGTTGTGTTTTTGTCGGCATGCGCCTTTGGCCCAGGCCATCCGCGTACTTGGGTTTATGGCGTTGTCCATGGATCAGCAGCGTTGCCCATAAATGGCGCAACCATCTCGCTGTATTCAGGCAAAACAGTTGCATCGAAGACCGGATGCTTCAAACTTCAACTATCGTCTGCATTGCCTCTTTCGCTTTCAGCCTCTGCCCCTGGCTACAAACCCATTGAAGTTCCCGCGAAGTTCGGTTTTTATCGCGTTGAAGTAACGTTAGAGAACTCAGAATCCATCAAGCCAAGCTCCGTCAGCTGGCACGAATCTTCTGAGTCCGAGGTCGCAAATGCAGCGTGCTCTTAAATTTACTTCCATCGCCATGTCACCTATCACCAGCCTAACTGGTTGGTCAAGCCGACACCAACAAGCTTCGCTTGTTGGTTCCCTCCGTGCTTCGCACTCCGGTGCGGCTTACCGCGGGCGTTAGGCTATGAGCGAGATCAACACTGTTGAGCTTTGGGCGCGGAGAGATTCACTGGAGAATGAGGCCGCATCCCTGCTTGGGCACATGCTCTTCGAGTTCTCTCGGCTCGACGTCAATCTTGGTCTTTGCCTCGTTTGGGTAGACGGTGGCGCAAGAATTGAAAGCCAAACAAAAGCGGTTCAAGCGCTAAATCTGAAGGCCAAACTTGACGAGCTGGCTAGGCATGTCACAGCGAAATTGCCATCTGGTTCGAAGCGGCGTCGTGCTTACGAAAGTTGGATTGAGCGCACGAACTCGGTAAGGCAACAGCGGAACAATCTTGTTCATGGGCGCTGGGGTGTTGAAGCGCATAAGAACAAGGTCGTCAATGTGCTTGGCCTTCCAACTTCAAATGCGCAACAAGTCATCGAATACACCTTAGAAGAGCTCGCCGAAGTCAACAAGGAACTGCGTGAACTCCTGCGTGAACTATCAAGGCTAATGGATCATTGGCCACTATGAAAAGCCAAACATTTTTCACCAGCCTAACTGGTTGGTCAAGCCGACACCAACAAGCTCCGCTTGTTGGTACCCTCCGTGCTTCGCACTCCGGTGCGGCTTACCGCGGGCGTTAGGCTCTTTGCATGACTTGGCACATTGACAGTCGTTACGATTTTTCAATACCCGAAGCTCAGTGGCTCGCGGACTTGTGTGGCGTCGGCTCCGATTTGGATTCCGTCATACGTTTGTGTAAAACGGTAACTACTGGCGCAGAGCGGCTAATCAGAAAGCCGGAAGAGGACGCTCTTGGTTGGTTTGATGATATCCAAATGGTTGGAGACCTGGCTTTTGCAGCTGTAATTCGGTATGGCAGAACTCTAACCTCTGGAATACGGGATGGCATTCCCCGAGAATGGATTGAAGAACTCCCGGCAGAGCTAAAAGAAGCACACAACTATTTCAAGACCTTAAGAGATAAGTACATTGCCCACTCCGTAAATGCCCTGGAAGACAACCAAGTCTTCGTTTTCCTTAAACCGCAGTTTTCTGATGCTCAAGAGCCCAGTGCAATCACTGTAGACCGAGGCAGGCTTATTGCTCCAGGACTAAAGGAAATAGCGCTCTTAAGCGAGATTGCCACTTGCCTCAAACAACGGGTGGAGACCGAAGTTGCATCTGAAAGCGCTCGCATCTTGGAAATTGCCAGAAATATGCCAATCGATGAAATTCGCATGCGAAGCAAGGAATCACTACCCATTCCGGGAAAGCAAGAGACCTTTCAACCAAGGTCAAAATTCAAAAATGGCTCATAGCAGCAGTGCGCTTGTCACCAGCGTGAGCTCACCTAGCACTTGCAACAATGTGCCTCCGCGCCCCAGCCTAACGTGTCGGTCAAGCCGACACCCACAAGTTTCACTTGTGGGTTCCCTGCGCGCTTCGCGCTCCGGTGCGGCTTACCTGTGGCGTTAGGCTTTTGGCTGCCTTCAATCAGCAATGTGGCGAAGTCTGGCCATGATGCTTTCACCGTTTAGTCGTGGCCAGCGTTGCTTTCCTTTTGCACTCAAGCGTTGCGCGCATTTC
>SDZD01000027.1 GCA_004172935.1 bacterium | reverse complement strand
TGTCGAAAAGTTGTTGCGAACTTATAAAAGAAAACCGCGTTGGGAACGCTACTTTCTGCCTGATTGACGTTCAAGGTGCCTGCCCTCATTTGGGGCAACGGGAAATTATACGGCTTTTTCGGAGCGGCGCAAGGGCAAATGCCAAAATATTGGAGAATTTTTTTAATTCACGAGATAACGTGGCAGAATTGAGATGAGACTTTAGGGGCGCTGGCGAGAGCAAATCGCGGGAATGTCACCCTCCATAAGCGGATACATAGTCCCTACGAACATGCGTAAGAGTCTCTCGTTTTAGACCCACGCCCAAAGGGCACCCGACCTCCCCATAAATGGATAGGAGCCACCTATGGAATTCGCGGGGAAGGTCTTCTTTGGCGCAAGTGGTAAGTATTGAGCCGCCCATGTGCCGCCATGCCCAGAGGCATTTGGTCTCTACAAAGTGAGTTTTCTCCTTGTAGGTTGGTAGCTACACGAGCGGTAGAAGAAAGTCGCGTCTCTTTATAAATGGGTTTTCAAAGTTCGGGCCTCTGGTTCTGTTGATTTTTGGGGCTACCCGTTCCCTGCCCTAGTGGATGATTGAATATGGGGCTAAATCAAAGATTTGGGGGTGTTTATCAATCTTTTCGGGTTTTGCCCATTAATTCGTTTGCCAATGAAGTGATAGTGCATGGCGCGCTAGAAAATCTGAACTGGGGGTGTAGATCCTTCGCAAGCTCAGGATGACGACGCGGGGATACCCGCACTTAACCTAGCACTTCATTTGGTGGTTGCTTTAGGGGTGGGACGCATGGGGTACCGAAGGAGGCTTTCTTGATGGATTCCAGAATAAAAAGCAATGAGGGTCTGGAAGCTGTATTTTGGCCTTTCACCTACTATAAAAGGGGATTGGTGGCCTCTGTAAAATGGGCCTCCTATTATGTAGGTGAAATGGGACGCCGACTCACTGAATTGAGAGGGTATTTTGATAGCTGCTGCAGAGACTTAGTAAGGCGTTGTAGAGGTCAATTTCTACTGCCCGAACCGACATGGGTTCCGATTCGCCTAAATGTAGAAGGCGCAGGATGTGGGTGTTGGCCAATTGGCGGACTTTCTCGACTTTCTCGGCATCTTTGAGACAGAATGCGTATTCGAGGGCGCCGGACAGAGCATGATAGGCAACTACACCTTGCTTATTAGCAAAGGCTTCTCGACTTACATCTAATAATTGCTGGTAAATGTCTGTGGTTTCGCTCATATCGCTTCGCGCATCGGGCTTTTTCGGCGTGTTGCGAGTGCTTATTTTGTGCCTAAACGCTATTACTCTGCGAATATTTTTAGTGCAAGTCGATGGACAAAAATAGAGGAAGAACCTTGAAGGTCTTTTTGATAATGTCCCTCTGCTGTGAGACCAATTAACGCAAAATATCCGTATTTCGTGTTGAAAGGTGGATCTAAAGTGGGCGCCAATGCGCCCATCAAAGGATGGTCTTGGGTGTTCTTCTAGTTGAGGCGAAACTTACGGGTGGGGTCGGCCAGTTTGACCAACGAACGGTAGAGCGATATTTCCAATTGTTCATCCCAAGCCGAGGCGGGTGTGAAATGCTGGCAAATGCTATCGAAGTGTTCGACTGCCAGCCGATGCACCTCTTCTCTCTTTTCCTGGTCTTGCAAGGCCATCGCGCAGTACATTGCCCCTGAAAGAGCGTGGTACGAAGCTATAAATAATTTCAATTCAAATGTCTTAGTGCTGATGTCTAACAGCTGATAGTAATGTTCTACGACTCCTCTCATTTATCTCCTGAATCAATCAATTTCACGAAATGCCAATGCCATGCCATTCTGCTCAGTAGCTCATCACTTCTTAAAAAGTTCAGAGTGAATAAATTATAGAAGAATGAAGGCGAGACCGGATTTTTCTGTAATGACATTAATTTCTCATCAAATGAAGGTATCTTTCTAAGGAGAAGCGGGTTTTATTAGGAGATACTCAGAAATGATTATATGGTCTAATGGTAGAACGATATGACAAAGGGTTAAATAGGTATCAGGACATACTCGCCGATTTCGCAACGGGTGTTACGTTAGTGAAGGTTGGTAGCTGCTACACGCCCTTCATCTGGCACTTCGTGCCACTTTAGAGGTAGAAGGGCCGAACTCAAACACTCTCTCGTTTACTTTCTAACGCTTCTCTGGCGTTCACTGGGCGCCCGTTTTTTGGACATCGTTACGAGTAACAACAAAGCCCGATAGCATCTAAATAGCTACTATCGGGCCTTGTGTGTGAGGGGGTTATGGAGAGCTTTTACCTTGCTCTTAGAAAGAGATTATTTGGGGAGCCAGCCATCAGTCCATTCAAGGGTGAAGGTGCCGTCTGATTTCATGGTGAAGGGGAGCCAGATATAGCGCGAATCGGCTAAGTCTTTCGCCTTCCAACGGTCGCCCATGTACATAAAGCGGTCGCCGCCCAGGGGCAGAATGTAGGTGCTTTGGGATTGGAAAGTAGTTTTTGCCCCTTCACCGACACAGGGGTTATCGAACTCTTTCCAGGGGCCGAGCGGGGTATCGGCGACAGCATAGCCAGCGGGATTTGGCTCCCAGCCAGTACAGGCGGAAGTGATGATGTAGTATTTGCCCTTCCACTTGAATGGGGCGGGGGCTTCGCGCATACGGCGCACGAAGTTGCGCGTCCAGGTTTTGCCTTCGTTTTCGGCGGTCATCGGCAGTTCGGGGGCGGTGAAATCGGCGTTGAGACGGGAGATATGCATCGTCCAGTTGTCTTCGCCCGAATAGTAGACATAGGCTTTGCCATCATCATCGACCCACAGGTTCATATCGCGGAAAGTGCTAGTGGGGACAGGACGAACCGATTTGTCTTCCAGAAAGGTGAAGGGACCAATAGGACTATCGGAGATGGCGACGCCGGGTTTGGAGACGGCGTAGCCACGCGCGTCGAGGTGCGACCACATGACGTACTTTTTGGTGTGCGCGTTGTAGATGACTTTTGGGCGTTCGCAGACGCCACTATCGCGAAAATCTTCGGGAAAGCCTGCTTTGGGGAGGACAATGGCTTCGAACTTCCAGTTGATAAGATCGCGCGAGGAGTAGCAGGCGACGCCCACCTTATTGTTGTAACCCTGCGACTTTTCTTCGCCGTACCAATAGTAGGTGCTGCCGACTTTGAGGATGCCGCCGCCGTGCGCCTGAATGCGACGGCCAGCGGTGTCGTTCCAGATTTTACCGGGGAGAATTTGCCCCTTTTGCGATGGGAGACGGTCAACGGCGACAGGGTCGCTTTTAGCATCTGTTTGGAACTGGGCGTCGAGCCAATCGGCGTGGTCGTTGTCGGCGTTATCGCCGCCATCAGTGACGCGCAGCGTGAGATAGCGGACTTTGGAAACATCGACATCGACTGGGCGGGGGGCTTCGCCGCCTTTGCAGAGGCCGCTGGTCCACAGGACTTTGCCCTCGTTTTCGAGGGAGAAGACGACGGTGCCTTTGCCCTGCTCTTCATCGTCGGCGCCAACCTGAGCTGTGAAGCGTTTAGCACCGTTCAGTTGGACATAGAGGATGGAGCGGGCATGAGTTCCCCAACCGGAAGCGAACTGTTTTCCCCCCACCGTGAGGGGCTTACCCCCCACGGAAAGATTAGGGTTGGCCTTACCCCAGCCCTGATCGGCGAGGTTGAGGTCGAGCGACGAGAGAGCGACGGTGCGCGTAGGAGCAGCCATAGCGGAAGTTGAGAGAATCAAGGCACCTGCCAACAGAGCGCCATTTTTGAGGAACATCGGGTAATTAGACGTTTAATTAAATGGAATTGTTGCGAAAAGTGGTCGAGAAAAAAGCAAACTGGGAGGAAAATGAAAACAGAAACATCTCGCCCCACGATTCACGATGTTGCACGCGAGACAGGACTGTCGATTGCGACAGTTTCTCGTGCCCTCCATATGAACAATTCGCCCAACGTTTCGGAGGCGACACGTGCCCGTGTGAAGGAAGCAGCACGTTCATTAGGTTATCAACCGAACCTGGCAGGGCGCTCGTTGGTGACGGGGCGCTCGAACACGGTCTCGTATTGGGCCTTGAGTTTGTTTTCGCCTTACTACACACGCATCACAGAAAACATTTGCCGTGAGGCAGCGAGGCGCAATTATCACGTCGTTATCAACGGCACAGACGACCCTGCGAATTCGTTGGAAAGCGATGGCGCGGGAGCGGGGTCGGGCAACCCGCTGGCCTCGCACTTCGATGGTATTATCGGCTGCGATGTGGCTTATGCACAGAACGATTACGCCCGCGACTTGCGTGGGTTGAATCGTCCATTCGTAGGCATCGGATTAAATACGCCACCACAGAGCGACAGCGTAACAATTGACGTGTTCGCAGCCGGTCAAATGGCGACACGTCATTTGATAGAGACGGGAGCCAAACGTATTTTGTTACTGACGGCAGATCATGGGGATGACCCTCGGACAGATGCCTATAAGAGCGTCATGGGCGATGCAGGGTACGAAACATCATTTTTTCATATCAAGCATAATCGCCGCCCACAGGCACGCGAAGGCATCAAAGCGCTAGTAGAGGAGTACCGCGCCCTGGGGCGTGCGTTGCCAGAGGCAATCTTTTGCCAGAACGACGAAATCGCCGTGGGTTGCTGCCGTGGGTTGTTCGGCATGGGGATTCGGGTGCCGGATGATGTGATGTTGATTGGGTGCGACGGATTGAATGAGACGGAATATGCGGCGTGTCCGCTTTCGACCGTGTCGTTCCCGATTGAAGAGATGTGCCGCACAGCATGGGACTTTTTGGAGAATCGCTTTCGAGATGGTAGCATCGCGCAGCAAAATATGGTGCTGCAACCGCAGGTCATTCAGCGGCAATCGACATTGGGGTAGTTTGGAGAGGCATAAGGTTTGTAGACCTTATATTTATGTCTTCCCTCAACAGCATACGCGCCGATTTCGATTCGGAGTCGATTGTCGTGTATCAAGCCTATAATGACGCTATCGCCGATGCGGCATTGAAGGCGAATCGGTTTGTGCCACCATTCTCGATGGGCCGCATGACATGGATTAAGCCGTCGTTTTTATGGTTGATGCATCGCTCGAACTGGGCTATGAAAAGCGGGCAGACGCGCATTTTGAAGGTGCGAATTTCGCGAGCGGGATGGGAGGAGGCACTTTCGCTCGGAGTGCTGACTTCTTATGAAAAGGGGGTTCACTCTAATACGACGACGTGGCGCGAGCAGTTCGAGAAAGCGCCCGTTCATGTTCAATGGGACCCGGAGCGTTCGCTACGCGGGGCTGACTTGAATATGAACTCGATTCAAGTGGGCTTGGGGCGCAGCGTAATCGAGAATTTCGTGGAAGAGTGGACGCAGGAAATCAGCGATTTGACACCTCTGGTGCGGCGCATTCATGGGCTATTGACTCAAGGGAAAGCCGAGGCGGCGCGGCGATTGTTGCCACCAGAGAAGAGCTACATAGTTGGAACAGAGATAGCAACGCGATTAGACATGAAATAACTATATTTGAGTGGGTATGTTGCGTGTTAGATATGTGCGAACGCTAACAATGTGAACAGCATTGGGAAAATGGATTCACAGAACTTTGAGTTACGGGCGAACATCCAAGAAACAGACTACTCTAACTAGAGTCTATTTCTGGCAGAATTCCAAAATGAACTTCATATGTTTTCGCCGTGCGGGCGTTTTGTTGCCCGCGCTAGGGGTTGCGCTCGCTCCTCAGATGGTAAGCGCGCAGACGAATTTTCGTCCGCCTTCGGTTCCTCTCATTGCTCACGACCCTTATTTTTCGGTGTGGGCTAACGCTAACTCATTGGCCGATGGGCCAACTCGTCACTGGACGGGGCGCGAACACACGCTATCCTCATTGATTCGCGTCGATGGGCAGACATTCCGCATCATGGGCGACCAACCCGGCAACTTGCCCGTGTTGCCGCAGACAGAAGTTCAGGTATTACCAACGCGCACGGTGTATCGTTTTGAGAACCCAAAAATCGCGCTGTCGCTGGAATTTTTGACGCCCGCTTTGCCAGATGACCTCGATACTCTGTCGCGTCCGGTCACATTTTTGACGTGGCGCGCTCGTTCGGTGGATGGCGCTTCGCACTCGGTTCAGCTTTATGATGATGCGAGCGGCCAGTTGGCGGTTAACGACGCTAACTCACAACCAGTGGCATGGAAGCGTCAGACACAGAATGGCGTTTCTTCGCTGCGTATCGGCTCGGTAGATCAGCCGATTTTGCAGAAGAAGGGCGACGATCTTCGCATTGATTGGGGCTATCTGTACGTAGCACCCACTCCGAACCAGAGGGGCACTTCGATGGCACTGGGCGCACGCGATGCGATGCAAAGCGCGTTTTCGACTGGCGGTAAATTGCCCTCAACCGACGACACACGCCAGCCACGCACCCCCAACGACCAGATGCCTGTCGCGGCGGTTGCCTTCGACCTGGGCAAAGTTGGCAAAAACGTGAGCGAGCGAACCGCGATGATCGCCTATGACGACATCGACTCGGTGGTTTACATGGGTCGCCGCATGAAGCCGTTCTGGGCCAAAAATGGCGCCACAATTTCGAGCGTTATGGCGCAGAGCGCACGCGAATTCCCCCAGTTGCAGCAGAAGTGCGTGGCATTCGACACACGCTTGATGAACGACATGACACGCATTGGCGGCTCGGCTTATGCGAAGATTGGCGCCCTGGCGTTTCGTCAAACATTGGCAGCGCACAAAATCGTTCAGGATAAGAATGGCGCTCCTCTGATATTCTCGAAAGAAAACTATTCGAACGGCTGCATGGGCACCGTGGACTTGATTTATCCGACACATCCTTTCTTCGCCCTTTTTAGCCCGACACTGGGTAAAGCCGCTCTAGTGCCGATGATGAATTACGCCGAGTCGCCACGTTGGAAATTCCCGTTCGCGCCACACGACTTGGGCACATACCCGCTGGGCAACGGACAGGTTTACGGTGGCGGCGAACGCACCGAAGAGAACCAGATGCCCGTTGAAGAAACTGGCAACATCTTGATTTTGCTGGCTCAAATCGCTCAGCAAGATGGCAACGCGAAATTTGCCTCGAAGTGGTGGCCACTGCTTAAGAAGTGGGCTGCTTATCTGGAAGATAAGGGATTTGACCCCGAAAGCCAACTCTCGACCGACGACTTTGCGGGACACCTGGCCCACAATACCAACCTTTCGATCAAAGCGACCGAAGCGTTGGGCGCTTATGCGCTGCTGTGCCAGATGCGCGGCGAGACGACCGAAGCGGTTCGTGTGCGCGGTGTAGCGAAGGGCTTCGCCGACCGTTGGGCCAAAGAAGCACGCGATGGCGACCACTACAAACTGGCCTTCGATAAGACCGGTACGTGGAGCCAGAAATACAACATGGTGTGGGACAAACTTCTCGGCTTGAACCTGTATTCGCCCGACATCATCAAAACCGAATTGGCGTACTACAAAACACGCATGAATAAGTTCGGTTTGCCACTGGATAGCCGTGCCGATTACACCAAGTTGGACTGGTGCGTGTGGACGGCGACAATGGCCGAGAATCCTGCTGATTTCCGCGCCATCGTTGACCCGATGCTGGATTACTTCGATCAGACTCCTGATCGCAACCCGATGACCGACTGGTTCCACACCAATCGTCCTCGTCAGAGCGGATTTCAGGCACGTTCGGTCGTGGGCGGCGTATTCATCAAATTTTTGAGCGACCCGACGTTGACACAGCAATACGCCCGTCGTGACCCGAACAAGAACTGGAACTGGGCTGCTATGCCGACGCCTCCAATCATCAACGAAATCGTTCCAACGGCGATGACGGCCACCGCCACATGGCGCTACACCTTCGAGAAACCAACGGGCGATTGGCAAAGCGCCAATTACGACGCAACGGCCTGGCGCGAAGGCCCCGGCGGTTTGGGCACGGCCAACACACCGGGAACAATGGTTCGCACGGTTTGGAATACGCAGGAAATCTGGGCACGTCGCGAGTTCACGCTTTCGGCAGAGGCAGTGCGTGAAAAAGCGAAATTGCAACTGTTGGTTCTCCATGATGAAGATGCAGACATCTACATCAATGGTGTTCTGGCAAATACTTTGAGCGGATACAACACCAGTTATGACCCGTTCCCGATGAGCGACTCTGCACGCGCGACTCTCAAAGAAGGACGCAACGTTATCGCGGTTCATGTCCGCCAGACCAGCGGCGGACAGTACATTGATGCAGGATTGGCGACAGTCACCATCACAGACAACTAAAACCACGTAAAACGAACCGCCCGCACTTGTTCAAGTGCGGGCGGTTCGTTTTGGGACTAACGGGTACAGATTGCCGAGTTCCTTAACGTGGGTTCTCTCGCGCGCCTGAGAAAGCCTCCTCACCTACCTGTGTTGGTTTGCAGATGGGCGCTCATAAACTAGCGCAACTCACTTTTCTGGGCCGTATAGGTTTCACCACTACGAGCTAAGCTCTCGCGACCTTCCTTTGAATAAAGGCTGTCTCCACGTGGGAGTAGGCTAACCAACCGATGCATGAGTCACAGTTAATGAGCAGGACGGGAATATCAACCTGCTGTAGCTATATGACTGGAAAAACAAAAAGACCTTCCGAAAATTCGGAAGGTCTTTTTATTTTGATTCTTTGAGAATCAGGTTGTGGCGTTGAGGTTGCTGGCCGTGCTGTTGAAGGTGTTCTTGATTTTGCTGCCCAAGAGGGTCAAAACGCCGATAACGACGATGGCGATGAGCGAGATCAACAAACCGTATTCAACGAGGGTCTGGCCCTCTTCTTCTTGCAAAAACTGTTTAATCATGATGATGAGTTATCCTTGGTAAATCTGCGCTTGGTTCGGGAGTTTCAGAGGAAAGTTGGCTTCGTTTTGCCCCCGGCCTTCTCTCGTCCGCTGCTCTCAACCTTGCTGATCACTATCTAGAACGGTTTTGGCCATTTGAAACTTTCTGGATTAATTTTTTGTGGTTAGTGAAGCGCTTCTCCAAATTTGGGTTTTACTGGCGGGTGGCTCTTTTAGAAGATGCTCACCAACAGCAACAGCGCTGGTGGTGGTATGTCACAGTTACTGTATCCATCAATTATTTAGGCTGAGCGGTTCGCACGTATGCGGGCTTGCCCTGCCTCCCTTCATTTCAATGAAATTCTCGTCTGCCCATTTGGTATTCGCCTCGACTTTGCTGGTGCCGGGGCTTGCTCTGGCCCAAGCCCCCATTCGCGTTCAAGTTGACTCGGCCCGCCCCGGCCCCGCGATTGGGCCATTGTTCTACGGCTTGATGACCGAAGAGATTAATCACGCCTATGATGGGGGTCTTTATCCAGAGTTGATTCGCAATCGTTCACTGCGCGATGACCAAGGGAACCCCGCCGGATGGGCGGCGATTCAAAAAAACGGGGCGCGCGTGGCGATTTCGGTCGATTCGACGCAACCAATCGCGGGAACAGAGTTGACGCATTGTTTGCGAATGGACGTGATGAATCTGGGTCAGGGAACAGGCAATACCGGCGTCTCGAACGAGGGATTCTGGGGCGTTCCTGTGGTGGCGAACCAGAGTTATCAGGTTTCGCTGTGGGCGAAGGCTTCGCCCGGTGCGCGTGGCGGCTTGACGCTGGCGTTGGAATCGAATGATGGCACTCAGAAATACAGCACTGGCGACATAAAGGGTCTAACAGGAGAGTGGAAGAAATATACGCTGACCCTGCGCGGCGGCGCGACGCCCACCAGTGCGTTGGGGCGCTTCGCTGCTTACGCCAAGGGGACGGGAACAGTGTGGATGACGCTGGTTTCGGTGATGCCTCCAACGTATAAGGGCCGCGCTAATGGGCTTCGCCCCGACCTGATGGAAAAGATGGCAGCATTAAAACCGGCCTATCTGCGTTTTCCCGGCGGCAACTATCTGGAAGGTGTGACGCTTCAAGACAAATTCGACTGGAAGAAAACGCTGGGGCCGCTCGAACAGCGCGCCGGGCATCCCGGCACGTGGAATTACCGCTCGTCGGATGGGCTGGGATTGATGGAGTTTCTGGGGTGGTGCGAGGACTTGAACATCGAGCCGCTGCTGGCTGTTCATGCGGGTTATGCCCTGAACGGGACATATGTCAATCCCGGCCCCGATTTGGAGCCTTATGTTCAGGATGCGCTCGAAGAAATCGAGTTCGTCATCGGCGACCAGAAGACCAAGTGGGGCAAAATGCGCGCTCAGTTGGGACACCCACAACCGTTCAAGATGACGTATGTGGAAATTGGCAACGAAGACTGGTTCGACCGTTCTGGCTCCTATAGCGGGCGCTACAAGCAAATTCACGACGCCATCAAAGCCAAGTACCCGCAGTTGCAACTCATCGCCACGGCAGCGGTGAAAGGTGTTCGGCCCGACGTGGTGGACGACCACTACTATCGCAGTGCGGCGGCGATGGCAGCGGATGCGGGGCACTATGATAGCTACAAGCGCACCGACCCAAAGATTTTCGTTGGTGAGTGGGCCTCAACAGAGGGCAATCCGACTCCGACTTTGAAAGCAGCTCTGGGCGATGCGGCGTGGCTGACGGGATTGGAGCGTAACGCTGATGTCGTGGTGATGCAGTGCTACGCGCCGCTGTTTGTGAACATGAACCGGGGAGCGCAGCAGTGGGGCACCAACCTCATCGGATATAACGCTTTGCAGTCGTTTGGCTCGCCCTCGTTTTACTTGCAGTCGATGTTTGGCAACTATACCGGCGACCGTGTTCTGCCTTCACAGGTGACGATGCCCGCTGCGCCGAACGCAAAACCCGCTGCGGGCGCCATTGGTGTTGGCACATGGAATACGCAAGCCGAATTTGACGACATCAAAGTAACCGACCCGACAGGCAAAGTGCTATATTCGCAGGATTTCTCGATGGGAGGGCTGGGCGACTTCACGACGGAGCGCGGCAACTGGAGTGTGCAAAATGGCGCGCTCCGCGAAACGGCAGAAGCGGAGAATGTGCGGGCACGGGTCGGCGACATCAACTGGACGGACTATGACTTGACTCTGCGCGCTCGTAAGATTTCAGGGCGCGAAGGATTTTTGATTTCGTTCCGTAACAAGGGTGGCGACGATTTGACGTGGTGGAATCTGGGAGGCTGGAACAACCAACGCTCGGCGTTCCAGCACGCCAGCGGTGGCTCCGAGTTCGGGGGCAGTGATACCATCATCGAAACCGGGCGTTGGTACGACATCAAGATTTCGGTACGTGGTGACCAAATTCAGGGTTATATCGACGGCAAGCTCGTCGCGCAAACGAAGGATATACCTTTGACACCACTGCCGGTTTACTCGGCGGTATCGCGCAATTCTAAAACAGGCGAGGTATTCGTAAAGTTGGTGAATTTCTCGGACGATGCCCATGCTGTACAGATCGCCGGATTGAACACACAGGCGACGACGGCGAGTGGACAACAACTCTCCGGTCAACCGGGCGACATCAACAGCCTTGAGCAACCAACGAAAATTGCGCCAGTGGCGGTTTCGGCAACGATTGCGAACAACACATTCAGCGCGACTCTCCCAGCCAACTCGGCTTCGGTGTGGCGCATCGCAGCGCGATGAATCACAAAACGGAGGGCGCTGGAGCGCTCTCCGTTTTTGATATTTTGCCCAGTATTTGAACAGCGACTTGCATCACCAATGTTTGTCAAAGGTGCTTTCCATGCCTTCATCATATAGAAAATTACTTTTTGCACTAGCGTTAGCGCCATGTATTATGCCGACTCCTGCGCGCGCTCAGATACAGGGATTTCGTCCCCCGGCAGTACCACTTGTGACACACGACCCGTTGGTTTCCATCTGGTCGCCTTCGGATAAGGCTTACTCATCGAACACACGGCACTGGACGCAGCGCGAACAGGCGCTCAGCACGCTGGTTCGCGTCGATGACCAGACATTTCGCGTGATGGGTACGGGGCTGGAAGAAATGGGCGCATTAAAACAGGTCGATTTGAAGGTCACGCCGACGCGCTCGATTTATACCTTTCAGAACTCGAAGGTCAGTCTGACGCTGACCTTTGCCTCGCCGCTGTTACCGGATGATATGGACGTGCTGGCGCGCCCTGTGACCTACATCTCGTACTCGGTGGTTTCGCGCGATGGGAAGCCTCACAGCGTCAAAATCATGCAGACGATGGCTGGCGTGGTTTCGGTGAATACACCGGATGAACCGACCAAAACCACAACAGGGAAGATGGGTGGGCTGACGGTGCTGAGCGTCGGGGCGGCAGAACCTACGATGTTGCGCCCTGCCGGAGACGATGTACGAATCAACTGGGGCAAGGCTTATCTGGCAGCGCCTAATGTAACGGAGTCGTTGAGCGCACCAGCAGAAGTTTTGATGGAGTCGTTCAACGAAACAGGCAACTTGCCGAAATTCATGACGATGGAATATCGCCCCCCCTCGTCGAGCAATCCGACATTGGCACTTGTGATGGATGCGGGCAAAGTGGGGTCAAAAGCCGTTGAGCGTCATGCGATGATCGCTTATGACGAAGAGTACGCAGTTCGCTTCTTCTCGCAGAATTTACGCCCTTACTGGCGTCGCAAAGGGGCGACAATTCAGACGATGTTGCCACAGGCCGAGCGTGAGTACACCGATTTGATGAAGCGTTGCGCGGCATTTGACACACAATTGATGGCGGACTTAACGAAGGCGGGGGGCGAACGCTATGCGCAAATATCGGCGCTGGCGTACCGTCAGGGATTATCGGGGTGCGGATTTGCTGCCGATTCCAATGGAATGCCGCTGATTTTCGCCAAAGAGAACTCATCGAACGGCTGCATCGCGACAACCGACATTTTTTATCCGGCGGCGCCGCAGTTCCTGTTGCTCTCTTCGGCTTTGGTGAAGGGATTAGTGGCTCCAGTGTTGGTGTATAGCGCTTCGCCGCGCTGGAAGTTTCCCTTTGCTCCGCACGATTTGGGTGTTTACCCACAGGCGACGGGACAGGTTTACGGCGGCGGCGAGGACTCGAAAAACGAAGCGGACATGATGCCAGTAGAAGAATCGGGCAACATGATTTTGCTGATGCTGGCGATTGCCAAGGTAGATGGCAACGCTGATTTCGCCTCGAAGTGGTGGCCGCAGTTAACGGCGTGGGAAGGGTATTTGGAGAAGTACGGCAAAGACCCCGAAAACCAGCTTTGCACCGACGACTTCATGGGACATCTAGCACATAACTCCAACCTTTCGGTGAAGGCGATTCTGGCGATTGCCGCTTATGGCGAACTTTGCCGGATGCGCGGCGATGCGGCTTCGGCCAACAAATATCAGGCGCTCGCCAAAGAATACGCGGCGAACTGGATTAACGTTTCCAACGATGGCGACCATTCGCGCCTCGCGTTCGATAGACCAAACACGTGGAGCCAGAAATATAACCTCGTGTGGGACAAAATTCTGGGGTTGAATGTGTTTCCGGCCAGCGTGGCACAGAAGGAAGTGGCGTACTACAAAAAGATGATGCAGCCTTACGGCTTGCCGCTTGATTCGCGCACCAAACTCACCAAAACCGATTGGTCGGTGTGGAGTGCGACTCTCGCCGATAATCAAGCCGATTTTCAGGCTATCGTATCGCCTATCTACAAATATTTAAACGAAACGACGGCGCGTTTGCCGTTCGTGGACTCGTATATCACCGACGACAAGAACTCGGATGGAATGAGGGCACGTCCGGTGATTGGAGGCGTGTTCATCAAAATGCTCGACGACCAGGCGACATGGATGAAGTACGTCAAGCAGGGACAGAAGTTGGGCAACAACTACGCGCCGTTCCCACCAACGCCCTCGATTGAAACCGTGGTGCCAACTTCGCTAACGACGCCACAGACATGGCGCTATACGGAAGCCAAACCCGACTCTGGCTGGTTCGCGCCTAAATTCGATGATAGCGGTTGGAAAAGCGGCAAAGGCGGCTTTGGCTCTCCCGGTATGGCGGGTGGCAACACCAACACAGAATGGCGTTCGGGCGACATCTGGCTTCGCCGCCAGATAACGTTGCCCCAAACCTTACCCGCGAATCTGCAAATTATGGCCTACCACGACGAGGACATTAAGGTGTATATCAATGGTGTTCTGGCTTTGAAATCGTCGGGATATACGGGTCGCTACGAGTTGTTCGACATCTCGGAGGAAGCGCGCAAACAACTTACACCCGGCGCTACCGTCACGGTGGCTGTAACCTGCCACCAAACCAATGGCGGGCAGTACATCGACATCGGCTTTGGCAATGAGGGGGCGATTATTCGGTAGATGAGCATGTTATTGAGATTTGAGGCCTCATCCGTTTGTGACAGAGAACTGTTTGAGGGCGGACACGAGGTTCGCCCCTACAGAAATCACGGGCGCCAGAAATGAGACCGAATTGAGGGCTTATATCCTTCGAAGACTCAGAATAATGTAGTTTTTATTGCCCAAATAACAAATGCCTCGCAGATGTACATCTGCGAGGCATTTATTATTTGGTTTCTTGAACTTATTTGCTCATGATGCGACCGATGGCGCCACGGTAGGCATCGGTGATTTGTTCGACAGGCAGGTTCGCCAATGGGCGCAGGACACCAGCGCGGTTGTCGGCGATGCGGAGGTGGTCGCCGCCGACTGTTCCGAGGATAGAAACAGGGACGCCGATTTTGCGGGCCATGCTTTGCAGCGTGGGCCAGTTCGCACGGTCGATTGAAACCACGATGCGGCTCTGTGATTCGCCGAAGAGAACCGAGTCGAGACGGATGTTGGCCGAGGCTTCGATTTCAGCATCCAATTCGATGGAAGCGCCGATTTCTCCGGTTATGCAGGATTCGGCCAACGTGACGGCCAAGCCACCATCGGAGCAATCGTGAGCCGATTTGATGATCTGGCGGCGGATGGCTGCGAGGGTGAGACGGTGGACGTTCAGTTCGCGGTCTAAGTCGAGGGCTGGTGCGTCGCCTTCTTCGAGGCCGTGAACGGCGAACAGGTACTCGCTACCGCCGAGTTCATCCTTGGTATCGCCGATGAGGACAATCATGTCGCCGCTTTCGCGGAAGCCCATACCGATGGCGTGGTCGACGTGTTCCAAAACGCCAATCATGCCGATGAGTGGCGAAGGATGGATGGCCGAATCGGGCGACTCGTTGTAGAGCGAGACGTTGCCGGACACGACGGGAACGCGGAAGTGGCGGCAAGCGGAAGCGATGCCGTCGATGGAGCGCGCGAACGTCCAGAAACGGTCGGGCTTTTCGGGGTTACCGAAGCAGAGACAGTCGGTGACGCCCGCTGGCTCGGCGCCGACGCAGATGAGGTTACGAGCACACTCGGCGATGGCGATTTGCGAACCACGTTCGGGGTTCAGATAGACATAGCGCGAGTTGCAATCGGCTTTGACCGCCAAACCTTTGCCAGAAGGCGATTCTTTGAGGCGTAGAACCGCCGCATCGCCCTCGCCGGGGCGAACGACGGTATTGGTGCCAACCATGTGGTCGTACTGCGAATAAACCCATTCTTTCGAAGCGATGTTGGGAGCTTGCAGCAATTGCAACACTGTCTGGCCGTAGTCGGAAGGCAGAGGAACACGGCCAAAGTCGAAGCCATGCTTGTCGGCCAAGTAAGCGGGTTCTTCCTGTGGCAGATCGTAGCGGGGAGCATCGGCCAGGAAGAGGGCGCCGAGTTCGGCGACGATCTCGCCGTTGCGGCGGATGGTGATGTTGCCATCATCGGTGACATGGCCGACTACGCGGGCGTGAGTGCCCCACTTCTCGAAGATGTCGATGATTTCCTGTTCGCGACCAGCGTGAACGACGCCGAGCATTCGCTCCTGCGACTCGCTCATCATGATCTCGAAGGCTTCCATGTCGGCTTCGCGCAGAGGAACCAGGTCGAGGTTGATGTCCATACCGACGGGTTCGCCGTAGCTGTTGATACCGTCTGCCGCCTGTTCGCAGGTGGTGCAGGTGAGGCCAGCCGCGCCCATGTCTTTCATCGAAACCATAGCGCCGGTTTGGAGCGCTTCGAGGGTGGCTTCGAGAAGGCACTTCTCGGAGAAGGGGTCGCCAACCTGAACGGTGGGACGAGCAGCCAAATCGGACATTTCGTGCGAGGCGAGGATGGAGCAGCCACCGATGCCGTCGCGGCCCGTGGCGTTACCGAAGTACATGACCGGGTTGCCGACACCACGCGCCGCGCTGGAAGCAACAGCATCGGAGGCGACGACGCCCACGCTCATGGCACCAACAAGACAGTTGCCGCGATAGGAAGGGTTGAAGGCGACTTCGCCGCCAACTGTGGGGATGCCCATACAGTTGCCGTAAAAAGAAATGCCATCGACTACGCCACCGAACAGATAGCGAGCTTTGGGGCCGTGCAGGGGGTCATCCAGCAAGCCGAAGCGCAACGAGTTGAGGTTGGCGATGGGACGGGCGCCCACAGTGAAGATGTCGCGGATGATGCCACCAATGCCAGTCGCTGCGCCCTGACGAGGCTCGACCTGCGAGGGGTGGTTGTGCGATTCCATCTTAAACACAACCGTAAGGTTCGGCTCGACTTCGATGCCGCCCGTGTCGGCTCCGGCGATGGAGGCGTAGTGGCCGTCTTTGGGTAGAAGGCGCAGCAAGTTCTTCGAGCGCGGATAACCGCAGTGTTCGCTCCACTCAACCGAAATCATGGCGAGTTCGGTGGCGGTGGGTTCACGCTTTAAAGTGTCGGTAACGCGATTATATTCGGCTTCGGTCATTCCGAGCGCGAGAGCTTTGTCGAGCATGGTGCTCTTAAGGGTTTAGCAAACAGAGGGTTCGTGTTGTTGGATTATCCGCATTGTCCCTCACAGATAAAGCGGGGAGAGGGGCTATTCAGGTCATTTTTCTTAATCCAGAAGTAATAAGTGCCACCATCACCCCATAATTCGTGGTGAGAACAAAAACTGGAAATTTGAAAAGCCAGTTGCCAGTCAGATTCGAGAGCTTGCTGCTTAAGACCTCGCGTTAATGGGGCCTGTGGGTCGCACAGCGTCAGGTAATTCTCGTAATCCAGGGAAATTCCGCGCGCCTGCCGCTCCAAATCGAGGCGCATCGGGTTCTGGATGGTGTCGGAATGGCCCAATAAGCGGTGACGAAAATGGCCCGGATGAGCAATGCCAGCTATTAGCTGTTCGTAGGCGTTGCGCTCGGCGTCGGTTAGCTCAAAAAATTCGATTTCGGGCCAATGGACATCGAAAAAGCAGCGCCGGGAGTCGCCACCACCAATGGTGCCATGAAAACCGTAGTAGGGCAAAGTCCATTCGCAGTGAGGTCTAACATGCTGGACAGGGAGAATGTAAGCGAGGTCGGGGGGAGGCGCGACAGGCTGAGGGGCGAACTCGGCGAGTGGAACAACGCAGGAATCTGCGTTACCGGGGTTCACGAAAAAAAGTACACCACCAGATGAGGGCAGAATATTTTCGATGTCATGAGGTTTAAGCTCGCCCCAATTTAACTGGCCCAGAAAAATTAGAGGTTTGTCCAGGGAATCATGCGAATGGGGCCAAGTGAAATCGGCGGGGGTATCGGGCAAACCGCCTAAACGGGAATATCCCGCGTCTGTTGTTTTCTCGGTTTCGAGAAGGCGAATGGAGGGGCGGGCTAACTGAGGCAGATGGGGGATAAGGCGCTGCAAGCCGTGATGATGGAAGAGTGGTTCGAGGTCGGTCATTGAAAGATGGAGAAAAGCAGTGAAAATTTAGTTGTCTGAGAGCGATAGTTTTAGAGAGCTGAGGCGAACTTTTAAATGAGCGCTTTTACGGCTCGTAACTGATGATGAATTTCTCGGCCCTTGAATGGGTGAAAGTTTGCTCTCGGAGCGACGGGGCACGTGGGCGTCCCAGCATTGAAACAATCCACGACATTCCCGATGCCGCCCAACTGCACACGCTTTATCTCGACCATGTTTATCGCTATGTGGCGCGGCGACTGGAACGCCGCGAAGATGTCGAGGATGTGTGTGCGGAAGTTTTTATCGTGGCGTTCGAGCAGTTGCCGCGCTTTCGTGGCGAAGTCGAGGTGCGGCTGTGGTTACTGGGCATTGCGCGCCGTAAAGTCGCCGATGCCATCCGCAAACGGGTACGACGGCGCGAAATAGCCCTCTCCGAATCGGAAGAGTTGGAACGCCCCGACGCCAGCCATCTATCTATCCCGCAAAACGCAGTAATGCAGTTGGAGAGCCGCAGTGTGCTTCGCAACGTTCTATTGGGACTGAAGGACGAACAACGTGAAGTGCTATTGCTGAAGTACGTCGAGGAGCTTTCGGTAGAGGAGATCGCTGTCGTTATGAACCGCTCGAAAGCGGCGGCCAACTCTCTGCTGCAACGCGCCCGCGCTGCCGCTTTTAAGGCAGGCGAAGCGTATTTTCTCGATTTTCAACTCCCTTCCGAATCAATCAACCACCAACGAGGTGAAAAATGAACAACGAACAATTCAATTCCGAACCGGAAACCCCACAGGACGCTCACATGCGCCAACTACTGCAATCGCATTTATTGGTTGCCTCGCCCTCTGAAGCGCTCCGAGAGCGTATCGCCCGCTCTGTGCCAATTAACGCCCCCAAAACGGCTGTCTCCCCTACTCGTCCAGTTCGCGTTCGCACGGTGCGCTTCGCATTGAGCACGGTGGCGGTGGCTCTTCTCATCACTGGGGGATCAATTGTGTGGCCGCGTGTCATGGCGCAACAGGCGTTAGCGCGCGTCGAAGAGGCCGTCTCAAAGGTTTCGACGATGCACTGCGTTATGTATCGCATCGAAGGCAGCAAGCGCATTAAGGACAGCGAAAAGTGGTTCGATAAAGGGAATTGGCGCTCCGAATCTGTAAGCCAAGGTTTAACCACGTTGTATATCAATGGAACACGATGGTCTTACAGAAAAAAGCTGAATACGGTGACGATACACAAGGATGTGCAGCTAGGCCAGCCGCTGGCACTCTTTACCCTTACAGACTTTATACAGCACCTCGACAAGCCAACATCCGAAGCAAATCAACCTAAAAGGGTCGTCACTTTTCAAGGAACAACCACGCAGAATGGGCGCACTTTGAAGCGGGTTCAGCTCGATATAACCAACAGCATCGAAACGTCAAAGGTTTTGCTGCTCGTGGATGCAGAAACCGATTTACCAGTCAGCGCCGATATACAGGCACGCGACAGTCGGGGCCACAATTTACACGGGTTAATAACCTATTCCTACAATCAGCCGCTTGAACCGGGGTTATTTAAACCGAATTTTGGCTCTTCCGTGCGCCTTATCGATTTCGATGAAGAAATAAAGAAGGCCCAAGAGAGGCAGAAAGTTCTGGCGACACAGGCCAACAAGACATTAAACAAGAGCGACCTCACCATTCACGCACTGGAAGTCAATTCTCACGGTTCGGTGTTCCTCTCATACAAGGATTCTTTTGCGGGTCGGGGTATTCTTGTGTTCATCTCCGATTCGATGGGCACAAATTATAGGTGGGGAGGAAATCTGAGTCCAACCCTTCCCGGTGATATGGAAACTCCGCGTATGCGAAGCCAGTGGTGGACACCTGCAACCGGCTCCAACAATAGCACGAAGTGGAAGCCGCGCACATTTAGGGTGCAGTTCAAGTTGTTGCCGAGGAATACAAAAAGGTTCGTCGCAGATTCGCTGGATGGAGTCGAGTTTTCGATTCCTGTGCGAGCCGCGACAGCAACGATAGTTCCACCGCTCACGCAAAAATTGAATAGGGTCGTAGGGGAAAACGAAATTATCCAAAAGGAACACAAGGCGCAAAATGCCATAAGGTACCTCTCGCAGCCAAAGTAACAAACGAACAAGCCCGCCTTACTCAAGGCGGGCTTGTTGTATTTACATCCACAATTTTTCGAGGTGAAGTTCTAAACCAGTGAGTTCGGTGGGCTTCCAGATGTCGCTATCGCGCAGCGTTTCAGCGAAGCCGTAACGGGTGCCAGCGAGGCGAAAGACTTCTAAGGTTCTTTGGTCGGGGTCGATGAGGATGTAGATTTGGACTCCGATGCGGGCGTAATTGCGCTTTTTATCGGTGCGGTCTTTGATGGCTGTTGCGGGCGAAAGAACTTCGACTACAAGGAATGGGGCACTTCCCATTGAGGCATTACGATCAAGTTCGACTCCAGGAGTAAAACCAGTAACATCTGGAATGTAACCAATGCGCTCTGAGATATAGACACCCGTACCTTCGGGGAAAAATTGCCAACCGCTTGATTCACCCCAAACATCGCACTGAGTTAGAAATTTGCCAGCGGCTTTAGAGTGCTTTCTTGTTGTCGTCATTTTTTGCACTAATTGCCCATTGATGAGTTCATAGTGAGGCTTGGTTTCTCCCATCGCCAACCAGTCTCGAATGGAAAGCAAACCATCATCAGAGATAACGACATTTTCGTTCTGGGGGCGTAAGAGTGTGGCCATAACTTTTATACCATCCAAGTTTGGAGTTTAGTCCATACCTCGTCGTTGACGGGGACTACTGAGAGGCGGGATAAGCGGACGAGTTCCCAGGTGGAGAGTTCGGGTTCGGCTTTAACCTGAGCGAGGGTAATGGGGGCATCGAGGAAGCGAACGAAGGCGATGTCACAGACAATTTTTTTCGGGTCGATTTCGCCTTCGGGGAGGTAGGCTTCGCGCGAGACTTCGGCGACGCCTACAATTTTTTTCTCATCGCCGGAGTGGTAGATGAGAACGGTGTCACCTTCCTCAACTGTGCGCAAGTGTTTGAGCGCCAGAGCGTTGGTGACACCGTCCCACATGGTGGCTTCGTCGTTTTCTAAATCAAAAAACGAGTAGGTGTTTGGCTCGGTTTTAAATAACCAAGTCGCCATTTAAAGTACCATCGTCGGATCCATATCCGCCGTGCGGGCGCGTGTTGGGTTGAGTTCGCGCGTCATTGCGGTGAAGATGCGAAGGCCATCGGCGCTGCCCAAAATCGACTCGCTGGCGGCTTCGGGGTGTGGCATAAGGCCGAAAACGTTGCCGCGTTCGTTGCAGACACCGGCGATGTTCGACACGCTGCCGTTGGGATTGGAAGCCGCATCGACTTCGCCGCGACGGTTGACGTAGCGCAGAACGACCTGATTGTTGCGTTCCATTTCGGCAAGAGTGTCGTCGTCCACTGTGTAACAGCCTTCGCCGTGGCGGACGGGCATTTTCAGCACGTCGCCGACATTGGAGAGCTGTAGGAAGGGGTTACGATTGGACTCGACGCGCAAATAAGAATCGCGGCAGACGAAGTGCGAGGTGTAGTTGCGGCGCAACGCTCCAGGCAACAGACCCGCTTCGCACAAGATTTGGAAGCCGTTGCAGATGCCTAAGACTAATTTGCCGTTGGCGGCGAACTCGGCGACGCTATCCATAACGGGCGAGAAACGAGCGACGGCACCAGTGCGGAGGTAATCGCCATGCGCGAAACCACCGGGAACGATAACGGCATCGAAGGCCGACAAATCGGTGGCCTCATGCCAGACGAGCGCGCCCGTTTCACCCAAAACGTCTTGCACGACGTGGAGCGTGTCGCGTTCACAGTTGGTGCCGGGGAATACGAGAATAGCGAAATGCATGTTTGAAAGGCGGAACAGGGAAACCAGAAGGCAGAAAGGGAATGAGACGAACGTGAAATTAATTCTCGTGTCCTATTTTCCCGTTCCGAGTTCCGGCTTCCGATTGCCGCGTGTAGACGGTTTAGTTAGGGCGCGTAAAGACCCAGGGCACACGGTCATGCTGAACACCCATTTTCAACAGATGTTGATCGGACGGGTAAGAATCGGTGGAAGGGCCGCTTTCCAGCACCTCTTGACCGAGGCACAAAACCCAGGCGGCGTTACGACCTTTGAGCTGACCTTCGATCCAAGTGCCGTATTTGCGTAGTGCCAGAGTGCGGAGCGCCATTTTCGCTTCGGTAGGCATGGCTTCGTAGGAGCGAAAATCGACCTGAAATGGGTCGGTTACTCCACCGGGCGTAGCAACTGGCTCTGGCGCGCCAGCAACAGTAGAAGCGGGCGAAACAACGCGGCCAGGCGTGACGGCTACGGTCTCATCGTTAAGTACGGCGGCAAGAGCCGGAGCCGCTGGCGTTTCGACGCTCTGGGCGGAGGCAACGGGTTCGAACTGGGCGGCGTCGAGACCACTGAACGTGATCTCATAATCTTCCATCACTGGGTTAGCGAGCAGCTGGCGGCACATCTGGTCGAGTTCGCTCTGCAAGGTGACAGGATCGCCATTAACTTCGACGGTAATGTATTTGCCGATACGGACATCCGAGACGCCCGTGTGTCCCAGTTGCAAGAGAGCTTTTTTGATGGTTTGACCCTGCGCATCGAAGAGCGCAGGCTTGAGCGTGACATGAATTTCGGCAAGAGGCATAACGGGAACACCCTTGGGGCGTCAATTGTAGATGAGGCGCAGTTTAACGGGCCTCTCAGGGGGCGCCGCGCTCAAAAATGCGCTTCCGAACAAATTATGCCATGAAATACCCGTATTTTTTGCTTTTTGCTGCCTTGACTGTATTCGTTCCTAAGGCAATTATTTGGGCAGGCCCTTCCGATCATCGCCCCCCTGCCGTCGCAATTGTGACGACAACACACGATAACGGGACGGGTTCGCTGCGGGCCGCGATTGAGAGCGCCAATAAAAATGCCGGGACGCGCATCGTATTTCGGATTCCCGCCACGGACAAAGGTTTTGTGCGCTCGAATGCGAATGATTCCAGTTGGCGTATAGTGCCATCGTCGCCTCTGCCCATGCTACGCAAGCCCAATACACGCCTTGAAGGCGGCGGGCGCATCGTTATAGCGGGCGATAAAGTGGGGACTGGCGGAAGCGGACTAAGGGTGGAAGCAACGCGCTGTCAGATCGTAGGCATGGGGTGGAGCAAATGGCCCGATAC
The DNA here is from genome assembly GCA_004172935.1 of bacterium. Classification (GTDB taxonomy): domain Bacteria; phylum Armatimonadota; class Abditibacteriia; order Abditibacteriales; family Abditibacteriaceae; genus Abditibacterium. The sequence goes on along the minus strand of SDZD01000027.1, from coordinate 63,310 downwards.
GGCGATTTCGATTCGCGCCAGCCGTATTTTCGTTCAAAGAAACAAATTTGAGAGCGGAACTACTGGTATCGCCGTTCATGGCTCGAAATCGCGCGGCAATCGCTTCGAAGGAAATACCTTTGATGGCATGAAAAAACCTATCGCGTTGTGGGATGGCTCGAATGACGCGATTGTAGCCCCCGAATTAAAAATTGCGCGCGACGATGCGATTTCGCCAGTTAGCCACAAATTCACGATTCAATTTGCGGGCAAACCGAAGGCAGATGTGACGCTAGAGCTGAACTACTCGGCGGATGAGGCGCGTGAATTAGCGAACGTTCAAAAAGTGAGCGAGACGCGCACAGTGAAAACCGACGCGCAGGGACACGCGACATGGCAGTTCGATAGAAAGGGGTATCCGGTGGGTTCGTGGACGGTGACAGCCACACAGAACGGCAGCACAAGCGCATTTTCCAACGTCGTCGTGCTGCCGTATCTGTAAATAGTTGCGCAACTATTTATTCGGATTCAGTCATTGCGAGTTTTCCGATGTCAGAGCGGAAGTGGGCGCCCTCGAAGTGGATGTGGGAAACGGCCTCGTAAGTTTTTTGGCGAGCCTGAGCGAAATTGGCCCCTATGCCCAAAACACCCAGAACACGACCACCAGCGGTGAGGATTTTGCCGTCTGCGGCGCGCGTTCCGGCGTGGAAGACGAGAGCATCACTCACGCTTTCCAAACCGATGATGGGGTCGTCGCGGCGTGGGGAGGCGGGGTAACCGCTGGCAGCAAGTACGACCAGCAGGGCGGCTTCGTCGCGCCAACTAAGTTCGATGTCGGTCACGGAGTAGTCTGGGCTTCCAGCGCACGCCAACAGTGCGGGGACGATGTCGGATTCGCACAGCGTCATAAGAATCTGACATTCGGGGTCGCCGAAACGGGCGTTGTACTCAATGACTTTGGGGCCATCCTCGGTAAGCATCAGCCCGCAATACAACACACCGCGATATTCGACGCCATCAGATTTCAGGCCCTCAAGAGTGGGCTTGAGGATGGTTTCGATGACCTGTTCGCGCAATTCGGGACTCCAGAAGGGAACGGGCGAATAGCAACCCATGCCGCCAGTGTTGGGGCCGAGGTCGCCATCAAATGCGCGCTTGTGGTCTTGAACTTCGATGAGGGGAAGCAAATTCTGGCCGTCACAGAGTGCGAAGAACGAGACTTCGGGGCCGCTCATCATTTCTTCGATGAGAACACGGCCCGCGTCGCCCTGCACGGTTTGCGAGGCGATACCCAGCACTTCATCGACACCCGCGATAGCTTCATTTTTGGTGGCGGCGACGACGACGCCTTTCCCAACGGCGAGACCATCGGCCTTGACGACGAAAGCGCCTTCATCCTGCGCGTGCAGGTAGGCTTTGGCATCAGTCGCCGAATCGAAGGTAGCGAATTTGGCAGTGGGAACACCGTACTTCTGGAGCAGGTTTTTCGTCCAGATTTTGCTCGATTCCAGTCGGGCGGCGCTTTGAGTGGGGCCAAAAGCCAAAAATCCGGCTTCGTTCAGACGGTCGACAACGCCATCAGCCAACATGCCATCGGGGCCAACGACAACGAAATCGGCGCCCACTTGACGGGCGATTTCGACGGGGTCGCCTTTGAAGCACTCGCACTCTTGCGCGATGCCCGCATTGCCTGGACTACAAAAAACCTGCTCAGCCAGTGGCGACTGCTTAATTTTCCAAACCAGGGCGTGTTCGCGCCCGCCACTTCCCAACACCAAAATTTTCACGGCGCGCAGTTTGACGATTTCGTGCAGGTATGAAACGTATTGGAAAAGAGAAAATTGCCCACTCGTGATTGACGAACAGGCATTTGGAGGCTCAGTGAATCCAAGGGGATGGGGATTGGGCGATATGGACAGTGATGGCGAAAACTACTGTGCCATAGTTGGGCTTAAAGGGCTTCAAATTGAGTTCATCGGCATTTCGCGTGAGGATGATCGTATCGTTGTTTTGCAGCGACAAAATGATTGGTACGTTGGCCAAAGTACCTATTAGCGGCCGAGTGGCACTAAATGAGAGGCGCACAGAATCGTTTGTTGTTTCGAGAGGTGTTATCGCTACTTGGTCGATGCCTGAAACTGCTGCTAGGTTTGGCTGAGGCCAAACATTGGGGTCGATGCCCTGCCCTCCCTTGATGCGAGGCATGAAAGAGTTGAATTTCTCGCCATTATTTAAATTCGGGATGTTGAGATTAAGATTGCCAACGGGTGAAGAGGCGTTCAACTTTTCAAATGGAAAGGTTATGGTGCTATTGACCTGCGCTGTGCGCCACTGGAAGGGCTGCACAATCGCGTTGGTATGTGCTTTGAGCGCTTCCAATTCGTGAGGTTGGGCGATTCGGGGGCTGGAAGCCAGATTTTGCCACTGTTTTGCGGCATCTGAATCTGATTCAAACCAGTAGGCCGATGCTTCGCAGACCACAACGGGAGCGGGGGCAGTGATGTCCAGAGTGACACGATCCAGTGCCTCGATGGTGGGCCGAAGTTCGGCCAAAGCCTTTTCCGTACCAAAAACGAGAAACGTTTTTGGCGCATCGAGAGCCATTATACGCTCGATGCCTTCGGGCAAAACGAATGCGTCAAGCTGGCGTGGCGGTGTTGGATTAACCCCTTCAACCAATGGGGATTTATGATTTTTGGGGTCGAGCCAGTACGCCATTAACTTGGGGGGCACATTTTTGAGAGGAAAAAAAATTCCACGCAGCTTTTGCACCTCAAGAGTGGCCTGAGTTTGTTCATCGAGAGGAGCGGGCGTAATGGGGACAGTGAGTGGAGGAGTAGGTAAAACGGGGTTGGTAGAAGGCTCAATAGCATTTTGGGAATGGGCCGCTGACGCAGAAACCAGAAGCCCAGCGGCGACGAGAGAAGAGAGGCGCACAGACATGGCGCGTAGTTAATCCGAGAGCAGCTATCAATGCAAAATCGGAACATAATCACGATTTCGTTCCGCTCTTTTCCCTAATTGTTAGCGCGAGTGACGGCTGCGAGCCACGACATATAGAACTGCTCGGATGTCATGCCTGTTGCTGCAAAGAGAGCCTTTTCAAAGCACTGTTTTTCCTGAACGTTGGTAAGGAAAGAGTGCAGATTTTCATCTTTGAGTAGGAACTCCAAATAGCGCGTCATGCTGAGTCCCTGAGCGTAGGCATCGTACTGCTGCGACCCTTTTTTCATTTGCTCGACGGAATGGTAAAAAGCATCAGGTGAGGCGACGCGATAGAGGGGCAAAATCGCGTTGTGTTCGAGCAATTGGCCGATTTTCTCGTCGTTCTGAGCGTAAAATTGGGGGTTGCAAGGTGCCTCGGCGGTACGCGCGATGCCTTCGTTGAACCATGTCGGGAAATTGCCGATTTCACCGACGGTGCGGTGTATCAATTGATGGGTGATTTCATGGCTCATCAGGCGCAGCATATCGGGACAATTAGCCGCGAGCGGCGCCTCAAGTTCGTTGTTCTGGCTCACGGTGATGGTGCCATTCAGGTTGCCGATACGCCACCAGCCTTGCAGCGGAATATGACTGAGCGTGGAGAAAAATTTGACGAACTGACGGTAATGAGCTGAGTTGAAAACGAAGATGGGAATGCCTTCGGTTTGAGTACCAACCAACTCTGTTGCCGTCTCGTAGCCTTTGGGCAAAGCGTTCATGACGGTGTGTAGAAATTCGTCGTCTTCGTCGTAATAAACACAGAACACGGCTTTGCCATCAATGACGACATCCTTGTGGTTGGGTGGGCGCTGTGCGATGAGTTGCCCCAGTTCAGTGGTGAGTTGGCTGGCGGTTGCGAATTTAGACCAGCCCGTGATGTTGCCCAACAGCTGCAGATCGGTGTGAGCGCCCTCGAACAAACCGCTGCGCCTGCGAGCGAAGCCGCGCCAGTACAGCAGTTCGGGGTTGGGTATGGTTGCATTGTCCCTGTCCAACGAATCCGTCGCGCTTTCGATAAGTTGCAGATACAACCCCTGCATGAAAAGCTCGCGGATATGAATCATTTCTGGCGTCGAATGCGCCAAGAGAGTTGGCGGAAGCCCCAACGGGATTTGTGCAGGTGGCGTAGAATCTGGAATTGTTTGTGCTCTTACTGACTGCCCAAACAAACACAATGCAGTCAGAATTAAAGAGCAACAAAGGTTCACGGCGCGCAGTTAAACAGATGCAACAAAGCTGAGATGAAACTTATCTTTAGCATTCCTTTTTATTTGTTTCCAACTTATTGCTCGAAGTGATTATCAGGAGAATCGATAGCTTTGAGCCACGACTGATAGAATTCGTCTATCGTCATTCCGGTTTCCTGTTTTAGAGCGCCAGAAAACCCCTCTTTATCGCGCATCAAAACGATGAAGTAAGGCATTTTCTTACCGTTAAGTAAAGATTGCAAATAACGAGTCATGTTGTAGCTTTGAGCATAGGCATCACTATTTTGAGTGCCGCCTTTTTGGTTATCGACAGCGGTTTGCAGAGCATTAGACGAAGCGAGCTGGTCGAGCGGCAATATCGCGTTCTTTGCGAGCAACTGCTGTATGGTTCGGTCGTTTTGCGCGATGAAGGAGGGCAGATAAACAGCCTCGGCGCAGCGCGCCATGCCCTCGCTGAACCAGTTCGGAAAATCGCGCGGGTTGCCTAACACGCTGCGAGTAAGCAAATGAGTCATTTCGTGGCTGAACAGTACAGGCAAGTAGGCATAATCGGCCTTGAACGACTCGCCGATCTGGTTGCGTTGGCTGACGAAAATCGCCCCGGCATGGCTCAAAATGCGCCACCAGAGGCGCGGCGGCTTTTTGCTGTAGGCCGTCATCAGTTGGACGAACCGCTCGTAGCGCCACTCACCGAAGACAAACACGGGAACGCCTTCGGTTTGCTCTCCGGTGAAAGTGGACGCCGCCTTGTAGCCTTTGGGCAGCGAGTCGATGACATTGGTGAGAAAGGAGCTTTCCTCTTCGTAATAAACGCGAAAGACCACTTTATCGCCATCGCGAATGTCGTGTTGGTGGGGTGGGCGTAACGCGATAAGTGCATCCACTTCCGCCGCGAGCGCCTTCGCCGAAGGCAGTGTGGCCCATCCGGTGATGTCACCCAGCGGCTCTAAATCGGCGCGCGCTTCGTCGAGCAAGCTGATTTGGCGACGAGCATAGCCACGCCAATATAAAAACTCAGCGGCGGGTTTCCCCGCTTTATCGAGCGCGATAGTGGCCCTCTCGATGATATGGTGGTACATCCCCTGGCGAAAAAGCAACCGAATCTCATTGAGTTCGGGCGTGGAATGAACGACGGCAATAGGTTTTTTTGGGATTTGCGGGGCAACTTGCCCCCAACTCACACCAGTCAACAGGCACAACCAAACCAGCGTCAGGGAGAAACGAAATCTCACCCGGCGCAGTTTGGAGCAAAGCCTATGGAGTCGCTCTACTCGAATATGGAAGGACTCTAATATTGGACGCACTATGGCCGACGCAATAGGCTCTTGTCCCGAACAATACGGGCACTATTTCCCACATTGGATGAAGGACATGACTCGACAAGCGCAAGCAAATAATCGCTACCACCACATTCTTCGAGTTGTCCGGTACGACGCAGTTCCTCGGCGACCACCACCACATCAACAGGGGCGCCCTTGTCGAAGAGCCTACGAATGACCTTATAAATTTTTTTATGATGGTCACGATAGAAATCCTCTTCCCTGAGCGATGCCATCGCCTGAGAGATGGCATCGCGCTCTACCAAACAGGCACCGAGAACAAACTGCTCAGAATAGAGGCATTGAGGGGTACTATCAGCCATTTTTCTCGTCTCTCTTCAAGGATTTCTAGTCGTCGTAACCACCATTGTAATCGCGCACAAGGTTGCCGAAGCGGGCGTATTCAGGTTGGAAGGCCAACTTAACGGCACCGACAGGGCCGTTGCGGTGTTTGCCGATGATGACCTCGGCCACGCCCTCATCGGGATCAGGCTCGGCGTTGGGATCGATCTCTCCATCTTTCATCATCGCCTTGCGACGGTAGTACGACGCGCGATAAATAAACATCACGATGTCCGCGTCAGCCTCGATAGAGCCTGATTCACGAAGGTCGGAGAGCATTGGGCGTTTGTCTTCGCGCTGTTCTACGCTACGCGAAAGCTGCGAAAGCGCGATGATGGGGCACTTCAGCTCGCGCGCCATGCTCTTGAAAGCGCGCGAAATTTCCGAGATTTCGTTCACGCGGTTTTCGCTCTTGCCCGACGAGTGCGCCAACTGCAAGTAGTCGATGACGATGAGGCCGAGCTGGCCGTATTCGGCGGTCAAACGACGCGCTTTAGCACGCATTTCGAAGGTACTGGCGTTGGGCGAATCGTCGATGAAGATGTTGGCCTGATAAAGTTCGTTGACCGCGTTGGTTATGCGGTGCCAGTCGGAGTCCTGAACGCGCCCACGACGCAAGTCCTGCGATTTGATTTCGGCCTGTGAACACACCAAACGCTGAACCAACTGCTCCTTCGACATTTCGAGCGAGAACACAGCCACCGGATGCCGCTCTTTGAGGGCGACATGGTGAGCGATGTTGAGCGCCAACGCGGTTTTGCCCATCGAAGGCCTCGCAGCTAAGATGATGAGGTCAGCGGGTTGGAGTCCGCTGGTCATGTTGTCGAGGTCGTAGAAACCGGTGGGAATTCCGGTGGCGTCGCCTTTGTGCTGGAACTGGCGCTCGATCTGGTCGTAGGCCGTCATCAACAGCGGCTTGATGTGGGTGAAACCGTCGCGCAGTTGCTTTTGGCCGATTTCGAAGATTTTCTTTTCGGCTCGGTCAACGAGGGTGTGGACTTCTTCGGTGTCGGGTTGATAGGCCCAACCTTTGATTTGCTCGGACGCGGAGATGAGCTGACGCAGAATGCTCTTCTGCTGAACCACGCGACCGTAGGCTTCGACGTTGGCCGACGACGGGCACGCCTCCATCAGCGACACCAGATATTCACCGCCCCCACATTCTTCTAACTGACCCGAACGCCGCAAATCCTCCGAAACGGTGACAACGTCAACAGGCTCGCCACGGTCGAAGAGTTTGAGGATGACCTTGTAAATCTTTTTGTGGTGTTCGCGGTAGAAATCCTCTTCCTTGAGGAGTTCGAGCGCCTGAGCGATGGCGTCGCGCTCAATCAGGCACGCGCCCAGGGCGGCTTGCTCGGCTTCGAGACTCTGCGGCGCCAACATAACTTCTCGCCCACTAGACCGACCATTGGCCTCGCGTTGCGGGAAATTAATAACTGACGACGGGTTCGACCCGAAATTTTGCATCATGAAGTGAAAGATAAGGGGGCTTCGCGTTTTTAGAGGACGCGGGCCGATTTTACAGAAAGGGAATTATACAGCCCGTTGCCATTGATTTTTAGACTTGACAAAGTTTCAGCATGACGAAACAAGTCAGTCCAGAAAAAGAGATTCCGCGTGTGGGCACCGATTTTCAGTGAAAAAGAGGGCGATTTAGTGAAAACGCGAATTTTTATGAAAAAGGGTTCAGGGAAAAATTTTGGCCATTCCGGCAGGTTTTGCCCTGATAGGGATAACCTTTTCAATAGGGTGTTGGGGGCACAGCATAATTCCTATGGGTAAATTCCATCCCGTCATTAGTCCGAAGTTGCGCAGTTTTATCGAAACGCAACAGATGTTCTTCACCGCTTCATCTAGTATGGGCGGGCGCGTCAATGTATCGCCGAAGGGTATTGACTCGCTCCGAGTGCTGGATGAATGCACGGTTGCCTATCTCGACTTGACGGGCAGCGGCAACGAAACCGCCGCTCACTTGCGAACGGATGGCCGCTTAACGCTGATGTTTTGCGCCTTCGAGGGCGAGCCATGCATTTTGCGCCTGTTCGGAGAGGGAGAAATCGTGGCTCTGGACTCAGAGCGGGGACGCGAACTGCGCGCTCATTTTCCGCCCACACCGGGCGAACGGCACTTCGTGGTGCAGCACGTTTCGTCGGTGCTGACCTCATGCGGCTATGCCGTGCCACTGTACGATTTCCGCGAACAGCGCGATATGTTGCTCACATGGGCCGACAAGCAGGGGCCGGAACAGATGCAAATTTATAGGCGTCTCAAAAACAGCGTCAGCATCGACGGATTTCCGACGGGATTAGAGGAGCCGAATTATTCGATTCTTGCCATGAAGGCCGACGATGTGGGCGCTGTTTTCGAGGCGTTCAAGTCGTGGAACAAGCCGCACGAGCAATATGTGCGCTACTGGCGCGAGAACGAAGAAGGCTCGCGGGTGACGATTGTCGCCACTGATGAGGCGGAAACAGTGATTGGCTACACCAATATCGTCTGGACGCCAGAGTACGCGCCGTTCGCCGAAGCGGGTATTCCCGAAATCAATGACATGAACGTGGTGGGCGACTGGCAAAAACGCGGAATTGGGACGGCGCTCATCAAGGAATGCGAGAAAATGGCACGCCACGCGGGGCACAAGGAGATGGGCATTGGCTTTGGATTGACTGCCGACTATGGCAACGCCCAACGGCTGTATCCGAAGTTGGGCTATATTCCCGATGGGCGCGGCGCCGTTCCGACACCTTGGGGCGATGTGCTGTATCTGACCAAAAAACTGTAGGAGGTAACTATGCAGGACTCGCTCGAACAGCAGTTGTACCAATTGGAAGAGCGCCTGTTGCAACCAGAAATCAGGCGTAACCAGGATGAAGTCGGGCGATTACTCGCCGACGATTTTCGCGAATTTGGCAGTTCGGCGTGCGTCTTCGATAAAAGCCAAATCCTTGAAGCACTGAAAGGCGAAGCCGGGGATATTCGTCGAGTAATATCGCAGTTCGAGATTCGGGTGCTTGCCTTCGATGCGGTTCTGGCGACTTATAGAGTGACGAGAAGGGAAAGCAGCGAAGCGGGCGCTGTTAGTTCGCTGCGTAGCTCAATCTGGAAATTGCGAGACGGGAGTTGGCAGATGGTTTTCCATCAAGGCACGCTCATGGAATCGGGCTTGACAGAAAATTGAGGGCTTGCGCCAAAGGCGGCGAGCGGTCTAAATTAGGAACGTCCCCAGCGGGCAGGAGAACTTCTATGAAAATGCAAGCAGCACGATTCCGCCTTTTCGATCCGGCCCGCCACTCCCTGCGATAAATTTTTTGCACTTCTCTGACGGGCCTCGCCACTTCCGGCGGTGCCCGTTTTTGTTTGTCTGGCACCGCACCAACCGACCGAAACCAATAGTTTTTCGTTATGCGTTCGCCGCAAATTCACACATTCCAGTCTTCGTCCGGCACAGCTTCACCCGCGAAAGGTGAAGAGATTTTGATTACGCTCGATTCCGATCTGAACCCCGATGGGAACTTCGGTTTTCAGCGTCTGGAAATCTCGGCGTCCCAACTGCACGTTCTCGATTCCGAGCATCGAGAGCTTTACTCGTTCGCGCTCGACTCGCTCAAAAGCGCACGCCATCAACCGCTGCTCAGCGGCGGACGGCTCGAAATCACGCTGAAGTCGGGGGCTACCCTGCCCGTTCTGTCGTATTCGCTGCACTTGGCACCGCGATTTTCGGAGGCGGCGCGCGGGTTGGAACAACTCATCGAAGGCAAGCCGCTTTCGATCAATCTGGAGCAGAAGAAGACACGATGCGAGAAGTGTGGACGGCTATTGCCTGAACCGGATGGCATCTGTCCGGCTTGCATCAACCGCAACCAGACGTTACTGCGCGTGGCCTCGTATCTGGGGCCATATAAGAAGCAAGCAATCGCATTGGCGATGACTTCGGTGACGGCGACTTTACTCAATCTGGCGCCACCAACGATTCAGGGCATATTGATTGACCGCGTGCTGAGTTCGCGCGCCAACCTGCCGACATTGTGGCTTTTAATCGCGGCCTGGATAGGCGTGCTGGTGTGTGCCATTGGCTTGCAAATCCTGTCGGCGCGGCTGACGACATGGTTAGCGGGACACATCGCCACCGATCTGCGGGCGCATGTGTATAAAGCGGTCGAGCACCTGCAACTCGGCTTCTTCGACCGTAAACAGGTCGGTCAAATTACCTCGCGCATCACTCAGGACACTGACCGCGTGTGGGGATTCTTGAGCGAAGGTCTGCCGTTTCTGGTGACGAACTTCCTGCTGGTGGTGGGGGTTTTATTCCTGTTGTTCCTCATCAACTGGAAGCTGGCACTCGCGGTGATGTCGCCGATTCCGCTCGTCGTGTTCATCGGCGTCTTCTTCTGGAAGCGCATGGCGACGCTATTCGGGCGCGTCAGCAGCCGTTGGGGGCGCTTTCACACCCACTTGAACGAGTCGTTGACGGGCATTCGCGTGGTGAAAGCCTTCGCACAGGAAGACCTCGAAAACAAGAAGTTCACCCACTTCAACACGCAGTTGAAAGAAGCGGGAATGGTGGCTGACAACTACTGGTCGGCCATTTTCGGCTTGATGAGTTTTTGCACCAGTCTGGGCGCCATCATCAACTGGGCGGTAGGCGGTTACTTCGTGTATCGCGGCGAATTGACGCTCGGCGACTTCTGGCGCGCGAACGCTTATCTGGGCTTGGTGTACGGCCCGATGCAGTGGTTCGCTCAAGTCAACAACTGGTTCTCGCGGGCTATGGCGGGCGCGGAGAAAATCTTCGAGGTCATCGACTCTAAACGCGAGGATTATGTCGGCGGCGGGCAAACGCCCGAAATCACCGGACATGTGCGCTTCGACGGCGTGCGCTTTGGTTACGACAAGTCGAACCCGGTCATCAAGGATTTGAGCTTCGAGGCCAAACCCGGCGACTTCATCGGATTGGTCGGTAAATCGGGAGCGGGCAAATCGACGACGATCAACCTCATCTGCCGCTTTTACGAACCCGACGCCGGACGATTGGAGATTGACGGCATCGACTACCGTGACCTCGACTTGCAGCACTGGCGGCGCAACATCGGCATCGTGTTGCAGGAGCCATTCCTGTTCAATGGTACTGTCGCCGATAACATCGCCTACGGAAAGCCGGACGCTTCGTTCGAGCAGATTGTAGAAGCAGCGCGCGCAGCGCACGCCCATGAATTCATTCTGGCGAAGTCGGATGGCTACGATACCATCGTCGGCGAGCGTGGAGCCAAACTTTCGGGCGGCGAACGCCAGCGCGTTTCGATTGCACGCGCCATTCTGCACAACCCGAAGATTTTGATTTTGGACGAGGCCACGGCCAGCGTCGATGTCGAAACCGAAAAGCAGATTCAGGCCGCCATGAAACACTTGACCGAAGGGCGAACCGTGTTCGCCATCGCACACCGACTGGCGACGCTTCGCAACGCGACGCGCTTAGTGGTGCTGGATAAGGGTGAAATCGTCGAAACCGGCACTCACGCCGAATTGATGGAGAAAAATGGCGAATTCGCCAAGCTCGTGAAAACACAAAGCGAAATCAACGAAATCATCGGGGTGACAGAATAATGAGCAGCATTTCCATTCGCCCCGGCACACGCGCCGATGTGCCGCGCGCATTTGAACTCATCCAGGAACTGGCCGAGTACGAAAAGGCCGCCGAACAAGTCACAACCACGCCCCAGAAAATGGAAGAGGATGGCTTCGGCCCCAACCCCGTTTATGGTCTGCTCGTCGCCGATGATGCGGAGAAAGGAGTTATCGGTATCGCCCTGTACTACTACCGCTATTCGACCTGGAAGGGCAAACGCATATATCTGGAAGATTTGGTTGTAACTGAAAGCGCGCGCGCGCGCGGCGTGGGACAAGCGCTACTGGAAGCAACGATTCAAACCGCGCGCGACACCAACTGTACCGGGCTGATGTGGCAGGTACTCGACTGGAATGAACCCGCTATCGGCTTCTACAAGCGTTTCGACGTTCGCTTCGATGAGGGTTGGCTGAACTGCCACGTGGACTTTTAAGGCTTGCCCATGTATCAACCGAAATCGTTCGTTCTCGAAGACAGCGAACTCATCGGGCGCCTCATCAGCGAAAATTCGTTCGCGGCTCTGGTCTCGAACGGCGAAGGCGGATTGGAAGCCTCGCATTTACCGTTCGAGTGGGATGCCGAATCGCAAACCCTGATTTCGCATATGGCACGCGCCAATAAACAGTGGCGCAATTTCGATGAGCGCGAAGTGCTGGTGATCTTTAGCGGCCCGCATGGCTACATTTCGCCCTCGTGGTATGAAACCGAACTCGCGGTGCCGACATGGAACTATGTGGTAGTCCATGCCTATGGCGTGCCGCGCATTATTGAGGACGATGAGCAAGTCGAGGCGCTATTAACGCGCCTCATCGACAAATACGAAAGCACACGTAACCCGCGCTGGCGCCTGGAGGCGCCCGCCGACTGGCAGCAGAATTTGCGCAAAGCGATTGTCGGCTTCGAGATGAAAGTAACTCGCCTTGAAGCCAAAGCTAAATTGAGTCAGAACCGACCACGCGCCGACATTGAAGGCGTGATCGGAGCACTCGAACACGAAGGTCAAAGCGAACTCGCGGACTGGACGCGCCGCCTCAACCCAAACCATGAAGATTGAACTTTTTCGGCGCGAGCAGTGGCTGTGCGCCCATATCGAAGGCGACAAGTGCGCGTGGAACGTGAAGCCCGTGTGGGCCTCACCGCTCTCGCGCCCCAACCGCTATCTGGCGCTACTCGACTCCAAAGATAAGGAATTGGCGCTGCTCGTCAATCCACAGCAGGAGTTGGATGCCGACTCGTGGACAGCGGCGCAGGAAGAAATGAAGCGCCGCGATTTGACGGCGCGTGTGGCGCGCATCGAATCGGTGCGCGAAGACGGTGGTGTGGCCTACTTCGTGGTCGATACCGACCGGGGACGCCGCGAATTTGTCGCGAATAACCTTTCGACCAACGCCCTCTTTTATGGAGAGTCGCGCTTGATGATGCTGGACGTGGACGGCAACCGCTTCGACTTCGCCGATTTGAACGCCCTCGACGAGCAATCGCGCGAACTACTCGACGGCATTTTATAAGAATGCAGCGGGTCGCACGATTAGTGTGATAAGTCACACTGTACAATCACTATTACAAAGGAAACAACCTCTCATGCCCAAACTTAATCAAATTGTGGCCATCGAAAAGTCGGTTAAATCGCGCGTTTATGGCGACTTCACCGATTTGCACAAAAACTCCCAGAAGGGTGAATTGTTCACCGGATTTTCCAAAAACTATCGCAAGCGCGACGAGGAAGGCGAAGATTACCCGCCCGAACAGAAGCGCGTGCAAATGGAAGCGACCGATGTCCTCGGACAAGTCGCCAAATTGCTGGGCGAGCTGTTCGACGTGACGGCGACCAAGGACTTCGCCAACTGTTCAGCATTTGCGGATGTCGTGGTCGATGGTCAAACACTCATCGCGCAAGCCCCCGTGCCGTTCTTGCTGTTCCTGGAAAAGCAACTGACCGACTTGCATACCTTCGTCGATAAAATGCCAACGCTCGACCCAGCCGACGACTGGTTGAGCGACCCGAACTCCGGGCTATATAAAACGGTTTCTATCGCAACGCAACGCACCAAAAAGGTGCAGCGCCCAATTGTGATGTATGAGGCCACCGAAAAACATCCGGCGCAAACCCAGCTCATCACCGAAGACATAGTCGTTGGCTACTGGGATACGGTCAAACAGTCGGGCGCCCTGCCGATTCCGCGTAAGCGCGAGTTGCTGGAACGCATAGAGAAACTGTCGCAAGCCGTGAAATTCGCGCGCGAACAGGCGAACGATTCGGAAGCCCCCGAAAAGAATGTCGGGGCGACACTATTCGGCTACTTGCTGCGCTAATTTCGCAGTGACATTCAAAGGGGGACGAACAACACGGTTCGTCCCCCTTTTTGTTGGCTTGTAACCGATGCGGTAAAATTTATTATCGAGGCAAGCTCAATTTCAAGAACAAGTTGAAGCAGCCAACGTGCAGGTTCGAATCCTGCTCCGCGCACTTTCAATTTTCATGCGCGGATGGCGGAACGGTAGACGCACGGGAACTATGGAGTTTTCGGTTGGTTTGAATCTCAAGATGTTCCTCACAAGTTGTGCATTCTCCGTGTTCGCCGGATCGAGCGGTTTTGCGCCCTTCCACAAAGCGGGGGTTTGATTCCCTCCCCTCACTCCAGACTTTTTCTTATTCTGTGAGGGTGGTCAAGTGATATGACGTGTGGCTTTAATTTCTGCAAAACCTTAAATGTCATCGGCGATGCAAATCACGGCATCTAGAAGCCGGGGGAATGGATACTTCCCTCGGTTTCGCTTTTTAATTCTCATCTCTTTTTATAATTTTTTTGGCCTGCTAATTGATACTTGATGGTGTGTTAGCAAACTAGGCGCAAGCTGTTAAATTCGCCCCTGCCCTCTGTGTTTCTCCCGTTTTCACGCTTGAATTGGGACAAGAGGACGGTTTTCCTCTGCGAAAAGGCTTCCGAACCGCCATAAGCCTCTCTGACCGGGAATACCCCCAAAATGCATTTTTACAGGGCGTATATATTTTTTTAACGGGAAATTTATTTCAAATTTCGTTTATTCATGGTATGGCATTGGTGGAGTTGGATTTGTTATCTTATTGAGGCATATTTTTTTACGGAAGCCATCAGAGTTTGCTGAATGTAAATTAATTTACATTTCCAGGAACCCGATTGAATTGGGTACAGTCTGTCTAAGAAATTGCAAGAGTGAATATCCCGCAAAATTAAAATTTTTCAAAGGGATTTCCCTCAAATACAGAGAAAATAGCCAATTAATGAGCAGCTACAATTTCCAAGACTGCTCTGGCAACGGTGAAAACCCTCAAAGATATATTTCTCAACACTTTCCCAGATATAGGTTATTGGCAAGATAGATGCGAACATGGGGCGCTGTGCGTTAGTGAATACACGCTACGTAAACACGTACATTCGGAATAGGTCGATACAGAAGGTGATACCCCATGAATACAGAAGAACAGGAAATCGTCAATAAAGTTGGTTTTTTCTCCAAGATCAAACGCGGATTAAGCGGGATGTCGTTTGACATTGCGCCAGATGCAAACGGGTCGCAGGGAAAAATATCAAGCGCCGATTTTCCTCTCCCGGAAGCAGCCGCCCCCTCTTCCACAATGGTCATGGAACCACCCGCTGTCGACGAAAGGACAACGGAAGAAGTCGAGGAATTGGTCATTACATGCGAAGGTATGGCCGGCCCCCAGGTGCGACGCCAACGGGGATACGGACCAACCATCACTCATGCAAGCTCGCCAAAAGCGCAGTCACAGTGGCTGTTAGCCGAAGTGGAAGCAATTGCTGTTGCCGAAGTGGCACCTGAACCTGAACCTATCGCTGTTCCCGAACCTGTCGCTGTTCCCGAACCAGTTTTAGTTCAGGAACCAGAAGCAGCGAGTTCGCCGGAGTCAATTCAGGTTTATGTTCCTGAATGCGGCCTCTCTTCTACTAAACCCGAACCAATCGCCGAATCTCAGTCCGAGGATGTAGCAGTTAGCTTCGCACCAGATATTCAACCAATTATTGGCTCTACTCCAGAGCCCTACCAAATCTCTATGGCTAACAATCTTAAAGAATCGCTTAACGAACTGATGCAAATTGACGGCGCTGTCGCTGTCGCCCTTGTGGATGGCAACTCCGGCATGGCTATGGGCACTGCTGGCGGCGGCCCTCTCAACCTCGAAGTTGCTGCTGCTGGTAACTCGGAAGTTGTCCGCTCCAAACTCAAAGTGATGAAGGCACTCAACCTGCGTGAGAGCATCGAGGACATCCTGATCTCGCTCAACTCCCAGTACCACATCATCCGCCCGCTCGCCAAGAACCCCGAAATCTTCGTGTACCTGGTACTCAACCGCTCCAGCGCCAACCTGGCGATGGCTCGCTACAAGCTTGCTGCCGTCGAGAAAGATTTGCACATCTAATCTTTGCAACCAAATGAAAAGCGCCCCGATCCTAAGATCGAGGCGCTTTTGGCGTTTGTCACCAGACTCTAACAGGCAGTTCGAGGGCGAACACGAAATTCACCCCCTGAAAACCTACTCTTTGCCGATGATCTCGAAGTTGCGGCCTTCCCAGTTATCGCCAACGCGGAATGTCCACTCCAACTTTTCGCCGACTTTGGGCGCGGGCAAGTCGTAATAATGCACACCAATCGGGGTGGAAATCGACTCGGACTCGTGCCTGGTTTTCCAGCCATCAAGTGCCCACAGCACAATGAACTTTTCACCGCGTATGACGCGCAGAGTGCAATTTTGTGAGATGGCCCGCGAAGGGAATTTCGGCCCCCACATCAGCAAATCGCGGCGAGGTTCGATTCTGCCCTCAACATAACGGGCACTTGCTTCATTGACGGTATCGAAGATGCGGCCATCGCGTTTGGAGCGCAGCAACTTGATGTATTCGGCGTGTGCCCAGGCCAAAGGACGAGCGGCACCCGTCGAGCGGCCCGTTTCAAGGTGTTTGGCGGGTAGGTCGGGCAAATCCCAAATTTGTTCGGGCAACAATCCGGCACTCGAAGCGAAACCTTCGAGCGACCAAATCCAGCGGTCGGGGTTGCCACCGTGATCCCAACCAAGAGCCACTTCATAATGGCCGCGCTCGCCACCCAGCAACGGCCAAGGGCGCCCAACCCCCCAGTGCGAGTGGTAAGGGTTGCCGTCGTCGCGCTGACCATAGCCATCGCCATTGTAACGCCAGAAGCAAGCACCACGCGGTGTGTCGGCCAATAGAACGGCATCCAACACTTTGACCGAGGAACGCACCAACGGATCGTCGGGGCGACGAATGCCGTAGCGGACGAGTTCGAGGAAGCCACCATCGAACACTTCGCGGGCACGGCGCACTTTATCAGTGCCCGGCTCCTGGCTGGTCAGTTCGTACTCTTCGTCGCAAGGCGGGTTTTCGGGCAACTCCGAGCCAAGTCCCAGCGGATTGATGCGGACATAGTGGCGGGGTTCGCCTTCCAACAGTTCGCCTTCTTCGGTCGCGCACCAACGGTCGAGGTTGCCTTCGAGCCAGTCGGCATAATCGTCGAGGAATTGGGCGCTTTTCTCATCGTCCATCTCGCGTAAAAAGCCACTGGCACTCAAAAGGCCCGCAATGACGGCAGCGAGGGTCGAAGGCGATAGGCCACTGGCCTCTTCCCAACGCTCTTGCCCGGTGACGGGGCCATTAATGACGAGGAAGCGGGCCGCGCGTGTCACCAGTGGCATAGGATCGAAGCCCTTAAGGGCAGCAATCTCTTGCAGTTTGCGCGCGAGCAGAAGCGGGAAAGCCACTTCGTCCAACTGCAAGCCGAGCCAGTAAGGTTTTCCATCAATCCAGAAGTTCTGCGCGAAGCTACCATCTGGGAACTGCGAAGCGGCCAGATAGATCAGCGCACGCGAGGCGGTTTCGCTTTGACCTGCGGCCAACAAACCGGTCGCCGAGTTGACCATGTCGCGCGGCCACACGAGGTGATAGCCTCCGGTATCTTCGTCGTTTTTGGCTTCGCCCCAGGGAATGGACATGGAGGCGATGAGCGCACCGGGGAAGCGCTTGTCTTCGTGCGCAAGCAACACGTTATAGCTGGAGCGCAATAGTTTTCCACCATCGCCACTTTGCGAGGACAAATCGCCGATGATGTGGCGCTGCGGGCGCTGCCACTGCGTGAAAAAGCGGTCGCGGTGGTGGGCGTAAGGTGTGCTGAGGCTTTGTAGCAATGTGGTGTCGGCAGAGTGCTTGCCAGAACCAAAAGCCAGAGTGATAGTGAACTCGCGAACGCCGCGCTCATAGGGAGCAAGAATTTCTCCGGTGAGAGCGACGTTACCATGCGATGCCTTGGTGAAGGTGCAATCGAACTTGTAATCGTCGTGCAGGTCGGTCCAGCCATCGCTGGCACCCACGAAGCCAACACCCGTTTTGCCAAAGGGCACATTGCAACCGAGCGCCAACCATGCCTGGCTGTCAGTAAGTTCACCGCCCTTTTTCATGGCGCACAGGATGGTCTTTCCCGCGACTTCGCGCACCATCGCGGTATTGTCGGCGCCACCACCATTGAGGTGTGGGGCACAAAGCGCATAGATGTTGAGATTCTCGACAATTGCCGGATCGCCCTCAATGCGGCAGTTCATCAGCACACAAGCCAGATGCGGGTCGGTGATGACCTCTTTGACGATGCGGTACGAGTTGGAGTGGTGGGTGTTAATTAAACGGTAACCGAGGCCGGGTTCGAGGCGCTCGATGCGGTTAACGAAATCGCGTTTTTCTTCGTGACAGAACGACTTGCCATCGGAGAAGAGGAGCTGTAGATCGCGTATCTGGGGGAGGTCGATGGTTGGGTAATACACCTCGGTTAACACGCCATTCCATAGCGTGAACCAGATGCGCGCGGAAGCGGCATAAGCCGTTCCAACGCCCTCTTTGGCACCGTTCGTCCAACGTGGTTCGATACCAGGCGCACCAAAGGCTTCTTCAGTTCGGGATTCAATCACTATTAGAGCCTAATTCAAACTCATTTTGAAGAAGGCAACACGAGGTTAAATGTGCATTTCAAAAAGGCACACTAACTTGTGTTAGTGCGCCCTATTTGAGCGAAGATTAAGAAAAAATGCGTGGGTCTCCAAAAGGGGTGACAGTGGCACTACGGGTTATTTGAAGATATTCACGCTGGCAACGCCATCAGCGCCGATTTGGCCGCGATACATGCCCGCCGAGTTGAAGACGATTGAGACAGCGCCACCATTATCAACGGCAATAACTCCGCCGTCGCCGCCACTGCGAACCAACTTACCCAACACGACTTCATCAACGGCTTCTTGCAGCGACAATCCCTTGTAATCCATCAAAACCGAAATATCGTAAGCCACAACATTACGGATGAAATGCTCGCCATGTCCGGTCGCCGAGACTGCGCAGGTGGCGTTATTGGCGTAGGTACCCGCGCCTATGATGGGCGAATCGCCCACACGCCCATAGCGCTTGTTGACCATGCCCCCGGTCGAGGTCGCGGCAGCTAAATTTCCGTGGGCATCGAAGGCAACAGCCCCAACCGTGCCCATTTTTTCTTCGCCCAATCGATTTTCGCGGCGGGCTAGTTCCCAACGCTCGTACTGTCGCATAGTGTGAAAGTACGAGGGGTCGACGATCTCCAAATCTTGCTCGGCGGCGAATCGTTCGGCTCCCGAACCGATGAGTAGCACATGAGGCGAACGCTCCATGACAGCACGCGCCGCGCTGATGGGATTACGAATGGTGGTGATTCCAGCAACCGCCCCGGCTTGCAAAGTGTGCCCATCCATAATGGAGGCATCAAGTTCGTTTTGCCCTTCGTGATTGAAACAAGCGCCCTTGCCCGCATTGAACAGCGGCGAATCTTCCAGCATCCGCACAGCGGCCTCGACCACATCCAGACTCTTTCCCCCCTCACTGAGCAGCGAATAGCCCATTTCCAGCACGCCTTGCAAAGCGGCGAGGCTTTCCTGTTCCAATTCGGGAGAAAGATTTTGCGGGGTGATGTTGCCTGCACCACCATGAATAGCCAGAGCGAAGTTCGATGTCACTGGTGGGCGAGTTTATAGAGGCAGTGTTACGGACTTATAAACACAACACTACACGACAATCTGTGTGTCAGATAATGTTGTCAGTGGCTTTGAGAAAAGCGTCCAAGAAGAGTCAGCCAAAACAAGAAGAAACGGCTCCAACGACGTGCATTTTTCTCTCTGTCCCGCGACACTGATTATAAGGATTCACATAGTGGGTTCGGGATGCTAACTCGCAGGCCGGACAAACTGTTTTGCAGTTGGGTTGGGGCGGTATAGTCAGGGTGTGTGCGCCCCCTAAAATAAAGTGAGAAAAAGAGACTTTGAAGCATGGAAATCAAAATGACAAAGGCCAGGGGCCAAGCCTTCATTCGTCAATTAAGATTTCCGGCGGAAGTTGAGCGCACTTTTCAAGAAAGCTACTATTCGCGGATGCGCTCGACGGTTCGAGCCAGCATCTTTCTGACAGCGGGCCTCAGCGTCCTCGCGGCGCTACTCCATGTCATCAGCGATGGCGGCTTTATTATCCCGCACTCGAAGATATTTGTACTTATCCTGGCGGGCAGCATCCATCTGTCGCTAGTATTTGTGGCGTTTCACCGCAATTTCGTTCGCTATTGGCAGTCGTGCCTAGTAGTTGCAACTTTAATTTCGCTGGCTGCGCTGCTTTTTAAATCCAACGAATTCTCGATTCCCTTTGTCGCGGCCTACTTTGTACTGATCTTATTTCGGCTTCAGCGCCTACAAATACGCTGGCTGTCGTTGCAACTGCTCGGCATCTTGATATTGGGCGCGATAGGAATCATCTCCGATTCGGTGCGATATGGCCGCTGGGAGTGGCAGGAGGTCGCGGGCATTTCGGCGATAGCCGTGGTACTCATGGCGGTGCCGCTCATGTTCACCCTCAGAAGTGAGCGGTTCGAGCGCAACGAGTTTTTGACCAAATATGTGCTACAGCAGGAGCGCAACACCGAGCGCCAGAAGCGTGAACAGACCGAGAAGATGCTGCACATCCTCAGTCAAGCCATCGGTGGCATCGTTCACGATTTGGGCAACCCTTTGACGACGGTGCAGGGCGGCGCGCAAACACTGATTGACATCGCCGACGATGACGACATTGATAGAGAACTCGTGCGTGTTTTCGCCGAAATGATTACCAACGGCGCGCAGATGCTCAACTACTTGCGCCTATCGTTGCTAGAGCAAACGCGCGTTCTGGAAGGTAAAGCCGTTCCCGTCGAACTCAAATCGGTGAGCCTACGCGAATTAATCGAGGCAGGCGCGCACTATCAAAAACCCAAATTTGCCGCCGGGCGCCACATCACTTTCGATGGCGAGGACATCGAAGTGTGTGTGGACGAAATGCGAATCGTCACGGTGTTCATGAACCTCATCGGCAACGCTCTCAAATACAGCGATGGCGAGGTGCGTATCAAATGGTGCCTACACGATGAGTACGTTTTGATTGCCATCCTCGATCAAGGCAAAGTAGGTAAGGGAATTTCGCGCGAAGAAGCCGACAATCTTTTCGTCCCCTTTGGCCGACTTGACAATCACGCCCAAATCGAAGGCACAGGCTTAGGTTTGCTGTCGGTTCGCCAGATCGCCGAAGCCCACGAGGGCGAGGTTTATATTGAGGGCTACACCGACGGCACCTCGAAATCGCTGCCCTTCTCGACAGCCCAGAGTTACTACCCGCCTACTCTCGAAGACGGCTTCCTGACTGCCTTTGTGACGGCGTGCCCGCAAAGAGTCAAAGTCGCCGAGAACGCCAACAAGTAAGCGGCGCGACTTCTGGTTCCCCGGACGGCAAAGAGTGAATGGCACTACCGACTCGCCGCGTGCTTCGCCAAAAGCGTTTTGAACTCCCTTTGCAAACTCTTTGAGCGTCAAACCTCTACCATCCTCATACTTTTTTCATTCGATGCAAGCACAATTCAAGAAAACGACTCTCCCCAGCGGTGTTCGGGTATTGACCGAAAAAATTCAGGATGCCCAGTCGGCTTCGATTGGTGTGTGGTTCGAGGCGGGTTGCGCATTCGAATCGGAACAGGAGCAAGGATTGGCTCACCTTCTCGAACACATGGTGTTTAAAGGCACCAAACGTCACTCGATGATGCGTATCGCAGCCCTGATGGATGACTTGGGCGGTGGCATGAACGCCTTCACCGAACGCGAATTCGTGTGTTTCCACGTCAAGGTGTTGGGCGAACACCTGCGCGAAGCGTTGGCGCTGATGTGCGAGTTCGCAACAGAACCTCTGCTCGATGAAGAACTTCTCGAAATCGAGAAGGGCGTGGTACTGGAAGAAATTCGCGGCTCGATGGACGCTCCCGAAGAGCGCGTCGAGGATTTGTTCTTAGAGCAACTGTGGCCCGCCTCGGCCTGGGGACGCCCGATTCTGGGGCAAAGCGAAACGGTCGCGGCGCTCAAAGCGGGCGACCTGAGCAACTTCATGAGCCGCTTCTACTCGCCCTCGCGCTGCGTGATCGCAGTGACAGGCGCAGTTGTCCACGAGAAAGTCGTGCAGTGGGTCGAGAAGTTTCTGCGCGGACTTCACCAAAGCGCCGACGCAGCCCCGCTGCAAAACCCGCCCGTCGCCGCGTCGCAGAATCGCGTTGAGCGCGACGACACCGAAGGCGTGCATTTGCTGATGGGCGCCCCTACCTTTGGCGCCACCGATGATCGGCGTTTCTCGCTTTGGCTGCTCGACTCCATTTTGACAGGCGGCTATTCAAGCCGACTGTTTCAGGAAATACGGGAAAAGCGCGGCCTGTGCTATTCGCTCGGCGGAGCCAGCGCTAATTTTCGCGCGGGCGGCTACTGGGCGCTGGAAACCAGCGTCGCGCCAGAAAACGCGCGCAAAACTGTAGCTATTATCGGGCGCGAACTCACCAAAGTACGCGAAAATGGGGTCAAAGAAAGCGAACTCAAGCGCGCCAAGCGCATGGCACGCATCAACATGATTCTTTCGGAAGAAAGTTTGGGGGCGCGCATGAGCAGATTGGCGCGCAACGAGTTCACCTGGGGCACTCAAATTTCGCTCGAAGAAACGCTGGAAAGGTTCGAGCGAGTTTCGCTCGCCGATGTGCAGAACATAGCGGGACAAATATTTCGCGCCGACGCCTTTCAACTGGTAGCGCTTGGGCCACTGCCTAAAAAAGCGAAGCTTGAACTGGTAATTTAACGAATAATCTCCGCTTCATAGAGGTAACATAAGGTTGAACCC
Organism: bacterium; assembly: GCA_004172935.1. GTDB lineage: Bacteria > Armatimonadota > Abditibacteriia > Abditibacteriales > Abditibacteriaceae > Abditibacterium. Next base: position 40,605 of record SDZD01000027.1, on the reverse strand, counting down.
ATTATGTCTACGTCTGCCGATCCCGATTATTTACGTTCGCTGCTCTGCGACCTTCAAGACTCGATTCGTGACGCGCTGTTGGCGGCGCGCACCCAAAACGACGCGACAGAGTTCGCGCGCGTCGCGGGCCAAACCAGCGCCGATACCATCTACGCCATTGACCGCGTCTCGGAAGAGGCCATCATGGAATGGTTCGCGCGCCAATGGCCTACAAGCGAACCCGTCGAACTTGTGATGGAAGGACTGGAAGATGGCGAGTCGGTTTGCTTTCCCGACTCAGTTCGCGTTGAAGACACCAAATGGAAGTGCATCCTCGACCCGATTGATGGCACGCGCGGCATCATGTACGACAAGCGTAGCGCGTGGAGTCTGGCCGCGCTCGCGCCACAAAAAGGCGAGGCGACCGACCTACGCGACATCACCATTGCAGCCATGAGCGAACTGCCTACCTCTAAAGCCTATTTAGCCGATCAAGTGTCGGGAGTGCGCGGTTGTGGGCGCGATGGCCTTGTGTGCGAGCGTATTAATGTGCTGGACGGCTCGAAAACCGCATGGATACCACAACCCTCGACAGCACAGGATTTCCGGCATGGCTTCGCGGCGTTAGCGCGCTTTTTCCCCGAAGGCAAAGCCCTGATGGCCGGAGTAGAGGAAGAGCTGTGGGACGAACTGATTGGACTTAACAGTAGCCCCTCACCGGTTATCTTCGACGACCAGTACATCTCGACGGGAGGGCAGATGTTCGAAATTCTGGTCGGACACGACCGAATGCAAGGCGATTTGCGCCCGCTCGCTTACGCCAGATTGGGCTTCGATTCCTCGCTGGTTTGCCACCCCTACGACATCTGCACCGCGTTTTTGCTGCAAGAGGCGGGCGGCATTGTCGAAGCTCCCGATGGCACAGCGCTCTCGGCCCCGCTTGATACCACCAGTTCGGTGGTATGGATGGCCTTCGCCAACGAGACGCTGGCCGAACAGGTGCGCCCAGTGCTAAGGCGGTTGGTCAAAGAGCATTTTTAAAGGCATGTGGGCGCCTCGAAGCCAAAGATTATTGCTCCAACTCCAGTAGTGAAATTTCTCCCTCCTTTGTTGATGGCGTTGCTGGCAGCCGGACATGGCGCACAGGCCCAGTCACTTCCCCTTCAGAACCCCGGTTTCGAGGAAGCGGGCACAACATTAAACAACACCGCCCCCAACGGTAATGGCTGGCTGGGTACGGGCCAGTTAGCGCGCGCATGGGATGATAATTCGAGTTGGGCCGACATCGGCGTTTCTTATGCGCTTGAGAAGACCAATCCTCATAGCGGCCAAAGCAGCCAGCGCATCGCCGTGTCGCGAGTTGGTGGAGGCGCCGCCCAATTCGCGCAAACAGCGCACTTCCAAAAAGGCCACCTTTATCGCTTCTCGGTATGGCTGCGCGGAAACCCCGGTTCGCGTCTGACGGTGCAATTCCAACAGGCAGCGGCGCCCTACAGCAATTACGGCGCGGCTTCAGCAGGACTTTCCGCCGAATGGCAGCGTTTTTCGGTGTTGGGCAAGGCCACCGAAGATGCCGATGTATTTTTGATGCTGCGCGTGACCGAGCCGACCACCTTCTTTGTGGACGACGCCACGCTCGATGATGTCACCAACGAAGTCTCGAATCAAAAGCCTCAAACCGGTAATTTGATGCCCAACGGCTCATTCGAGAGCGGCATTTCGGGCGGTTGGAATGCGCGAGTCGAAGGCGACCCGCGCGTGGTGTGGCGCGACTTCAATTTGATGAACGTCCACGGAGATGCTGCGCAAGGAGGAAGGTGCGCGGCCTTGCAAATTGCGCCCGACTGTGATGGGGCCATCACCGCCCCCGTGACACCGATGCGATTTGGCGTACCACACACCTTTTCGCTGTGGGTGCGCACCCTGGGGCCTGATGTCCCTCTCTCACTCGAACTGGATGGCAGCGAATTGCGCTCCTATCAGCAAGCGGGCCAAGAGTGGAAACGAGTAACGTGGACGTTCACTCCTCCCCTGCTCGACGCCTACCGTTTGCGCGTGCATTTTCCCTCGCAAAAAGGCGCAGGACAGCGCGATGTTGCCATTGATGGCGCCATGCTCGAAGAGGGCGACAAAACTTCGCCCAATTATGTGCCCGCTGCCCCCTACGAAATCGCAATCAGAGGAGCGCGCAAAGGCAATCTCTTCTTTCCAGTTGATCAGAGCATCGTGCGCATCGAAGTCGCACCCGCCCCGCCACCAAATGCCCGCTTTAGCTTGTCGGTGGTAGATGTCAACGGACACGAAACTCCACTTCCTCCGCAAAAGTTCGCGCCGTGGAACCCCCAGACGCCTCTTACAGCCTCAGTAAACCTTCCTTTCGGCCCAATTGCGGGTCCTCCCTTTCGCTCAGCCAAATTGGGCATCTGGAAATTGCGGGCTACCTTGCAAGATGCCAAGGGGCAGCCGCTTTCACAGGCAACCGATTTCGTGTGGGCGCGTGTGCCCTACCCCAAGAAACTCAGCAATCCCGCGCAATCCTATTTCGGACTCCACATCCCCTTCGCCCCGACATATATCGAAGTGGCGCGTGATTTGGGCCAGCGCTTCGTGCGCTTGCACGACTCATCCATGATTGGCAAATGGCCCATCGCCGAACCTGAAGAGGGACGCTTCGAGTTCTATGACGAACAGGTGAACCGGGCACATGCAGCGGGACTGGCAGTGTTGGGAATGTTGGATGGTGCGCCGAAATGGACTTCGACTCAGCCGCGCGAGGGCGGCTACTGGGGAATTTGGAATATCCCCGACAAACCCGATGCCCTCGATAAGTGGCACACCTACGTCAAAACCGTGGTGGGGCACTACAAAGGCCGCATCGACAATTGGGAGATATGGAACGAGCCGTGGGGCGACTGGTGGATTAACTCCAAAAATCCCAACGCCACGCCCGAACTGTACGCCCAATTTATGGCCGCAGCCAACGAGGAAGCGCACCGCGCTAATGCTGGTGTGACGGTTGTGGGCGTCGATACCTTCTCTGGTCACGACGACACCTGGACGAAACCGGTGCTCGCCAAGTCGGGCACTTCGGCGTTCGATGTCTTTTCGTTCCACGACTACAACGATGCCCTCGCGGGCGGTGCGGGTTCGCGAGTCGCAAACAACGCCACCCATTTTCGCGAACTTCAAAAAGCTGCCGGGCCAGTCAAACCGCTATGGAACACCGAAGGTGGGCCGGGAGCCATAGGCTCGTTTTACGCGCCTTCAACGGGAGGCCTGCCCTTTAACTCACAGGCGGCCTACATGGTGCGCTACGATGTGGCCTCACTAGCGGCAGGTGTAAAGCATTTCTTCGTGTACGCCGTCCATTCGGGCACCCCGATGGGCGATCCTATGTATCGGGCGCTCGAACACGATTTCGCGCCGCGCCCGCTTCTGGTGGCGCGAGCAGTGTTAGCCAGCCTGGTCGATGGAAGAGGCACTCCCAAAGCGAAGGCACTCGGCAAGGGATTGACGGCCTATGCCTTTATGCCTACCGCAAGCGAAAGCGGCGGGCGCGAAGTCGATGTCGTGTGGAGCAACGGCGAAGCCCAATCGCTTACTGTTCCCCGTGGGTTTGAGGCACTGGATGTATGGGGCAACCCTATGGCCGCGAAAGATGGGCGTATTTCGGTTGGTGCGGAGCCAATTTATTTACGATCTCGCTAAAACTCCCGCCATTTACAAGTCCGCAATCGTCCCTTAATATAAAGCCAAATAGGCTCTGTTGATATACCAGTGAAGGGTTTCGATTAGCCCTAGTAAATCGCTATTTGTAGTGGCGTGAGACAAGGCAAAAAAGATATAATTGGAAGGCGTCCTAATCATTCTGTCGCATCCATCTTTTACCCTAGGATATGCTCCGTCAACCCAAAACATTTCGTCTCAAGTCAGTTGGGACGGTTCTTACAATATTGAGTGCCTTTGGCCTGGCTTATTCGCTGAAACCACTTCCCAGCGAAACGGTTAAGGCAGCGGCAAACTCTCACGATCCCAATCTCCAACTCAGCAGCTTTCACGCTTCTGAGGAGGGCGACTATTCGAAGGGCGACTTAGCTTTGTTCGCCTTCAAACTGCACCCCGTTGACAATGCAAAACCCGGCTCCTACGAGGAGATGTCCCGTGTTTTGTCGAAAGCGGAATGGGCACTTTTGCCAGCGGCAGATCGTCGCGTGGCACGCCAAATGTTGTTGGATGCACGCAAAGGGCACACGGTCATCGAGCCTTGCTTTGCACCTGGAACCAAGCCCGCAGTTATCAGCGCCTTCTCCAAAATTGGAAAATCGCTGAGCCTCGCCAGCCGTTCGCTCCGCGCGGGCAACAACGAGTTGCGCACCGATGGCGGCGCACGTTGGACACAAACTGCGTCCAACCCCTCTATTGCAGCGGGCGCTCCCTTCACCCTCACCTGGAACCTGGCAAAGGATGGGGCACGCGAAAATGACGCCAACGGCGCCGTATCCAACATACGGGCGTGGGCAGCCACCACCTATGGAAGCGAAGAATCCTTCCGTCAGGTAATCCGCGACATGTTCGCTCGCTACGAGAAGTTGACGGGCATCCACTACGTCGAAGTCAATTACGACGACGGCGCCCCCATCTTCTCATCGCCAGGCGCATTGGATGTGCGCGCCGACATTCGCATTGGCGGCAAACGCATCGACGGCGACTACGGCGTTCTGGGCTACAATGCCTTCCCGAACTCCGGCGACATGATGCTCGATACCGAGGACAGCTTCTTCCGCGATGCTGGCACAGGTGTCGGCTTGTTCAACACGTTGGCTCACGAGCATGGACACGGACTAGGTCTGGGACACACCTGCCCCGGCAACGGCACCAAGCTAATGGAGCCAGCGCTCAACTCCGGCTTCAAAGGCCCCCAGCTCGACGATATTCAGGCAGTCCAATACAACTACGGCGACGGCTTTGAACAGACTCCTCGCAATAACGCTCTGGAAAATGCCGTCGATTTGGGTTCTTTAAACTTGAACGGCGAAAAAGCGGTCGATGAGCAAAGCATCAACGCGACCTCAACCGATGTCGATTACTTCAAGTTCATGCCAGATGCGCTCAATCGCACCATCACGGTTCAGGTTGTGCCACGCGGTCAGGTTTACCTCGAAGGCCCACAAAACGATGACGGTAGCTGCTCGGCGGGTTCAGATTTTGATCCACGCAACAAGCGTAACCTCTCGGTTTCGATTCTCAGCAACACGGGTGCGGTTATCGCCACATCTGCCGATACCGGCATTGGCACGACCAAAATAATCGAAAACGTCAAGGTGACGACATTGGTAACTCCTTTGGTAGTGCGCGTTGTAGCTCTGGACACGACCACTGCCGTTCAGGGCTATGTGTTGCGAATCAAAGAAAACCTCTACATCGACCCAACACCGACGCCGACCACAACTCCAGCGGGCACACCGACACCAGCCCCAACTGTGACGCCTGTTCCCACAGCGACACCAGTTCCGCTGCCCATCGGCTCAATTGCCTTCACCGAACCGACCTACTCGGTCAATGAGAATGGTCGTCAGGCCACCATCTCGGTTCAGCGCGTGGTTCGCAACAATCAGGGCCGCACTGGCGCCGTCTCGGTCAAGTACCAAACGACAACCACCGGAACCGCGACTGCGGGCGCCGACTACACCGCTGTCACAGGCACCCTCTCGTGGGCGAATGGCGATAGCACCGTAAAAACCTTCACCGTTCCCATCTTGGATGACACCATCCGCGAAAACAACGAAACGGTTGGGCTGCGTCTCTACGACTTGGTTGGTACGGGCACCATCGCCCCAACACGCCAAACGGCGGTGTTGACCATCGTTGACAACGAAACCGGGGCACTTGATAAGACGGCACCACGAGTTGCCATCACCAAACCCAGCTTCAGCGCATTGAATGTCGACCTGATTCAAGGCACAGCAACCGATACAGGCGGAACAGGTGTGGCTTCGGTCGTACTTTACATCCAGCGTCCGTTCGATAATCAGTATTGGAGCGGTACTGCATGGACTCGTACCAAAACAGCATTGACCACCCAACTGAGCGGTTCCACCTGGACTCGTTCGTCGGGTAATCCTCCCAAAACCAGCATCGCGGGCAACATCTTGATCATCACGGCCAATGCCACCGACCGCGCTGGTAACGTGGGAGCAGCCACGCTACGCACTATCGTCGATTCGACCGCTCCAGCTGTCTACATTCAGGTGCCATTCTCTGGCGCCCGCTTGAAGACACTGGGCCGCGTCAGCGGCACGGTTTCAGATGCCGAAGGCGATTCGACTCTGGTCATCTCTCTGCGCCGCTCCAGTGACCGCAAATTCTGGACGGGCGTTGGCAACAACTGGGCGACCAACGCGACTCCGCTTCCCGTCAACCTGATGATCAGCGGCGAATGGAACCGCTCCATCTGGCCAACGCTCACAGCGGGTAACTACACGCTGATCGCGACGGGCACCGATGAAGTTGGTAACAGCACATCGGCCACGACCGAATTCAGCATCGTAAGCACCAATCCGAGCGTTGCTGGCTCCTAAAATACACCCTTCTTCAGAACGCCGGTTGACGAAAGTCGACCGGCGTTTTGTTGTGCCTGTTTGACTTGATAGTAATGGCCCTCATTTCATTTTCTGATGTGTCGCTCCGACTGGGCGATGTCCAGTTGCTCGATAGCGCCGCCTTCTCTATAGAGCGCGGCGAGCGCGTGTGTTTATTGGGTCGTAATGGCGAAGGTAAGTCCTCGCTGCTTCGCGTGCTTTCAGGCGAATTGTCCGCTCAAGCGGGTAGCATCGCGCTGCAAAAGAGCGTTCGCTTAGCGATGCTCCCTCAGGAAGTCCCCAGCGGCATTGAAGGCCGTGTGCGCGATATTATCGCGGGTAACGGTCACAGCGAAGAGTTCGAAATCGAAACTCTGCTGTCGCGCCTCGACCTCGACGGCGACGCCCTATTCCAGGACCTATCGGGCGGCTTGAAACGCCGCGCCTTTTTGGGCCGCGCTCTGGCCGAGCAACCCGACGTGTTGTTACTGGACGAGCCAACCAACCACCTCGACATCGACTCCATCGCATGGCTCGAAGAGTTTTTGGTGCGCCACGTCAAAACGCTGCTGTTCGTATCGCACGACCGCGCCTTTTTGCGCCGCCTTGCAACGCGCATCGTCGAACTCGACCGGGGTCAACTGCGCTCGTTCGACTGCGACTACGATACCTACCTGATGCGCAAAGAGGCGCTACTAGAAGCCGAAGAAGCTCAGCGCGCCGTCTTCGATAAAAAGTTGGCCGAAGAGGAAAAGTGGATTCGGCGCGGCGTCGAGGCGCGGCGCACCAAGTCGCAAAGCCGCATCCGCGAACTCATGGTGATGCGCGAAGACCGCAAGCAACGCCGCGAACGCGGTGGCCCAATCGAGTTGCGCGCTCAGGAAGCGCGTAAGTCGGGCCGCCTGGTGATTGAAGCCGAAGGTCTATCCTTCAGCTACCCCAATCGCAACATCGTGAAGGATTTCTCGACCGTCATGATGCGAGGCGATAAAGTGGGCATCATTGGCCCGAACGGTTCGGGCAAAACCACTCTATTACGCCTGTTGCTGGGGCAACTCGAACCACAAGAGGGCGAAGTCAAACTCGGCACCAACCTACAGGTCGCCTACTTCGACCAATTGCGTGCCCAGTTGGACAACGACAAATCGGTGCAGGAAAATGTGGCTGGAGAAGCCTCGACTGTTCTGTGGAACGGCCAACACCGCCACGTCGTGGGCTTCCTCAGCGAGTTCGGTTTCGACTCCAAACGGGTACGCCAAAAAGCCGGACTGCTTTCGGGGGGAGAGCGTAACCGCCTACTGCTGGCCAAGCTCTTCACTCAACCCGCCAACCTGATGGTGCTGGACGAACCGACCAACGACCTCGACATCGACACCCTCGATACGCTGGAAAACTTGCTCGTCGAGTTCGATGGCACCATTTTGATGGTTTCGCACGACCGCCAATTCTTAAACGACGTGGCGACCTCGACTCTGGTGTTCGAACCCGATGCGACTGGTCAATTAGTTCTCAACGAATACATCGGCGGCTTCGACGACTGGCAACGCCAACGCCCCACCTTCGCGCCAGTCGAAACCAAACCCAAAGCGGCGCCAGCCACACCTGCCACACCAACACCCGCTCCCGCCAAGCCCCGCAAATTGGGCTTCAAGGAAACGCGCGAACTGGAAGAACTTCCCGTCCGCATCGAGAAGTTGGAAAAGGAGCAAGCGAAACTCGGCGACCAAATGGGCGATGCAGCCTTCTATCAGGGCGACCCGCAAAAAGTCGCTCAGGCCACGACAAGACTCTCGCAAATAGAAAGCGAATTGGAAAAAGCCTTCGCCCGCTGGGAAGAGCTTTTAGAACGCGCTTGATGCCACTTGGCTTCCCTACACCATAAGGGGCTGGGAACGCCGTTTTGAGGCATTACAGCCCCTTATTTGGCCATCCTTGCAGCAACATCAGAGGATCTTAAGGGCATAAGTTCCCAATTTGCCCCAAAACCAATTTGGAGGCACTATAAAACCAAAAAGGGGGACTGGCATTGCCAGTCCCCCTTTCGTTCGTTTGTCGTGTTGCTTTAGGCAGCAACTTTGACTTTGGGTTTGCGGTTTTTGAGGAGTTGGTCGGCCAAAACACCGAGCAAGATAACCGCGCCCATCACAGCGAAGTTCAAGCTGGAAGGGATGCCAAGCAGGTTGACGAGGTTCTGCAAAATTTGCAGTAGGAAGGCGCCGAAGATGATTCCCAGCACCGAACCCTCGCCGCCACGCAGCGAACAACCGCCCAAAACCGCCGCCGCAACACCATACAACTCATACGAGTTGGCGTGGCCCGAAGGCGACACCGAGTTGGTGTAGAAGGCGAACAAGATGCCGGAGATAGCGGTCAAAAAGCCCAGCACGATGTAGGCGCTGGAGATGATACCGCGTGTACCGATACCCGAATAGCGAGCCGCGTCTTCGTTGCGACCAGCAGCGTACAAATAGCGCCCGAAGATGGAGCGGTGCAACAGCACCCACATCAGCGCCGCGATAATCATCAGCAGCCAGAACGCCGTGGGCACTCCCAGAAACTGGCCCTTGAAGAAGTCACGAATGGCAGTGAAGCCGGTCGCTTCGCCAAAACCCTTGGTTTCATCGTTGGACACAAAGCGCGCCACACCACGATAAAACAACAGGCCGCACAGCGTCACGATGAACGGCTGCATTTTCACTCGCGTAATCAAGAAGCCGTTGAAGGCGCCCAGCACAACGCACAGCAAAATCGACAACGCAATCGAGATTGGCCAGGGCCAGCCTTTGTCATTGAGCATCATGCTCAACACAACACCCTGCAACGCCATAACCGAACCCACCGACAGGTCGATACCGCCAGTGATGATGACCAAGCCCATTCCCAGGCTGAAGATGCCGAACATACCGACCTGATACAACAAGTTATAGATGTTGGCTTGGCTTAAAAAGCTGTGGTTTTCCGATAGTCCCCATCCCAGGGCACACAGGAAAACCAGCAAAACGAAGATTCCCAGTTCTTTTTTCATAATTAGCGCACCGCTTTATCAACTTAGGGGCTGCCCTAAACCACAGCCTCGTGGGCGCGGGCCACAGCCAGATTCATCACTTTCTGTTCGGTCGCTTCGGCGCGCGTAAGAAAGCCCGTCAGCGCCCCCTCGCACATCACAGCGATGCGGTCAGACACACCCAGCACTTCCTCCATGTCGGAAGAGATCATCATCACCGCTACACCCCGGTCGGCCAACTCACGCATTATACGGTAGATTTCGGCCTTGGCGCCAACGTCAATGCCGCGCGTAGGCTCATCGAAAATCATCATGCGTGGGTTCAGGCTCAGCCATTTCGCCAACACAACTTTCTGTTGGTTGCCACCACTGAGGTTGCCAGCGCGCGCTTCGGTGTTGGGCGCCTTGATCTGCAACGAAATTTTCTGCTCGTCGGCGATTTGTTTTTCGCGCACGCGGTTGATAAAGCCTTTGTTGGCATCGCGCTTTAACGCGGGTAGAGAGATATTGTCGCGAATAGGCCAGTCAAGCAACAGGCCAGTTTTACGGCGGTCTTCGGGCACAAGATAAACGCCGTGAGAGATAGCTTGCGAAGCGGTGTTCGCCATAAAGGCACCGCCGCCACCAATTTCCATTGTTCCTTCCAGCGCAGGCTCGACGCCGAACATCGCCTGCGCCACCTCGCTCCGCCCTGCGCCAACCAATCCGGCAAAGCCCAGGATTTCGCCGCGCCCGATGTCAAACGAAACGGTCTGATCGGGGTAACGGCGCGTGCGCAGGTTCTTAACCGTCACGAAACGATCCAGAATTGCGGTGTGGTGTGGCAAGTTGAAGCGCGCAAGTTCGCGCCCGACCATCATGCCAACCATAGCATCGTGCGTGATCTTCTCACGCGACAGGTCGCCCGCATTGGCGCCATCGCGCAGCGCCACCACACGGTCGGCGATTTCGATGATCTCGCTCAAGCGGTGCGAGATGTAGATGATGGAGATGCCCTCAGAGCGCAACTCCTTACACACCGTCAATAAACGCTCGGTTTCTTTGAGGGTGAGGCTGGACGTAGGCTCGTCCATGATGATCACTCGCGCGTTTTGAGAGAGAGCCTTGGCAATTTCCACCATCTGCTGTTCAGCGATGGAAAGCTCGGAAAGCGGTGTGCGCGCACTAACTTTCAAGCCCAGGCGGTCGAGATACACCTGCGACTGGCGATAAATCTCGCCCGAATTGATGATGCCCAGCGTCTTGGGTTCGCGCCCCAGATAAATGTTGGCTCCGACATCCAGATTGTCCAGAACGTTGAGTTCCTGGTGGATGAAGGCGATGTTATTGGCCATCGCGTCGCGGGCGCTCGTAATTTTTACCGGCTTTTCATCCACGTAAATCTGCCCGGTATCGGGCTGATGAACTCCGCCCAGAGTTTTCATCAACGTCGATTTGCCCGCGCCATTCTCGCCGATGAGGGCCACGATCTCGGCTTCGCCAATTGAAAAAGACACGCCCTTGAGCGCTATGACGCCGCCAAAGCGTTTGCCGATGTTCTCGACCCTTAAAAGTGTGTTCGCCATTCAGGTATACCAGCCAATGTGTGACTTCGCTCAGGGGGAAGCCCGACAAAACGCGCCCGATAAGTTCGGGCGCGTTGGGCGGTCAATTTACTTACCGCGCAGTTTCTTCAGGTTCGTGCGGAATTCATCGACAGTCGCAGCCGTGATAACGCGAGTGGGGACGAACATCTGCTTGTTCTCAGGGATAACTGATTTATCGCCGTTCAAATATTTGTTCATGTTGATGATCGACGTGTAGCCGAACTCAAATGGTTGCTGGACGACGGTTGCAGAAATGGCGCCCGATTTGACTCCGGTCAAGGTGTCATCTTCTTCGTCGAAGCAAACGATTTTGATTTTGCCGACTTTGCTGGCGTCCTCGACAGCACTCAAGATACCGGGGCCGTTGTAGCTCCAGATACCAACGCAAGCAGCGAGATCAGAATATTTGGTGATCGCGTCGGACACGTTGGCCTTGGCGCGGGTGCGGTCGGCGTCATCGGTGCGGGTATCCAAAACTTCGATTTTGGTGCCCTTGATGGCCTCTTTCAAACCGTTGATACGGTCAGCGGCGTTCTGCGCGTCTTTCTTACCAACGAAGATCATCACTTTGCCGCCGTTGGGCAAGGCTTTTTTCAATTCTTCGCCAGCCTGACGGCCAGCAGCCACGTTGTCGGTGCCGATGTAGCAAGCGCGATTGGAGTTGGGCGCGTCGGAGTCCTGCGTGAAGACGAGAGCCTTGGCAGCCGTCGAATTGATGAGGTCGGTCTGGTTGGCAGGGTCAACAGGCGACATAGCGATGCCTTCGGTGCCCTTGGAAAGCAGATCGTTGATGATGGTGGTCTGCTCAGCAGCGGTGCCACCAGCGGGGATTTGATAATCCACCGAAATGCCGAGTTCTTTTTCAGCCTTTTCGACGCCTTTGCGGGCCACCGTCCAGTAGTCGGACGGGTTGTTGGTCACGAACGCCAATTTGTGCTTCGCGCCAGCCGAAGAAGTGGCGGTGTTGCCCGCTGGGGCAGCGGTGTTCTCAGTGGGTGCGGGCGCAGGGCAACCAGCGCTGAGGAAAGCCATCGCGCAGAGGCTGGCAGGCGCGAGAAAGAAGCGAGTTTTCATTAACGTATTGGAATTGAAACAACGTAGAAAGCGAGCGCAGAACGCCCGCCCACAATAAATATTTGCAGGAAGCGCGATTTATTTTCGATGGACTGGACACAAAACGCAAGCGGTAATGGCAGTAAACCGTGGATTTTCGGCGCTTCTTTATCTTGAAGAACCTGCCGCTAACGGCTTTACTGCGCGCACCGGAACATTTATTAGCATTAAAATCGAAAAAGAGCGCTGAGTACGACCACTTTTTCGTGCGCTTAATGCGCTCTTTACGAGGTAGTGCAAAAATTTTCCGCTAATTTTTGGGAAGGACACCTTGAACACGCCACTTTCGCTTTCCGTGCGCGCCGCATTTGCCGCGCTGCTTTTCGCCACCACCAGCTCCAGCGTTGTATCGGTCGCTCAGGCCGCCCCAGCTCGCGGTCGCTCGTCCATCACTCAAACGACGGAAAAAATGCTCGATGGTCGCACGGTGCGCGTCTATACGCTCACCAACTCACGCGGCGCCAAAGCCCGCATCACCAACTTCGGTGGCCTCTTGCTTTCGCTCGAAGTTCCCGACCGTCGTGGTCGCCTCGGCGATGTCGTCCTCGGCTTCGATACCGTCGCCCAATACCCCAAGGATTCGCCCTATTTCGGCGCCCTCATTGGCCGCTACGGCAACCGCATCGCTCGCGGACGCTTCACGCTCGACGGCAAAACCTACTCGTTGCCCATCAACAACAAACCCAACTCGCTGCACGGCGGAACTATCGGTTTCGACAAAAAAATCTGGAATTCGCGCCCATTGAACATGGCCAGCGGCCCCGGTTTGGAACTGCGCTTGTTCTCGCCAGCGGGCGATCAGGGCTATCCCGGCAACTTGAACACCCGTGTCACGTATCAGCTCACCAATTCCAACGAATTGAAGATCGAATACTACGGCACCGCCGACAAAGCCACGCCATTCAACCCAACCCACCACTCGTACTTCAACCTGAAGGGCGCGGGCAACGGTGACATCCTGGGCCACATCCTGAAGTTGAACGCTTCGCGCATGACTCCCGTTGACAGCACCCTCATTCCAACAGGCGTGTTGCAAAGCGTCAAAGGCACTCCGTTCGACTTCACTCGCCCACACCGTATCGGCGAGCGCATCGACACGCCCAACAACGACCAGTTGAAATACGGCGCTGGCTACGATCACAACTTCGTCGTCAACGGCACACGCGGTGTTTTGAGGATGGCCGCTCACGTCGAAGAACCCACTTCGGGCCGCGTCATGGACGTTTACACCACCGAAAAAGGTATTCAGCTCTACACCGGCAACTACATCAGCAAGTTGAACGGCAAAGACGGAAAAACCTATGCTCGTCGCTACGGATTCTGCCTGGAAACCCAGGATTATCCCGATGCGCCCAACCAGAAGAACTTCCCGAACTCGATCTTGCGTCCCGGTAAAACCTACCGCCAGACCACGATCTATCGTTTTTCAGCCAAATAATCTCCGCTGGGGAATATTCTCAAACGCGCCGCTTTTTTCATTGAAAGCGGCGCGTTTTTGGCCTCTCTTCGGTCACTGTTACGATGCCTGATTCGCCCTCGGCGGCTACGCCCGCACCAGAAGACCAATACGAAGCCGACCCGCTTCCGCGTTGGCCTGCCTTACTCGCCCTTCTGGCGGTTGTGGGCCTCAATTTGGGCTTACCCGATAATCTCTCTGTCGGGCCGCGCTGGCTACTGGCAATCGTGGTGGCGGCTCTGCTCATTCCGACTCTACTTACCCACCGTGCCGAACGTCACGACCTCAATCAAATTTTTGGTTACCTCGTTAACGGCGTCGAAACCCTCGCACTGGTGGCATCGGTCTGGTTGTTGGTCGCGGCACTGCCGCGCGGAACCGAACAGCCCGTCCCCCTGCTCAAAAGTGCGGCCCTGTTGTGGCTCACCAACATCATCGTATTTGCGCTTTGGTACTGGCGATTGGATGCGGGTGGCCCCCATCATCGCGATGCCCGCCCCGGTCATCGGAGCGGCGCGATTCTGTTCCCGCAGATGACTTTGGATGAAAGCAGCCCAGCTTATGACCCGAATTGGTCGCCCGATTTTCTCGACTATCTGTTCGTAGCCTTCAACACCTCGACTGCTTTTTCACCCACCGATGCCCCCATCCTGACGCGATGGGCGAAGGTGCTCACCATGATTCAGTCGCTGATTTCGCTCACTATCATCGCACTTTTAGCGGCGCGAGCAGTCAATATTCTGAACTAAGCGAAAAACGGCACCCTCCCTGCATCAAAAAGGGCGTCTTGCAGCGAAATTCTTGCTCTAAACCATAGCAATCAAACACCATGAAAGTTCTTTTTATCGGCGGTACCGGACTCATTTCGACAGCGACAGCGCGCCAGCTTTTGGAAGCGGGCCACGAGGTCACGCTCTTCAATCGCGGCAAAAGCGAAAACCGTTTGCCCGAAGGCGCCAAAGAAATTCATGGCGACCGCAAAAATTACGACGAATTTGAAAGCACCTTCGACGGAATGCATTTCGACTGCGTCGTGGACATGGTGGCTTTTTCGCCCGAAGATACCGCCTCCGCGATTCGGGCCTTTAAGGGCAAAACCGGGCATTTCATCCACTGCTCGACGGTGTGCGTTTATTCGGGGCCAGTGCAGACGATTCCGACTCCCGAAACCGAGCCATTCCACTCCATTGGCGGCTACGGACAAAACAAAATTCGCTGCGAGCAACTCCTCAATCAAGCCCACGAAGAAAAACAATTCCCCGTTACCATCGTGCGCCCTTCGCACTCCTACGGCGAAGGCGGCAGTATCATCCGCGCCTTTGGCCCAGCCAACGGCTACATCGAGCGAATGCGTCAGGGTAAACCTGTCATCATCCCCGATGGCGGCGAATGTGTGTGGGCCAGCCTCCACGTCGATGACTTAGCGCGCGGTTTTATTACCCTCATGGGCCGCCACAAAACCATCGGCGAGGCATATAACATCACTGGCGACGAAGCCGTGACGTGGCGCAACTACCACCAACAAGTCGCCGAGGTCGCGGGTGGCGCCTTCCATCCGATCTTCATCCCCCGCCAGATACTCAGCCAATGGGCACCCGATTGGTCGGGCGGCTTAAACGAAATTTTCGCCTTCACCTCGCACTTCGATAACTCCAAAATCAAACGCGACACCGACTATCAGGGCCAAACCATCTCGTGGAAAGAAGGAGTCGCCCGCAACCTTAGCTGGCTCGAAGGCCGCGACAAACCGCTCCTCAAACACGAAGACGACGAGAAAGAAGACCAACTCATCGCCAAATGGAACGATCTAGTAGCCGCAAATAGTTAGAGGTGTGATGTAACCCCGTAAGGGCAATCCATGTGGTTGCCCTTCATTCTGGCTGCTCGTTTTTAGCAAAAGCGCGATGTATGGGCAGTTCCTATGATGGGCAACCACATGGGTTGCCCCTACGAACGTCAAAATTCTCCCCCACCAAACGCGACAAGATGGCGCAACTCGCCTCAAAATCTATTCGTGCCTAATCCGCTTTTTCCCGGCTGGTATGCCGACCCTGAGATTCACTTTTTCGAAAACAAATTCTGGATTTATCCGACGACCTCGGCTCCCTTTACCCAACAGACGAAGTTCGAGGCGTGGTCATCGACCGACCTCGTGAATTGGACGAACGAAGGGCATATCCTCGATTTCGACGATATTCTTTGGTCAACTCAGTTCGCGGCGTGGGCGCCCTCCTGCGCCGAGAAAAACGGCAAATACTACTTCTACTTTTCGGCGGGCGATGGCGCGGGCATCGGCGTCGCGACTTCCGATTCGCCGGGAGGCCCATTCAAAGATGCGCTGGGCATTCCGATCGTTCACGGCTACCCACATGGCGCTCAGGCCATCGACGCCCACTGCTTTCAGGACGATGACGGACAGGCATACCTCTACTTCGGCGGACATCGCAAATGCGTGGTCGGGCGCTTTGCGCCGACGATGCGGGCGTTCAACACCGCGTTTCGCGATGTTACACCGCGCGAAGAGTACGTCGAGGGGCCGTTCTGCATCAAGCGCAAGGGCCTGTACTACCTGATGTGGAGCGAAGGCGGTTGGGGCAACGACACCTACTGCGCCGCCTATGGCATTTCGGAAAGCCCGTGGGGGCCATTCGAGTATCAGGGGCCAGTGCTGCAAAACAACCTGAAGGTCGCGACCAGTGCTGGTCACCACTCCGCGCTCAAGCTTCCTAACACCGAAGACGATTGGATCGTGTGCTACCATCGTCGCCCGTTGGGTGAAACTAGCCCCCACCATCGCGTGACATGTTTAGAACGAATGCATTTCCGCGCCGATGGCACAATCGAACCCGTCGAACTTTCGTTTGAGGGTGTAACCCTATAATCGGGCTTTGATGGAATAAGTGGCGCGCAAATCGCCGCAGGAAAATTCGATGCGAACTTATAAACCCGCCATTTGGCGCGGCCTTTTGATCGGTTTGCTTCTCGTCCTCATATCGCTGCCGGGGCTTTTTGCGCTGCACAGGATATTGGGACTGGGAAACCCACCCGCCACAGGTTTGATTCTGCTGGGCGGCACGGTCGCTCTATCATTGGTCGCGGCAAATATGGCGGGTATATATTTGGCCAAGTCGCGCACCAGTCCGTTTTTAGCGGCCTTGCTCGGCCTGGCTATTGGCATAGGTTCCTGTGTCATTGCCGCGCCATTCTATGGCGGCATAGTCATGGACGGCCTCACCAACGACGCTATGGGCATGGCGTGGAATGAGCGCGACAAAATCATTGATGGCGCCAAAGGCGCCATGTCGAGCGACACCATGAACTCGGCCTCGAAAACTTTCAGCGCAATGCGCGAGGGCCGCCTGCGCGAAGAGTTGAGCCGCTTGCAGGAGAAAGCCAGCAACGCCACCACACCGCAAGCACGCCAAAGCGCAGCAGCCCAGGCCAAAATTGTTGCCGCCCAACTCGCCCCCAGAGGTATCGAGCTACTGAAACTCAGCGCCGCCCGCCTCAGCGCCTTCGCGCTATTGCTTTGGGCTATTCTAGCGCCGCCCATAGGAGCGGCAGTCGAATGTCGCCGCGCGCAACGTTAGAGAGCGTTTAATGCACCGCACCATTCAAATCGCCCTCAGTTCCTCAGCCACCGACCAGTTGCTACAAGAACTCAGGACACTCGATGGCGTGATTGGCCTCGCCGTGTTCGCCGGGGCTTCGATGAAACCCGAAGGCGATGTCATTTCGGTTCAGGTTCTCAATCACACCACCGATGAAGTCATGCGCGCCGTCGAAAGGGCACATAAAAACGGCGCTCAGGTTTCGGTTACGACTGCCGAAATCGCCTCCATTTCCGACCCCGAAAATGCCGAAGCCGTCGAGTTCGATGTTGACGAGGCCAGCTGGGAAGAAATGGAGACTGGCCTGCGCCACCAGGCCCACATCACAGCCAACTACATGGCGCTGATGTTTTTGGGCGGCGCCGTTGCCGCCATCGGTCTTCGCGAAGACCCGGTGCCACAAGCAGTGGCCTTCATCGCCTCGGCGATGATAGCTCCGGGCTTCGAGCCACTCGCCAAAATCCCCCTTGGCCTCGTATTGTGGCGCCCTCACCTCATCCGGCACGGTTTGCTTTCAGCGTTATTCGGCTACACGGTGCTGGTTCTGGGCGCCGCCGCCATGTTCGGCATATTACGCTTAGCCAACGATTCATCGCCGCTTCAACTGGCGCGCAACCACGAGGTCAAATCGCTCGGTCATCCCGACCTCTCTTCCATCATGTTTTCGGTCATCGGCGGTACGGCGGGCATGATTATGATGGCGGCCTATCGGCGCAGCGTCATCGCCGGGCCGTTGCTGCTACTTTCCATCATTCCCGCTGCCGCTCTTATCGGCGCGGGCGCTGCCAGCCTCAGCTGGCCCCTAATGAAACAGGGCATCGAACGACTGGCGATAGATGTCGGAATCATCTGGGTTACGGGCGCCGTCGTCATCGCCCTCAAACAGTGGTTGGTCCACAAGCGCCGCCCATTCGTCTGAGTAAATCCACCTCTCTGATACCGGTATTATAGTTAAAAGAAATAGGCGTTTATACGCAAACAACCATCAACAAAATCAAAGGTCTATTGGATATTCGTTTATGAAATTACATCTGTATAACATCGCGCTTGCGGCGTCGATGGGGCTAGTCATTCAAGCCATGCCATCTCAGGCTCAGCAACAGGCGCAGTGGAAGCCCGCCGCTTCTTCTCTCAAAACACAGTGGGCTGCGCTAGTCACACCCAAAAACGCCCTGCCCGATTACCCTCGCCCCCAGCTGGTACGCAAAAACTGGCAGAGTCTCAATGGCCTGTGGTCTTATGGCGTGAACCACTACTCCTCCCTGCTCGCCCCTGGCATCATGGACGGCCAAATTCTGGTGCCCTTCCCCTACGAGTCGGCGCTATCCGGCGTAGGTAAGCCTTCGCCCGTCAACGAAAAGGTCTGGTATCGCCGCACCTTCAACGTTCCCAAAGGCTGGATGAACCAGAAGGTGATGCTGCACTTTGGCGCTGTCAACTACGAAGCGACAGTCATTCTCAACAGCCGCACCATCGGCACCCATAAAGGCGGCTACGATAGCTTCGACTTCGATGTCAGCGAACAACTCCGCGAAGGCGACAACGAAATCGTCGTCGCCGTGCGCAACCCCATCAAGGTCGATGTCGAGGATGCACAGGTCGTTGGCAAACAGCGCATCAACCCCGGCGGCATCTTCTACACAGGAGCGACAGGCATCTGGCAGAGCGTGTGGCTCGAACCCGTTCCGGTCGAGAACATCAAATCTCTCAAAATCACCCCCGACATCGACTCTTCGCAGGTTCGCCTCACCGTTCGCTCATCGGGCAACTCGCCCGTCACTATCGCAGTGACAGCCGAGAAGAAAAAGGTGGCGACGGTAACGGGCACAGCTAACAGCGAAATCGTTATCCCCATCCCCAACGCCCGCCTGTGGTCGCCTGACACCCCTTTTCTCTACGATCTGAAAGTGACGCTCGGCAAAGGTAAAACCGCCGACAACGTCGATTCGTACTTCGCCATGCGCAAAATCTCGCTTGGCAAAGACGATCAGGGCCGCACCAGCATCCTCTTCAACAACAAGCCCCTCTTTCAGGTCGGCGCGCTCGATCAGGGTTACTGGCCCGATGGTATCTACACCGCCCCCACCGATGCCGCCCTCAAATTCGACATCGAAACCGCCAAAACCCTCGGCTGGAACATGTTGCGCAAGCACGCCAAAGTCGAACCTGCGCGCTGGTATTACTGGACCGACAAACTTGGAATGTTGGTCTGGCAGGATATGCCACAAATGTTCGGTGGGCGCGAAGGCGCCCTCAGCGACGTCGCCAAAGCCCAGTTCAACACCGAATGGCGTCACATCATCGAGCAAAACTACAACTCGCCCTCGATTGTGGTGTGGACCACTTTCAACGAAGGCATGGGCCAACACGATACCCCACAAGTGGTGGACTTCACCCGTCAACTCGACCCGACCCGTCTGGTCAACAACGCCAGCGGCTGGGTCGATAAAAACGTGGGCGACATGCACGACACGCACGACTACCCCGGCCCCGGCTCCAAAGACCCCGAAGCCAACCGCGCTGCGGTCAACGGCGAATTTGGCGGCATCACCATGAGCGTCCCCGGCCACCGCTGGCAAAACAACGCCGACGTCATGGGCTACGGCGCCACCATCAAAAGCGGCTGGCTCGCCACCAAGCGTTATCAGGACTTGCTCAAAAAAGCCTACGACCTGAACAAAACGAAAGGCACGAGTGCCGTTGTCTACACCCAGATCACCGATGTCGAGCAGGAAATCAATGGCCTTCTCACCTACGACCGCGCCGTCATGAAGCCGGACGTGAAAGTCATCGCCGCCGCGAATAAGGGCCAATTCCTGCCGCTGCCGCCCAACCCCAATCCCGAACTTGTGCCCACTTCCTCCGAAGACGGCATCAATTGGCAATACACCACCGATAAACCCGCCGATGATTGGTTCAGCACCGCATTCAACGATGGCGCATGGAAAACCGGCCAAGCCCCATTCGGCCACGATGCGGGCGGCGTCCGCACTCAATGGGCCACCAGCGACATCTGGATTCGCCGCAACTTCACCTTGCCCACTCAAATCCCGGCCAAACTCAACCTGCTCGTCATGCACGACGAAGACGCCGAGATTTACGTTAACGGCGTACTCGCCGCTTCGGTAACGGGCTACACAGGCGACTACAAAGCCGTCCCCCTGAGCGAAGCCGCCCGCGCCACCCTCAAAGCCGGCCAGAACACCTTCGCTGTCCACGTCCACCAGACAACCGGAGGCCAAAGCATCGACGTTGGCCTAGTGAAAGCCGACTAACCCAGCAACACCAACAAAAAGGGCGCCGAATTATCGGCGCCCTTTTTGTGCATCATTCGGCTAATTTAACGATCTCATTCCAAATCTTGGCAGCTAAAGCGGTTTTAGCAATCAGCGGCCACTCCACATTGTTCTCTCGCGAATAAAACGTGGCGGCGTTGGTATCGGAATCGAAGCCCGCCCCGGCCCGCGTCACATCGTTAGCGATAATGGCGTCCAGATTCTTCTCCTGCATTTTGCGTAGCGCCTCGACTTCGAGGTTCTGCGTCTCCGCCGCAAAGCCGACCACGATTTGACCGGGAAGCTTACGAGTGCCACATTCCCGCACAATATCGGGGTTAGCAACCAATTCCAGTTGCATGGTCAGCGAATCGCCGCGTTTAATTTTTTGCGATGCCTGACTCGCGGCTCGAAAATCTGCGGGTGCGGCACAGGCGATGAGAACATCGCTCTTCTCGAAAGCGGCGACAGTAGCATCGCGCATTTCGAGCGCGCTCTGCACATCGATGCGTTCCACGCCCTGCGGCGTGGCGAGGGCAGTAGGGCCAGAAACCAGAGTCACAAACGCCCCTCGGTTGCGCGCTTCTTCGGCCAGAGCATAGCCCATCTTTCCCGACGACCGATTCGAAATAAACCGCACCGGGTCGAGGTTTTCGCGCGTCGGCCCTGCCGTGATAACCACCCGCTTGCCTTCCAAATCACGAACAGGAAAAAGCAGCTTCTCAATTTGCGCGATCAATTCGGGCGTTTCAGGCAAACGCCCACTCCCCACATGCTCACAGGCCATACGCCCCTCGTCGGGTTGGATGAGATGAAAACCATCGGCCAACAACTGGGCGATGTTACGCTGTGTCGCCGGGCGCCCCAACATCGTCGGGTTCATGGCGGGCGCAAAAGCGATGGGGGCGCGAGTCGCCGTCACAAGCGTAGTCAGCAAATCATCAGCAAACCCTCCCGCCAGACGCGCGATTAAATCGGCTGAGGCGGGCGCGATAACTATCAAATCCGCTTTATCCGCCAAAGCGATGTGCGGCATCCCCGCCGCCTTGCCCGCTTCCGTATGCTGCGCCCACAACTCGACCTGAGCCGGATTATGCGTCAGCGCCGTAAAAGTAAGCGGGGCAATAAAGCGCGTCGCCGATTCGGTCAGCACAGCATGGACATCAGCGCCGCGTTGCGTCAGTTTGGAAGCAAGGTCGGCCACCTTGTAAGCCGCAATCCCTCCCCCAACCCCCAACACGATGGTTTTTCCGTTCATAATTTCAGCTGGGCACGCAAATCGGCCCACACTCAAAGAGTGATTCTCTTCCCTACAGATGCTTTAGAACGCTCCGAGGTTGAGCGCGATTACCGAATAGAATTCGAAGCCGCTTGTGCGGCTGGCTTCAACACCGCTCTTTTCGATTTCGATGGCCTACGACGCGGCGACACAATCGAACAGATTCTGCGCCGAGTGCCGCAATCAATAAGTCCTCAAGCACTCATCTATCGCGGCTGGATGCTTTCAGAAGTCGATTACGCCCGCTTAGAAACCGGCTTATCATCTCTCGGTTGCAAATTAATCAACGACGCGGGGGCTTATCGCTTCGGGCACCATGCCCCAGAGAACTATAACCTCTGGCAACGCTGGCTCCCGCAAACGACTTGGGTTGAGCGTGAAAAGTTCGAGGCTAACGGCGAAGTGGATTTCGCCCCGATTTTCGATGCCCTCAAACAGTTCGGTGCTGCTCCTATCATCGTGAAAGATTGGGTGAAATCGCAAAAGCACCGCTGGGCGCAGGCGTGCTTCATTCCCAACGCCAGCGATAAGAGCGCAGTGCGCCGTATCGTAAACCGATTTCTCGAACTACAAGGCGATTACCTGACGGGCGGTTTGGTATTTCGCCAATTTGAGAAACTTCGTCATAACGAAGCGGGACAAACCTTCGAGTGGCGTTCCTTCTGGTTCGACGGTCAATTGCTCTCGCTTTCCCCCAACCCAGTTGGCGCCGAAAAGCCCACGTTGGAAGATGTGGCAGAAGTAGCAAGCCAATACCCCAGCCGCTTTTTCACTCTCGACTGGGCGCAACGCGACGACGGCCAATGGATGATGATAGAAATGGGCGACGGAGGCGTTTTGGGCCTTCCATCAGGCATTGATGTGGAGGAATGGTATCGGAATCTCAAACAGGCTTTTGATAACGATGCTGTTCTCGCTTCTTCCTGAGGCGCCGCCAACGCTCTTCACTTGCGGCGCTATTCCTTGAGTCGCGCTGTGCCGTAGCCCTGACACTCTTCTTCTGAACCCACTCACGGGCGTCACGCAAACTTTGTGGTCCTTCCGAATAGCCGCTGGCAACCCAACCATTCTTCCACAGCAACTCCGCTTTACGCCACTGCTCGCGCGCATTCTGAGGCGGAACCTTGAAGTAGCGCCCCACATAAATCATCGGCTTTTCACAATTCGGGCAACACGGAGAAGTTTGCTCCCCTGTCTCCGTCTTACGAGAGAAGGGCAAGCGAACTTTCTTCGAGGTGCGGCACGAAAAACACACGAACGGCACCTTCTGCTTGCTGGAAAGGGGGAATTGATTCATAGGGATTCAACCGTCGCAGGTAACTTGTATATTCGAAAAGTCGCGGCGCGCGAGGGCATCACTTTCAATGAAGAAGGAACAACAACAGCAGTTGCCCCAATCTAAACCATCGTCACTAGAAAACTGAAAAAGTAGGCGCCACTCAGATGCAAAACTTTCGTCAGAAATTTCTAGACGCCCATCGAAATTCCCCGCATAAGGTACGCCAAGTAGTTGATGGTTGGGTTGCTCTTGTCCTCTCAGCGAGCGCTTCAATTCCCGTTTGTAAATGGCATCACAACGCTTTTTGTTCCAATCGAGCGAAAACCGCCAGTAACCCTCGTTTTCACTCTCTGAAAGTAGCGGCTCACCGATGGCAACCAGACTCTGGTCAATGGATTGGTATTCGATGTTATCGTCGTCGGCCAACTGCCAATCGCGGCAAAAACGCAGCAGTTGCGGGGCTTCATAAACCACTTCTCCTCCGATGTCCATATCCCAACGTGTAGCGTTATCGGGAATATCAGCACGACTCAAAGTAGCCAAATCACCATCAAAATACAAGACTTGCATGGCCTTTTCATCTTGGAAATGGGCCATAGCGTCGAAGAATACCAGCATCATCCCTTGAGTTGGAAGCAGCTTCTCCTCATCATAGGGAGCAATGTCTTCCATCCGAAATTGGGCAAGAAATGGAAGCGCCAAATCGCTCAACTGCGGCCACTGGAAACCGGGCCAGATGTCGGGCCAACCACCGATCTTAGAAATGCCGATGGGGGTTGGATCGGCGTGCTGTAAATGGTCTTCCCACGAGGTGAAGACTGCCGCTGTAGCTAATATCCGAATAGAGGGATGAAGTAAACGCGGGAGGTACGGGACCAGGCGCGACAAACCGCGCGATTGCAATTCGTGGCATACCTCATCGTGAGCGGACATCAGACCTCAACTATTATTTTTTTTTCAGCGCGGCGGGCCTTTTCCTCATTAACGAGGTGGCAGAGTTCATCAGAGGCCCGCTCAACATCGTCGTTGACGACAAGGAAATCGTATAGATGAACCTGCGTCAGTTCCCAGTTGGCTGTTTCAAGGCGAGTTTCCAGTTCGGACTGTTCGATCAATTGGCGGCCTAGAATGCGCTGAGCCAGCACTTCGCTTTCGTGCCCTTTCGGTGGCATGATGAAGACCAGAACCGCAGTTGGAAATAAATTGCGAATTTTCATCGCGCCCTGCACATCGATAACGCATACAACGTCGAGGCCATTGTTGATTCGTTCGAAGATGGAGCGGTTAGGCACACCATAATAATTTCCGTGAACCTCGGCATGTTCGACCAGTTCGTCGGCTCCGATCATGCGCGTGAACTCTTCCTGCGGTACGAAATAATAGTCGCGGCCTTCAACTTCATGCTGACGCCGCTCTCTCGTGGTGCAGGTAATGGCGCGACTAAATGTGGTTAAACACGGCTGCGCAGCTTTCCACACCGTATCTTTCCCGACTCCCGATGGCCCGGAAATGACCAACACCATACCCAATGTATCCGCGCTTTGCATGAGTTGAGGTTACAAAAGCGGCGCCCCAATTAACACTCAAGGACGAGCATTTACTTCCATGTTGCTTAAACGATTCTGTCCGTCGAAGTGAGCCGTCAACGAAGAATTAGCGATAGCTACCCGCACTTCGTCTCCCTCAACTTGCGCCTGAATTTGCCAGCGTTCGAGGTAGTTCATGAAAGCCGCCCGGTGGTCGGAAACCGACAAGGCCGAAATCAACTGAGGAAACAGCGTCGAGATGTGGATTATATCGGGCGCCGCAAGCTGCAAACGCGGGTCGCGAATCAAGAAAAACGCCGCCCCGCCGGGAAAAGGCCCCCGATAATAAGCATCTGCATTCAAATACCCACCGCATGTCATCGCGATGCGATGCTCATCGGCACTATCGAAGTTGATAGGGAACTCTTGCGTGGCAAATTCGGGGATAGCGACCTTATCGCGAAGCAGAGTCGAAGCCAGTGACAAATTATCGGGAATGCTGGGGTTAGCCCACGCCCACATCCATGTCGCGCTCCCCTCGGCTGCCGAACCTAGAACCTGAATATCGAACTCTAAAACGCTATCCGGCGAACCTTGTTCGCCAAAAGCAAGCGTCCCGGCATCCAGATCAGCGCTCCACCCTCGCTCTCCGATAACGTTAGCCATGTTGAGCTGCTTATCGAAAGATAGGGCCGCATAGTACAAAAAAGACGACTCAAATTCAGGTGACATAATGGAAGTTAACCGAGCTGTTATTTAGAGAAAATTAAGCAAAACCACTGCCCGAACCCAGTAAAAACGTGCCTCGGCGCGTCTTCGAACTAAGAATGCCGAATCAATTCACGCCCAAAGTGCAGCACCTACTACCCCTATTTGTCGGCGATTTCATATCGCCATATGAACACGGACGGAACCCCTCTTTTATTTGCACGTTCAATATTTGCATACGGTAATATTATCGTATGATGCAAGTAACAGATGATGCGCCCGCCTTCAAAAGCAGGGCCACAACAAAAACAAAAGCCTCATTTTTAGAGGAGTCACTATGCAAATCGGTATTGATAGCTTCGCAGCAGTAAAGTTGGAGGACACCACCTCACTTCCCGGTGGCACCCCATCCGTCAGCGCCTCAGAAGCGATGAGCCAGTTGCTTGAGCGCATCGAACGCGCCGATCAAGTCGGCTTGGATGTATTTGGAATCGGCGAACACCATCGCCGCGAATTTCTCGACTCCGCGCCCGCCGTTATTCTGGCGGCAGCAGCGGCACGGACAAAAAATATTCGCCTGACAAGCGCCGTGACGGTGCTAAGCGCCGCCGATCCGGTGCGTGTATTCCAACAATTCGCGACGCTCGATTTAATTTCTCAGGGCAGGGCCGAAGTCGTCGTGGGGCGAGGTTCTTTTTCGGAGGCCTTCCCGCTCTTTGGCTTCGATTTCGACGACTACGATTCGCTCTTTATCGAAAAGCTGGACTTGCTCCTACAACTGCGCGACAACGAAAAAATTAATTGGTCGGGCAAACACCGCCCAGCCCTCACCGGACAGGGCGTTTACCCCCGACCACTGCAACAACAGCTGCCAGTCTGGCTCGGCGTGGGCGGCACTCCCGCTTCATTTGCGCGGGCAGGCACTTTGGGCCTACCTCTGATGGTCGCCATCATCGGCGGCGAAACCCACCGCTTCGCTCCACTGGTCAACCTCTACCGCGAGGCTGGCAAGCGCGCGGGCCACTCTCCCGAAAAGCTGCAAGTCGGCTTGCATTCTCTGGGCTATGTGGCACCAACCACGAAAGAGGCTGCAGATACCTTCTTTCCCGGCTATGCCCGTATCTTTACCCGCATTGGTAAAGAGCGCGGCTGGCCTCCAGTAACGCGCGCCGCCTTCGACGCCCAGAGAGGAAACAAAGGCGCCCTGCTCATCGGAAGCCCCGAAGAAGTGGCCGAGAAAATCGCTCGCCACAGCGAGGCATTGGGCGGCATATCGCGCGTAACCTTCCAAATGGACAACGCCGATTTGTCGCACGAACAACTCATACAAGCCACCGAATTGCTCGGTACTCATGTCGCGCCATTGTTACGGCAACAGTAATTCTCCAATCGGACTTTGAGGGAGGACATAAAAACAAAAGGGCGAACCAGTTGGTTCGCCCTTTACAATTAGTCGAAATGAAGACTCAGCTGGTCGCAGCGGCGGCTTCGGCGGCCTCTTTGTCGTCTTTCATCTGCTGCAAGAAGCCGTCAACCGTGTTGTCGCCGAGCATATCGGGCGGGATAACCGCCTGAATTTCGCCGTCGATAACGATAGCCACACGGTCGGAGCGCTTGTACATCTTGTCGTCGTGGGTAGCGGTAATAACCGTCACGCCCGACTCTTTGTTGAGACGCTTCAGCATCTGGATGATTTCTTCGCCCACTTTCTGGTCGAGGTTTCCAGTCGGCTCGTCGGCGAGGATGATGGCGGGGTCGTTAGCCAAAGCGCGGGCGATAGCTACACGCTGCTGCTGACCGCCCGAAAGCTGACCGGGTTTGTTGTGCAAGCGGTGTCCGAGGCCCACCAGTTCCAGCAAACGGCGTCCTTTCTCCATCTGCTCTTCGAGGGAAGCGCCCGCGAAGATCATTGGCAAGGTGACGTTTTCCAGAGCCGTCATAACCGGGATGAGGTTGAATGTCTGGAAGATGTAACCAATTTTGCGGCAACGCAACCAGGCCAATTCGCCCGGATCGAGCTGAGCGATGTCTACTTCGTCGATGAACACGGTGCCCGATGTCGGTTTATCGAGGCCACCAACCATGTTGAACAGGGTCGATTTACCCGAACCCGATGGTCCCATGATAGCCATGAATTCGCCGCGTTTGATGTCGAGGTCGATACCACGAAGCGCATGAACCGGGTTTTCACCGATGTAGTAGGTACGCTTGACACCGCGCACGCGCACGATGTTTTCACTGGCATTGTAGGCTTCGTCGGCAGCGGACGAGGACAGAGTGGAATCGGTGGAAGTAGCCGCAGTCATTACAAAAAAATCCTGGAAAGCAAAAGCGAGTTTAACGGGCGATTAAAACAAGTTCCGGCTTCAAGGGCCAAGAACTCGACAAAACAAAAGAGGGGAACTAAACCTCGGTACGCATAGCGTCAACGGCTTGCATCTTGGCGGCACGCATAGCGGGCGGAATCGCCGCAGCAACGCTCAAAAAGGTGCCGATTCCCACACAAGCGAACAGATTGATAATTGCCGCCCCCCAATTCAAAGTGCTCAATACGCTGAGGTTAGTGAGCAACACGAACAAAAGGCCAACGATGGCACCAACCAGCGAGCCAAAGAAACCAAGCAATGCCGATTCGATAAGGAACAGGTTGATGATGAACTTATCGAGGGCGCCCAGGCACTTGAAAGTACCGATTTCTTTGTAGCGCTCGGTGACGCTCATCAGCATCGAGTTGGTGATTCCCACAAAGCAAACGAGGAGTGACATGGCGACCAGCCAGTTCGATTTCTGAACCTGAGCGGGTTCAAGCTCGATGCCTTTGGCTTGCAGCACCAGTTTCGAGGCGAACACGCTCATTAAGAACGCGATACCAAGCATGGTGCCCGCACCGGTAATCATTGCTCGGCCCAGACGAATCGTGATGTTGCGAAGGGCAATTTTGAACGCCTGATTAAAGGGCAGCGAGATTTGACGCTCGACGCGCGTCGGGGACATGGTGGCCATTTTTGCTTGAAAGACCCAGAGCCAAAGGCTACAGGCCGGAAATTATGTCTTGTTGGATGCCAATCGTTGACTGACGCTGTTTGTTGGACAAAGCCAATGCAGCCGCGTTTTCCACTGTTTGAAAAAATTGACGCAACGAATGTGTGGCTTCCAGCGCCCCCAGTTTAAGGTTTTCTGAAGCGATTCGATGCCGGAATTATGCAGCCCCCTATTAGCCACACATGAGTTAGAAAAGAAGCGCTTCAATCAAGGGGCCGAGTGACTTTGTAGTGAAGCTGAGCGAAGGCTTTTCCCTGTGCCTTCACCGACAAAAGTTCGAGGGGTGGAGTGATGATTGAACGAGGCAGCAAAGGCGCCCCGCTGCCCAGAGTGACCGAGGCAATGGTAGCGATAATCTCGTCCAACAAACCGTGATCGTAGAACTGTCCAACCAGTTCGCCGCCACCAACAATCCAGATATTTTTATCGCCAGCGGCCTCGATCATAAGTTGGTGAACCGGACGAACATCGCCCTGTACAAACTTGATGTTGGCGCCTTCGATGAGAGGCAATGTCCGCGTGGTGAATACCCACGTCGGTTGTGTGTAGGGCCATCCTTGCGGCTGCTGAGCGCCTCCGTTGATGAGGTTATCGAGAAGCCATTCGTAGGTCGTCGAACCCATCGCGAGAGCGCCTACTTCACGGATAAAGTCGGGGTAGGTATCGCCCTCGACTTCGCCGAATTGGAATAGCCAATCCAGAGAGTTGTGCGAATCAGCAATAAAACCGTCCAGGCTGACGGCGGTATAGTACTGAGTTTTCATCCCTATTTCTTCTTATTTTTAGAGTTGGCCGAGGGAGCTTTGTCTTGAACAAAGCCGATATAGCCGCGCTTGCCGAGGGTCTGAAAAAATTGGCGCAGCGAGTGTTCAGCTTCCAGAGTGCCCAATTTGAAGGTCTTCTGAAGCGACTTGGAGATATGTTCTATCGTGTTGCGCCCATCGCATTCGCGCCACACATGGGAGCCGATGGGGTCGAGAACGACGCGCTTCTTGCGCTCTTCGGGCGATAGCGGCAGGAAGAAACTGAGCACCTTCGACGCGCGCGTTTCGGGTGGTGTGATGATGAGTAGCACCCGTCCCTCAGCGTCTTCTTCTTTAATGTCGGGGTTACGTAGCGGGCGAAGCGCGAGGAACTCGCGGCGCGCGCTGGCGCGGTCGGGCTTAGCTTTAGGGGTACGTTTCGAGGGATTGAACACGGTGAAAGTCAGAAACAGGAAATCGGAAGCTAGGACGCGAAAAATAGAAGATTCAGAGCGAGATAATCGCGCTCTTGCTTCAACTTTTCCGTGTTCCGGCTTCCGATTTCCGCGTTAATTAGCGTCCGCGACTATAGCCGCCACCGCCGCCGCTGGAGCCACCACGGTTATCGGGGCGACGATTGCGGTTGAAACCGCCCATTCCGCCGCCGCTGCCACCGCTGCGGTTGCCGCCACCGCTGCCGCCGGGACGGGCGGGCATCGTGGGACGGAAGTTCGGGTTGGGAGTGGTGTTCGAGGGCGTGATCACAATGCGACGAGCCGGGTCTTTGCCTTCCGATGCGCTCGATATTTCGGCGATGGTCTGAAGATAAAGGTGAACGATGCGGCGCTCGTGAGCGGGCATTGGTTCGAGGCGAATGGGGCGACCTTCGCGACGCGCTTTGTTCGCGGCCTGACGAGCCGAAGCTTCGAGGCTGGTGGTGCGGCGCTGACGATATTTGCCAGCATCGACGGTGATGCGAACGCCGCCTTCAGGATCGCCGCCCAACTGATCGACGTTGTTGACAGTCAGGTTGAGAAGGTATTGGAACGATTGGAGGGTCGCGCCATGCTTGCCGATAAGAATACCGACATCGGCGCCGTCCACGAACAAGGGAATGGTGGACTCGTTGAAGCCGCGACCAAAACGCGCTTCGGCTTCGAGGCCCATGCGGTTAAGGAATTCCTGCGCCTGGGCACGAGCCTTGGCTGACAGTTGACGGTTGTAGCCGTTACGGTCGGATTTACGAGGGCGTGGCTCAGCGACAGTAGCAGCAGCGACGGGGACAGCAGTCGCAACTTCGACAGGTTCGCTCGAAGCAACTTCTTCGCTGGTAGCACTTTCGGCCACAGCATCGGCGGGAGCAGCTTCGTCTTCCAGAACGGCGGCGACAGCAACTTCTTCAACGGGTGGTGCCGTAACGACAGGGGCACTTACAACGGGGGCCGTCTCAGGTGCGGGCGTGGGTGTGGGTGCGACAGATGCGCTGCTCTCTTCGCGTGGGCGAATACGGACGGTGACGCCCTTTTCGTTTTGGTCGAGAACGTCGTAGTCGATGTCTTCGCGCGTGGCGCCGACGAGCAAGAGCGCGCCTTGAACGGCGGTCTCTTCAGTCGCTGCCGTGTAGCGCATCGGGCTAAATTTTTTCGTTTGGGCCATAGATTGCCTCTGAATATAACGCGCTCTATAAAAGGGCGCGCGGTAAACGAAGCGGCGAACGCATTGGTGAAAATGCGCTCGCCGTCTCGATTATTTCTTTTTCTTTTTGCGCTTTTCGACTTCGTCAGCGCTAGGCTCCAACACAATGCCATCGGGGGCCGAGTGATGAATACCATTTGAACCGTTGGTTCCGTTTTCCACAGCTTTGGCAGTTCCATCAATCGTTCCGTTGAGCGAAGGAGTCTTAGTTTGAATTTTGACTGATTTGCCCTTAGCGCTGCCATTCGTACCGTTTTTCGCGATGCTGACAGCATCGGCGGGACGGGCGGCAACGGCATCGGCGTTAGGATTACGCGGAATGATGCCATCGCCTTTGAGTGTCAGCCAGAAGTTCTTGGACGGGTCTGCCGATTTCATTAAGCGCCACTGATAGAACGTACCTACAGCGTTGTAGGTCATCCAGTACATGGTGAACGCCGCTGGATAAGTGGCGATGAAAAACGGGAACATAACCGGGAACAAGAACGACATCAGCATCTGCTGTTGGCGTTGCATGTCATCGGTGGGTGGAGTGGAGCTAAGGCGGAACGAGAAGAACATCGAAGCGCCGTACAGCACAAGCAAGGCGATGTCGGGGCGGGCTAGAGCCGGAACCCACAGGAAGGAGGCCAAAGCCAGTTCCATTTTCGGCTCGTAGTGCTGAATCATCGGGTAGACGAACAGGAAGAAGACCGGCATCTGCAACAAGGCCAGACCGCAACCCAACATCGGGTTCACGCCGTGGCGTCGCTGCAACTCCTGAATTTCCTTCATCTGCTGCATCTGAGCGGTTTGCTCGCTCTTGCCCTTGTACTTCTCCTGAATCTTTTTCATTTCAGGAGCGATAGCAGCCATGCCCTTCATGCTCTCGTACTGCTTCTTATAGATGGGCTGCAACGCAGTACGGGTAAAGACAGCGAAGAACAGAACCGCGATACCGTAGGAGTAGGTTGGCTGCGCGCCCAGAGCCTTCACAACACCATCGAACAATTTATAGAGAATCGTCTCAGAATAGAAAGCGTTGACGCGGTCGAGGATGCCCTGAGGGTTGGGAGTGGTCAACGTGCCACGCAAGTCGGCGACCTTTACAGCAGTAAAGCCCCCCTGAGGCACACCCACAAGCGGTACTTGGGCGGGGTCTTTGATCGAAGGGACGTAGATTTGAAAGTCGCGGAAAGCCGAGTTGCCGCGTCCTTTGTGCACGAGCGATTCGAGAGTCGTAACAGCGCTGTTTGCCAGTTCGGGCTTTTGCAGTGAAGTGCGCCACAGCAAGTCTCCCTCCTGGTAGATGGCCTGCGCTTCGACAGCATCGCCCACATTAGCCTTAACAATGTCTTCGTAGGCTGGATAGTAGGTGATGTCGGAGCCAAAGCCCAAAAAGCCGCTCTTCTTGGTGGAGGTTTGCAGCGTATTGAGCACGTACTGCTGGATGAGAGCGACGCGAAGGCGCGACCACTGAGCGAGAGCATCCGACTCATTGGTCTTGATTTGCGCCTGTAATTTGACGATTTCAGCGTTTCCGGTGGTCGCGTTCAGCGCGGTTGTACCGGGGGCGACACTCTGGTCGATGCCCGCAAACGCTTGAGCGAGAGCGGGAGCCGTACGCGGTGGCGTTTGGTTCGATTTGGGGCGGTTAAAGAAAAACTGGAAGGCGAAAATCATGATCGCCCCCAGTAGTAGTGTCCGCATGAAATCGCTCGATGAGCCTGATTTATTCATGGTGGCAAAAAGACGCGCCCTCGGAATCGAAATTCGCGGGGCGCGAGAAAGTTTGATTCAAATTCGCACCCTATCCAGCCTTGGGGCTTTTGTCCTTGGTCAACAACCCCAAGAAAGGTGAGGAAAAGCGCGGATTGAGATGTTCTGGCACCGGATCGAATCCGCCCTTGCAAAGCGGGGTGCAGCGACAGATACGCCACGCGCCCAACAAGGTGCCCCAGAACGCCCCATGCCGTTCAATTGCGGTAACAGTATAAGCAGAGCAGGTCGGAAAAAATCGGCACGACGGCGGAAGTGAGGGTGAAATCGCGTTTTGATAGAACCGAATTAATACAATAAACAACCACGAAACCGGAGCTTTTTGAAAGCGTACCGCTGCCACCTCATGCTCGGTCTCGCCTGGCACAATCTCGGCTTCCCCCTCGATTTCAGGCGTCGCAACAACAACAACGGGGTCACGCTTGGGCGGGGCAGCACCGTCGCTCATGCGCTTACCCAAACGCCGCAGCACCTCGTCGAGCGCCCCATCAAGTTCTTCGATGGAAGCAGAGTGAGTCGTGGGGGTGGTCAGAAAAATAAGGTCACAACCACGCAAGTTCGCCTGGTCGCGGCGAGGATGCAGACGAAAGCGTTCGCGAAGGCGACGCTTGGTGCGGTTGCGGTCGTGGGCTTTCCCTTGTTTTTTAGGAACAACGAAAGCGGCGCGAACTTCATCACTGCCTTCCCCCTCACGCCGATGCCCGCGCACCTGAACGAGCGGATGCCGCACGACCTGCGATTTGCTAAAAGCGCGGTCGAACTCGGTGGAAGTAAGGCGATTACGACGGGGGAGCATCTTCTTCTTTTTCTAATTCGTCGAGAGCGGCTTCAATAGCTGGAATCAATCTCTCGAAGTGCACTTCGAGAGATACGCCCTCATCCCCTTCAACCATGACAGCTTTGGCATCCATCAAATCAAGTTCGGGAAAGACTGTGCGTAGCATCTTCATGCAACAGAGTCCCCAAAAGCCATCGTATTTCATTACACGATAAACGATGTGCGGGGTTGCCCCCACCTTTTTCATGCGCTGATATTTTTTGACAACTTCTGCCTCACGCTCATCTAACGGGATGCCCATAAGTATGGGAAGTGTCGCCAAATAAAAAGGCCCGCGAACTTTCGTTCGCAGGCCGAGGTCATTTCCGCATCAGGTACGGATGTTCTCGCGGGTCGAAGAAGAATTTGCCTTCTTTCTTCGACTGCCAATCACGAACATCGCTAGCTTCCCGGTCGTGAACCAGCCATACCGTATCAGGGTTGTAGTTGTGCAAACGAACTCGCATCATCACACGCAATCGGCGATGCCAAATGCGTTTGAACACCTTGTCGCTATCGGTGCATCCAAATATTCCTGCAATAGAATTTTTACGTCTTGAACGACTCAACTGTCCTCCTTTCACGCTCGTAGAGAGCGCTAGAAGGGGCAGCAGCGATGAAGGGAGAAGGTGTTCATTGCCAAAGGTTAGGCACAAAAAGGAACAGAAAGTGTCGTGATGACACTCTTACGAGCAAAAAAGCTGGAAAACTTGGCTTTCTCACACCGCTTGAGTTCGTCTTGCTGCTACCGATTATGTCTGAACTGTTTATTCGTCAAGAAATTTTGAAAAACCTGCCGTCGCTCGACTGCCTTCTCTTCGATATGGATGGGGTGTTGCTCGACGTGTCGCAGTCGTTCCGTGCTGCCATCATCGAAACCACGCAGTTCTATATCAAGGAGCAACTCGGCCTCGAAGATACAGGCAAGTTGATTGAACCCGAAGAAATCGAGATGTTCAAATTCGCGGGCGGCTTCAATGATGACTGGGACTTGACCAACGCCATCGTTGCGCTGTTGATTGGCAAGTGGGCACAGTCGGGTGCGAAAGACACCCAATCGCTACGCGAATTTGGCACCGACTGGCGCGAGTTCACCTCCACCATCAAGCGCAAGGGCGGCGGTTTGCAACAGGCCGAAGGCTTCATTCTGGAGATGCTGAAACCCAGCGAGCGCCGCGAATTTGCGCGCGCCTGGAACTCCAAGCTCGTGACACGCCTGTTCCAGGAGTTTTACGGCGGCGACGAATCGTGCCGCGATTTGTATGGCTTCGACCCCGAATACATTCATGGTCAGGGCTACTATCGCCGTGAACAGGTGCTAATCAAACCCAGCCTCATCCCCAGCGACATAAAAACCGGACTCATCACGGGCCGCGCCCGTGCCGAAGCGAAATTGGGCTTGCACCACGCCCGCCTGACCAACAAGATTCCAGAAAACGGATGGGTTGTGCCCGATTCGGGCTTCAAAAAACCCGACGGTCGCACGCTTTTGCTGGCTCGCGAAAAACTCGACTTCAAAGTTGGCCTGTACATCGGCGACATCATGGACGATTTGCAAACCGTCTTCAACTACCGCGAACTCAAAGGCTCTGGTAAAGCGCGCATTTATTCGGCCATCGTGCTGAGCGGCCCCGGCGGCGCGACGCATCGCCGCGAATTTTTGGAAGCGGGAGCCGACATTGTCGCCCCTGATGTCAATTTCTTGTTGGAAGCGCTAGGGAACATTACGAAAGCTGCACAGTCAAAGCGTGGATGAAACCTCGCTTTTTGATCTTTGCTCCTTTGTTTTTGTCAGGTTGCGCTGCCTCGTCCGTTAATTCGGCGCCCGTTCCGGGGCCAAGGCTTGTTTCTATGCCTGTATCGTCCGGTGACCGTTTCGATTATCAAGCTACGGCGAAACTCGCCCAGAATGCAGCGCCCCTGATAGGGGCGCAAAACGACTTCGGGGCGCGGTTGGCCGCCCGACTTCAAGCAAAGAACGACAAGAACGAGAATTTGCTCGTTTCGCCGACAAGCCTGTGGCAAGCGTTGGCGCTGACTGCGGGCGGCGCACGCGGCGAAACGAAAAATCAACTCAGTTCGCTTCTAGGGATGCAAAATTTGCCGGACGACAAAATTGGAGCCGCCAACCAAGCCTTCAATACGTTGCTGGCCGAGCAAAAAGGCGCTTCGATTTCGGTCGCGAACTCGGTGTGGTTCGCCGATTCGTTCAAACCCAATCCCAGCTTCGTTAAGGGCGCCGCTACCAACTTCGGCGCCGGAGTCGAGCTATTCCCCTCCGCTGACCCTGAAAAAGGTGCGACTGACATCAACAACTGGGTCAGTGAGCACACCAAAAAAGAGATCACGCAGATCGTTCAAAAGGGCGACGTGGCAGGGCAAAGCGCGCTACTGGTGAACGCGGTGTATTTTAAGGGCGGTTGGGAAGATGTTTTTTCCAAAGATGCCACTAAACCCGCGCCCTTCCATCTGGCGGACGGAAAGACAATTGATGTGCCGATGATGAACGGCAACCGCTCGCGCGCTTATTTAAGCGGCGCTTCATTCGAGGGAGTGCGCCTCCCCTACGAGAACACACGCTGCGCGCTATGGGTGCTCTTGCCCAATGCCGACAAGAAACCCGCCGACGTGTTGACCGAGTTGGGCGAAGAGAAGAGCAAGAATTTGGCAGGGCGCGGCCCGGTCATCGTGTCATTGCCGCGCTTCGACATCGAGTGGCGCGAAGAGCTGTCCAAGGAGTTGGCGGGCATGAACGCTCCCGTGCCATTTGGCGGCGGAGCCGATTTCAGCGGTATGGGCGAACCAACTGCCGCAATATCCGCAGTTCTGCATGTCTGCAAAATGCGCGTGGATGAAGAAGGAACGGTCGCGGCAGCAGCAACGGCTGTCGCAGTGGCTGGTTCAGCGATGCTGCCGCCAGCCGAGCCGAAGAAAATCAAGTTCGACCGACCTTTCGTAGTAGCTCTCGTCGAAGAGACGAGCGGCGCCCGCTTGTTCGAGGGAGTCGTCAATGATCCCAGCAAGAAGTAAATGAAAACGACAATTCACCAGATCAACGTCAACCCCAAGGGCGGTGTGCCGAAACACAGCGTAGTTTCGGCACGTCTTCAAATAGGAGGAGTCGAGGGTGACAAACAGAATCATCGGCGCTTCCACGGAGGGCCGATGCGGGCGGTGTGTTTGTACTCGCTGGAACTCATTGAGGAGCTACAAGCAGAAGGACATGCCATCGAGCCGGGTTCGACAGGCGAGAATTTAACGATTTCGGGTCTGGATTGGAGCCAGATGCAGTCGGGAGTCGCTTTGCAGGTGGGCGAGGCCCAAATCGAACTGACAAAAACGGCGGCACCATGCCAGCAAATCGCGGGGTCGTTTGAGTCGGGTGAGTTCGGGAGAATTTCGCAAAAAACTCATCGCGGTTGGAGCCGTTGGTATGCGCGCGTGCTAGTCGAGGGCGAAGTTCGTGTCGGCGACGAGGTTTCGATTGTGGAAACGGCGCCACACTAAAGGTACAGAACATGCCTCGTACGTCCACGATTTCACGTCACACCACCGAAACCCAGATCGAACTCAACCTCAACCTTGATGGCACAGGTCGCTTCGACATCCAATTGCCCACCCAGGCCGGACTTCCGTTTTGGAAGCACATGCTGGAACAGTGGAGCAAACACGGGCGCTTCGATTTGACGATTCGCGCGACGGGTGACGTTGAAATCGACGGTCACCATTTAGTTGAAGATTTGGGCATCGCGCTTGGCCTCGCCCTCAATGAAGCGGTCGGCGATAAGCGCGGCATCGCGCGTTATGGTTTCTTTTTCGCGCCGATGGACGAAGTGTTGATGCTGGCGGCGGTCGATTTCTGCGGACGCTCGTATCTGCAACTCGATTGGAAAATGAATCAGGAGCGTATCGGCGACTTCGATACCCATTTGGCGCGCGAGTTTTTCGTGGCTTTAGCCAATAATGGGCGCCTGAATTTGCACATCAAAGAACAAACCGGCGGCAACGCCCATCACGTCATTGAGGCAAGTTTCAAGGCGTTGGCACGCGCCATGCGCGCAGCGTTGACGGTTGATGGCGACGAATTACCTTCAACAAAAGGCAGTTTGGGCGAAAAATAGGCTATTTTTTGTGGAATAACCCTTATTCGCTTTGGTGAGCGCTCAGTTTTAGCAGTGAACGGCAAGACTCCCGTTCGCGTCGCTATTGGGCGCCGCGTTTAAAGGCGCTTTTTCTGGTCATGATTACCATCCTCGATTATTCGGTTAACAACTTGCGTTCAGTTCAAAAAGCCTTCGAGCATCTGGGACACCGCACGCATGTCACATCGGATGCGGATGAGGTCGCGCGCGCCGAAAAGCTGGTGTTGCCCGGCGTGGGTGCGTTCGGCGAGGCGATGAAGAATCTGGGCGCCAAGGGCCTAATCGACCCAGTTGTGGCGCACGCGCAAAGCGGCAAGCCATTGCTTGGCGTCTGCCTGGGTATGCAGCTGCTGTTCGACTGGAGCGATGAACTCGGCGTTTACAGCGGCCTGGGCATTCTGGGCGGCGACGTGCGCCGCTTCGCCGATGCGCCCGACCTCAAAATTCCGCACATGGGCTGGAGCCAACTGGCATTCCCGCACCAGTCAAAACTCTACAGTGGGCTTGAAGAGGGAGCGATGACTTATTTCGTTCACTCCTACCACGTTTCGCCCGAAGACCCCTCGATTGTGGCGGCTACGGCGCATCACGGCCAAACCTTCGTGGCTGGCGTCGAGCGCGATAACGTGATGGGCGCACAGTTCCACCCCGAAAAATCATCGGCGGTGGGCCTGAAGATTCTCGATAACTTCGCTCGCATTTAAACGACAAAATCGCGAAACCCCGCCTTCAAAAAGGCGGGGTTTCGTTTTAACGGATTTCGCCGACGCTGGGGTCGAAGCCTTCGGAGAAGCCATTGCGACCAAAGCGGGTGTCGGTGAATGGGAAGGCTTTGAGAGCGATGTCGAAGCGCAATTCCTTGCGCGAACCATCGTAAGTCGTGAACAGGTTGAAGCAGTGCAAGTCGACGATGGCGCGGTATTGCTGGAAATCGAAGCGGTTATTGATGCCGTCGTATCCGGCGAGCGCCTGAAAACGCACTTTGCGGGTGATGTTGGTATCGAACGAGGCGTTCACACGCGTCAGACCACGCGCATTGCCAGTTCCTGATGGCGAGTAACGAAAGCCCAGAGCGAATTGACCGCCCAGAGTTCGTGTCGTGCGGCGGGTAAAACGCAAGTTGCCGTAAATATCGCCCAACACGCCGCGCTGCGTGTCCTGTAGGCCATAACTGGTGCCCAGCGAAATGTATGTCCCCTTGGACGGAATCCACTGCATGTTAGCCAACACATCGCGCGTGTAGTTGTTCTGGATGTCGCGCCCACCGCTGAAATTGAGGCGGAAATTTTCGCCGCGCCCAACGGAGGCGGTATAGTCAATGTATTCGCCGGGTGTCAGGTAATCGAACTGGAACGGGGTAAAGCCGAAAGTGCGCTGCTTGTTGTAGTTGACAGCGACTTGAATCGGGCCGAGCGTACTTGTGTTGTTGACGTTGTAGGCGTAGTTATAGCGGGCGGTATCGTCGGAGTAAAAAGCCTGCTCGAATGTGCCCGAAGCACGAATGATGGAACCGTTAGTTTTGTTACCGACCAACTGCGCCTGACGTTCACTAAAGTTGTAGAAAAAGTCGGCGCGGCTTTTTTGTCCGCCGATGTCGGGGTTGTAGCTATTGGTCGGCTCGTTGAATTGGCCAAAACCGAAGGTGAAGTTGCCCGGTATGACGCGGTCGAGAAGCCCCAATTGCAAACGGTTAGTGCTGGATTGGAAGAGAAGTTCGGGCAAGCGCTCAAGCTGAAAAGCGGCGTTGCCGCGCGCGAAATCGTTGTGTAATTCGCTACGCAGATAAATATCTAAAGCGCGGCTCGTCTTGCCAACCTGCACATTCAAATCGCCGGTCTGGTTACGAGGAGTCGTCGCGGGGTCGCCGTACTGAGACTGATTCAAGTTGCCTGTCAGGTTGAGGGAGTAGCCAGAACCGAACTGTTGGTTGTGGTTGATATTGAGCGTATCGGTACGCGAGTTAGAACCGGAATAAGTCGATTCGTCAAAGTTATAAACCGTGTTGGTCTGCGCTTGCTTTCCATTGCGCGTTAACGAGAAGTTGCCAGAGCGCGAAGAGATGCCCGCACCCGAAAGCGTGTTATTTTGCGTGGTGGCGAAATTGAGGTTCGAGGAAACGAGCTTTGAAATCTGGTAGCGTTTGTTGACGCGCGCATTGATTTCGCGCCCACCTGTTTGCCCAGAAACGGCGTACAAATAAAGTAGACCGCCGCCGATGAGTTGACGCTGAAAGCCAAGGCCCAAACCGCGTTTGCTAAGGGCATCGACGAGAACGGAGTCGGTGAACTTGGGAGTGGCGCGTATATTGAAAAGCGTCTTGGCGAAGTAACCGTCGTAAGAGTTCTGGCCGAAGGTGGTTTGTAGCGGTTGGCGGCTCGAACGCTGACCGATCAGCGAGATGGAGAAGACGGGAAGCGGAAGAATCTTTCGCCCAAGCAAAAACAGGGCGTTTTTGCGAAGCACAATGCGCTGCGGCTGGCCGTTGGGCAAACGGGAGAACTCGATGCGGTTAGAGCGCAGATAATAGTGGTCACGGTCGCAGGACGAGAATTGAAATTTTTCGCCGCGCACCGTGTCGCCCTCTCCGATGACAGTTCCATTGGTTTGGTAAAGAGGGGCCAACACAGTTCCAGGTGGGAAGAAATCAGGCGGAAAAACTGTGCGCAGTTGAGATAGCGTCCACTTGCCACTATCGAGGTTGAAAACAAGGCTTTGACCAGTGAAAGTTTGAGTAATCCCATTTACTTTCGCCGTTACAGTGAGGTTATCGGTGAGGGTAGCATTGTTGGTGTTGGAGTCGATGACGCCGCGTTCGCCGCGCACGATGAAAACACCAGAACTACCGGGCTTGCCATATTGAAAAACGACATTGCCCTGAGCCAGCGCCAGCCCACGCTCACCATCATAGATAGTACCGTTGGGAGAATCAAGCGCCCAAGTATCATCAGGGCTGAGAGGTTCTATTCCACTAACATCGCCCACGCCACCAGTGCCATCGGGGGTGGGGCCGGGTG
>SDZD01000124.1 GCA_004172935.1 bacterium | reverse complement strand
TTTAAAAGGCGGACCTTTTTCATGTTTGGTAGGAAGCCTAATAAACCCGGGCTGTAGAGGGACCATTTCGCCCGAACTGGTATTTACGGTAGGCCTTAATGAGAACTTACCGGTCTTGACGTCACATCGAGACGAAACACCAAGGTCAGCCCAGTCAGCCCAAGCAGGTGTTGATACAGAGATGCATACCGTGATCAGTGCAAGTCTATGCATGAGAGGCCTAACGCCCGAGGTAAGCCGCACCGGAGCGCGCAGCGCGGAGGGAACCAACAAGCGAAGCTTGTTGGTGTCGGCTTGACCAACCAGTTAGGCCGCTGCGCGAAGGCACGGTAACGAATTTGCAAAGTGAACTACGCAATGTGGGCCTCCGTTTTGGTGCCGATGGGCTTTCGGACGAGCCACCAGGACCAGATGCAGGCGAGCGCGAGACCAAAGAATGCGCTTGCGACGAGGTAGTGGTTTGGGCTGAGCCATGAAGCAGAGAGCAAAAGTGAAAGAAGCGATGAAATGACGGCTGGAAGGCCTTGAGCAATGCGCCAGATTCGAGTTCGATTTGGAAGCGCAATGGTGAGTGCAACACACAGCAGGATGGCAAAAGAGACAGTGGCCGCCTCCATGATCGGGATGCCGACCGAATCGGCATTTACAGGGTAGATACCAGCGCTCATATTTTCACTAAGCACAAACCAAAGTATGCCGTTGGATAAAACGAGCGAAGCGATCATCATGGCGATTGCGCGAAGTTTTGCCATTTCAGAGAGGCCTAACGCCGGCGGTAAGCCGCACCGGAGTGCGAAGCACGGAGGGAACCTACAAGCGGAGCTTGTAGGTGTCGGCTTGACCAAAAAGTTAGGCTGGGGCGCGTAGGCAGGGTGGATTTTTTATGGGGATTCATTGGGATAGCTGTGGAGCCCTTGCCTGCATGCTGATGGGTCACTGGAGGTGCGAATAGACTGGCGCCCCCTTGCTAGCGAACCGATGCAAATGGCACTGACGAGAACAAACAAGCTTACATAGTTGTAGATGGTAGTTGGCTGCTTGTCTTTGTACATGATTGCAATACAAAACAGCAATGCAAGAGCTGAACCGACCACGGCTACGGCGCTGTACCTTTCGCGCGCAATTCCGGACCCGATGTATGCCGTGACTGCAAAAATGAACCACCGTGAAACGAGATCAATAGCGATGACAAGATTGCTGAATGATTCCGTGCCAAACCAAAGGCCAATAGCAAGCGCATGAAGGAAGCTTGCTACCGTGACGAGCACTAGAACAGCAGCCACAGATGCGAAGACGCGTTTGAGGGAAGTGGG
Organism: bacterium; assembly: GCA_004172935.1. Classification (GTDB taxonomy): domain Bacteria; phylum Armatimonadota; class Abditibacteriia; order Abditibacteriales; family Abditibacteriaceae; genus Abditibacterium. The sequence continues at coordinate 3,365 of SDZD01000124.1, read as the reverse complement.
ATGGGGCATAGGTGGACTAGTGAAAAGCCTAACGCCCGAGGTAAGCCGCACCGGAACCAACAAGCGGAGCTTGTTGGTGTCGGCTTGACCAAACAGTTAGGCCGCCGCGCGAAGGCACGGTGTTGCAAATGTTAGTTGGAGGCACTTCGCGGGGAAGGAATGGAGGCATTTGAATTTCTATTCTGTGGCCTAAGCAAACTCGCAATGAGTTTAGCGAGCGCTAGCAGGGACGACTATGACTCCCGGAACTTGGTAACCGTGAGCATAAATAAAAATGCAACTGCTCCTGCTGATATTCCCCAGAATGCGGTGCCGAAGAGAATGGACCATTTACTTGGCAAGTGGAACCACATCGTTGGCATATTACTTAGCTCTAACATCACGTGTGTAAGCGCTGGCGCTGTTCCATCTCCAAATACCATCATTACGCTAAAGATGGATACGAAGAAAAATACGGCGCCAAGGGCGATGCCAAAAATGAATGCACGCTTGGCGAGGTAATAGGTGCTGCTCATGTCTACTTTCTGGAGGCCTAACGCCCACGGTAAGCCGCACCGGAGCGCGTAGCGCGCAGGGAACCAACAAGCGAAGCTTGTTGGTGTCGGCTTGACCAACCAGTTAGGCTGGTGGCATATGTTTGATGAAGCTTAGTCATAGGTCGATGCGTTCGCACTCGAACTCAATGTGACCATCACAAGGGACCTCGCCCAGGTCAATCACAAAGCCAAGAACTTCAATCAGTCCCTCTGCTTGATTCACGACGCGTCCGCACCCACGGTAGGCATAGGGGCCGATTTTCTCTAGACGCTCTTGCGAGCGTTCTTCCTTCTCGCTTTCTGGCCAGTCGTTAAGGTAAGCCGCCAAAGCTTCGCTAGTAAGGCCAGACAGACGGTTAGGTATGACATCGCCTTCAGCCACTTCACAAGGATAGCTAAAGACGACGATCTCCCCTCGATCACTGCGGAGCGTGACATCGGCAGATTCACTGCCTGGTGCAAAAAAATCAACGCGAGCTACGGTCAGTTGTTCCATGGAAAGCCTAACGCCCGCGTTAACAGGCGGCTGCCAGCGAAGCTGGTAGACGTCCTGTTGAACAACCAGTTAGGCTGGTGATAGATGAGAGGCTAGTCAGCATACCCGGCACTTACTGCGTACGTTGCAAACTCTTCCTTTCTTTGATCAAGGCGTCTACGTGCCGCCTGATCACTCGGGTTGAGCTTGATAAATTCTTCGAGATGCTTAATTTCCATTTGAGCAAGTGCCACTGACAACTTGGTCAGTATGTTCGTGAATCCGATGTAGACCATTTCGAAATGCTTGGGCCCCGTTTGCATTTCAACGGGCTTTTTTTCGTCTTCTAGGCGGTCAGAATCCATGAGGTATTGCTGAATTTCGCCGAGTTGCGCAACTAAACCATTGGCTTTGCCCGCAGCGTCAAGAAAGGTCGCTGACGCATCAATCTCGATAGCAAGTTCAGACACAACATGGTGATGCCGATGGAGCTCATCAATACGTTTCCAATAGGCATCCATCTCTTGGGCTACCTGATATAGCAAGCTCTCGTCGATCTTGAATATTTTCTTTCCAAAGAGCTTTTCGTGCTCGCCCTTCATGAGTTGGAGGCTTTCTGGCGAATAGAGCGAAACTTCGTTCGTTTCGATGTGGTGCGGATAGCAAAGCAAAAGAAGATTGCTATAGCTTCTGCGCTCTTCGTCAGACTGCTCCTCATTGAAGCGCTCGCCGCCCTGCTCAGCAGCTTTTATGTGGCAGACCTGACCAATAAATTTGTTTCGCTCATTCACGAGTTGAGCTGTACATCCTGGGAACGCGCAACGGTTGCCTGACCGAGCAAACAAGGCCCGAATCGTTTCCGTACTGGGTGTCAATCGAGCCATAGAAATAAAAGCCTAACGCCCGCGGTAAGCCGCACCGGAGCACGAAGTGCGGAGGGTACCAACAAGCGTAGCTTGTTGGTGTCGGCTTGACCAAACAGTTAGGCCGCTGCGCGAAGTGGAAGAGGGCTTTAGGTGGAGGGCATTCATTGGATAGATGCGCTATGAAGGACAAGACCACCTTCTTTTAGCAGGCAGAGCACCGATGAAAAACCGCCCTGTTTGAGCGATTGAGCTTGCTCGTTGGCGCTCATATAGAGATCGGTGTTCTTCATACCATTCATTCCAGCGAAGTGATCGCAGACGAGATACTTGCCTGATGGCTTCAGAAGCTGCGCAACTTTTGCATGCAAGAAAGTTGCATGCCTCTTGTGTCGGAGTTCATGCACAGCCTGATGAGTGACGACGAAGTCAAAGGCACCAAGATCACTGTGCCAGGCTGGTTGCAAAAAGCTACGTTCAACAAACTCCACGCGAGATACCTGTTCACCAAGACGTTGAATAGCAAGCTGATGCATGGCGGAAGAAAAGTCCAGAGCAACATACCGCGTGATGTTCGGAATGCGATCAAGCAGATGCTTTGCAAGAAAGCCAGGGCCAGAGCCAAGCTCAAGTATGTGAGCACTATGAAGCCCTGTAGCGCTTTTAACCTCCTGGGCGAAGGCATCAAAAAACTCCGTTCTCCACGGACGCTTTTGCATTGCTGTTGATTCCCACTCTTGTGCGTCAGGCATGCTCCTTAGGTCGATTGGGCTTGGAACGTCATCGCTCATGTCAATAGCCGAACGTTTGACTTCAGAGGCTGCCGAAGGCAGTCCGCTGGAATGAAGGGTTAGGCACTACGGATCTGGACATGATCGTGCCACTGGAATTTGCGCGCGAAACTGACTCAAATGGCTGCCAACCAAGACGTCCATAAAACGCTTTGGATTCTGGCGTGAAGAGATACATCTGTTCAAACCCCAGATCGGCGGCAAAGTGCACGCAACTCGCGACGAGAGCTTTGCCAATACCGCGCCTGCGATGCGTGGGCTGCACGAGAACACCAGACAACCAGGGCGAAAGGTGGGGATGAGAAGCGAGTTCTTCGATGACAACGCTAGCTGTGCCAAGAAACTCGCCACTTTCGTGGGCGACAAGACAAATTGGCAGCTCATCTTGATTGAGTCGGGACGTAAGGCGACCGACGCCGCGTTGTATCGAAGCGCTGGGATCGGCCTGTCCAAAGGCGTCGAATAGCGCAGACGCTGCCGTGTGCAGCAGCTCAGGGACCTGAAGGAGCGGAACGATCTGCATGATTTGATGGATTCAAATAAATCGTTGACGGCAATCTTGGCATGGAGTGACTGGGTAGGCCTAACGCCCGCGGTAAGCCGCACCGGAGCGCGAAGCGCGCAGGGAACCAACAAGCGGAGCTTGTTGGTGTCGGCTTGACCAACCAGTTAGGCCGCTGCGCGAAGGCACAGTGTTATA
>SDZD01000084.1 GCA_004172935.1 bacterium | reverse complement strand
TCTGAATACCACTCGTGAGCAATGAGGCGCCCGCCGATAAGCCTGCGCCCCCAATGGAGGCAAGCCCGCTTCCCGTTGCTCCCAGTGGCGAGAGAGCCGCGCCCAGAGCCGTTCCCCCGATGCTGGCGCCAGTGTTCAGCAAGCCCCCGGCGACACCCGCCACGCTGCCCGCTAACCCGCTGGCGCTGCCATACGCCGCGCGCCCCTGGTTGTAGGTAGTTTGAAAAGGGTTGCTCCCACCGAAGCCGCTATTGTTGGTATTAGCGTTGGGGTCGGCCCCCGGTGATGCCGAACGCGCGACTTTACGGCGCAAAGAGGTCGGAGATACAGCCATAGTGCCCCCGACGTTCGCTACCACTTGGTTCGCCTCGGTCAGCAGGTTGGGCACGCGCACCCAGATTTCGTCGGTGGTGTTGTAGGTGATACGCGCCGAAGCGCCGCCGATCAGCACCGCCACCGCTGGGTAAAGGTCGATGCCACGAATGCGAACGAGTTCACCGAAAGAGGCCGATGTGGGAGTGATAGAGCTAATGCGAGGCATGGCGATTTACATAAAGGGGCACTGCTGCTGCTGGGGCGCCTTGGGTTTGATAAGAGAGCGGTAGAACGCAAACCATCGGCGAAATTCCATCGCGCGCGGATTGGTCAACCTCTCTTTGGGAATATCGTCTCGGTGCCCTAAGCAGTCGAGGAAGCACGCAAAAAGGAAGGGGCTTTCCTCCGCTAACTTTTGGAACTTCTCTGATTCATTGGGAAGATTGCTCCCGAAATCCCACCCGTAAGCCAACAGGCTAGAGGCCGCGAGACTGGCGAAACTGGGCGTCTGACGCCCCCTCGCGCGTCAGGGTCAGAAGTCGGCCATACAGCATGGCTTTGGTTTGGAGATTGAGCTTGCGCACGTTCTCGAACGAGAAAGGAAATTTGCTTGGGGCAATGCCGTCAATTATCCACCCGACAAGACCGCCCCACTTATCGGGGTCGTCGCCTTCGGGGTCGAGGCCGATGAGAACCTGCTCATAGCGCTCGGCCACAAGTTCATCGGCCCGGCGCGAAAGGTCGGGGCGATGAACTCGATACCCCTGAGAGGTAAAGAGGGCAAGGGCACCCTGCAAGCGCGCGGCATCGGGGTCGGGAAACCCCGAAAAGTCTTGATACTCCGCCGCCAACTCTTCGAGTTTTAGCTCTTTAAGTGTGTAGTCAAGGAAGGTGTCGTCAGCAAGTAACACTTCCTTCCCGACATAGCGAAGGCGGAAGGTGAAAGTAGAGTGTTTGTAGGTATCTGTCCAAACTGTTTTAGATACCCCAAGTCCAGTCGAAGCCAGGTCAACGCACCCGCCCAGAATGCTGAGATCGTTGATCGACGCCGTGGGGACTTCTTCAAAAGCCCCGGTCGTGCGATTGCGAGTCACTGTTGTATGCGGTTGCGTATGAACGGGGACGTCGATGATTTCGCCATCGTTCGCATAGGTGAGTTTTGATTTAACGGGCATGGCGATTTAGGCTGCGCTCCGAAGGAGTTGGGTGGTGTAATCCTCGGCGATGGTCGCCGCAGTGCGTTCAACCAGTCGTTGGGTCATTCGCAAGATAGCGTCGTTTCGCTCCTCTTTGGTTAGGAGTAAAGGCTGTGCTTGTTCGGCTTGCTGGGAAACCGAAACATCAAGGCCAGTGGCCCCCGGTGCGGAAATCGAAAGGTTGATGTTCATGGTGTTATTGGTTTGTTCCTTCGGTTCGTAATTGCTCCCACTGGTCGGCATAACCGTCGATTGCCGGGGCCATGCCTTCGATTCGCTCGGAGTGGGATTTCAAACCTTCTCCTGCTCGGTGCGACGCTTTAATGAGTCGCTGCCTCAGTCGCAAAAGATGGGGCGTCAACGCTTCACCCCCAAATGCGCCAAACCTGTTGCGAGGGTGAACGCATTGTGATTAGGGGGCGCGTATCCCTGCCTCATGGCTTCCGCAAGAATGTGCATCGGCGGCGCGATGTGCATCAATTCACATCGGTACATAACCTCACGTGCCGAAAGAGGCATACCGGGGATGCCGATGTGAGCCACCGGAGAGCCGAGGCCGAGGGCACCCATTATTGCGGGGCCACCGAGGCCCAGAGTCCCATGAGGAAGGAAAGACCCTGTAACTGGGGAAATGGGTGAAAGACGATTTTTGGTGTAGTCGATCTGACGTTTGACGGTGAGTTCATCTAACGTCGGGCTGGGGTATACCCCAATCTGACACTGCCAACGTGTGAACTCCCGCCGTTAACGTGCTTTATAATCCGTTTCGTGAGCTGACCCCCTTTAGCGCACGCAGAAGGTGGCAGGGGTATTTCTCCCTAAAGCCATTTAGGGTGCTTACGTGGGAGTCAAATTCCTTCTTATCGAAACGGTGCCAGCCGCCCCACTTCGCCTCAATGCAACGAAGCGACAAATAGCGGCGAACCGTCACCACTGAAATCTTCACTTCGCGGGCAATGTCTCCACTCGTGAAATAATCGTGGTGACGCTTCTGTCTCATATCGCCCCCTTCTGTTTTAAGACGAGAGCGTGAAGTGGCTGAGCGGGACATGTGCGCGCGAGTTCGTCCAACTCCTTTACGGCGGATTCAAATTCACTTCGATCTAAACGGTGCCATGACTTACGCGGGCGATTCGGGCGAACGAGGCGCAAATAACGGCGAACCAACACCGCGCCCAACTTCACCTCGGCCACCACGTCACACACCTCATAGTGCCCGCCTTTGGTCACTGCGCCACCTCTTTGGATTTCGGGCTACGATTCCGGCGCCGCCCATATCGGCGGTTATCCGAAGTCGCCAGATGAACCAAAACACACTCCCACTCTGAAGCACCTAGCCGCCAATCATCAGGCGATTCTCTGCCGGGAAACACCTCATTTAAAATACGTCGCGCCGTCCTCATGCTTTGGCCTAACAACTGGGCCAAATCATGGGTCGTTCGGTAAGTCGGCCACGATTGAGAGGCCGGGGTTGCGTGTAGCATTTCGGTCATAAGTTCACTTAAATATGTCCTTTTTGTCGCTAAATCGGACATAAAAACAGCTCAATTAAAAGGAATATTTTTAGGGCTAAATCCATCGTTTCGATTCAACGAAATTAAGCGATATTCAACGTTTTAAAGGGCGCAAAAGGGGTGCGGTTTCCCATTGGATTAAGTTCAACTCCATACCCATTCGCCGGGGTTGTCATCTTCATCAAATGGGTCGATGGTTTCGCTGAGCGTATCGCCGCTCTCATAAAGCGCTAATTCAGGCACATCTTTGTCGCTGTCGTTATGGGGTATCGGCTCCGCGTTTTCGGAGAATTGCAGCACAGCCCTCATAAGGGCGCGCGCGCAACCGGGGACGATAAAGCCGTCAGAATTACGCGCGCCATATATCGCCCGACCTATCGCCCTCGTGTTTTGAAAATCGCGCTCTTTCAGCCTGAAGCTAAACACAACGCCATCTCTACCCCGTCCCGCAAATAGGCCCACCCGTTCGCCGTGTTTGTCGATCACGAATTGAAGAAGGCGCACGTTGAATGTCGCCATCAATTCCCACCGCACGCCGCCGCCGCTAAGGTCGAGGTGTAGCCTGTAAGTTGCTCTCCACATCTCGGCCCGCTCCATCACATTAGCTCCGGTGGCGATATAGAAGCCCACGTCGGGGACTTTGTAGCCTTCCACGGCTTCGGCGAAGGTTTCGTTACCGATCTGCTTCATGCTGTCCTCCTTACTACTTTGTGTTGCTGGGCGCGCTGCTCGGCCTCGCCGATACCATCATCGACCACCGTGTTTAAATCGAGCCAACCTTCGGGGGAGTAGCTCGCCGAAAGCCATTCGAGCAACTGGTGGGCACGGTTGAGGGCCGCCGCTTCTGCCTCACTTAGTGCCCGCTGGGTCGCGTTGCAGCTCGTGGCCCGCTCGGTCCAATCAATCTCTATCGCGCGCAACACTCCCGGCACATCTTCAAAAAGAATTGATTCATCGTCGATGATGGCCACGACATCGCCTTCGGGAAGTTCGCCCCGATGCAAACGGTCAAATAAAAAGGAAAATGCGTGCAGCGTTTGGCAAATAGCGACGGCGCCGGGGCTTACGCTTTCGCGTACTCGCTCCCAGTACGCCGCGTCACGGTCGCGCCACGACTTCGGCCCCTCTTCTCCGTTACTTCCCGTTGTTTTCCCGTTGTTAACAACGGGGATAACACCTTCGCCCTTAAGCCACTCGGTTAGAGCATCGGCGCCTTTGGCTTCGATCACGGCGCCAAAATCCTTCACCCCCAATCCATCGGCGATATTGAGACACCGCAGAGAGGGCGCAAATGGGCCTACATCACGTCGCCATGACTTCATGGCCTTAGCTCCCCCTTCATCCCCATCGGGAGCAAGAAACGGCGATTTAAACGACATGGCCGGGGCGAACCATTCGGGAAAACTCACCCCATTGGCGGCAATAGTGGGGACACCACAAGAAGCCAGAGCAAGGGCATCAATTGGCCCCTCGACTAAAACGGGTTGCTTCTCTTGCAATGGGTCGAGGCCATCGGCGACGGGAGCGCGAAAAATTCCCTCTTGCTTGTCGCCACCAACACGCGCTTTTATGGTGTCGCCTTCGGGAGAAGTCCAAGGGTTGAGGTATCGAGAGCCAACGGCCACTAGCTCGCCTGCACGATTCGTCAGAGGAAAAAGCACCGCCGCGCCGCCTGTGTACTTGTCGCCATCGGCGGAAGGCGCCCAGTTACGAGAGAAGCGAACGCCCGCACGCTGGGCCACTTCGACGACGATGCCCCGCCCCGCCAGATAGTCGCGCCCCGGCTTGCCTTCGGGAGTGTTGAGATCGAAAGACTTTCGCCACAACTCGCGCCAGTTGCCGCCCTCGGTGGGCTGAAAAGTAGCCTCTGGAGAAAGACGAAAAGCCGAGGGAATACGCCCACGCGCTTTCCCCCGACCTTGAAACGTTACTTGTGTTGATTCTTTCCAAAACTCGCGCAGACACCCTTTCACACCACAGCTCGACCGCTTGCAGTTGAAGGCGCCCGTTTCCACATTTACATGAAACGCTTTTTCAGTCCCCCCGCAAAAAGGGCACTGGTAAATTCGCTCCCTTCGCGCCCCCCGTCCTTTGGAATAGGAGTCGAGGGCTTCAAGCGTCAAAAGCGGAGTGCCCTTCTCAGAAAAGCCACTGCCAAAAGCGTAAGCTTCGCGCGCAACGGCGGGGGATGGAAAATCAGTGAGGAAAGGCATTATCTACGCCCCCTTTGAGTGGTGGTAACTTTTTGGCTGGCTCGTTCGGTGGCTTCCATCGAATCGAGTTCGCGGAAGGATTGGAGGGCGCCGTTAAATTTGAGAGGGATTTCAACGCCCGCCGCGCCGTGTCGGTTTTTGGCGATTTTCAACGTAATCCCAACCTCTCCGGCGCCATCTTGAAGGGTTTCGGAATCTCGCTCAAGATCAAAAAGGGTTTCGGCGCCGTATTCAATTTTCCGACTCCCTGCACCCGCATTGAGGCCACCGCTTTTCATGCTGTCGCGGTTGCGTTCACTAGTAAAAAGAATGGGTATATTCATCCCTAACGCCAGATCGCGCAGGTCTTTTATTCCGGTATTAATGGATTCGTATTCGTCGGTAGGCAAATAATCTGTCCAACTTTGCAAGCTATCTATGACTACCAAAACACTCTTTGCTTCCCCTTTAATTGCAAGCGCGCAATGGCGGATATGGTTGGGAGTGGCGGGGGCTTGTGTGGCATCGAGAATAGCAAGTAGGGGAGAAGCCTCAATAGCGCGAAGCGCAAGCGCCCGCGCCGCCTCTGGAGTAAATTCTCCGGTTTTGAATCGGCCCAAATAGGTTTTTGTCTCGCGCGCGGTATGGCGCCGCAAAAGTTCACTGGGGGCCATTTCACAAGACACGAACAAAGCAGGGAAGCCACACCGCGCAGCAACTTGAAGCGCAAAGGCTGTTTTCCCGGCGCCCGCGTTACCGTGGATAGGGTGAAGACCAGGGGCGAAAGCGTGGCCTAATGCCCGGTCTAAGGCCTCAAACCCCGACTGTGGGCCGCGTGGCTGCCCCGTTTGTTTGGCCTCATAAGCAGCGCTGGCGTCCCGGTCAAAGTCCGCAAGACACTGGTTAAGGCGCAAAAGTCGCGCGAGTTCAAAAGGGCTTTCCCCTTCTGGGGACTGAGTTGGATTTTTAGCCATTGTTCCCGGCGCTTGCCTCGGTTTTCGCAAGATTGAGGCGGGGAGCCGTAACTAAATATTGAAGCACGAAGCCGTCCGCGAAAGCGGACGGACTTACGTGGGTTTCTTTATTCTTTATTATGCGAAGTGGTTGGCTTTATAAAGCCAACCTAAAGGGTGTTTTCCGCAGTTTTGAGCAGGTTTTCCGCAGTTTTGAGCAGGTTTTCCGCAGTTTTGAGCAGGAAAAAGCATTATTTTAAATGGCAAGAGCCAGAGGATTACTCCTCTGGCTCCTTTGTTTTGCGAGGGCGCCCCCTACGCTTTTTTTCTTCTGACGATTTTTTAATTTCAAGTGCGCTTGCAAGCACTTCTCCAGTAGCTCGGATTTCTATAGGTTGATCGAGCCATTTATCTTGCCACGTCTCACTAGGCGGCGAAGGAAGCTCCTTGTAATATCCGATGTCACCACGTTTCTTTAGTTTTTTGATGGCCCCATCGAAATATTCGGGGACTCGGTAGTTACTTTTAGGGTCGCGGAGCATTTGCTCCACATCATAGTCACTGCGCACCATGCCCGCTAAAAGTTCGCGCCGGGTAAAAGGACGCATTTTTAAAGCCTCGACTTTTTCATCTCCCTTGCTTGTGTGTCGCGTGGTGCGCGTGCGCTCGGCCTTGGTGGCTTCCTCTCTCCATCGTTGATTGAGCATCAAGGCAAGATTGGCCGCAAAAGCGCCTGTAGGCGTGCCACGAGGAATTTCTGCGAGTCTCAAGATATTCCCGATTTCAGAGAGAAATTCCCGGTTCCCGTGAAACTTCATCGCCCATTGCCCAACCGTTAGGCTTACCTCTTTGGGGGGCGCGCTATTATCGAAGGTTCCTTGCTCTGTTACGTCCGTTCCGACGATGCGAATTAAAGGGTCCCTCGAATAGAGTTTTTGCGGAGCCATTCGCTCACGTCTCTCCCCTGATGGGGCAGGTTCGCGCCAGAAGCCAGGGCGGGCGCCGAAGACTAGCATTGAATCAAAAACAACGATTGAGCGCCACACTTTGCGCCGGAGCCGTTCACGATCAGCGCTCGACCTTCGGGCATCGGTGTCGCGGTTGATGAGCTTTATAAGCCCATCAATTGAAATGGTAAATCGTGCTTTTGAGTCATGCAGGATGCCACTTAAAATAACGTGGAAAAGAATAATCGAATCAAAATCATGCTTCCTCAGCTCGTCGCGCAGAGTTTCCCCCTCGACCATTGATAACCCCCACCAACCCAATAACATGGCGCTTGGCTCAAAACGGGTTGAATGTGGCGCTTCTGGGGCAGAATGAAGCAGGGCCGCCGTCCCTTCGATTTCAAACCAGTTGCGCCCGTCTCTTCCATCGCTCAAAGCATGTGCAAAAGCGCGCGCCTCCATAAAAGTGCTTTGAGGAAGATGGGCCGGGAGAATTTCGCGCGGTTCTTTGGCTTTATGAGATCGAGCCACCGGGGAAGAAATAGGGCTGACTTCTTCCATAACTTCGGGGGGAAGAATCCACCCGTTTCGCTCGTTGCGTGAATTGATGCCCTCAATAAGTTGGGGGTACATCTCCAGCACTCTTATCTTTATCCATCGGCCCCCTATTGTCTCGAAAGCCAGGCCGCCAGGAATCACAAAGAGGCAAACCTTAATCGGGGGCAACTCATGGCGCGATGTTCGACGAAAGCCCGCCGCCGCGTCTGCTGCTTTTTCTTCTTCGCTTAAACCGTCTTCATCGGCGCCTATCTCCCCGAATATATTTTTGCGAGGGAATGTTACTGTGGGGTCATCGGTATAAAACGCAATAGCAACCTCTAGCGTGTCCGGTGCATTTGCAGGGGGTACGTGTTCGGATATCGTCGTTATATATCGCTCTGCCGCTTCCCTCTTTTTGCTTCCCGGTTCACCTACACCAACCAGATAAGGAAATGTGAACGTGTTCGCTGTCCTTTCTGCCTCTCGCTCGGCATCAATAAGCGCGCGCAGTTCTTCGCCCTGTCTGATGGCAATTTGCTCTCTTGTAAGCCCGCCGTATTTTCTTTGCCACTCGGCTTGTGATTTTTTTATGGCCGCGCGTTTTTCATCTTCTTCTTTCTCCCATTCGGCCTCTCGCCTCTCTCTTTCCTCTGCCCCTCTTTCCCATTCATCCCACTGGGCTTGAGCGTTGGATAGGTAGGCAAATTGGTCTTCAGGGGAAAGTGCAAAATATTCGGCCTTTTCTTCGGGCCACATGAAATAAATTCTTTGTGTCATTGGTTCATCCTCCTAACTGGCTTTCAAGCAAATCGGCTAACTCGCCATAGGTCGAGGGGGCAGGTTCTTGGCGCTGTGTGCCCGAATTTCGAGCGACTGCGCCTTCGGTGGGGTTAGTGTTCATCTGGGGGCCGTTTGCGGGTTTTGCGGTATTTCCGCTAATTGCTGGCGATGCCTCTAAAACCGTTCCAACTTGTTCCAACTGGTTGCCGTTGGCGACGGGAGCCGCCAACTGTTTCGGCATGGCGCGCAGGGCTTCTCGAAGGGCCGCACGCAGTTCGGCGGCATCTCTGTCGCGCTGCTCGACAAGGCCGCGCAAAAAGCGGATTTCCTCTTTGTACTGGGATTCCCGGTCACTTGAAAGATTTCCCGGTGTCGCGTCAGTGTCGCGGTGTGTCGCGCCATTTTGTCGCGGTGTCGCGTCACTTGTCGCCGATGGTGTCGCCACCGCTTCGAGCAATACAAAGCGCTCCCCGTCACGCTCAATAAAGGGCAAATTCCCCTTAGCCACCCGCCTTTGAACTGTCCGCAAACTCACGCCCAACCTATCGGCGGCGACGCGCAGCGCGACACCGTGACGCGACATATTGGGGCTTGTCGTGTCGTTTGTCGCGTCAACTGTCGCAGTGGCTGGCGTGTTCATCAAAGAGGGTTAGGTGTCCTTTTGCTGGGCTCCTCGCTGGGCACGCCTCGCAGCTGCCCGCGCGCGTTGATAGAGCAAATTCCCACGCGGGCAAGTGGTTTTATGATCGCTGGCGTTGAGTGAATCGCCGCCGCCACAAGTGCAGGGCAAATCAAGCGGGTTTTTGCGATTCGCCGCTGATGCCCTGGCAACGTTACGCCGCGCCGCCTCAACCTTTGCGGGTGTCTTTTTTGAGCCAATGGCGCTCATATAAGCGCTGACTTCTGCCGGGACTTCGACTGGTACTGAAGGCTTATTTCCCACAAGGGGAAAGTATCTCAAAAAATATGTCTGCATAACGGTTTAGTGTACTTGATAAACACAACGGTTGCGAGTACACTATAAGCCATAAGGTTATGAAGCGCGACGCAAATTACACCGGGAACAAAGGAGGCGAGGCCACCAAAGCCGAGCGCCTCGCCCACTGTGAGCGCGTCGCGTGGACATGCCCTTATTGCGGCACTGACCTTCGCTCTGTTCGTGTTGCTATCGACCACGTAAAGCCTCAGTACGCCGGGGGAAAGAAAGGCCCAAACAATCAAGTGGCGTGCTGCTTGTCCTGCAATTCGAGCAAACAAGCGAAGTCGCTCCAGGCTTTCGCAGAAGCCAAGGGAGACGCCGAAATCGTCAAGCGCGTAAAGCGTGCGACTGCTCGGAAGTTGGACGTGGCCCGCGCCAAGTCCCTGCTTTCAAAATGAGGGGGTGAAATTATGGAAAACACAAACCAATTCCCCGACACCGGGGCCAGCGATGCCGAGACGACTTACCCCGACGATAGCACCATGATCGCCGATGTGTTGGACGACCTCGACGTTTTTGTTGGCATGATTGAGCGAACTCGCGTCGCCGTGGCCAAAGGAAAAACCGAAGTTCGCCTCGTTCCTCGCGGCAAGCTGTATTCAGTCGAAGCCGCACTCGATGAACTCGGCGACGCCATGACGCGCCGCTCACTCCAGGTGCGCGCCCAGCGCTCCCTTCGGGATGGTGTCACCGATGCCAAGATGCAAGAGGTTTTAGGGGAATTGGAAGACGGCAAATAACCGCACCTTTTGCGGTATCCCATCGGCCTCGAAAAACGCTCTATTCCGCTCTATTCCGCTATATCGGCCTACTAGAGCCAACTCACTTTGAACGGCCCGTAAAGGGCCACCAAACGCAAAAGAACCGCCCCGATGTGTCACCATCGAAGCGGCTCCTTAAACGGGCAACGTGTCACCGTCCCCGTTTTTGATTCCCGGCGACGAAACCGCCGAAAATCATGAATAACGATACAAACAATTTTACCCCAAACACGCCCAAAAATGAGGGCGACTTGAGCAATGCTGTTATCATTGGCAACAATGAAAGCGGCGCAACCTATGATGTTGAGGGCGTAATTGCCGGAAATCCACCGCGCTCAGAATCTTGCGACAAATCGGAAATCCCGCAGGAGTTCACAGCATGAGCGCCGCGCCATTGACTCCCGAAATCCCCGCAGAAGTGGCCGCGCAGGTGGCACTCCTTACTCGGCAGAGCTGGGGGCGCCGGACGCAGGGGTATCACCACGAGAAAGTCAAACACATGCTTCGTAGCAGTACCCTTTTTCGTGCATGGCTCAGTGTGTTGCCCGCCGATTTAACGGACGTTGACTTGTCGCCTCTTTACGTCATTGCCGAAACAGGCGAAGATGTGGACGACCTGCGCAGGATGGAGAAGGCATGGGAGCCGGACACCTCGAATCTGAAAGCGTCCTATAATGGCCCGATTGGTGAGGATGGGCGCCCACTCCCTACCAACGTCCGCAAATGGCAGGATGCAGTAGAGGCCGCGCAGAGTGCCCACATGGAGAGGTTCCAGCAACGGCTAAACCGTATGGAGGGGTGCGACATTCCAGAGCGGCTAAAGGATGCGGCTGAAAACTTGGCGTCCCTCGCATTGGACATTGAGCGGCAGAGAATGGAGCGGCGCCGGGACGAGTTCGACGGGTGCGCCAGTTCTGACGACATTGTGGGGATTGATGCCGCCATTCGTCTTTGCTTTAGTGCCCTCTGCGAATTGGATGCAAGGGCACGCCAGAGCGCCCAAGCCTCTCTTGAAATGTTCCGCGAAAATGTTGCCGACATTTCCGAAGTTCTTGGAGGTGAAGCATGATTTATTCTCACTTCACCAACCCCGAAGAGTGGGCGCAGGGGGTCGCGTTCGTTAACCGCTATGAAGCCGATAGCGAAATTCTTAATCAAGATGATGTGTCAGTGCCGGACGAGGTTGTTAACGCCGTCTGTGAGCTAACCAACGTTCTTAACGACCTTGTTTATCGGGAGGGGCTGGGCGAAGAGTGGGGCGAAGATACCCCGCAAAACATGGAGGCCCGGCGCGCAGTCGTTCGCATTATTGCACGCATGGCTTCTGAGTTCGCTCTCGCTCTGGGAGTCGAAGAGGAAGCCCCGACGACGCCGGACTCTCAATTTGATGAGGATGGACGCCCGACGAAAGCCTATTTGAAGAAGTGCCACTCAACCCTTTTTGATGTGGCTGACTTCACCCAGCGCGTTCTCAAAGGCGAACACATGGAGAACTTTTCGAGTATCGAGGACACGCTCGAAACCCGTCGCGTGTTCGCTCATGCTCCCGACGCCTTGGCCGTTGCCACTATGTTTTTCAGAGAGGGGTTGGCTTATGATGCCGAATGGTCACGCAAGCGCTACGAGGCGTCTACGGCGCCACTCCCGCCCGAAGAGGAAGCCGAGGAAACAGACGACGAATCGGAAGAAGGGGGCGAAGAGACAGCCGCGTAGATAGCACCCTATTCTGCAAATTTGCAGAATAGGAATTCCCAGCGCCCGATGGTTTCGACTGTCGGGCGTTTTTTCGTTTTTAAAATCAGACACGGTCAAACTCACTCCAAGTGAAATGGAAGTTACTTATGAATTAGAGGGTAGGGATTACGTTGATTCGTCGGCTTTAGCAGCAAGGCAGAAATTGACCGTTTTTATCTTTGACGTCCTTTTTACAGCAAGCTTATTTGTTGTGTGTGCAATTTGTTTCGGTCTCAGGCATTTTGCAATTGGGATTCTACTCGCAGTTGTGGGCTGGTGCTACATGATAAAACGCATCTACAGTTGGAAAACACTGCGACTTTCCAAAGAGTCAGCACATGAGAGGGATATAATCACACTCAAATTTTCTGAAGAGGACTTGGAATACAAAACGCGAACTACTACTTTTCGGTCGCAGTGGCAGTCGTTCAGTCACATTATCGAGGACGGTTCTCGCTTTCTGCTTATTCTCAGAGGACAGAGAATATTTTTGATTGTTCCTAAGCGGGCTTTTGTCAACGAGCAATGTATGAATGAAGCGCGTCGCTACTTTGAGAGGATCAACCCCAAAGACGAAGTCTCTCCCATAACTAAGTCCCGTTGAGTGCTGAGGAATCACGTGGCTGTTTTTTCACAGACACGGAGGCGCACCCAGAGCGCAGAAAGCTGCCCTTTGCCTTATCTTCTGCGTGGCCACTGAGCTGGGGCTCTTCATCGAGAAACTGGAAACCAATTGAGAGCAAGATGTTGTAGAAAGTGCGTAGATCGCAACACAAAAGCGTCCAATGGTTTCGATTGCCGGGCGCTTTTGGCGCGCTTTAGCTCCCAACCTTGCAGTCCTCCTGAATCAATTCACAGTTCTAAAATAAGTATTTGTAATAATATCTAGACTATAATGAATGTGTCAATCCGTGTATATGCGGGTGACTCTCTCTGTACTTCTCTAATACGAACACGTGAGGCTCCTTTCATGCTAATGAGGGGAGCTTTGTGTTTTGCACATTTCATGTGTGGAAGGCGCGTTTTCATCAGACACGGAGGCGCAGTGGGAGCGCAAAGAATACCGGTTTTGTGCGGTTGGACTTCAACCTTTCACAATGACAGCGGCTTTAATTCCCCTGGTTGTCCTACAAAAACGGACAACCGAGGCACAATGAAGTGCCCCGGTTGCCTCTCCCCCCTCAACAATACGTAGAAGTCTGCGTTGGGGCTAAAGGCCCTTTAGGGCAAAGCCGCGCCAACTGTGTTGAGAAGACGAATTCAGTATAGAATCCCAATCATTTGGAGTGTTCCATAAACCTCTAAGATGTTGAGATGTTTCTCCCACTATTTTTTCTCGAAGGCTAATCGAACCATAAGCACCCACACCCTTCTCTCTTGAATGCGGATGCTCTGGGATGGGGTAGTGTGCGATGTGAGACACGCTAATTTAAGTCTCGGCTACAATTATTGGCCTGTCTCTGTGAGCTACATAAGATAACTAAACCGCTCGATTCTCAATAAGGGGTAAAAGTCGCCCTTTTCGTCCAGTCGGCGTATATAGCTTTAATCTCTAAAATTGGTACTACTTTGCATTGAACCTAACACTTGCCTGATTCTGTAACCCTCACTGCATCGCACTCAAGCCATATGCCGATGGTGGGAAATAGTGGGTAGGCATTCCCCGACTTGATTAGGAATGTTTCGGTGAAGATATTGCTTTGCAGATGCCCTCCCATGGAACTGCACCAACTCAGCACCGATGAACATGAAGTTGCACAGGCCCTCTGGGAAGTGCTGATTTTTGCGGATTCTCCTAGTGCGCGTGGTCACGCTCAGGTGAAGTTAGAGGAAGCGCCCTTTTCTGTCCAGCAAGCCATCTTGCGCGAAATGGTCACGGCGTTTCGCTAGGGGCAGAGCCTCCACTGCCTAGCGAATCCTTTTGCGCCTGAGTCCTGATGTCAGGATAAACCCTGACTAGTTATGTAAGGTTTGCCCTTATTAGGTTCCAGAAGTGCAATGACATAGGTTATCTATATGAAAAACCTCATAGCCGTCAGCATGTTCGATGGGCAGTGTTTTGAGAAGTTCAGCGAGGCTAATGAGGAAACGGAAGAAGTCGGTTTCTTCTATACAATCGATGGCAAAGAAGTCGAAGAGGCTCAATGGACGCAGCGGCGAGAACAAGCCATTGCCCGCGACCTGGCTACTATAGGGTTAAAACGCCCATGAGAGGAAAAGCCTGACGCAGCACCTCAAAATTCACTTTGGTAACCCCACACTTTTAGATAAGCCCTTGGAAGTGACCCTGTACAGTTCATTGTCTCAGCTCACCAACCTTCGTGGGATTCTTCTCTGAACCGTGATAATTCACGCTCAAAAATCCGCGAAAACTAAGGTGTTACAAGGTCGAGAGTGCGCACTTTCCGGGTGGGTATCAGTGGGTTTTAGTGGGTCGAATGCAAAACGTGCGGAATTTGCTTGACATACGGGCACCATACCACCTGATATTGCCCAACTCACTCGCTCTTCGTGGCGGACTGGGTAAAAGTACGCAGAAGAGCCTCGACCTTTTTGAGATCCATCGGCTTGCCAATGCAATCCACGCAACCAGCTGCCAAGGCTTGAGCGCATACACGGGGATCGCTGCAATGCGCAGAGATGGCCACGATGGGGATGTGCATTGTGTCTGGAGTAGATTTGAGCAGGCGCGTGGCCTCGAATCCATCCATAAGAGGCATGGAAAGGTCCATCAAAACCAGCTGGGGGAGTTCGCGACGGACTACCTCAACTGCTTCTAAACCGTTGCCCGCTTCCAGCACGAAAGTGCCCCAGAGTTGCAAAAGAATTTTGAGTACCAAGCGGTTATCGGCGTAATCGTCTACGATCAACACTTGAGCTTGATTGGAAAGCAGCGGGACTGCTCCTGAAGAGGATATTGACATGACGGGCTGGAGTGCTGCTTTTGGGTTGGCTCGCTGTCTCTGTTGCCGAAATGCCCTAGTCCAATGAGTTCAGTGCAAATGTCTGCAATATAGAGTCCCCTTCGCTAATTCTTTATATCATGTCGGTAAAAACCCCATATTGCTTGAGAGTTGAGATTATTTACTGGTGGGTATCGGCGGGCTCAGGTTCAAATGTCGAAAGCCATTCGTGGAGGCGCTGAGCCTCTAGGTGCATCTCCCTCGCGTGCCTGTAGGCAACACCAGCATCTATATTTGTATACCAGAGACGTAAAATAGAGTAATGAAACATGTCCGCCTCTTGTATTCGGACTTTGTGAGCGCGAATAAAGACGCATTTGAGCAAGGGCTTTACACGATGGCCTACCATGCGCTTGCGGGCGCTATGCAGTGCGCGCTTCATCTGCAACACAAACAATTGATGGCCGAGTTACAACAGTTGGTGATAGAGCAAAAAATGCAAATCGAAGCTGAGTTGCAAGCCACTGCATCGCTTCCCGAATTCACATCCGGTAACATCAACGAGGTTGCGGCTTTGGCCAACTATCGCGCCCTGGAAACTATCATTGGTATTCGGCTCGTTCTACTTCAAACAAACTCGAATTGAGTTGAGCTAACAAAACGGATTTTCTTCTGGCCTGGGCGGTAGCTCTCTGTCCCACACTAAGGCCAGAGCCTCCAAGACCGCATCGACGACGGGGCGCGTTTCATCCTTCAAGCCACGGCGCGCGCTGTGCAGTTCATGAGGAGAAGTCGGAAAAAGTAATTGATGCCAGTATTTTCGAGCGCTTGCACTTTCCACAGGCGCCAGTTGTGACTGAATGCCGTCCATGACTTGCTAACTTGATACATTTTCGCCTATTGTTGTGAAGGCTATTAGATGTGCGATTTGCCAATGGGTATTGCGCTTTCTACCTGATGCATTTTGTCGGCCCAAAAATAAGGAAAAAGTTAACTAGATATATGCTGAGAAAGGGCTTAGAATACTAGTTTCATGAGTTCTGATGACGAGGGTTTACGACTTACTGCTGAGGAATATGTTTTAGCTAGTCAGCACTGGGAGGCTTTGATGTTCGCCTTTTCATGTAGTGAACTTGGATCTGCTCAATTGGCACTCCTGCAAGCCCCTATTCCCGTACAACACGCTGTCATTGCCAGTATTAATGACCATTGGTTGCGAGATTACACTCCCACAAAAGGGGAAAATCCTTTCCTACTCAAAAACGCGCCAAACATTAGGTTTTCTTAGGTTCTGGAAATGCGCCTTTTCTGGTGCATATTGGTGCGTTTTTACGTGGGAAGTGGTGGGTCGGCCAACTTGAAAAACGCAAGGGGACCAAGATTTCAAGCCCAGTATTACTCCTTCTCAAATTACCGGTTTTTACCGGTTGGTCTGCACTCTTTCCGTCCATTGTTCCGGCGTCGATTTGGTGGGCACGATGAACTTCCCACCCTTGCCCAGAATGTGGACTTCCTGTGTGCCGTCCACTCTATTGAGTATCAGGCGCAGTTCCGGTGTCTGGGCCTGAGCCGCTTGCCTCGTCTCCATCGCTTCGAGGCGCCGCTCAATGCTGTGCCTTGATGTGGGTTTCATGCGAATATAATTCCTTGCATCTGGCGCCAACGGGCCAGCTCGACCAGTTCCCGCACTCTGGCCACGGTACGAACGTCACCGCGCCCGCCCATGGCACTTATCTCCGCCGCCGCCTCTTCGTTGGTGAGTGAGGTAGCAAGCATGATGGGCACAAAGCTCCCGCCTTTCTCATCGAGTGCGGACAGCCTTCTCTTGGCTTCTTGCTGGGCACGCGCTTCGACTTCTATCGCTTCGAGACGGCGCAAAGTGTTGGTATGGGTAAGTGGTTTCATTTGTTGGCTAATCTCCCTTCCCCTACTGGCAGTTCGAGGAAGTATTCGAGACCATCGCGTGGGTTGATATGGCGGGCGCTTTCCCATTCCGTCGTCACCACATTGCCGTCGTGATCGACCTCGTTCAGGCGGATGGTCAGTGGTTCTTGCGCACCTGGGCGCGACTCCAGCGCTTCGAGGCGCCGTTCGAGATTGTGGCGTGTGGTGGGTTTCATGGTTTTAGCCGAGAGGCCATTCGATAAAGATAGGGCAAGATGTGTTGGTCAAGCGGACTTGGAGCCGTTGTAAACGGGCCATTCGACAATTAATTCGCGCCCGGTGTCGGTGGTGGTGCGTGTGGTTGTCCACTCAGTTGCGGGCGAAATTTCTTTGCCCAAGTGGTCAACGTATTGGATGCGAATGGTGAGTGGTTCTTCTGGCACTGTGCCGTGTCGTTCTTCGAGTGCTTCGAGACGCCGTTCGAGATTTTGACGTGTTGGCTTCATAATTGATTTAGCCCACCCACATGGGAGTGCCTCCACAGTGCGGGCATTTCTTGAAGGGTATCTCTATGGTATCGGGACCATCGAGGAAAGTCGCAAAGTTGATTCGATGCATCCCTGGCGATTTGTGGGGCATAGGGAAATAACACTGCGAACACTGAATGCGACCGCTCAGCCATGCGTACTGAGGCACATAATCGGGCCACCTTCCATTGCCTCTTGGCATCGTTTCGGGATGGCGAAATATCTCTTGGCCGTGTTCAATCAGGAATTGGCAAATGCTGGCGGGCATGGCGCAGGGAATGGGATATGAAAGCCCTTCCTGATGGATGAGCCTACGAGCGTAGCGACAAACGCCCGAAGAAAGGGGAGGGAGCAAACCAACACCTCCTGTTTCATGGCACTGACTCACCCCACGAATGTTTTCAGGGGGTGCGGCTTCCAGTTCTTTCACCACTATGTTGTGGTAATCAGCATCCATAACATCCAACATCTGAAAAATACAATCGGCGTACTTCTGCCAGTGGCGTCGCATAGCTTCAGCGCTTTCTCGCTCAAACCGTTGCCGAGGTGTTTCCTGTGGCTGCTCCCGCTCGGCGATTGTTGATTCAATGCGGGAGAGTTGCCTCTCGATGCTTTTGCTCAGTCTCATGCTTTTTCCTCCTGCTCCTTCAATAGCGTTTCCATCGCTTCGACTCGTGCCGCCAGGTCGTCCAGCTCCACCGCCTTCATGCTAAATTCCAGAATCGTCTTGGCGGCTGACACCCTCGAAGAAGCCGGGGCTTCGGCATCGCCAGCCACCGAGCGCAACGTCGCCACCGCTTCCCCACACGCCGCTTGCAGGGCCGTCAGGGAGTGCGATACCACCTCACGCCGCGCATCTCGATAAGCGGTCGCAAAGTCGGGTTCTTTGAGATAGCGCTGCGCCGTTGCCTCACTAATCCCGGCGATCTTGGCCGCGAGGTCGATGGTGGGCATCGAGAGCAGGGCGGCGAGGAATTTGTCGTGTTTGGCTGTCATTGGCTATCAATACCCCTCATAGGGCGCTTTTCCTTCTTCCTCTCCAACCGGTAAAAACCGGTAATTTTCTTTGATAAAATTGCAATCATGAAGCGCGTTTTCCTCCCTCTACTTGTGCTGCCCCTTCTTGCGTTCGCTGGGTGCGGGAGTGGTGATCGGAAGGCTTATCTTGAAAAAGCTATCCCTGAATTGATAACGCAAGATATGCAGGCGAAGGTCAATCCTTCTAATACCAACGCGAGTGCCATCTGCAAAGCTGTTGACCTTACCCTGGAGTCGCCGGGGCACTACATCGGGGAAGCGTTCTTTACCGATGGTCGCCATACCCAGATTAAGGTGGTAGACGACGGCGACAAATTCCACTTCCACACCGACCCCTTCTAAGTGGCCGCAAAGTCCAGCCCCATCAGCACAAGCGAAAGTCGCGAGACGTGGGGCGAGGCCGAAGTCACCCCCTTCCCCACCACGCCACGCCCACCCTTTTCGCCCCATATCGTGAGCTTTGCCGGAGCCGCACCGCTTTCAATTTGAGCGCGCGTGTTCTCCAACTTAATCTCCAGCGTGCGAGCCGAGTTGTTCTCGCCATTGGCCGCAATGTAGGCCAGCGGGTCAGGCGTTTGAAACTGCAGCACCGACCTAAAACTGAACTGCCCTTCTTGGAGCATAAAGGTGGTGCCGCTCCAGGGACTATCGGGAATTTGCCCGCGATAAAGCGAACGAGTCAAACCATAGTCGGCTCGAATGCTCACCCTATCGACCAGGTTACGCACGTTCACGCCGCGCACATTGATTTCTTTCACGTCCCCCCAGGTAAAGGGCGCAAGATTCATCGAAGGTGTGATCGGCGCCGTCTGCGCGCCCGATGGCAACGTTCCCAATGGCTCATCAGCAATGAACCAAAACCACGCTTTCGCTTCGGCTTCCTGATAGGAACTGAGCGTGATTTCCACAGAGTCGCACTTGGCGAAGCGCTGGGCTTTTAAAGTGCCGTGTTCGGCGCTCCCGACCATGACACGCGCCCCGAAAAGGAAGCAAGCGCTGGGCAACGTCTCGCCCGCACCGGGGACGCAAAGAGCTAAAAGCGGGTCGATTTCGGCGCCGTAAGGAATCGCCCATCCGATACCCTGCCGCAACTGCTTGCCACCGGGAATAACTGCCTGTGGGCGATGGGAGCCGATGCCATACACCCCGCGTGTCCCGGCGTCGTCCTCATTGTCCACGCTTTGCACAAGACGAGGGCGAGAGAAAGACGCCGGAAACATTGGGTTCGGGGGCGTGTTGACGGTAGGCGCCGGATTGTCCGTTGCTTCTCGCGCCAGTTGTAGCACCGTGTCCCCCGCCCCATAAAAACCGTTGGTCAGTAGCATGGTTAACCTGCCCTCAAAATATTGGCGGCAAAATCCTCGGCAATGATGGCCGATGTGCGCGCTACGAGGTTGGAAAAGAATGTGGGGCCAAGAGCGCGCAGTAAGTCAGCTGTCTTTTGCACATTTTGGTCGGTGTGATTGGCTATCGCCTCATTGGAATTGGCATTTCGTTCGAGCAAACCTAACACACGCTCCCGCCAACTATCTGCCCCGGCGTCCATCTTATCCGCTGTTTCTCTAAGTCCCGGCGCCTTATCGAGCATCCAGTCGCCAGTTTTCATAGCGCGAGCATCAAGAGCTTTTATGGTTTTTGCTATGTCGTTTTGGTACTGGGTGACGTTGATGTTGGGCGTAAGCGACTGCGCCCACGCTTGCCCCGCTTGATAGGCTTGCCCAATGGTGCGCGTTGGCTGGGGAGCCAGTAGTGCGCCCCCTGCCGGGGTTGCTGGGCCTCCCGTTGGAACGACTACTGTAGGGTTCGCAGAAGTGCCCGAATTGTTCGTCGAAGCGTTCCCGGTGCCGTAGTAGGCTTGCTGTCCCGTTGTGAGTGTCTGAGCTGCAGCGTAAGCACCGCCCAGGCCACCAACGATAGCACCGATGCCACCGCCCCATGTTCCCCCAGTAGCGGCGCCAGCAGAAGCGCCAGCGATAGCACCGGGGACAAGTCCAACTCCGCCAGCACCAAAACCGATGATGCCGCCAGCGATGCCGCCGATGATTCCCAATCCAATGGCTCCGACCTTTCGCCCGACCAAATACCCGCCGCCCGCTCCTGCCGCAGCGCCCGCCGCAATAATGCCAAGGCGCCCCCACGGCGAGTTCGTGTTACCGCCATTTTGCGGCATCGGGACGGTTTGCGCGTAGTTGGTAGTTCCGTTGGAAGCGCCACCGCCGCCACTTGGTGCAAAGGGCGCAAAAGAGGGATTGAAGGGGCTAAACGCCGTTGGTGCCGAAGTCGATGTCGTGCCAGGAGTGGGATTAGAAGTTGCCGGGGATCCTGTTGATCCTGTGGCTGACGCACCGCCACCCGCCGCATTGGTGAGCCATTTTCCCGCAGTGGTTTGCGAGAAGTTGTAAGCCGCTTGCGCGATGGCTGTTCCGGTGGCGATGGTGAACGTTGCCATTTGCGACATTCCGCCGATGAAGGATTGAAAGCCTTGAAGGATGGCGGGCAAGTGCTTGAGGGTGTTCTGTCCAATCGTCTGGAAGGTGCCCGTCAAAAAAGTGCCCACCTTCTCGAACACAGTGGCCGTAGTGCGCAGAATCGCCGCGCCGCCCTGCATGATGTAGGCGGGTAGCTCCCCTACAACCCACTTGCCCACCGTTTGAATCGCGCTGATGATCGCGCCTTTGTTCTGAATGATAAGTGAGAAGCCCGCGTTAATTTGGGGCATCAAGGGGACCAATACTTCGGCCAAAGTCAGCTTGAGGTTTCGGCCCAGCGCTTCGACGCCGATAGAGAAGGCATCCAGGTCGCGCGAGTATTCGCCGATGTTGCCGGGGAGCTTGAAGCTATCCGCCATCGCCATATTGCGCTTCAAACGATCAGGCCCTAAGTCCCAAGCCGAACCGAAGGCGCCCGTCATTTGTGGCCCCGCCATCGCATTAAACATGAGCGCGCCGCCCATGCCCCCCTGTCGCGCGTTCTGCATGGCCCTGGCGCCGCCAAGGAGAAATCCGCTTGGATCAACGGTTGGGTCGGGCAAGCCTAGCATTTTGGCGCGCATCCCGATTGAAAGAGTGGCCTGTGGGCTGGAGAAGGTGTTGCTGAGCGACTGAGGCGAGACACCAGCGAACGCAAAAGAGTTCGCCATATTGGAAGCCGCTCCCTCACCAATGCCAGTCTGGAACCCTATCGAGCGAATGTTGCGCCCGTAACTTCTCGCCTCGTTCAGCACATCTTGACCGATGGTGAGGATGCCGGAGAACACTTCCCCCGCCAGTTTCGAGAGTGTGCCCAGACCATCGCCCACCACCTTTACCACGCTCTGCGCGCCCGAAATGATGCCCTGAAATATCGAGTTGATGGCGCCAGACGCCGTGGAGACAAGCGAACCGATACCGCCCAGCACAGCGCCACCCGCACCGCCCAGAAGCCCCGCCCCCATACCGAGGGCACTACTCGCCATGTTGATGGGAAGCATGGCAGCGCCTACACCCAGCC
>SDZD01000026.1 GCA_004172935.1 bacterium | reverse complement strand
GTTTGTTTATTGGGCCTAGGCATAGGAGAAACTGCCCCCATCATCTGTATGACTGGACCGCTGGGAGTTGGAGCGGGGGTCGCTGTGGGAACTGGCGTAGGTTTGGGAGTCGCGATTCGTCCCATCGTGGGCCGGAGTTGTTGAGGGATGGTTGGTTTGCCCATTATCGGGGTCGAAGGCTCGGCAGTTGGCTTGACGCAGGGAGTGTTTTGCACCGTAAGTTCTCCCAAAGTATGAATCGCGGGCAAATCTGCCTTTGGGATGGCGGTGGGACGGGGGGCGGGGGCAACATCGCCCATCATGGGTTCGCCGACAACCACGGGAGTCTCAACCACAGGAGCCACGGTTTGGGAGGGAGTTTCGTGGGAAGGCGATTCGGGTTGGGCATTGACTCCGGTTACAAGAGACGGAGACAACAAAGCTCCGACCAACACGAAAACGGAGGCAACTCCGGCCCAGAGTGCAAACGATGGGGAGCGCTGTTTCAGGGCGGCGGCTCCAACCGGACAATCCTGGGTGAGCATGGTGCCATCTTCGCGCACATAAAAGCGAACACAGAGGCGACCTTCTTTTTCCTGAAGCAAGAGTTCGGCTTCGGGGCGCGTCATCGCCGAGAGGTTGTAAACGTTCTTGGCGCATGAAGGGCAAAAACGGCTGCGCTCATCGCCGTGCATGGCATTCCAATCGGCATGGCAAGGAGAGGCAACCTGAACACTTTCGAGGGCAATGGCCTGGGGCACTGAAGCTGGATTGAACGAGCGTTTCATGCTCGCCTCGACCGGGAGCCATTCGATTATGTTCCCGGCATTCGAAAAAATTTTGCGAAAAAAAAGACGTGCCTCAGCGCATCTCGACAGAATAGTTGTTGCTTTCAGGTGTTGAAATTGGCCAGAGGACAACCACGTTCGCGCAGAAGCTGTGTTTGCATTGTCACACTCATGGCGACAGCGCGGCACTGGGCGCGTTCGGCCATTTCACCTTCGAAGTTGCTTTGAACGGCGTTTTGAAAGAGTTGGCACCAGCGCTGAAAGTGAAAGGGGCACAACGGGCAGACTTCATCGACATTCAGATGGCCCAATAGGGCACGGCTTTTGAATTTGGGATTGCCGAGGAGAATGGTTTCCCAAAAATCGCAGACGCGCTCCTCGTGTCCCTCCCAGTCGGTGCCGATTTGGCGGGCGAATAGGTCGCCCAATAGCGTATCGTTGCGCACGGCACCGTAGAAAGTGCTGACCAACACTTCGATGTCCTCGCGCGTGGAAATATCTTGCGACTTCATGATTTCCTCTTTTGCAAGTGGCCTTGCACTGACCGATTAAGCAATCTATCGACTTCATCCTGATAAAAACCCATTCGCTCGGCGACGGCGCCCTCGACGATTGGAAGTTCGCACTTGGCACTGGGCGATTCGAGCGCACGGGCACACAGGGCGTTCGCCGTCATGATGAGGCCACAGGCGGCGCAAAAGCGACCACAACTGGCGGCATCCTGCGCATGAGAGGCGCACAAATCGGCCTCTTCCAACAGTTGTTTCCAGAGCGGAAGTTCGGGAGCCGACTTTTTAGCAAACAACGGTTTCATAAGCGGACACCTCCGAGCGTGATTTACAATGCGAACAAACGCACCTGGACGGACAAATCGAGCAATCGGTCGAGTTCGCGACGCGAGGCGTTTAGACGCTCGGTGACTGCGCGTTCAAGGGTCAAATGCTCGGTGGTACTGCACTTGATGTTGAGGGAGCGGCGCAGTAGCTCCTGGGCTGTCAGGATGAGGCCACAGGCGGCGCTAAAACGCAAGCCTTTTTCGGCAAGGCGGGCATGTTCGAAACAAACATCGGCCTGCTCGATGAGGCGGCACCATACGCGGGGAGTTTCGAGCCATTCCAGTTCGAGGTCGTCTGCCCCTAACGCCGATATAACGGCGGTTTCGGGGTCGACGCAATCGGCTTCAGAATCACGAGGCAGGGGCTTTGGTAGCTTGCCTCCGGGACCCAAACCGCCGAACTCCTGGGGAGGATCGTAGAACGAAAAACTCATGGTGTTTTGCCTTCAGGGAAGGCGCTTGGAAACTTCGGCCAGAGGCTTGCGCGCTCTGGCGGCGGGAATTTCGAGTGGGAAGCCGAAAAACAACAACCCCACGAAAAATTCCCGCTCAGCATCGACCTCTAGAAGTTCGTGCAAGTGGGAGCCAGTGGACATTTTGCCCGAACTCCACTGCATTCCCAGCCCTTCATTCCACGCTTCTAGTTGGATGTTCTGGATGGCACAGGCCACCGCCGCATAATCCTCACGCTCCTGCTCGCCACCATCGCTGTGCAGACAAGAGACTGCGACAACGACGGGTTTTGAGGCGATTTTGGGGAAGTCCTGTGCTAAGCGCGCTTTGGTGGTCTCTCCCAGAATCGTGAAGCGCCAAGGCTGCGTCAAACGGTGATTTTGCGCCCACAAGCCCGCTTCGAGGGCGCGATCCAACAGTTCGTCCGGGACGGGTTGACCGTTGAAATCTTTGATGGTGCGGCGTTCTTTGATGACCTGTGACAGTTCCATTGGTATTAGCGAGTCGCGGTAGCGGCTGCGATTTTGGTTGCCTTGAGGAACTTGATGTTGCGAAGGCGGAAGGTGCGCACGCGCGGCGTAACCTCGTCGGCCAAATCGTACACCGTACGGCCAGTTGGCAGCCATACGCCGTCGATCTGTGCATAGGTGTCGCGGTAGCCTTCGACTTCTTTCAAAGCACCCGTTTTCTCGTCGCGGTAGCTGACGACAAAGTGGTTAGCCAGATATTTTCCAGCATCGGCGTTCATGGAATCCAGAACGGTGATGGTGAATTTCTGGCCGCCCATTGTGCGGGTTACCTCAGTAACTTTTCCATCTTTGACGCGGTATTCCGACTTCATGCGGTCGTTGAGAAGAATCAACTGGCCGAACGAGTTGGTGTTGCCCAGAGTGAGCGGGTTTTTGCCATCGCCCTGTGCGAAGGTACCGCCGCGACGGTGACCGACGAGGTTAAGCACTTTGTCCTGCAACCAATCGTTGTCATCAGCGGACAGGCCATCGACGGTGATTTTGGTGTCGCCCTGACGCTGATAGACGATTTTGCCGGTTTTGCTGGTGTCGCCATCGACGTACAACAAATCAGCTTCAAATCCGGCGAAATCGACGGGCATGACCTGACGGTTGTTGTGAGCAGCTTCGAGCAACGCATAGGCCTTGGGGTCGGCGTTAGGGTTCCCCTTTTCCTCTGCAACAGGAACAGCTTTGACGGCAGCAGCCACAGGAGCGGCAGCGGGCGTAACTTTGGCGCCAGTGCCGTTGTGGAAGGTCAGCGTCGTCCAGGTGCGGGTTTGCGGGTACTTCTTGCCATCCAACTCACCGGGAACTGCGTCGATGACGACAGCGCGCAACGAATAGAGGCCGGAAGCCGTGATCGGGAAGTGGATTTGGCCTTTGGCGTCGGTTTGCAGTTTGGTGCCCTCTTCGCCAGCCGGGGTCACATAAGTCACTTCGGCGTTAGGAAGAACGGCGCCATCGCGCTTCAAGGTGACAAGTGCTTCGCCCTTGTTGCGACGAGCGAACAGCTCGAAAGGCAACTTGGCGCCGTTGCCGGCTTTATCGAGGCTGGTAGCTGCTTTCGCGAAATATTCGAGGCGGAAGATGCCGCGCCCGCTATCGCTGCGGTCTAGAACGCCCCACGACTGATGGGCGCCGATAACGGTGGCGTTGGCAGCAATAGGAGCGCAGTAAGCGCCGCCAGCGAGTTTTGGAGCCAACTTTTTACCGTTGCCGCCCCAAGCCTCGACTTTGAACAGAACATCGGCGCTAACGCCGTTGGTGACACCTTCGCCGCCCTCGCCGAAGTAAAGGCGCAATTGGCCAGCCTGAGGGTCGGTTTGTGCCCACAGGAAATGGGCGTGTGCTGGTGTTGCCGCCAAAATCAGGGGAGCAAGGAACAGGAATTTTTTCATGGTTGTATGGTAGCGATTTAGGAGTCGGCCAGAGTCGAGACTTCGGTCACGATCTGGGCGGCCCACTGGGTCAGGCGTGGTGTGGTCAATTCGCCTTGATTGTCGTAATCGAGCGGCAAGCCGATGAAGAAGCCATCGCCGAGGTCGGCGCGGGAGAAATCGAATTCGTAGCCTTCGGTCGGCCATTTGCCGATGATGGTGGCGCCGGTTTCGGCGAATTTCTCGGCGAGAATGCCCAGGCTATCGGCGAAGCTATCGGAGTAGCCGAACTGGTCGCCCGCGCCGAAGAAGGCGACGAATTTTCCGCTCAGGTCAAGACCTTCGACATCATCCTGCTTATCGTCCCAGTCATCTTGCAATTCGCCCACGTTCCATGTCGAGCAACCCACGAGGATCAGGTCATAGTCGAGCAATTTTTCGGCTTTGGTCGAATGAACGTCAAAGATTTCGGGTTTTGAGCCAAGAGTCTCGCCCAATAAACCAATGAGTTGTTCGCCGGCTTCTTGTGTGTTGCCGTAGGTCGAGCCGTAAAAAATTCCAGTTTTCATAGCGTATTCTTCTGTTGTTGTTTGATTACAACTTCTTGGCGCGCCATAGATTCAGGTCGCGCAAGGCGTCAATTTTCATCGCCTTAACATGTCCATCAGCAAAGAGCACATTGATGGTTTCGTTGTGACGGGGCATAGTCCGTCCATAGCTTTCGCGGTCAAGCGGCGAGGTTGGTGTCATAGCCCAAACCTGCGCCGGGCGAATAGCGAAATACCCCCACTTCAAGTTGGTGCCTGCCGAAGTCGGCGCGGAAACCGAATCGGTCATGGAGATGGTCTGAGACGGAGCATCCATACCAGCGAGAGACAAGCCGTTAACAGGGCCGCTGGCTGTGCCGCCACTAATTGAGATTCCGGCAGGATAGGCAACGTTAGCTGTGCTTGTGCTGGGCGAAACCTGGCAGGCCGCCGAAGGAGTTCCAGTACCATTGGGGGTATCGAAGCCATCGGGGCAAGCGGTGGTTGGCGACAAGTAGGCGTGGTTGTAACCGTAGCTGGGATACAGGCCATAGTAGTAATCGTTGTTACCACCGTTGCCCGTGGGGTCATTAATGCAATCTTCGTAAGTCGTGGTGCCAGTGACGGCCAAACTATAATCTGCGCTAGGACAGTAGACGAAGCCGCGCGCCCTGGTATAGGGCGCCAGCAACTGTGGCCAGCGTCCGGTGCCATTTTGCGAAGGTATCATCCGTTCGTCGTAGTCTTGAGAGTACATTTGCTGGGCAAGCCCCAATTGCTTCAAATTCGACTGGCACGCTGACTTGCGTGCATTCTCCCGCGATCTGGCAAACACAGGGAACAGGATTGCGGCCAAAATGGCTATAATAGCAATGACGACGAGCAATTCTATCAGCGTGAAAGCCGATGAGGATTGAGCAGATTTCCTGCTCGAAAGGGTATTCGCTAGGGACAACATAAAAATTAACAGAGACGTTCAATCTCGATTGAAGATGGTCCAACACGCGAATACACTTACAGAATGTGCGTTCGGCTGCGTACTTCGCGGCTGGATTCCCATCTCCCCGTTGCGTCAACAGCGGGGAGATGATTATAGGACAAACCCGACAATAATCATCGGAATTAAGCGAAGTTTTAGCGAATAATCTCCCCGTTGACTACCCCTTTTTTTTATAGCTGTCCCTAAAACAAAGATTTTTTTTCAAAAAAGAGCAGAAAATGGAAAAATCCCGCGCCATATTCCATGACGCGGGATTTTTCTTGTCTGTTTAGAGGTGGTTTGGAGAGTAATAAGGGCGCTTTGCGCACGTTAGGAGCGCTGCGCGCGGCTGATGGGAAGAGTCGCCCCAATCAACCGTCTATAGGCCAAAGGTGGCGCGCATTTGCTGTTCTTCAAAACCATCCTCGGCATTCTGGTCGCGGGTGACAAGCGAGACGATGAAGCCCGTCAGAAAGGCGAGAGTCATCGAGATGAGAGCCGGGTTTTTGAGGGGCACTGGTGGGGCCGAGGCGAAATGGAAGACATCGGTCCACACAGTCGGCGACAAGACGATGAGGATGACGGCAGAGGCCAAGCCAACTGCCATCGAAGCAACGGCGGCTTGCGTGGTAAATTTTTTCCAGAATACCGACATCAAAAGCGCTGGGAAGTTGGCGCTGGCCGCAACCGCGAAGGCAAGTCCCACCATGAAGGCGACGTTGACTTCTTTGAATAGCAGACCCAGCAGAATGGCGATGACACCCAACGCGACTGTCGCAATTTTGGCGACTCCGACCTCGGTTTTTTCATCGGTGACGCCGCCTTTCATAACTCCGGCGTACAGGTCGTGCGAAATTGCGGAGGCGCCCGCCAGAGTGAGGCCCGCAACAACCGCAAGAATGGTGGCGAAAGCGACGGCGCACAGAAAGCCGAGGAACGGGCCACCGCCGAGAATTTCGGCCAGTAATGGGGCTGCGACGTTGTTCCCCATGCCCGGTGTGCCCGGTGCGGGTTTGGCGAGGAACTTGGCGGCAACCAGGGCAGCGGCTCCATAACCGATGGTGAAGGTGAGGATGTAGAAGTAGCCAATGAAGCCCGTCGCCACAAACACCGATTTGCGCGCCTCGCGGGCGTCGGGCACGGTGTAGAAGCGCATGAGGATGTGGGGAAGGCCAGCTGTGCCGAACATGAGTCCCAGCGCCAGCGAAACAAGGTCGAAGGGCGAAGTCGCCACTTTATAGTGGCCGGGAGTGAGCAAAGCATCGCCGTTGGGTAACTTGGCGACCGCGCTGAAAAGATTGCCGTAGCTCCAGCCGAAACGGTTGAGCACCAGAAGAGCAAGCACGGTGGCTCCACCAATGAGCAAGACCGCTTTGATGATTTGAACCCAGGTCGTCGCGAGCATACCGCCGAACAGAACATAAGCGATCATCAAAATTCCGACGGCTATGAGGGCGTATTCGTATTTCAGCCCAAACATCAACTTAATCAACGACCCCGCGCCGACCATTTGGGCGATGAGGTAGATGATAACCGTAGTGACCGAACCGACAGCCGCCATGGTTTTGACGGGCTTTTGTTGAAGACGGTAGGCGACGACATCGGCGAAGGTATATTTGCCGAGGTTGCGTAGCGGTTCGGCGATGAGGAACATCACGATGGGCCAGCCGACGAGGTAGCCGACGCTATAGATGAGACCATCGTAACCGCCAGTCGCGACAAGTCCCGCAATGCCGAGAAATGAAGCGGCGCTCATATAATCGCCCGCCAGAGCTAAACCATTTTGGAAGCCGGAGATGCCACCGCCCGCCGCATAAAATTCGGAGGTCGTTTTGGTTTTGCGCGCCGCCCAATAAGTGATGCCCAGAGTTACGCCGATGAAGACGAAGAAGAAGGCGATAGCGACTGGGGAGAGTTGACCGAGTTGAGTTGCTGGCATAGAGATTATTTGGATTTGAGGCGCGCCACGACCGCATCATAGGCACCATTGGCCCATCGTACATAAATACCCGTCAAAACCCAGGCGAGAAGAATGAGGCCGATGCCAATGGGAATTCCCACAGTAGCCGCGCCAACGCGACCTGATAGTGCCTCTGGCTTGAATGCGAGCAAGCAAACATAGCCAAAATAAGTGACGAACATCACCAGCGTAAGAAAACGTGATAGAGACGCCTTACGCTTCACCAGGGCCATCAGTTCGGGATCGTTTCCCCTACCCTGTTCAGATTGGTTTTGCATTGGATGGAGGCAATGTTAACCCGAAACGCACTCAGTGAAAAGTAATTAATTAGACGCCATGCAGCAAAAAGAAAATCTAAAAAGCCTAATTGGAGCCTAAAACCCGTCACACATCTCCTCCAAAATTCCCCAACTCCTCACTCGTAATAAAATCTCTGGGTTAGCTCTGCTAACTTGTTCGCTTTTATGCCGCGCCCGCTTCAAATTAATCAAACGACCTCTGTTGGCCGCGCCTCTCTCGTTGTGGCCGCCATGATTATGGTGTCACGCCTGACGGGATTCGGGCGCACCATCGTCACCGCTTACTTTTTCGGGCGGGGGTCGGCAACTGACGCCTATAATGCGGCCTTCAATATCCCCAACACTCTCGCCATCCTGATTTCGGGCGGTTTACTCGCGACCGGGTTCGTTCCCGTCTTCACAGCGCTACTCCAAAAGGGCGAAGAAGATGAGGCGCGTGAGACATTTCGCGCTCTGCTCACCCTAGTTATGGTGGGGTTTGGTGCAATTTCGCTGATTCTATTGGCGCTGACGTGGACGCCGGTAGGTCGGCTTTTGGCACCGGGGAACGCCGAAGCAGATGTGCAGCTTTATTTGCGCACGTTGCGGATTTTGTTGGTGGCGCAGTGGGTATTCGTGGTGGGCGGTGTGTTTGCGGGCACCTTCAACGCGCTACGTCTGTTTTTGCTGTTCTCGATTCAGCCGGTGTTTTTCAACGTGGGGATCATCGTGTTCGGCGTTTTGTTCGCGCGGCGCAGCGATGCCAGCAGCATCGAATTTCAGGCGTGGGGGGCACTGGCAGGCGCGTTGGTGGGTACGGTCGGCATCATGGTGCCTTCAGCCTTTCGCAATGGTTTAAGCATCACGCCGCTGTGGGCGCCGAATAAAGAGGGTGTGCGCCGCGTGTTCGCGGCCCTTGGCCCGGTGGTGCTGGGGTTGGCGAGCGGTCAGATTATCGCGCTCAACTTGCCGCGCGCCTTCGGTAAGTTGCTGGACACAGGCGCCACGACCTCACTGGATAACGCCAACCTGTTGATGCAGGTGCCGCTCGACTTGCTGGCCTCCAGCGCGGCGGTGGCGCTGTTGCCGACTCTATCGCGGTTGTGGATTGATAACGATATAACCACGATGCGCCGCGAGTTTGGCAATGCATTAAAGCGCAATATTCGTTTCATGTTATTCGCGGCAGCGATGCTGTGGGCGCTTTCTAATCCGCTGATTCGGCTGGCGTTGCAGCACGGCAAATTTGGAACGAAGGATGCCGGAGAAACGGCGCTCGTGTTGCGCTGTTATGCACTGTGTTTGCCCGCTCTGGGAGCGCAGCAGCTATTGGCGCGAGGCTTTTATGCGACGGGACGCGGCGCTGATGTGGTGGGAATTGGCGCATTTGGATTGGCGCTGTTTTTCCCGTTGGGCTTTATTGGCACCATGCTTCATCTTCCCGGCGGTGCAGGACTGGCATTAGCGGCTGCTATTTCTACTTCGGTGCTGAGTGGGATGCTGGCATGGAAACTTCGCGAACAGTGGGGGACATTGGGCGCCAAGAATTTGCCTCAAAGCACGATACGCTCGTTGATTTGCGCGCTGCTCGCTGGATTCGCGGCGTGGACTGTGGCGCATTTCGTGGGGCAGGTGGCGGCTCCATTCGATTCTAACAGCACTCCGCATCTGCTTCGTATCGTCGTGAGAGTGCTGGTATTTGGGCTGGGAGCGGTTGTAGGAGGCGGAATCTGGAAAGTGCTTTCGCCAAAAACACCAAAACGAGCGGGCACAGTCGGGCAAACTTGAGGTTCGCAAACACATTCGTCGAACAGTCGTTATATAGAGGTGAGTCCAGAGACCCTTTAGTGGCCGTCTGCTCTCAACTTGCGTCTGTCAACGTTTAGCTGTGGTGAAGATTATGGAATTTCGCATTGAAAAAGACTCGATGGGCGAAATGCAAGTGCCAGCCGATGCCTTGTATGCCGCACAAACCCAGCGCGCCGTCGAAAACTTTCCCGTGTCGGGCATCCCGTTTCCCCGCCCGTTCATTAAAGCACTCGCGACGATCAAAGCCGCCTGTGCCCTCGTCAACGTCGAACTCGACCTCCTGACCGAAGAGAAGGGCAAGTCCATTTCGGAAGCCGCACTTGAAGTTGCGGGCGGCGAATACGACTCGCAGTTCCCCATCGACATCTTCCAGACCGGAAGCGGCACCAGCTCGAACATGAACGCCAACGAGGTCATCGCCTCGCTTGCTTCGCGTGCCGGGGACAAGATTCACCCCAACGATGATGTCAACAACGGCCAGTCGAGCAACGACGTTATCCCAACCGCCATTCACGTTGCGGCGTGCATGGAGTTGGTCGATAACCTCATCCCTGCCCTGCGCCACTTGAGCGGCGTATTGGGCGCTCGTGAAATCGAGTTCGCCGATGTCGTCAAAACGGGCCGCACCCACTTGATGGACGCGATGCCCGTCACGCTCGGTCAGGAAGTCGGCGCGTGGAAAGCGCAAATCGAGCAAAGCATCGAGCGCATCATCCAATCGCTGCCCCGCTTGCAGGAACTCGCCATTGGTGGAACCGCTGTCGGAACGGGCATCAACGCCCACCCCGAATTCGGCCACCGTGTCGCCCGCAAATTGGAGCAGATGACACACATCCCGTTCCGCGAAACGCGCAACCACTTCGCGGCTCAGGCCACGTTGGATGCCGCCACCGAAATGAGCGGCCAATTGAAGACGCTGGCAACGGCGCTGTTCAAGATTTCCAACGACCTGCGCTGGATGAACTCCGGGCCACAGGCTGGTTTCGGAGAAATCGTGTTGCCCTCGCTACAGCCGGGGTCGAGCATCATGCCGGGCAAAATTAACCCGGTTATCCCCGAAGCGACGATGCAGGTAGCCGCTCAAGTCATCGGCAACGATGCGACAATCGCGATGTGCAACGCCAGCGGCAACTTCCAGCTCAACGTGATGCTGCCAGTCGCGGCTTATAACCTGTTGCAGTCCATCACCTTGCTCGGCAACGTATCGCAGATTTTGGCCGACAAAGCCATCGCTGGCTTCTCGGTGAACGAAGCGAAGATGCTGGAATTGGTGGACAAGAACCCGATCATGGTGACGGTTCTCAACCCAATCATCGGCTACGAGAAGGGCGCGGCTCTGGCCAAACAGGCTTACAAAGAGAATCGCCGCTTGAAAGACGTAGCACGCGAAGAAACCCAACTCAGCGAAGAAGAGTTGGAAACGTTGCTCGACGCCAAAGAGATGACCAAGGGTGGCATCAAAGGTTCGGGCGGCGGAGGCGGCTAAAACCGGTTTTCGAGAAAAAGGGGCGCTATATGCGCCCCTTTTTGCTCTTTCGCACTCTCCCCAATTGCCTTAACATTAGTCAGTAACTTTCTCGGCTTCACATATAGGGTGGTAGAAAAGCGAAGATTTTGCTTCTGGCAAAGTGTTCGCCTTGCTGTCAAGCTGTATAATCAATCCACTTCCTAAAGCCTATTAGTAAAAATCCTTCGATGATGACGACCATGCGTGATGTGGCCCAAAAGGCCGGAGTTTCGTCTACAACTGTTTCTCTGGTTTTGAATGGGCGCCAACCTGCCGGTGGGCCAATTTCTGTGGAAACACAGGAACGGGTTCTGGCAGCGGCGCGCGAGCTAGGCTATCGCCGTAACAGCCTGGTACAGGCTGTTGTGAGCGGGCATAACCGCACGCTGGGATTTTTGGCGCAACATATCAGCTACGAGTTCATCTCTCGCCTTCTGGCGGGAGCGTTGGATGAAGCGCGGGCGGCTGGTTATGGCGTGCAGGTGTTGCAATTGCACAGCAACTCACTGGACAGACAGGCGATTGAGAGCTGTCTGGAAATGCGCCTCGCAGGCATCATCACAGTGGACTTGAATCAGGACGCTCTCGATTATCTCCATATGGCAATGCGTCCGCATGGGGTGCCCATCGCTTTTCTCGATACCAGTTTTCAAGAAGAATGGGGCATCCACATCACAAGCGACGACGAGCAAGGATGTAATCTGGCCATCGAACATCTCGTTCATTTGGGACATAGACGGATTGGATTTATCAGCGGTGAAGTGGGGCGGGGCATGACCATTTCGCGCGACCGAGCCTTTCGCAATGCGATGCAGGCGCATGGTTTACCAGTGCCAGAGGGCTATCTGAGCCACGGCAAATGGGACCCGACAGTAGCCGAACATTGCGCGATCGAAATGCTGATTCGCCCAGACCGCCCAACGGCCATTTTTTGCGCCAGCGACGAAATGGCAATTGGGGTTCAACGGGCTGCTCGTCAGTTGGGGATGCAAATGCCAGGCGACCTATCGGTGGTTGGCTTTTCCAACCTTCGGATGGCGCTGATGGCTGACCCGCCGTTGACAACCATTCGCCAACCTGCGGATGAAATGGGAAGAGTTGCTATCCAACTTCTTCTTGATAAATTGAAGTCATCGAGAGAAGGAGGAGAAATCGACGACAAAGCAACCGATGTCGTGCTACCAACAGAATTGGTATTACGCGATTCGACAGCAGTCGCGCCTTTCTAACAAACAACAGCTGCTAATTTGAAATTTCTCGGAGAAATCTGAGATACATGCACTTCATAGAATGCAATACTAGGCACTCACCTTAATCGAACTCTTTTTTTACTCTCTGACATCTCCAAAGACAACCTTATTGCGATTTTTTAATAGCTGTCAACGGATGTTACGAACATTTTAACAGCCTCTGCTCATCTCATGTTGCAAGATGCTAAAAATTTGTTGAACGACCGATTTTGAATTTCAAGTGATGAAAAACCCAATTCTCTTTGCCTCAGCCCTCTCGCTGCTGGCCTTCGCTGGATGCAACAACGCAGCCCAAAATAGCGCCGGAGGAAATACCGGTATTGCCCAAAGCCCCTCCGATTCTTCCAAACCCACTATCGCCGTCATTCCCAAGGGCACCACACACGCCTACTGGAAATCGGTGGAAGCTGGCGCCAACAAAGCTGGCGCCGAATTGGGAGCCAATATCGTTTTCAAAGGCCCCATCCAGGAGTCCGACCGTGCCTCTCAAATCAAGATCGTCGATCAATTCGTAACTGATGGCGTTGGAGCGGTTGTGCTTGCTCCGCTGGACGATGCTGCACTGGTGAAACCAGTCCGCGAGGCCAAAGCGAAGAAAATCCCCGTCGTCATTATCGACTCGGCACTCAAAGCCGAGCCCGGAGTCGACTACACCGCGTTCGTCTCGACCGACAACAAGAAAGGCGGTATGTTGGCAGGCAAAGAACTCGTGCGTATTTTGGGCGGCAAAGGCAAAGTCGTGCTGCTTCGCTATCAGGAAGGCTCGGCTTCGACGGCAGACCGTGAAGCCGGATTTTTGAGCGCCATCAAAGATGCGCCTGGAATCACCCTGATCTCCGATAACCGCTATGCGGGAGCGACTGCGGGCGAGGCGAAAACCAGCGCGCTCAACCTGGTGGACAAGTTGAAAGAGGCCGATGGCATTTTCACTCCCAACGAGTCGAGCACACAGGGAATGTTGCTGGCACTGCGTCAGGTGGCATTAGCCGGAAAGAAGAAATTCGTTGGCTTTGACGCCTCGCCTCCATTGTTGGAAGGCTTGAACAAAGGCGAAATCAACGCGCTGGTTGCACAAAATCCGACCAAGATGGGCTACGAAGGTGTAAAAGCCGCTTTCGCTGCTATCAAAGGCGAGAAAGTGGAAGCGCAAATGGACACGGGCGTCGCCGTCGTCACTAAGGACAATTTGAATTCGGCAGAAGTCAAAGAAGTCTTGAACGAAAACAAATAATGAAAGCTTTAGTCTTGGAAGAGCCGGGGCGTTTGCGCTTAAGCGAACGCCCCCAAGCCCCTTCACCGCAGCAAGGCGAAGCGCTGGTGCGCGTGCATCGTGTCGGTGTCTGCGGCACCGACATCCACGCCTACGCGGGCAAACAACCGTTCTTCGAGTACCCGCGCCTCATCGGTCACGAATTAGGCGTCGAGGTGCTGGAAGTCGGGCCTGATACGCAGGGCATTCAAATGGGCGATCATTGCGCGGTAGAGCCTTATCTCAACTGCGAAAAATGCATCGCCTGTCGGCGCGGCAAGGGCAACTGCTGCGCGCAAATGAAAGTAATGGGAGTGCATATCGATGGCGGATTGCGCGAGCAATTCGTGCTTCCTGCACGCAAGTTACACGTTTCGCCGACTTTGTCGTTCGACCAGTTGGCATTGGTGGAAACACTCGCCATTGGCGCCCATGCCGTGGCACGCGCACAGGTAGAGCGCGACGAGTGGGTCGTAGTTATCGGAGCTGGGCCAATTGGTCTGGGAGTCATGCAGTTCGCGAAACAGGCTGGGGCACATGTCATCGCTCTTGATGTCAATGCCGAGCGCCTTCAGTTTTGCCGCGAGGTGTGGAATATAGAACACACCATTGTAGTAAGCGATGCGACACTGGAAGAACTGCGCGCCCTCACGGACGGCGATTTGCCAACTGTCGTGTTTGACGCAACAGGGCATCCCGCCTCGATGAAAGGTGCCTTCGAGTTTGTGGCTCCCGGCGGACGATTGGTGTTCGTGGGGCTGTTTCAAGGTGAGGTGTCGTTTTTCGACCCCGATTTTCACCGCAAAGAGATGACCCTACTCGCCACTCGCAACGCCTTGCCGCAAGATTTCAAAAACATCCTTGGTTGGATGGAAAACGGGGAGATAGATACATCTCCGTGGATTACTCATCGTGCGCCGCTACATGAAGTTCCTGAAACGTTCGAGAGTTGGACGAATCCGCGTAACGGCGTCTTGAAAGCGATGATCGAACTGGCCTGACCAACCCCACCATGCCGCGCGTTCGCCCTTGTGACGCACGGCCCCTTCGCGAAAGAACGACATTTATGTATCCCAGTGTTTTAGGACTCAAAAAGAGCTTTGGTTTTGGCGACCGTCTCGGACTCGCCACACCAGGGCACCTTGCCGCAGCCAGACAATTCGACTTCGCTCCTATTTTCGCGCAGCAAAGCATTCGCGAGATGGAGCGCACGCAGCGCACACCCGATCAGGTGATGAGCGCCGCCAAGTCGGCGCTGAGCGAAGGAGGCTATGAGGGAATCTGGGGCAGTGATGCCGACCGCTTGAAGACGGCGCGAGACGTGGACATCAATGCAGCGGCGGGCTTCACTTTTTTCACAATCGACCCATCGGCAGGCGTCAATAACCTGGCCGACTCGATGAGCGAAAGCGCTCTGGAGGCGGAAGTCGCCGCACAACGCGCGACCATGATCTGGGGCGATTATTCGCCGCGCCAATATCTCGAACAGGAATGGGAATTAGGCGACGAGAAACTTCAGTTCTCGCAAGAAACACTGTATCGCGCTGTCGTCAAATATGGGCGTGCGCTGGCACTCGCGGCGCAAATGTCGAGCGAGATCGAGTGGTACACCGAACACAAACCATACGAAGTCGAAGTCAGCGTCGATGAAACCGAGACACCTACCTCACCAATCGAACACCTGTTTTTTGCGCTCGAACTGAAGCGACGCAGGGTTCAGAACCTCGTTTCGCTGGCGCCGCGCTTTGTGGGCGACATGGAAAAGGGCGTCGATTATAAAGGCGACTTAGGGGCATTCGAAGCCGACCTGCAAAAGCATGTTGCTATCGCGAAAGCTGTGGGGCCGTACAAAATCAGCGTTCATTCGGGATCGGATAAGTTCTCGATTTATCCGATTGTCGGGCGCGTGTGCGGCGAGTTACTGCACGTGAAGACGGCGGGGACATCCTACCTCGAAGCATTGCGCTGTGCGCTGCAAAGCGACGAAGGGCTTTTTAACGACATAGTCCACTTTTCGCACGAGCGCTTCGACGCCGACCGCGCCACCTATCATATATCGGCGACACCGGAAGACAACGCGGTACTGGCGCGCCAGCAGTTAACGGGCTTCACGCTTGAAGACGCCTATTTGAACGAAGACAAAGGCCGCCAGATTCTGCATGTGACCTTCGGCTCAGTGCTGACGGACGAGAACTTGAAGTCACGCTTGTTAGCCAACCTCGAAGATAATGCGGGTCTGCATTCGCATTTGCTCGAACACCACTTCGTCAAGCATTTGGAGGCGCTGAACGCGGGGTAACAATGGAAGTTCGTTCCTTGGGCAACACAGGTTTGCAGGTTTCGGCGCTGTCGTTGGGCGCCTCGCCATTTGGCGGCGTGTTCGGCGAGGTGAGCTATCAGGATTGCAAGCGCTGTCTCGATAGCGCGCTCGATTTAGGCATCAATTTCATCGACTGTTCGCCCTATTATGGGCAAACCAAAGCCGAAGCCATGTTAGGCCGCACACTTGACAGGGTGGCGCGCGACAAATATATCCTCGCAACCAAAGTCGGGCGCTATGGGGCCGAGGCTACGGACTTCGATTTTTCGGCGCAACGCGTGACCGAATCGGTGGACGAAAGCCTGTCGCGATTGGGTGTGGAATACATCGACATCATTCAATGTCACGACATCGAGTTCGGCGACTTGAACCAAATCGTCGAAGAAACGCTTCCGGCATTGCGCGCCGTGGTAGCTG
The DNA here is from genome assembly GCA_004172935.1 of bacterium. Taxonomy (GTDB): domain Bacteria; phylum Armatimonadota; class Abditibacteriia; order Abditibacteriales; family Abditibacteriaceae; genus Abditibacterium. The sequence goes on along the minus strand of SDZD01000026.1, from coordinate 72,089 downwards.
CGGGGAAAGCGCGCTTCGTCGGCATCACCGGGCTTCCGCTCAAGGTTTTTCGCGAGGTGATTGCCCGTACAAAGGTCGATACCATCCTTTCCTACTGCCACTACTCGCTAAATGACACGACTCTCGAAAACCTGTTACCTGTCCTAGAAGAAAGGAATACCGGTATCCTTAACGCCTCACCTTTTTCGATGGGCTTACTAACCGGACGCGGTGCTCCCGACTGGCATCCAGCACCAGAAGCAATCAAAGCGGCCTGCCAAAAGGCGGCGCAGCATTGCCGCAACAAGGGAGCCAGCATCGAGAAATTGGCGGTGCAGTTCGCAGTCGCCAATCCTCGCCTCGCGACGACATTGGTGGGCACCAGTAAAGCCGAAGATATTGTCAGCAATGTTAATTGCCTGACAGCTCCAATCGACGAAGAGCTGTTGAGCGAAGTCGAGGCGATTCTGGCTCCTATCAAAGACCAGACGTGGCCCAGCGGGAGGACAGAAAACAATGATTGACGCTCATCATCATTTCTGGCGTTATAACCGCGACGAGTACGACTGGATTAGCGACGATATGGCGGCGCTTCGCCGCGATTTCGGGCCTGCCGATTTGAAAAAGCAAATCGACGGCGCGGGCGTTAAAGGCGTGGTTTCGGTACAAGCCCGCCAGAGCGTGCAGGAAACGCGCGAACTACTATGGTTCGCGCAGCAGAACGAGTGGATTCTGGGCGTGGTGGGTTGGGTGCCATTAGCAACTCACAAAATTGAGAGCGTTTTGAGCGAGTTCGCGGGCGCCGAAAAGCTGAAGGCTGTTCGCCATGTCGTGCAGGGCGAGACAGATGGTTTTTTGGACGGCACCGCATTTAATGCTGGAATTGCGCGACTCGCCGACTTCGGTCTGGTCTATGACGTGCTTATTTCCGAGCGTCAACTAGCCGAAGCAATTCGCTTTGTTGATCGCCACCCCAATCAATTGTTTGTTCTCGATCACATCGCCAAACCCTGCATCAAAGACGATACATTGGAGCCGTGGAAAACTCGCATCGGCGAGTTGGCGCGGCGCGACAACGTATGGTGTAAGGTATCGGGGATGGTGACAGAAGCCGACTGGAAAGAATGGACACCAGACGGCTTGAAACCTTATTTCGAGACGGTTTTACAGGCATTCGGGCCATCGCGCCTGATGTTTGGCTCCGACTGGCCGGTATGTTTGGTGGCCAGCGAGTACGGGCGTTGGGTAGACACGGTGCGCGCTTGGGCCGAGCCACTTTCCGACGCCGAAAAATTTAATTTATTTGAAAACGTGGCTCGCCACGTTTATAGATTGAACTCATGACATCCCCAACACCGCTTTTGGAAATGCGCGGTATCAAAAAGCGTTTCGGCGCAACCATCGCGCTCGATGGAGTTGATTTACAGGTCGCAGCAGGCGAAGTGCTGGCCCTCGTGGGCGAAAACGGCGCGGGCAAATCGACACTGATGAAGGTGCTATCGGGCGCTCATGCTCCCGACGAAGGCCAAATGATTCTGGGCGAACAGAATTACGCTCCCAAAGACCCGCTCGAAGCACGACGTCGCGGCGTGGCAATGATCTACCAGGAGCTTTCGCTGGCACCTCACCTCACCGCAGCCGAAAACATTCTGCTGGGTGTCGAACCCAACACGGGTGGCGTTCTCAAGCGCGGCGAGATGCAATCGGTGGCACGCGACGCCCTCAACCAAGTGGGCCTCAGCCATGTGTCGCCCAACACACAGGTCGCGCTACTCAGCGTCGCCGAGCGGCAATTGGTCGAAATCGCGCGCGCCATCGCGCTCAACAGTCGCGTTCTGGTTTTCGATGAACCAACTTCGAGCCTGACACAGCGTGACATTGTGCGATTGTTCGAGCTAGTCAAGCGACTGCGCGAACAGGGCCAAGCCATTATCTACATCTCGCACTTTCTGGAAGAGGTGCGAGAACTCTCCGACCGCTTTACGGTGTTGCGCGATGGCAGAAGCGTTGGCGGCGGCGTGACTTCACAGGCGAAAAACTCGGATATTATCGCCATGATGGTGGGACGAAGCGTGGAGGATTTGTATCCGCGCAGCGTCCGCGAACCGGGCGAAGTCGTGCTGGAAGTCGAGCATTTGCAAGGTGCGCCCAAACCACAGAACGCCAGTTTGCAATTGCGACGCGGCGAAGTGGTTGGCATCGCGGGCCTCGTGGGCGCCGGACGCACCGAGTTTTTGCGGGCGATTTTCGGACTCGACGCCGTGAAACGGGGCAAAGTGACGCTCGGCCATTTTACGGGCAACGCCACGCCCGCGCAGCGCTGGAATCAGGGGTTGGGCATGGTTTCGGAAGACCGCAAAATCGAGGGTTTGGCTCTCAATCTGGGCATCAACGAAAACCTGACGATGACCAAGTTGCCTGCCTTCTTCAATCCCGCGCAGCGCGACAAAGAGGCCACCACATGGGCGGACAAGCTGTTCGTGAAACGCCGCGCCGTTACCCAACCAATCGGCGATTTAAGCGGTGGTAACCAACAGAAAGTGGCGATTGCCCGCTTGCTCTATCATGGTTGCGACGTGTTGCTACTCGATGAACCTACACGCGGAATTGATGTCGGCTCGAAAACCGAAATCTACCGCGTTATTGATGAACTGGCGCGCGAAGGCCGGGCCATCATCATTGTCAGTTCCTATTTGCCCGAATTGCTCGGCACCTGTGACCGCATCGCCGTGATGTGTCGCGGAGTCTTAGGCGAAGCGAAACCCATCGCCCAGGTCACGGAACATTCCATCATGGTCGAAGCGACCGGAACCGAGGTTCATGCAGCCGAAATTCCCCACGCTGAGGCCGCTTGAAAACTGAAATGACACCTGATATTTCTCAAAACCCTGGTGCGGAACCGGCTTCGGCTCTTTCCAACGCGCGCAAAGTGCCCGACATCAGCAAAATCATCGACAAGATCGGCCCGTTACTGGGCCTGTTCTTCGTCGTTGGCCTGTTCACAGCGCTACGCCCCACCACCTTTCCAACAATCGACAATGCCCAGCTCATTCTGCTGCAAACCGCAGTAGTGGCGATGGCAGCGCTCGGCATGACGCTCATTATCGTGAGCGGCGGCATCGACCTCTCGGTGGGTTCTAACATCGCGCTTTGCACAGTGTCGATTGCCCTGCTTCTCGCCAAAGGCGTGTCGCCGTTGTTGGCGATTTTGGGCGGCGTAGTGACGGGTATGGTGTGCGGCCTGTTGATTGGCCTACTGATAACGCGCCTCAAGCTGTCACCGTTCATCGCGACTCTGGGTATGTGGGGCGCTGTGCGCGGCATCGCCAAGGGTATGGCGAACGAGCAAACCGTGGTGGCCCCCGAAACGTGGCTGAACTCACTACTCAACACCCTACCCGACAACCAGAAGTGGATGATATTTCCCGCTGGCGTGTGGATGACGTTGTTGTTCGCCCTCTTTGTGGTGCTGATGCTGCGCTTCACCCGCTTCGGTCGCCACATTTTCGCGGTCGGTTCCAACGAACAAACCGCCCGTCTATGCGGCGTTTCGGTCGATACCACGAAGTTGGCAATCTATGTTCTGGCGGGCGCCTTCGCGGGACTCGCAGGTTTGCTCCAATTCTCCTTCCTGACGTTGGGCGACCCAACCACGGCCACCGGAATGGAGTTGGACATCATCGCGGCGGTCGTCATTGGCGGCGCCAGTTTGAGTGGTGGCCAGGGTTCGATTCTGGGCACGCTCATTGGCGCCCTCATCATGACCTGCGTGGCGAATGGCTGTACAAAAATGGAACTGGCGAACTGGGTTCAACAAATCGTGACGGGCGGCATCATTGTCGCCGCCGTCACCCTCGACCGCTTCCGCCACAAGGCGACATAAAAGCCTTTGACGCAACAAAAAAGCCGCTCCCAATTGGGAGCGGCTTTTTTGCGTAATTGTGGTTCAGCGCATAGGCGTCAAGGTAGCGGCGTATCCGCCAGCGGGCGATAAAGTCAAAGTTGCCTTTGACTTCTCATCAACGACAGTTGACGCTTCCCGGATCTTATCCGGCGCTTCGCCCCATTGGTCGGCAAAGCTACGAAGCGTCCATTTACCCATGCCTAAAAATTTAAGTGGGACATCAAAGGTACTGGTGACATCGCTATTTATAGCGGCCAAATACCAACGTTCACCAGAGCGACGGGCCAAAGCAACTGTCTGACCTACTTGCCCCGTTAGCACGACGGTTTCATCCCACACGGTTGGTAAACCACGTAAAAACTCGATTCCAGGCTGGCCGCGATAATTGGTCGGGCTATCGCACATAACAAGCAAAGGGCTTTCATACACCACAGTCATGGCCAACTGACGGGCGCGTGTCCCCATGACCTGCGTGGGAAAGGTAGTTTTGAAATCATACGGAGTTCGGTTGAGGAAGCCACCGGGAGTGAAATCCATCGGCCCAAGTAATCCGCGCGTGAAGGGTAAAGTCACCGTATGAAGTGGCGTGCATTTAGCGCCACCAATTTTATTGTATTCATTGCCCAAAACTCCCTCTTGAGTGATGAAGTTGGGATAGGTGCGTGCCAAACCGGTTGGTTTATAGGCACCATGAAAATCGACCATTAATTTGTAGCGGGCAGCGGATTCGAGTGCTGCAACATACCATTGAACCGTTTCCTGACTATCGCTATCCATGAAATCGACTTTAACACCAACAAATCCCCATGCGGCGACGGTGGCGAACACCTTATCGAATCCCACCCGCGTCAGGTCTTTGGAGTGCATCCATAAAAACAATTTGACGTTCTTTCGGCGAGCGTAAGAAACGAGTTCATGAATATTGACATGCGGCAATGGCTGTGTGGGGTCATCCTTGTACCAGAACCAGTCGATAAGTTGATACGACCAGCCCATTTCCGAAGCGAAGTCGATGTATTCTTTGTGCGATTCGGTATTACCACGCGCATCGAGTCCGGTGAATTGTGGCAGGTAGGGGTTCACTCCCATCCACCACGAGTCCCAGGCACAAACTCCCGGCTTCACCCACGAAATATCGCCCAATTTATTCGGGGTTGCCAGATTAGCAATGAGGTCGGAGCCGATTAAATCACTGGCTTTGCGCCCAATCATCAGAACCCGCCAGGGACTAACGCATGGAACCGAGGCAGACACCTTTCCTTTGCCATCGCTGCGTCCAGCTAAGGTCGCCGTCACCGCCGAAGAACCAGTTCCAGAAAGAAACATTCCCGCCCAATTAAGCAAATCGGACTCGGCAAACGCCACAAAGCAACGAGGACTTTCAACAAGGAGGGGTAAAACTCCCTTCTCCCCAACGGGAATTTGGCTCAACAAGCGCTGCGGATATTGGCTTTCGGCACACACCGATTCGTTACCAAGCCAACTCTGGTAATCGCCCGCGAAACGGAACTCGGTGAGTTCTTTGGTTAACACAAAATTCCCTAACCCAGAAGCTGCGGGCAAGTCGTAGCGGAAAGCGACGCCATCGTTATATACCCGCGCCACCACTCCGAAAAAGTGCGGCGATTGCTTGCTTTCTCGCACAGTGACGCGAAGTTCATTGAACTGGTCGCTCACAATTCGGCGCTTGCCAAAGCCATTCTCCCAACTACTTTTGTGCGCTTCAGTGCGAGTAGTGGTGAGGATGGCAGTCGGACCGAAGCGCTGTTCACCCTCGAATTCGAGGCCTAAACGCGAACGCTCGATGGTTGTTTTCCCATCAACCGAGACGCCATAATTCAGACCATCATGGTCCGATAGGGTGAGAATAATTTTTCCGTCAGGCGATTTGACCTGATTTTGGGCGGCATGAACCGCACCGCAACACATAAGCAATGCGGCTATAAGTTGTTTGAACATGGAACTGAACGCCTAATAGCGGCGAAAATCATAAGAAAAAAGACGCGAATAAATCATTCGCGTCTTTGGTCAGGGCGTGGTTACTTGCCCTTCAGGGTGGCCTGTTCGAAGACATCGACGGGTAAAATGTTGCCTTCGGCGTCGAAACGCATCGGCGAAAGGCTGGTTTCGCGGTTGTAGCCGTTGCCATCAGGAATGATGAAACGGTGATAGGCGATAACCCACTCATCGCGTCCGGGAATTTGAACAACCGAATGGTGTCCTGCCCCTTTGACGGCTCCTTTCTGTTTCAAAATCGGGTTATTGGCGGGTTTGACGAATGGCCCCATCGGCGACTTCGAGGTGGCATAAGCCACCGAATAGCGTGGGTCACGGGTATCAAACTCCGACCACATCAGGTAGTAAGCACCTTTGCGCTTGATGAGAAATGCTCCTTCGTTGTAGCCGGGAGGTGTAATGTCCTTAACCTGCGCCGCATCGAACGAGATCATGTCGGGGTTGAGCTTCACCACATAGCAGTGGCCCTGTCCGAAATAAAGATAGGCGTCACCATCGTCATCGACGTACACCATCGGGTCGATCATCTGGCCGCGAAAAGCGCCGCGCGCGAGCAGCGGTTTACCGAGGGCATCATGAAACGGCCCTTCGGGGCGGTCAGCAACGGCCACTCCAATGTTCGTGTCGGCGCAAAAATAGTAGTAGTATTTGTCGCCCTTATGCGCAATAGCGGGCGCCCATGCCCTCGATTTTGCCCATGTCAAATCGCGCGGTAAATCGAGGATTACACCACCATTTTTCCAATGCACTAGGTCTTTGGAAGACCACACGCTGAATGAAGTAGCGGCCCAACCTTCGGTGCCGTCTGTGGTGGGGTAAATGTAGTAGGTGTCGCCGAAAACCGCGATATGCGGGTCGGCGTTGGGGCCGGGCAATGCTGGTGGCGGCGGTTCAACGGGAATGAGTGGCATAGCAACTTGGCGAGCGACGGGGAAAATAGTGCCGTGGCGTTGGCCCTGCACCACGCGCGAATCGGTCGATACGTCGCGCCATGATTTCCAATCGGTAGTTTCATAGACGCCATATTTCCCGTTCGCATAGAAATCGACGTACAACAGAGTTTTACCCCCGACCTTCACCAAAGTTGGGCCTTCGGCTCGTTGGGTGATGAGCGGGGTGGGCGACACGGTGAATGGGCCGAAAGGTGATTTGGCGATCGCCATATGGATGGGGCCAAAGATTCCTTTTGCCTGTCGGTCGCCTTCTTTGAAAACGACGATGTAACGGCCCTTATCTTCGACAATGGTGGTGTCTATGTGATCGAAGCCGGGGTCGAGAAGCAGTTGCGCCGAACTGAAGGTTTTGAAATCGCGCGTGGTCACATAGTAAGTCCGGTTGTTCATGCGGTCGGTCGATTCCGTCTGCGGGAATTTTCCGGCTACGTCCGATGACCAGGTGATGATGTACTGCTTCGAGCGCTTGTCATAAAAGGTTTCCGGTGCCCAGCAATTTTTGGTTCCGGCAACGTTTTCCATGACAGGCAGATATTGCTGAGGCGACCAGGTTTTCAAGTCGCGCGACGACGAATAACCGATGCCTTTGTCGTTCCAACCTGTTGTCCAAACCAGATGAAAAACCCCATCGGGGCCACGCAAAATATGCGGGTCGCGCATCAGTTTGCTCCCCACAGTAGGCAGCAGCGAAACCTCGTCGGTATCGCCCCACTTCATCCCATCTTTGCTGTAGGCTAAATGAAGCCCATCGCCGTTACCGCGAAACGAGGTGAACAAATACACCGTCTTCGGCAATTTGGACTTCGCGGGCGCTGCGTTGCCAATAGCAACAGTAGCGCCCAAAGCCAGGCCACACAAAGTAAAGAGAGTAAAGGTTTTGGAAAAGGACATTCTCACTTATTAGTATACCAACGAGGTTTTCAGGTTTTTCTGACTGCCCTACCCTAAGGTGATTTTGAAGACGACGGCAGTATCCGAGAGCTGTTTTTGTGGCGCTTCGATATGAAGACTGGCATCGTCACGGCGCCAGTTAATCTTCTCATCGCTTCCCAAAACCTGAATATCGCGAATCGACTTCTCAAGCAAATTGGCTGTTTTGCCCAATGATTTGATTTCGAGCGCTTCTTTGGGCTGCCCCATCACGATGGCATATAAAACGTTGCCTTTGGTCGTGAAGCGCACATCCTGCGCACCAAAAGGCTTGCCTTTGCCCTCATTGAAACCCTGAGCCGAAAGCGGGGCCGCGGAGTCGGTAGCGGGGCCTTCACCGAATACCTTCCAGGGGCGTGTACCAAAGATGCTCTCTTTGTTCACATCCATCCACGCAGCGATGCCTTGTACAACAGCGAGTTCTTTGTCATCGATAGTTCCATCGCCGCGCACGGGGACGCTGAGCAACAGGTTGCCGTTTTTAGAAACCACATCGGCGAGGGTATGAACGACGGTTTTTGCGCTCTTGTACCAACCGTTGTTATAAACGTTGCGGTCATAGTGCCACGAACCGATGCAAGTATCGGTTTGCCACACATACGGCTCAATGACATTGCTCTGGCCGCGCTCAATGTCCCACACCATCGCTTTACGTTGCTCTTCGTCCAGAATTTTGCCGAACAGCACCGCCTCCAACTTGCCGTTATGCCGCTTCATGTTGGAGTTGTAGAAATCGGCGGCGATTTTGAGTCCGGCGTCGCTGACAGGCCACAACGGAAGCGCGGTATCGTCGAAATAAAGCAAGTCGGGGTTGTACTTGTTGATAAGGTCAATAGTGCGGTTGTAGAACTTATCGACGTAAGCCGAATCGGGAATGCTGGCGCCATTGCCCCAGTTCCACTGCGAATGGATTCTGCCCGTATCGGCACTTCCGACGCTCAAGGCGTGATTCTGGGCATACAAGTCTTGCGGGTCATAGCCCTCCCACCATTGGCCCTTACCATCGGCCTTGGTTAGCTTGGCATCGTAGGGCACACCCGCGTAAGGGCCATTTTTGTCAGCGCGCTGCGCGGTTTCGTACCACGTCCACGCATGAGCGGCGTGAACGCTGACGCCGAATTTCATGCCGTTATCGCGCGCGGCCTTGGCCCATCCACCGATCAAATCCTTCTTCGGCCCCATGTTCACCGAGTTCCACGGCTGGTATTTGGAGTCCCACAAATCGAAGTTATCGTGGTGGTTGGCGAGGGCGAAAAAGTATTGTGCGCCAGCTTTTTTGTAAAGCGCCATCAGCTTTTCGGGATTCCAATTTTCGGCCTTCCAACGATGAATGACATCCTTGAAGCCGAACTGCGATGGCGGGCCGTAGTGATTGACGTGGAATTTGTTTTGCCCACTGCCCTCATCGTACATACCGCGTGCATACCAGTCGCCATCTTCGGGTTCGCATTGTGGCCCCCAGTGCGCCCAGATGCCGAATTTAGCATCGCGATACCAGTCGGGCGTTTGATATTGTTGCAACGATTCCCACGTCGGCTCGAATTTTCCTTTTTGCATAGGCACAGCTTTGGAACTCACAGGAACGACCAGTTTTACTCCACTATTGCGTTCCAATGTAAGACCACCATACGCAGGTTTGATTTGCGCTTTGGGAGCGCTGGCAAAAACCCAATCGCCGAGAGTCCCGTCGAGTCGGGTGCCATTAGCGAACCGCTTCGCCACCTCCTCGCTCGTTAACGCCCTCGCATAAATAGCGGCCCGCTGGATGCGGCCACGAAAGCGATTGTCGCCGCTCATATCGGCCCCAATACGCAGTGGCGAAGCAGACAATTTCATCGGCGCGAAAGCGCCATCGGTTTTAGATGCGACTTCACGACCATTGATGTAAAGCTTCAAAATGCGCTTAGAAGCGCTGTAAACACCGACGACATGGCTCCACTGATTGGCGGGCAGTTTGGCGTCGAAGGAGACCTCGCCGCCCTGCGTCGAAAAACGCAGCGAGTTATTTGGGAATGTGTCCAGAAAATAGCCATCGAGCGAAAAAGGCACTCCTTTATCCAAAATTCGCCCGCCAGCATTGCCCATAGGGTCGGCCTGCACCCACGCCTCCAGGGTGACTTCATCTGTCAGATTAAGCGCTTTTTGAGGCGCGACCTCGTACATTGGGGCGTTGGGTTTAAGGGCAAAACCAGCGGTAGGCACCGGAGTTTGTGCGATGGCAACCTGTTGTTCGGTATGGGCGAGGCAACCCGCCAAAACGGTGAGTGAAGAAATAGCAGCCACTTTTTTGAATTGAATTTTTTTTGCGAAGAGCAATAGAGTTGTAACGTTGTTCATATTCCCAAGGCACGAAAGCGATACGATAGCAATTGCCATCGTATCGCTTTCAATAAGCGGGTTAGCGGACTTTGATGGAGTCCTGAATCTTACTGAGCGGAAGTGAATAGGGTGTAGACCGGGGTCTTTAGTCCTTGGGGTGTATTCACCGAGGTTGTGCTGTTGCGCAGAGCGTCGAACTTCATTGACTTGACGTGACCATCACACCAAAGCACTGTCGAGGTATCGAGATGGCGTTCGCCGATATTGCGCCACGTCCTGAAAGGCCCGGTGGTGGTTAAGTTGGTGGCACTCTCCCAATTCCAGCCGGAAGTGCCCCCTCCAGTGCTATCGGCCATCACACATTGGTTGCCACCGGTGTTATCCATCGCCATCACGGTCGTCGAGGGCGAATTAATTGAAGCCAACGACACAGTGCGAATTCTGCCGACTCGCGAGGAGAAGGCGCCGAAGTTACCATCTCCCATGTTGTTGTACATGTTGTTGATGACGTAACTACTGTTGCCCTGAAATGCGGCGGGGATATTGGCGTTGCTATCGCTGGGACAGCGTAAAATCTGGTAGCTCTTGATGTATGGCTGCATCCGATACATCCAGATTCCCGACCACGAAACCCCATCAACCGAACCCAGATCATCGAAGGGCTGGACTTCGTCGTAGTCCTGAGCGTATTGCATGAACGAAAGCCCGACCTGTTTCAGATTGGACTGACAGGAGGAGCGGCGGGCATTCTCGCGGGCACGGGCGAAGACGGGAAACAAAATGGCGGCTAGGATAGCGATGATCGCGATAACCACCAGCAATTCTATCAAGGTAAAACCAAGATATTTTAAAGAAGAGGTGCGTTGCATTTCTGAACTCCAAAACAGTAGGCGAGCCGTAAAATATTTTGCGGCTTAAAGCCTTAACTAATGTGCTTTAGTGAAAGTCTCATTCATTATACCCACAACGAAGGCCAAAATAACAGGCCACGGAAATTTTTTAATATTTCTGTTTGAGAAGGTATATCGCGCCCTAGCCAACACCCCATTTCTCGAACAAAAAGCGCCCAGGCATATTCTGCTTGGGCGCTTTTACAGGCTAATTCAATTGTGGCTGATTTCGGGTTAGAATCCCGGCACCTGCACAGGGCCAGTGGGGCCGGTTCCGACACCAACGGGTGCAGCCACTTGTGGAGAGCGTAGTAGCGTAACGAGGTCGCGCCAATGTCCTTCGCGCACGGCTTCGAGAGTGGGAGGCCCCGACGCCAACATGGCGTTCTCAAATTTCAGTTCGGCATCGCGGCGCGCTTCCTTCATGGCACGGTCGAAAGCATACGAGGGTGGATGGCCATCATCGTTCTTCCAACGGTCAGTGCCACTACCAGTCACGCTAACCGGGCCATAAGGTCCCTGAGCCTGGATTTCCGTTGTAACCGAAAACGAGCCATTGTCTTTTTTCTTGCTGTCAGTGCCCGTCACACGTAACCGATAGTATCCCGCCGCCCCACGGCTCCAACGCAAAGTGCCGCCCGCATTGGCATCGCGCAGGTCGTCACGCAAATCGGAGCGCACATAAGGTGGGATGACGTCGGTTTCTTTGCCAACGAAATCAATGATGATTTCGCCGAACTGGCCGATTTTCGGCTCATTCGCCATCGGGTCGATACGCTCTTCGACAGGTGTTTCCTCATGAACCAGTGGTTGCGAAAGGCTCGCAAGCGAATTGGGAGGGCTTAACACCAGCAAAGGAGTGCTGTAGTTTTCGCCCTGGCGCAGTTGAAACGCCGTGACGCCGCGCTGTGGGAAGCGCACCACGCGCCAATCCTCATAACGACCAGAATAATACAACGCCTCGCCTTGATTGCCTTCGGGGTCGAAGGCTTGCTGCAACTGATCGGACGAGGGCGTTACGCCCGTGTAACGCAGGGCGACAGCGCTGAGCACTTCGTCCTGCCCGACCTTGTTCCACAGGCAATCGACGCGCAAGCCAGAGTTTTTGGGTTGTGTGAGTTGGGTCGAGCGCTCGAAAGCCCCATCGCCGGTATCGTAGCGGGCACGAATGTCTTTAAAACTGGTTTGTCCCAACATAAGGCCAGCCCAGCCAGTACCATCACAGGTCGCTAATTGAGCGGGCGTAAACATTGGGCGCGGCGCAGCCATGGACGCCGAAGCCATTACAGCAGTAAGAAATATGGGAGCGAAACGGAAGACAGGTTTCATTGGGATAGAGCAAAATAAAAGCATGAACACCCAGACCCGCATGGTGGATGTTGGCGACAAGTCCATCACGAAACGACAGGCTAGTGCTCGTGGTTCAATTCAAATGTTACCCGCTACCACGAAAATGGTGGCGACCTCCACTCTCCCTAAGGGTAACGCCCTCGAAACCGCGCGCGTAGCAGCCATAATGGCCGCTAAAAATACACCACAAATCATCCCGCTGTGCCATCCTCTACCCATTTCGGGCGCCACTTGCGACTTCGAGTGCGACGAAATCAACGGGCGCATCACCGCCACCGCCACGGTGAAATGTACCGGACAGACCGGAGTCGAGATGGAAGCCCTCACCGCCGTTTCAGTCGCTCTGCTCACCATCTATGACATGACCAAGGGCGTGGACGATACCCTCGAAATCGAGGGCATTTTTCTACTCGAAAAAACTGGTGGCAAATCGGGCGACTTTCGACGCGACAAGGCCTGACAAAGCAAAAAGAGCGGCACCAAAGTTTGGTGCCGCTCTTTTGTTTTAAAAGTCGTTATCTCCAGGCTACAGCCGATTGAGGTGGGACGACTCCGCACAACTGATTGAGGGCTTCGATGCGCTTTTCGGTCGGCGGGTGCGTCGAGAACAAGCGCATAAGAGAGCCGCCCATACCGCCCGCGAACGGGTTCACGATGCACATGTGCGCCGTTTGCGGCGACATGGCGTGGTTCGGGATGAGTTGCGCGCCCCGCTCCAATTTCGAGAGCGCGCCGATAAGACCATCGGGCGAACCTGTGAGGTAAGCCGCTGTTTTGTCAGCCTCGAACTCGCGGGCACGAGAAACAGCACCTTGCACCAACATGGCGGCGATAGGGCCGACTATCGCCATCGCCAGCAGGGCCGGAAGTGAGAGGCCATCATCATCCGAATTGTGTCCGCCGAAGATGGCACCAAAACGGGCGATGTCAACCAACAACATCAGCGCACCAGCCAGAGTCGCGACCACCGTCATGGTGAGGGTGTCACGGTGCTTGATATGTCCGATTTCGTGGGCGACTACCCCCCCGACTTCGCGCGAATTGAGCAGTTGCAGCAGGCCGGAATTAACCGCAACTGCGCCATGCGAAGGCGAACGTCCCGTCGCGAAAGCATTGGGCTGTGGGTCGTCGATGATGTACAAACGCGGCATCGGGATTTCAGCGCGCTGCGCGAGGCTTTCCGTCATGCGATACAGGTCGGGCGCTTCTTGCGGGCCAACGGGACGCGCGCCACTCATTCTCAGGACGATTTTGTCCGAGAACCAGTAAGAAACGCCATTCATTAATAAGGCGAGGCCAAGGGCCATCACCATACCTCCCGTGCCGCCAACAGCGCGGCCCAGAAGGACAATAGCTGCGGTGAGTGCGGTCAAAACCAGACCGACTTTGAGAGTGTTGTTCATTCTGTCTATTTGGTCGTCTAGAGACGAAAAGGCCGAAAACCTTCGCGGTTTCCAGCCTTTTGAATTCTTGGAAAAGTCGAAAGAGGTTCACCGCGTAGGCTCGGTGAAGGTCTCGCAATTGTGTTGGCTCCGGCGAACTTTGCAGTCCGCGTCTTGACGAAGTCCAACCCGTTCAAAGAACGGCGCTACTCCCCTTCGATTGTATTTTGTTGTCTCATATACAGATGTAAATGCCGGATCGGGGTTTGTGAAATAACGTGGAAACCCTCGGCTGTTAAACACAGCAGCGCCAAATTCTCTGCTCCACCCACCCACCATTATGAATAGAATAGGAGAAGAAATTGACCGGGCATACTAAGCCCTGATTAGACCATGTCCGACCTTACAGCGTTTGCGTTTTCAAAAATCGAGTCCGATCTGGACTTTCTCATTCAGTGTTTCCGCGAGGTTCTCGAAGATTTGGGGCAAACCGATCTTGCCCATGCCTTGCCCTGGGATGAAGGCCCCACACCTGAGACCTTGCCCCCCCGACTGGGACAAGCATTTTCCGTTGCCTTTCAACTTCTGAACTTAGTTGAGGAGAACGCCGCCGAACAAACGCGCCGCAAACGCGAACGCGAAGAAGGCATGAGCGAAGAGCGCGGCCTATGGGGCGAAGCGCTCGAAAGACTGAAGTCCAGCGGCTTTAGCTCTTACGACATCACGCGCGTCTTGCCACAAATCCGCGTCGAGCCAGTGCTTACCGCGCACCCCACCGAGGCCAAACGCCTCACGGTGCTAGAGCAACACCGCGAACTGTACCGCGCCCTTGGCGAGCGCGAGAACCCGCTTTCCACTCCCGCAGAACTCGCTTCTATTCGCCGCCGCGTCAAGGCCATTTTAGAGCGCCTATGGCGCACTGGCGAAATTCTTCTCGCTAAACCAGAAGTCGCCGACGAACGCCGCCAGATCAACCACTACCTGCGCGAAATCTTCCCCGACACCCTCATTCGTCTCGACTCACGCCTCAAATCGGCGTGGAGCGATGCGGGCTTTTCGCTGAAAGAACTCAACGGCAACTTTCCCATCCTGCGCTTTGGCACCTGGGTTGGCGGCGACCGTGACGGACACCCGCTCGTTACTGCCGATGTCACGCGCGATACCCTGCTCGACTTGCGCCTGAACGCTCTGGTGGTGTTGTATCGGCGCCTCGAACGCTTAGCCGAGAAAATGTCGCTATCGGTGTATGGACAGCAGCCCCCGCAATTCCTGCTCGATAAAATCGCCGAACTCGCGCCCAAAGTAGGGGCACGCGCCAACTCCATCCTCGACAAAGACGCCGAAGAACCGTGGCGCCAATTGGTGCGCCTGATGGGCGCCCGCTTACCGCTCGATACGCGCTCCGAAGAACCTATTCTGCGCGATGAGGCCGGATTCTACCGCTTCCCGCACGAACTGCGCGCCGACCTCGATGTTCTCAAAGCCAGCCTCGAAGCCGTGGGCGCACAACGCCTGATTGAAACCGACCTTGTTCTCATCTATCGCGCGCTCGATACCTTTGGTTTCCACCTTGCAGCCCTCGATATTCGCCAGAACTCGACTTTCCACGATAAAGCCCTCAGTCAACTGATGGTGGCGGCGGGACTCGACGGCGCCGACTTCGAGCGTTGGAGCGAAAGCGAACGTCTGCGTTTTTTGAACACCGAACTCAAGTCGCCTCGTCCGTTCCTGCATCCGGGCGCCCATGTCGACAACGAAGCGGGTGCTGTTCTCGATTGCTACCGCGTGCTGGCCAACTACATCGAGACTTACGGCGCTCAGGGCGTCGGGGCGCTCATCGTGTCGATGACGCGCTCGTTATCTGACTTGCTGGTCGTCTTCATTCTGGCGCGCGAAGCGGGCTTGATGCGCGTTACCGAACAAGGCTTGGTGAGCGCCTTGCCCATCGTCCCCTTGTTTGAAACCGTCGAAGACCTGGAAGGCAGTTCCGACATTGTGCGCGCCTTCCTCGAACACCCCGTTGCACGCGCCAGCCTCGAAAAGCAAGCGCGCGGCGGCCAGCCGACGCAGCAAGTCATGGTCGGTTACTCCGACTCGAATAAGGATAAAGGCATTTTCGCCTCGCAGTGGGCACTCCAGAAGGGCCAAATGGCGATGGCCGAGGTCGGCAAGGCGACGGGCGTCAAAATCCGTTTCTTTCATGGACGTGGCGGCACGATTTCGCGTGGCGCTGGCCCCACCAACCGATTCCTCGAAGCCCTGCCTCACGGCAGCCTATCGGGCGATGTGCGCGTCACCGAACAGGGCGAAACAATCGCCCAGAAATACGGCAACCGCGCCACAGCGACCTATAACCTCGAACTTCTGCTCGCAGGTGTCACTGCCAATACAATGCGCGGCACCCGCTCGGTCGAGACGAACACACGGTTGAACGAGCTGTGCGAACGCCTCTCACAGACAAGCGGCAACGCATACCGCGCCTTGCTGAACAGCGAAGGCTTCATCCCCTTCTTCCGCGAGGCCACGCCCATTGACGCCCTCGAAAACTCGCGCATCGGCAGCCGCCCAGCGCGCCGCACCGGACAGGCCAGCCTCGCCGACTTGCGCGCCATCCCGTGGGTCTTCTCATGGAACCAGAGCCGCTTCTATCTGCCCGGCTGGTACGGCTTGGGCAGCGCGCTCCACGAGATGCAGACGCAAGCGCCCGAAGATTTCGAGTACCTTAAAGAAGCAGTCAGCAATTCGAAGTTCTTGCGCTACGTGCTAACCAACGTCGAAACCAATCTGGCCTCCACCGACCCCGAAATCATGCGTATGTACGCCGATTTGGTTGAGGATGATTCCATTCGCGAGCGTATTTTCGCGCTCATCGAAGAAGAAGGGCACAAGACCGGCGCCGCCATCGAAGCTATTTTCGGCAGTACCATCACAGCCCGCCGCCCTCGAATGCTCAAAACACTCGAAGTGCGCGCTCAAGCTCTACGCACGCTTCACGACCAGCAGCTCGACCTGTTGAAACAGTGGCGCGCCGCCCACAAAGAAGGCAACACCGCCAAAGCCGACGAAATATTGCCCGACCTTTTGCTCAGCATCAACGCCATAGCTTCAGGACTACGAACCACAGGCTAATAACCATTACCTGAAAAACAAAGAACAACCCCGCACAAATATATCTGTGCGGGGTTGTTGGCTTTTAAGTATCACATAAAATTTTTATTGCGTTATAAAAACGATACCGTTAAGATTGATGCATGTTGTCACCAATCCGCCTTGCCCTTTCCGGCGCGTTGCTCCTGAGCAGTTCAGTTTTTCATACAGCCACTGCTCAACCACTTCCTACAACACAAACTCCCGCCCCACTTCAACAAAACCAAATTCCCATTCAAGTTGAATCGAAAATCGTAAAAGAAGAACTGCTTCTTCAAATCGATCTCCACAAAGGCGATATTATTCAAACTCTTAATAAGATTGCCATTCAAGGTAACTTGCAAGTCATAGTAACAGTAGACGCAAAGACTATTTTGCGCGATCTCGCCTTGAAAGATGTCTCTCCCGAAATGGCAATCGAAGAGGTCGCTAAAGCGGGCGGATTAAGCAGTGAATTCAAGGACGGAGTGTGGTTCATCTCAGCGGCAAAAGCAGCACCCAACGCAGTTCCAGCGCCCGAACTCATCTCATCAATGGCCTTCGCCGATGTGCCAGTAACTCAACTACTTTCACTCATCGCAAAACAATTCGACGTTCCGATTGCTATTGCACCTGATGTTGCAGGCCAACTTCGCTTTCTTCGGCTTCAGAATAAGACCCCACGCCAGGCTGTCGAATCCATCGCCAAAGCAGCCGATTTGAAAATTCAGGAAAACGATGGTGTTCTCATCCTCGCTAAAGCCGATACGAAGTAAGGACTCTCCGACTCCGAATTTCCCAGAACCTACAGAACTCGTATGATGGCAGCAAAGCGCGAGAATCATCTCCTCGGCATCACCAAATCACTCTATTAAGAATTACATTTTAGAACTCTGTTGCTTCCTGAACAGAGAACTCAGCAAATGGAGGACTTTTCGTGTTTCTTGGCCTCGATCTATTGGGGAGACAGAGAATTTCGGTAACTTCTAAAGTCCACTGTTTGCCGTTACCGATGCCATCCGCCATTCTGTTGTCCGCGTTACTCGCGGGGAGTGCCGCCCCCCAAACCGAAAGTTATGAATTGAAGTCGCCGACTTCAACTTTACGGGTAATGCGCGACGCGGATGGTTCCTTTGGCCTGAGACTGGATGCGCAAACAACGCAGTTCGAGCAAAAAGCCCCACTTGCGATTGAGGTCGTGGACGAGGAAGGCGGCACACGCTGGGTGTATGGCGGGTACAGCAAGGTCAACGTGCAGAAAGGCGGATTGGAGTGTCGGGGCGAAGTGGCTTCGCCCAATGGCACGCGCTTTTTATTCTTCGACCAGTACACGCGCGATAGCGACGGGTTCCAGCTGAAGCGGCGCGTTGAAATCGCTTCGCCCAATAGTCGCGATGTTGGTTTCGGGTCGCGCTTTGGTTTGGCATGGGCGAGTCCAAAAGCTGCGAACCAGTGCGATATTTTGATGCCAGGGGCATGGTATGGCGATAACAAGAGCGTACCGCCCAAAGCGTTCGGCGCCAACTCCAATTTTCAAGTGATGATGTATCGCGGTGACCGTCTTGGTTTGCCGCTGGTAGCTGTACGCGATAAGACCAATGGTACGGCATTAGTAATGGAGCGGGTGGGTGGCAGTTACAGCACATTTACGGGAGACAGCGGTAGCAAACGGCTGATAGATGAACGGCTACAAGTAGGGGCACTTGGATTGCTTAATGCAGGGAATTTAGAGCCTTCATTTTCATATCCCGGCACCGAGGATGAGCGGGCGTTACTTGGCCCTGATTCGGCCAATGGGCCGCGCTTTGCGCCGCGTTCTCATCCAGTCAAGACAGGAGTCACGCACCAATACACGCTTCACTTCGGGACTCTTCAAGCGGCCAGTTTCGCGGGACTGGTGGAAACGACGACCAAAGCCGCCGTCGAGCGCGCCCATACACCGCTAATACGAACGGACTTGAAACAGGTATATCGGGCGAGTTTGGATTTGCTGAGCGCGGTGATTCAGCCTTATAACGGCACTGTGAGCGTGCCTTTTCAGGTCGGAATTCCCAACGGCGAAATCAAAGATACCTCAATGCAGATGGGGTTTGTCGGCGAAGCCATTCCCTGTACGGCGCTGTTGCTGAAAGATGGACTGGAAAGCAAAAACCAAGATGAAATCGAGCGGGCGACTCAAGTGGTGGATTTCTGGGTGCAGCAATCCCCCAATGCATCGGGGGTGCCTAAGAACTGGGCCGATTTCCCGCAACTTGGCCGCGTGACATGGCGTGGTTTCCCAACTCATTTGCGCGTGGCCTCTGATGGGATGCAAGGGGTTTTACAAGCGTGGCAAGTGGCGCGCAGTCATGGCATCGACAAACCACAGTGGCTCCAATATGCGCGCAGTTTCGGCGATTTCCTATCCAAGAATCAGAACGACGACGGCTCGTGGTATGGTTCATGGAATTTCGATGGGACACCACACGACCGCTTCACCAATGCCTCGACACATCCGCTCGAATTCATGGTCGAGCTTTGGCGGGCGACAGGTGACATCAAATATCAACAGGCGGCGTTGCGGGCGGGCGAGTTTTGTTGGCGCACGGTTCACCTGCCCTACTCCTATGTCGGCGGCACTCCCGATAACCCAAACGTGACCGACAAGGAAGCGGGCGTCATGGCGGTGAAGGGATTCATGGCACTTTATGACGCCACAGGCGAACGCAAATGGCTCGATGCCACCAAACAAGCCGCGCTGTTCTGCGAGACATGGACTTACTGGCACGATTTGCCGATGCCCGACAACAATACAAATCAGGTATTTCCCAATGGGCGTGGCACCGTGGGGTTGAGTTTGATTTCGACGGGACACGCGGGAGTTGATAACTTCATGGCAGTGGCGCCTTTCCTGTGGTATCGAATTTATTTAGCGACGGGGGACAAGCATTTTTTGAGTAGCGCGCGTTTGCTGTTGCACGACACCAAACAGGTGATGGATTGGGATGGCAAATTGGGCTACAAATATCGGGGGCTGATGCCGGAGGCGATGGGCCTTTCGACAAACCGGGGGCGTGGAGTGGCAGGGTGGTTGCCGTGGCTCACCATCGTCGTAACACAACCTCTGGTTCAGTTAGAACAGACGTTTGGCAGCATGGACATCGACGAAATCGAGAAACTGCCACTGAAAAAGCGCCAGAGCCTAAGCGCGAATTATGGAAAGACGCGCGGATTTTAAATTTTTAGGTCGAATTAATCGGAATTAATCATGTAAAACCATTCCCTCCACATGACCAACGAATTCCGACAGAAAATCTGGCACGGCGCCGACTATAACCCCGAACAGTGGCTGGAAGTTTCCGCCATTCTCGAAGAGGATTTGCGCTTGATGCGCCTTTCTCATCTCAGCAGTGCCAGCATCGGCATTTTCTCGTGGTCGATGCTGGAGCCACGCGAGGGCGAGTTTGAGTTCGGCTGGCTCGATTCGGTGATCGAGAATCTTTCCAATAACGGGCAGAAATTCGTGATGGCAACGCCAACTGGCGCCAAGCCGCACTGGATGGCGCTGCGCTATCCCGAAATTCGCCGCGTTAACGCCAACGGGCAACGCGAAGCCCAGAAAGCGCGCCACAACCACTGCCCGACTTCGCCGATTTACCGCGAGAAAGCCGCCATTATAGACGAGAAGTTGGCGCGCCGTTATGGGCAGCACCCCGCCTTACTGGCGTGGCACATCTCTAACGAGTTCAGCGGTGAATGTCACTGTGACCTATGTTTCTCGGCATTTCGTAGCTGGCTTAAAGAGCGTTATAACGACGATTTGGACGCGCTAAACCGCGCCTATTGGAGCCGCTTCTGGAGCCATTCTTACTCGACATGGGAGGAGATCAATTTCATCGACTCGCCCGTTCATGGTCTCGACCTCGATTGGCGGCGTTTCATGACGCACCAGACCGTCGATTTCATGAACCAGGAGATTGCCGCGATTCGCCCCCACTCATCGGTTCCGGCGACAACCAACATGATGGGCGACTTCACGGGGCTGGACTACGCGCAGTTTGCTCCGCATGTCGATTTCATCTCGTGGGATGCTTATCCGCAGTGGGGCAATGGCGAGTTCATGGGCGACGAAAGCGAAGTGGGGGCATGGGCGGCTTTTCACCACGACATGTTCCGTAGCATGAAGGGCATCCCATTTTGGCTGATGGAGTGTTCGCCCGCGCAAACCAACTGGCGCCCCGTCTCCAAACTCAAAGCACCAAATGTTCATCGCCTATCAGCGCTGCAAACAGTGGCGCATGGTGGCGATGCCGTGATGTATTTCCAGTGGAGACAGAGCCGAGGTTCGAGCGAAAAGTTTCATGGCGCTGTGGTTTCACATCAGGGCAGCGAGAATACGCGCGTCTTCGGCGAAGTGAGCGTGCTGGGCGGTGAGTTGGAAGATTTAGCGGACATGGCGGGCGCCGCGACAAATGCCAGGGTAGGCCTCATTTACGACTTCGAGAACCTGTGGGCGATTTGGAACGAGCAAGGCCCGCGCAACGAAGGCAAGAATCCCGAAAAAATTACGCGCGACTTTTATAAGCCATTCTGGAAGCGCGGGGTCAGCGTTGATGTGGTGCCCTCGACTGCCGACTTCTTCGATTATCAGCTCATCGTCGCGCCGATGCTGTATCTTCTGCGTCCCGGTGTGGCCGAACGACTGACCGAATGGGTGCGGGCGGGCGGAACTCTGGTGACAACCTATTGGAGTGGCTTGGCCGATGAAAACGATCTGTGCTTTCTGGGTGGTTTCCCCGGCCCGCTGCGCGAAGTGTTGGGATTACGGGTGGAGGAAACCGACACGCTGCACGCGCACCAATCCAACTCAGTTCGTGTGACGGCCCCCGAATTGAAATTCGAGGGTTCGTTCGAGGCGCGCGACTACTGCGACCTCATCCACACCGAAACCGCGCATGTGCTGGCAACTTACGAGAAGGACTTTTATGCGGGACGCGCCGCTGTCACCGTCAACAAATTTGGCGAGGGACGCGCCTTTTATATCGCGGCTCGGCTCGAAAGCGAGTTTCAAGAGCAGCTTATCGCCCATTTGATCGAAGAACTTGAATTGCCTTCAGCGCTGGATGTCGAACTACCGGAAGGTGTTGTGGCGCAAAAGCGGGAGGGCAATGGTTATGATTGGATCTTCGTTGCCAACTTCAATGGCGCAGAAGTTAGCTTCACAACGCCGCAGGGCGACTTTGAGCGACTGCAAAATCGTGTCTGGGAGCAGGTACACAACAACACGTCCCAAACATTGGTGGCTTATGACACGGCCATTTTGCGTCGGCCCCTAAGCGCTTGATGTGAGAAACAACAACGCCTCCATCTTCCAAAGATGGAGGCGTTGTTGTTTCTCAGCGACAGAAGTTATTTCAGGTTGTTCTGCCAAGCGGCCATCGAGTCGATCAAAGGCAGGAAACCATCGCCGGTTTCTTCGACATTCCACATGTTAACGGGTGTCGCGGTAGCGAGAGGCTTCATGGCTTTGACATGTCCATCGGCGAAAGCGAAGTTGCAAACCTGAAGGTGCCCGGTGAACATTAGCGTTGCAAAAACCGTAGGGGTGTAACCCAAAGGTACATTGTTGAAGTCCACGTTGCCACTTTCGGCAATCAAGACAGTACGCGCAACGTCCGGCATCGCGGCGATTGAAAGGCCAAGATTTTCATTGAAAGGTGCCGTGCCACTAATAATCGAGTTACTTGCATTACCTACGTAAGAACGAGCAAATCGAGGTGTTCCAGTAAGAGGTAAGCCAGCTAATCCCAGATTCGAATCGGCACTATCTCGCGCCCAGCTGACATTAGCTGTATTCGAGGGGCAAGAGAAAATCTGCGTGCTCTTGGTGTATGGATAAATAACACGGCGCCAAGAATAAGTTTCGCTCAATTCTCCAGCTGGCCCCTGAAAACGCCCTGGCAAGCGCTCATCGTAATCCTGTGTGTATTGCATCAAGCCGAGGCCAATCTGTTTAAGGTTTGACTGGCACGAAGCACGACGGGCATTTTCGCGGGCGCGGCCAAAGACTGGGAACAAGATAGCCGCCAGAATCGCGATGATCGCGATAACAACTAAGAGTTCTATAAGAGTGAATGCCTTTTTAGGCAAAAAGGAAATGGATGAATGGCGCATTATTTGAAATATCTTGTGTCCGGCAAGAGATAATTGCACCTAGTATTTAAGTCAGGAAAACCCCTGCCTATAGGCGAAATATCCTATAGACACGTTTTATTTTCACGACACAAACCCCTCTATATCCTTACCCCCTAAGCACTTAATGGCAGGGTCAGTTCAACCAGTAAGCCTCCGCCTTTGGCGTTTTCGGCGCGGACGTTGCCACCATGAAAGCGCACGGCGCGTTCGGTGATAGAAAGGCCCAACCCAACTCCACCCGATTTATGTTCGCGGGCCTGACTTACTCGATAGAAGGGGCGAAAAAGTTCGGTCAGGGCCTCTTCGGGAACACCTGCACCGAAATCGCGGACTGTCACGATGGCTCGCTTTTGCGCTTCGTCGTGTTTGAGCGCGACTTCGACAGTGCTACCTTGTGGCGAGTGGCGAATGGCATTACGAACTATGTTTTCGACGGCACTTCGTAGTAAGTCGGCACTTCCCTTCACGCTACACGCCTCATTTATAGTCAGATGTACTTCCTTCTCACGTCCACGTGCTTCAAAGTCGGCATCCTGACAGACATCGCTCACCAGTTTGGAAAATTCGAGTTGAGTCGCTGTTTCTAAAGCTCCTTCATGAGTGGGAGCAGCTTCAAGGCGAGCCAGAGTCAGCAGTTGTCCAATGAGTTCGTTGAGGCGCCCCGACTCACGCTCAATGCGCGTTAGGTAACTCGCCGTTTCTGGATCGGCATTACCTTTGGCAAGGTCGAGGGCGTAAGCGATGCGCGCCAGGGGGGAGCGCAGTTCGTGAGAAATATCGGCGATTAGGCGTTGTTGAGCTTCGACAGTGCGGCGCTCAGATTCAGCCAAACGGCGTTCAGAGGCGACGAGTGTTTCGATACGCTCGGCCATCATGTCAAAGTCACGTCCCATGTCGGCAAGTTCATCGCGGCGTCGGCCCATCTGGGGGCCGACGCGCGTAGTCAAATCTCCTTCAGCGAATTGGTGGGTAGCTCGTCGTAATTTTATAGTGGGAGAAGCCAGATAACGTGCAAGCGTATAGGAAACCAATGCCCCGATTGCAAATAGAATCAAGCCTTGTGGCCCCAAAATGAACGACCAAATAGATGGTGGGCCGGGATTAGGTTTGGGATGGGGATCGGGGCCACGTAATATAAAGTAAAAAACAGTGGCGCTGATGACCATGATCTGCGACACCCAGAACCAGCCGAGAATTTTCCAGAATAGAGACATGGAAAGAAGAATGCTCCAAGCGTTAGGTGCTTATTCAGCCTTGGCGAACACGTAGCCAATGCCACGCACCGTTTTGATGCGCTCGGTGCCATCAACGGGAGCGCCCAATTTGCGGCGAAGGTTAGAGATATGCACGTCGAGGGCACGGTCGAAATGCGTTAGTGGTCGGTCGAACACTTCGCGGCTCACCGCTTCGCGCGTCACGACTTCTCCGGCGTGGCTAAGCAACAGGGCCAACAGCTCGAACTCGACCGCTGTCAAATCGAGACGCTCGCCATCGACTTTCGCCACACGCGCAGCACCATCCAGTTCCACATCACCCACGTTTAGATGCAGAGTCGCCAAACGCTGCGATTGGGGCGTCGAGGCCGACAGGTTTAATTTAGACTCGGGCGCCTTCTGGTTTTCTTCGCGGTCGAGGCGCACGCGACGAAGCATAGCGCGCACACGAGCCAACAACTCCTGAGGCGAGTGTGGCTTGGCGAGGTAGTCGTCCGCTCCCCACTCCAAGCCCATGACACGGTCGATTTCTTCGCCGCGCGCCGTCAACATCAGAATCGGCACGCGCGAGGCAGGCGACTTGGAACCACGGATGCGGCGTAATACCTCGAAGCCGCCTATACCAGGCAGCATCACATCCAACACAATCAACGAGTGCTGGCCGGACAAAGCGCGAGCAAGTCCCGCTTCGCCGTCATGGACGGATTCAGCCTCGAACCCTTCGCGTTGTAGATACTCTGTTACGAGTTCAACCAACTCCTCGTCGTCATCGACCATTAATATGCGCTCTGCCATTGGAAAAATCTATGGCCAAGTTTAGTCCTCCCTTACCTACTCTCCTCATAATTGGCTCCGAAAAACTCTTAAGACGAAACACGCCCGTTAAGAGTTTTTTAGATGATATATAGAGGAACTTGAGTTGGAAATAGCCCAAGCGAGCCGTCAATCGGATGAACTATCACTTAATAGTAAGAAACGCCATGCGGAAGAAGATTACTCCTGCTTTATGGGGCGCCCCCCTCCTTGTTGGCTTTGCGTCATCGGCTCACGCCCAGACGGCCCCAACACCAGCGCCATCAATGGCAAATCCGGGGAGTGCCGGAATAATATCCGATGTCGATTCGCGCGAATTGACTTTGGAGGAAGCGATACAAATCGCCTTCGCCAATCATGGCGACGTCAGCGCGGCGCAACAGGCCGCGCTAAGCGCCGGACAGCGCATCAACTCGGCACGCTCCGGCTTGGCCCCACAGGCAAACGTCACGGTGGGTAGCAATCTGGGGCAAGGGACGGTCATCACACAAACGCCGGGAACTGGTACGGGCACCGGGACTGGCACGCCAACAACTTCGACTTCTTACATCACCTCGACACAGACGAACTTTGGCCTATCGCAAACCGTCTATGACGGCGGACGGCTGCGCTCGACTGTGAAACAGGCCAAAGCCAACTCAACGAGTGCGCAAGCAGGTGTGGGAGTAGCGCGGCAATCGTTGGCGTTCACAGTCGCCAGCAACTTCTACGAGCAGTTGCGCCAGGAGCGCCTGTTATCGCAGCGCACCCAGCAAGTCGCGCTGGCCGAGGGGCAACTTGCGCAAATCGAAGCGCAAATCGCCGAAGGCACGGCAGCACGTGTCGATGCCCAGAGCGTGCGCGTGACGCTTTCACAGGCACGCTTCGACCAGACGACGGCGCGCAACGCCCTCAACGCGGCCCAGACCAATTTGCGCAACGCGCTGGGTCTGCCGCGCGGCCCGGTCGTGCGCCTTCGCGAAGGCGCCAATGTCACAGCGCTTTCGGCCTCTTTCGCGCCATTAACGCCCGAACAAGCCGCCTCGGCTTTGACTGTGCCAACAGCCGATACCACCAACACCGATACAGAAGCCATCGAGCCTACCGCCCCCGGCACACCAACGACAGAGACCGATGCGGGCGCCGAAGTGGAGCCGACACCAACTGCCACGCCAGTTCCGCTCAATGTGCCCGCATTGGCACCTCTGAATCAATATATTGAGACAGCCCAGCAACGTCGCCCCGATTTGCAGCAATCGCGGGCCGCGATTCTGACGGGCGAAGCCTCGCTCGCCATCGCCAAGGCAGCTCGGCTACCGCAAGTCGGGGCAACAGCAGGCTACAACCTGCAAAACCTCTACAACTCTGGGCGCGGCTTCACGGCGGGACTGAGTCTGTCATTACCGCTCTTCGACGCGGGTGGAAGGCGCTCGGATGTAAAAGCGGCCCAAACCGACCTTGAAGCCTCACGCACCCGTTTGACACAGCTCGAAAAAGATGTCTCTGCCGAAGTACAGACGGCCTACGTGAACGTTTCAGGAGCGGTGGAACGCATCTCGAACGCACAGGCTCTGGTCGATTCGGCTCGGCAGAACCTCGAAGCGGCCACCGAAAAGTACCGCGCGGGTGTCGGCATTGTGCTTGATGTTGTCAACGCGCAAACGCAGTTCGCTCAGGCACAGACCAGCGCGACAACGGCCATTTACGATTACCAGATCGCTCTCGCCGATTTGACCCGCGCCACAGGATTACTCGCGGCGGGTTCAACGCAAACGCCGCCGATACTCGCGCCTGAAGGCATGAATCCGGCACCAACAACGGACACAACAAGCCTTACCCCAACGGCACCTGCCACCCCTTAAAACCACTCCATCCCTTTACAGGCCATTCCCATGATCAAACTTCCGACTAGCCCATCACCAACCGACTCTGGCCCCGCCGAAACGCCGCCGCGTATAGGCAAGGCAACGCCACCGGCTCCACAACCACCAAAGCGGCGGCGTTTCAAGCGTCCATCGAACAAGGTGCTGTGGTCACTGGCTGCCGTAGGACTTATCGCATTTTTAGTGGTACGTCGTTCGCGTTCAGGCGGCGAGGTACACCCCGAAGTGCAGACAGCCAAGGTAACGCGCGGCGATGTGCGCCAGACGGTTTCGGCCAGCGGCAAACTTCAAGCATTCACCACAGTCGATGTGAAATCGAGGGCGGGCGGCACGGTGTTGCAAATGGCAGTAGAGGAAGGTTCGCGCGTAAAGGCGGGCCAACTCATCTGCTTAATCGACCGACAGGACACCACCGCCGCTTATCAACAAGCCCTCGCCGACCTCGACTCGGCGAAGGCCAGCTTGCGACAGGCGCAGGACAGCGCTCGTTTGCAGCAACAAACAACTGGCCCCGCCATCGCACAGTCGGCGGAAGGGGTGGCCTCGGCGCAAGCCAATTTAAAACAAGCGCGAGAGACGTTAGCACTCGAAACCACAACACTAGGACCAAACATCCAGCAAAGCCAGGAAGCGGTGACAACGGCGCGCGCCAAACTGCGCCAGGCCCAGGAAACGCTGGCAGTTCAACGCAAAACCAGCGTCACTGCCATCACTCAGGCACGCGATGGTGTCGCAGCGGCGGAAGCGAAACTGCAATCGGCGCAGCAAAGCGCCAAGGTACAGCCGTCGCTTTCCAATGCAGCCATCGCTCAGGCACAGGCGGGCGTCAACTCGGCGAAAGCCAATCTCGAAAGCGCGCAGCAGAACTTGCAACTGCTGCAAAGCGCGACGCAACCACAAGAAACCGCTTCGGTTCAGGCCACTGTGAACAGTGCTAAATCCGATCTAGCGATTGCCCAACTGAACCTCAAGCGTCAAAAGGGGCTTCTGGCCAAAGGCTTCGTCGCTCAAAACGTCGTCGATACAGCCCAAAACCAGGTAGTGACGGCTCAATCGGCCCTCGAAACCGCGCAGTCGCGCCTTGATACCATCAAAGCCGGGCAGTCCGCTCAAGTGCAACAAGCACAGGCGCAAGTCGAAAGCTCACGCGGCCAACTGGCACAGGCACAGGCCACTTTGAACACGGCGCAAGCCAACATCGTACAAAATGACCTGAAGAATCAGGACGTTATCTCGGCTCAGGCATCGCTCCGCCAGGCGCGGGCGGTTTTGACTGATGCCATTACCAACCAACGACAAATCGCTGTCAGAATTGCCGATGTCACTTCGGCACAGGCGGCGGTGCGTCAGTCTGAAGCGGCTCTCAAAAACGCTCAGGCCAACTCGCGACAGGTGAACGTGCGAGCCGCAACGGTCGAAGCCTCTCAGGCGGCGGTGCGTCAGGCCGAAGCCGCGCTGAAGAGCGCACAAGCCAACGTGCTGCAAAACAACGTCAAAGACGAAGATGTAGCGCGTGCTCAGGCCCAGCTCGACAGAGCACAGGTCACGGCGCGCAATGCCCTCGCCAACTTGAATCAAACGCGAGTCGTATCGCCCAGCGATGGAATCGTGTTGACCAAATACGTCGATAAAGGCACCATAATCCAATCGGGACAAAGCGGCTTTTCAGGTGGCACCAGCATCGTCCAACTCGCCGATTTATCGCGTGTTTATGTCGATGCTCAGGTGGACGAAGCCGACATCGCGCAAATCAAAAACGGCCAAAACGTCTCGATTTCGCTCGATGCCTACCCCGATTCCACTTTGAGCGGACGGGTTCGCAAGGTGTTCCCACAGGCGGTACTCGAATCGAACGTGACTTATGTTCACGTTCAAGTCGAAATCAACACTAAGGACGTGTCGGCGCGCTTGCGTCCAGCGATGAACGCGACTTGTGAGTTCGTCACCAGTGACCAGAAAAACGTGCTCAACGTGCCATCCGATGCCATCAAAGACGATGGCAATAAATCGAGTGTCACGCTCATAAAAGATACGCAGAAGCCGCTGTGGGACGAGAAGAACCAGCAGACGCAATCGGTCACAGTCGGCGTGCGTGGCGACGAGGCCACCGAAATAAAAAGCGGCCTCACCACCGGGCAAACGGTCATCACCAAGATCATCCAGCCCACCACAACTACCACTTCTACACGAGGCGGGGGCGGGCCAGGTGGGCCACCGCGTTAAGTGAAGCGTTAGTAAAAACCGATAAGGAGGAAAACAATCATGAACGACAACAAGGAGGTGGGCATCATGTTGGAAGACGTGCTGCCACTTGATGAAGTCACTGCCATTGATTGGGATGCTGTGCTACGCGATTTCGCGTGGGTACACGCCCTCTCCGAGCAAGAAGAAAAAGCCCGCGAGATCGCCGCTGAGCGCGCCAAAGCGTGGCTTATAACTAAATGATATCTGGCGCCGCATAAGTCGGCGCCAAGCATCGCCATAATAGTGGCAAAATCTAACGACCAATGACTGTCACCGCCCCAACCACTTCACTTTATGCTGCTGACAGCGCGCCGCATCCCATTATTCGGACACGCAATATCCATCAGGAGTACATCATGGGTGAAATGCGCGTCCACGCCCTGCGCGGCGTCGATTTAACCATCACGCCCGGCGAGTTCGTGGCGATCATGGGGCCTTCGGGCTGTGGCAAATCGACCTTTATGAACCTACTTGGTTGCCTCGATAAACCATCGCAGGGCACTTACGAACTAGATGGAGTCGAAGTAGGGCAACTGAGTGACGTGGAACTGGCGAAGGTGCGCGGTAGCAAAATCGGCTTCGTGTTCCAGACCTTCAACTTACTGGCGCGCACTTCGGCGTTGAAGAACGTCGAGTTGCCGCTATTGTATGCGGGGGTTTCGCCCGCTGACCGCCGCGAGCGCGCCGAAGCCGCGCTCGAATCGGTGGGGTTATCGGACAGGGCTGGACACAAACCCAACGAACTTTCGGGCGGACAGCAGCAGCGTGTGGCGATTGCGCGCGCTCTGGTTAACAACCCGGTGCTGATCATGGCCGACGAACCGACGGGCGCTCTCGCGACCCGGCAGGGCGAGGAGATCATGGCGATTTTCCAGACCCTTAATGACCAGGGCAAAACCGTCGTGATGGTCACGCACGAACCGGATATTGCCAACCATGCGCGCCGTTTGGTGCGCTTTCGCGATGGGCGCGTCGTGGGCGATGCCCCCGTCACCAAGCGTTTAGTCGCAACCGAAGTGCTGCGCGCCATGCCACCAGAGGAAGCCTGACCGGAAAACCAAAAGAGAAACGAACATGAACCTGTGGGAAAACATCCTGGTGGGATTGGGCGGTATCGCCGCCAACAAATTGCGGTCGAGCCTGACGATGCTGGGCATCTTCATCGGTGTTCTGGCGGTGGTTTTGGGCACTGCCATCGGTCAGGGCGCGCGTCAGCAAATTTTGTCCAGCATCCAGTCGCTGGGCAGTAACTCCATCACGATTTTCCCCGGTCAGTCGCGTCAGGGCGGTGTCGGTGGTGGTCAAGGTTCTAGCGTCGCGCTGAAGATGAAGGATGTCGATGCCATCCGCAAGAACTGCCCGACTGTGTCGGCGGTTGCACCGCAGTTGCAACGCGCAGCACAGGTCAAATTCGGCAACCAGAACACCAACACCACCATCGTTTGTACCACGCCCGAATTTCTCGCAATTCGCGGTTTCACGGTGGCAAAAGGCGACTTTTTTAATGAGCGCGATGTGCGCGGACGCCGCAAGGTCTGTGTCGTCGGCTCGACGACAGCGAAAACGCTGTTTGGCACTTCGACTCCGCTAGGCAAAACGCTGCGCATTGGCGGCATAGTTTTCAAAATCGAAGGATTACTGGCCGAGAAAGGCTCGGCCATGTTCGGCGACCCCGACGATCAAATCGTGATTCCAGTCACCACCGGAATGAACCAGGTGTTCGGCGCCGACTCGCTTTCTAATATCTACGCACAAACCGAAAACGCCGATGATGCCTCCAAAGCCGCCGCAGAAATCACCGCAGCGCTGCGCAAAAGCCATCGCATTAAAGCGGGGCAAGACGATGATTTCTCGGTGCGTACCCAACAGGAATTTTTGCAGTTCGGCGATCAGTCGGGCCAGACACTCACCTTCGTATTGAGCGGCATCGCTGCCGTGGCGCTATTGGTGGGCGGCATCGGCATCATGAACATCATGCTGGTTTCGGTGACGGAGCGCACCCGCGAAATAGGTATCCGCAAAGCGGTTGGTGCCACCGGCTCCAATATCCTGTTTCAGTTCCTCGTCGAAGCTGCAACGCTTTCGATTCTCGGCGGCTTGCTCGGCATCGGCGGAGGCTTCGCTATCAGCGCCCTCATCCGTTCCGCCATCGGCTTTCCGGCTCAGGTCGCGCCCTTCTGGGTCGCGGTGGCCTTCTGCTCATCAGCGGCGATTGGCCTGTTCTTTGGCATCTACCCGGCCTACAAAGCCTCACAACTCGACCCAATCGAGGCGCTTCGCTACCAGTAATCCACCGCTAGTTAAAACCACAATTAGGAGTTAAGAATGACGTTGTCAACAACGTCGGGCGATTTGCGGTTGCCGCATTTTTCACCCGACCATGAGCGCTCGTTTCAAACGGGCTACTATATCCGTGTGCGCCCCACCCTGCGCCTCGTTTCAGGATTTTTATCGGGCACTCTGGGACTATACACGCTACTCAGCGCCCATGAACCGATGGCGTTCGTGGGGGTGTTCAATATCCCTCAATTGCTACTGTGCTTGCTGATCTTTGGCCTGACGTGGGCGCCCACTTTTGAGCGCATGTGGCAACCCGTTTTGGTGCTGACGAGCTGGGTAGCGGCGATGATGATGTTCGGCGCGTTAGCCTCCATGATGGTGGCCCATCCACCGCCCGTCACTGACATGCGCGCCGGATTAATTATTCTGCGCGTCATCTTCACTTTGCAGGTGTGCGTGTTCATGGTCACTGTGGCGACGTTTCGCCTGACGTTTTTGCCGACGCTGGCATTGCAGTGCGGCGTAGTGTTGGTGGGGGCAGTAGCATTCGTTTCGCATTTCACTATGGGCGGCGAACGAGGACACGCGCTTCTCCAATTCCTTGAGCCAGTGCTGGTGGTGTTGCTGGCCGTGCTGTTAACATCGTTCGTTCAGGAGAAGTTGGCGCGCGGAGCCTTTGAATTCAATCGGCGCGTTTCGGAATTGCAAATTCAGGAACACACCATGCGACTGGAAACCGAGAAGATGCTGCACGTGCTGAATGGCGCCATCGGAGGCATCGTCCACGACCTTGGCAACCCACTGACGACGGTTCAAAGCGGAGCAGAGCTAACCAAAGAGGTGCTTGGCGACGAGAATACCGACCTCAAGACGCTGGGCGAACTGAATAACGTGGTGTTACGCGGCGCGCGGATGCTCGGCTATTTGCGCACATCGCTCATCGAGCAATCGCGCGTTCTGGAAGGCAAGCCAGTACCCGTCGAACTTAAGCCCGTCTCGGTTCGCTACCTCGTCGAATCGGGGGCGAGTTTCCAGCAACAGCACTTTTCTTCTAAACGCCCTCTAATCATCGAAGGCGATGACCTTTGCATCTGTGCTGATGAGATGAAAATGGTGACGGTATTGATGAACCTCATTGGCAATGCCCTCAAATACTCCGATGGCGAAATCCGCGTTCGCTGGCAAATCGAGGGCAAGGTGTTGCGACTTGATGTTTCGGATGCAGGGAAAGCAGAACAGGGCCTCTCGCAGAAGCAAGCCGGACGGCTGTTTGCGCCATTCACGCGATTAGAAGAACACAGCAACATCGAAGGCACTGGGCTGGGTTTGATGTCGGTGCGCAAAATTATAGAGGCTCACGGCGGCGAGGTGTGGCTGGAAGGCTTCAGCGATGGCAGCGCCGATTCGCCCGCGTTCTCGACGGCGACTCACAATCTAAAGCCACAGATTGCTTCGCCATTCCGCACTTCCTTCGTTATCACCTGCCCACTGTCGGGGTAAATTCTGGATGGGAAAATTCAGAAGGCACTGCAAAATCAGCCATTGTTTCGATTAAGATTCTTCCTTGCAGACACATAACACTTCCCTGTGTGTTTTTAAGGAAGAAATGAAACCGTTTTCAAGCATGGCCGCCTTGGGGGCGGCTGTTATCGCAACTGGTGGGTTCGTACAAGCAGACCCCATTATCATCGGCAAACTCACTCCCGGTCCTTTGATCAAAGGCGATGGAAAAATTGATTTCCTCGAATGGCACGACAAAAACGAGGCCGATAACTTAACGGCCATCAACGACGCCTTGAAGCAAGGCTATCGCGTGCAATCGGTTTCAGTGTTTGGCAGGTCGGGTTCGGAAAAATTCGCGACAGTCATGGTCAGACAACCAGCGCTGTTGCTCCCCACCGAACAGAAGGTCTATATACGCGATGCTTCCAATCCCGGCGAAATGGCGAAGTTGGACGCGGGTTGGCGCTTCACTAAAGCCGCAGCGGGAATGAGCGACAAGGTCATTCTCGTGGCCGAAAAATCGTCTGCGCCATCGCAAATAGCGATTTGTAGCAGCGTCGAGCAATTTTCCACTCGCAATGCGCAGAAGATACGACAGGATTTACGCCTCGTATCGTTGGATGCCTTTGGCCCAACTAATGCCGCTAAATACATCGCCATCTGGGTAAGCAACCCCACCAAGGTAGCGTGGAACTCGGAGGCGGTCGATATTCCCGTCGAAGATGCCCAAAAGCGTTTCGATGTCATGCTCCCGGCCCATAACTTCCTGAGTTATGTGGCTTATACCCCGGCGAACCGATTCACACAGATATGGAGCGACGAAGATTTCGGCAGGTGGGAATCGCGCGCCAATTTGACGGGCGCCGCCTTAACCACGCTCATCCAACAACAGAAGGAAGCCGGACGAGTGCCGATTTGCATCAGCGCTCAGGATGGCATCACCCCACTTTTCGCCGCTGTGTTCGCCGAACGCATCAAGCCCTACCCACTGAAATGGGACGTTCAAGGCTCACCAGCAATTACCGAAGTCGATGACGCCATCAAAAAGGTGATGGAGGACAGCAACATTCGCGGCGCCTCGCTCGCGATGTGCGTAGGCACCAAGTTGGTGTATGTGCGCGCCTACACACTGGCCGCCCCCAACTACACCCCCATCACGCCAATGACCACGTTTCGGCAAGCGAGCGTTTCCAAACCCTTCGCCGCTGCTGCCATTTACCGCTTGATTAACGCGGGCGCGACCATTCCCGGCACCACCAAAAAGCTCACACTCGATACGCCGTTTCAAGATGTCCTTGTCCTCAAAACACCTGATGGCAAAGCCCCCGTTGACTCGAAATTTAAGACCGTTACTCTGCGCCACCTCATCGCCCATCGTTCGGGCTTGACGACGGGCGGCATTTGGAGCGACCAGGCCACAGCTTCGGCATTCAACACACAGTTGCCCGTTTCGCCGAATCAGGTCGCGTCTTATATCGCCTCGCTGAGCATGGACTCGGCGCCAAACGGCGACATCATCTACAACAACACCAACACGTTCTTGCTAGGCCTCGTCGCCGCCAAAATGACGGGCAAAGCAACGGCGTTCGATGCTATCAAACAACTGGTTTTTACACCGCTGGGCCTCAAAACCATGACGATGTCGCGCACCAAGTTGAGCGCGCAAAACAGCACCGAGGAGTTTTACCCATCGCGTCGCGAGTTCTTCGAGACAGACGAGAACTCGAAACGCTTCAACACATGGTTAGCCTTCAACAGCGACATAACCTCGCCAAGCGCCCCGATTTGCGCCGAAGGCTACGGCGAAACCAACATGGAGAACTGCACCGGAAGCGGCGGACTTTCGGCCAACGCCATCGACATCGTGCGTATGGGTGCGGCACTGGCCGACACTGATGGTGGGGGTCTGTTCTCCAAAACCGAGCGCATCGACTACCTGAATGACACCACTTCGGGCGGGCGCTATTCGTTCGATGGCGTCGGCAAACTGAGCGACGGCATTTATTGGGGCTACAAAGGCGGCGATTTATCGACCAGCCAGAACATGCTGTACTTCAACAATGCTGGCGTGTCTTACGCCATTTGTTGGAGCGGGCGCACCCCATCGTTCAATGGCTGGTATCCGCAGTGGTTCGACATCATCAACCCAGTTCTCGCCAAGAACTGGGGCACCACCGACCTGTTCACGCAGTACGGCTACAAACCCATCGGCTTTAAATCAAATCTGCTGATTTCAAATCAGCTCCCTAAAGTTCCCGTCGGCGGTTTCAAAATTGACGCCTCTAAAGTGTCGCCACCCAAAACGCGCACGAGTTCTGGCCCAGACTCACAGACGCCCACTCCAGTTCTGCGCCCGCTTGGTCGCCCCGGTCGCATCATCCTTCGCTAATCGAAACAAGAAAGGCTCCCAAAATCGGGAGCCTTTCTTGTTTGTTGGTTACAGCGCTTCTTCTTGGAACTGCTCGTCTACTGGTGGAGTGGCGCCTGCTTCGATGGTATCGCGGCGAAGGGGGACGCGCTCGACGATTTCCAAACCATAGGCATCCAAGCCGATGCGACGGGCCGGGTTGTTGGTCAGGAGGCGCATTTTGCAGATGCCGAGGTCGGTCAGCACCTGGGCGCCTGTGCCATATTCGCGTAGGTCGGATGCGAAGGCGAGTCCGTGGTTGGCCTGGTCGGTAGCGATGCCCTGGTCTTGCAGCGAGTAGGCGCGAATCTTATTCAAGATTCCAATGCCGCGTCCTTCGTTGTGGTCGATGTAAAGCAGCACGCCTTTGCCTTCTTCGCTGATGGCGCGCATGGCGCTACGGAATTGTTCGCCGCAATCGCAGCGCTGCGAGAACAACACGTCTCCGGTCAGGCATCCCGAATGGACACGCACAAGGGTTGGCTCATCGGGAGTGATTTCACCTTTGACGAGAGCGATATAGGGGGTCTTATCAACCACCGATTGGTAGGCCACGGTGCGGAATTCGCCGTAGATGGTTGGCAATCGCGCTTCGGCGACGCGCTCTATGAGTTTTTCGGTGCGGCGGCGATGGCGAATCAACTCTTCGATGGTGATCATCTTGATGTCGAACTTCTCGGCCAACTCCTTGAGTTCGGGAACGTTGGCCGAGTCGCCATCCTGATTCAAGATTTCGCAAATGACTGCCGCTGGCTTCAGTCCCGTCAGGTAGCACAAGTCGAGGGCAGCTTCGGTGTGCCCCGCGCGCACCAACAAGCCGCCCTCACGGGCACGCAAAGGGAAGAGGTGACCGGGGGTAGTCAAATCGGTGGGCTTGCTATCGGGGTTAACCAACACCTGCACGGCACGAGCGCGGTCAGCGGCAGAAACGCCAGTCGTGGTTCCGAAGTGGCGGGCGGCATCGACGCTCGACATGAAGGCTGTACCATGAGGGTCGGTGTTCTGCGAAGCCATCGGCGTCAGGCGCAGCGACTCAAGTCGTGGGCCTTCCATCGGCACGCAGATGATGCCGCGCGCGTGTTGCGTCATGAAGTTGATGGCCTTCGCATCGCAAAACTCGGCGGCGATGATGACATCGCCTTCGTTTTCACGCGACTCGTCATCGGTAACAATCAGGAACTTTCCTGCTCGAAAATCGGCCAAAGCCTCTTCGACGGAACTAAAAGGCGAATTCATTAACTCACAGTTTCACCAGACTCGCGACATCCGCAGAGTCAACAAGGCAAATGGGAATGATTAAGACATGGATGCATCCTAACGCGCGCTTTCTGGTTCAGTCACGATGAGAATATCGACGGTGCGCAATTCGCGCGTCAAACGCCCGATAATATCGCCCTTCCACAGCTTCTCCCAGAAGTTACGACTCGAATGCCCAATCACCAATTGGCTCACTTCGTTGTCGCGCGCATAGCGAATCAACTCACTGGCAACATCGCCCTGCAACGTCACCACGGGGATATTCAAGCGTTCAGCGAGCGAAAAATCATGCTGCAAAATGCCCTTCTCTTTTTCGTCGGGGATGTGGTCGGCGACGTATACAGCATGTAGCTCGCCGTGCAAACGTTGCGCGATGCGCCAACCGCGACGCAGCAAACGTAAACTCGAACTGGTGGGCGACAGGCACACTACGATGCGCTCTCCCGTATTCCAGTGCGTTTCAATTTGCTTTTCGCGGCGATAGCTCGAAACATCGTCGTCAACCTCGCGCGCCACTTCGCGGAGTGCAATTTCGCGCAGTGCCGATAGATTGCCTTCGCGAAAGAAGTTTTGCAGCGCCGATTCGACTTTTTCGGGTTTGTAAATGTCACCACGCTTCAGTCGATTGACCAACGAGCGCGGCGTGATATCTACGATGGTGACTTCATCGGCTTCGCGCAAAATGCGGTCGGGAATCGTCTCGCGCACTCGCACTCCGGTAATATCGAACACCGCATCGTTCAGGCTTTCCAGATGCTGCACGTTAACAGCGCTGAGCACGGTAATGCCCGCGTCTAATAACGCTTCCACGTCCTGCCAGCGCTTTTCGCGCGCCGAACCGGGGACGTTGGTGTGGGCCAGTTCATCAACCAGGCAAATTTGCGGATGGCGCGCGATAATGGCTTCGGTATCCATCTCCTCTAGCACGACACCGCGATATTCGATGGCCCTGCGCGGCACAATCTCTAGCTCGCCCAATTGCGCCACCGTCCCGGCGCGCGAGTGAGTTTCGATGTAACCGATCACCACGTCTTGTCCGCGTTCGCAGCGCCGATTCGCCTCTTCGAGCATTTTGTAGCTCTTGCCGACACCCGCCGCGAAGCCCAGATAAATTTTCAGTCGGCCTCGCCCTTTGCCCCGAAGTTGAGGCAGCGCATTTTCATCGAGGGCATCAACCTCTGGCGCGGCGACGATGCTCTCCTCTTTGTTGGCGATTTTCAACCACTCTTCGGGCGATTTGGGCATAATCAGTCCGCCAAAACAGCATCCATCCAGCGGCGCAAATTCGAGGACAGCTCTTCGAGTACAAGCGTGCCATCGACTGGTGGCATCGCGTTTTGCCATAGATAGTTCGCCAGCGCTTCTTCGCCCAGCCACAGCCAGAAGCGGTTGTTTTCATCCAGCTTATCGCGGTCGGCATGCGCTTTGACTAATTCGACGAAGTAGGCTGGGAAAACCACTTCGCAAGGCATTTTGGTGCCATCGGCAGCCAACACCGAAAATTGGTGAGCGAAATTGCCGTCGCGCGAATGCTGCGGCAAAGTCTGCGTTGCTTCGATACGAAACCCGTTGACGGCGACACCCTCCAGAGTCGTCCCCCCTTCCACAGGGGCGGAAGCAGCCCGGTTTTCCAGCGCCGCTGCCACCGCGCCGCGCAGCACATCGGTAGTGAATGGTTTGCGAAGGAAATTGACGGCCCCGGCGCGCTGCGCCTCGACAGCCAAATCGACGGTGCCAAACGCCGTCACCATGACGACTTTGGTGTCGGCATCGCGCTTTTTCATGGAACGTAGAACCTCGATTCCCTCCATCGCGGGCATTCGTTGGTCGAGTAACACAAGATCAAAAGTGCCACCGTCACCAAACTTGTCCAGTGCTTCGGGGCCATCAGCGGCGGTTTCAATTGCGTGCCCGTCCGCTTGCAGCGCCAAACGCAGCATTAAACGGATGTTACTTTCGTCGTCAACGATGAGAATTTTCGCCATAAGATCACTTCTGCCTGTGCCTAGCCCTGCGCCTCCAACTCAAAGGAAAATTCGCTTCCATTTCCCTCTTCGCTTTTGACGCGAATCTGCCCGCCATGCGCTCCTAAAATCGTCTGTGAAATCGGAAGTCCCAACCCGGCCCCACCGCGCGTGGCACCAGGCACCTGGGCAAAGCGCTCAAAAATTCGGTTCAGAAATTCGGCGGGGATGCCGTTGCCCGTATCCGAAACACGAAACATCACCCCTTCGTCAGCTTCCTGCGCCGCCAGTTCGACCGTTCCCCCCTGCGGAGTATGGCGAATGGCGTTGTTCAACAAATTCAGTAGCACCCGCCCAATCTGCCCTCGGTCGGCACGAACCAGTGGCAAATCGTCGCGCGAAAAGGTGTGCAATTGCACACCCTTGGCGTTAGCCTGACTGCTCACACCGCGAATCGCCGATTCGACGAGTTCGCGCGGCTTCACCCACTCAAAACGCGGTGGCACGGCCCCCGCCTCCAACTTCGTGATGTCGAGCAAGTCACGTAGCAATGCATCAAGGCGCGTCAGGTCTTCACGTTGTGCCCGCACGACTTCCTTCTGGTCATCTGAAAGCGGGCCAACAGCGCCTTCTTCCAGCAACTGGGCCGATAGTAGCAGCGAAGTGACGGGCGTGCGCAATTCGTGGGAAGCAACTCCGATGAATTCGGTTTTGAGCCTATCCAACGTTTGCAGGTGCGTGACATCTTCCAACACCAGCGCCGCCCCCAGAATGGTGTCGTCGTCGCGCATCGGTGTCGCCCGCAAGCGATAAATGCGCTCC
Source organism: bacterium (assembly GCA_004172935.1). GTDB lineage: Bacteria > Armatimonadota > Abditibacteriia > Abditibacteriales > Abditibacteriaceae > Abditibacterium. The sequence goes on along the minus strand of SDZD01000026.1, from coordinate 32,700 downwards.
GAGTCGCCGCTTTGAATCGAAATCAAACCCGCCGCGCCCTCTTCTGCCGAAACCGCGCTAGAAGAGATGGCGCGCTCCACAGCCGAAACGATTTTGGGTTCGGCCACAGCTTGCGCCAGTGGCAAACCCGAAAGTTTCTGCGCTGGCCCGAAAAGTCCCTGAGCCGCTTTGTTGAGGTGAACCAGCGTGCGCGTCGCGTCGGTGACTAACACAGGGTCGAAGAGGTTTTCCAGCGCTGCATCCGACATTTTCTCGGCGCGGTGCAAGCGGGTGTCCTGTTGCTTTCTGGCCTCGCGTAACTTCGCCGTCATATCATTGAAGGCACGCGCCAGCAGCCCAATTTCATCGTCGCGGCGCAGTTCTATCTGGCGATTCAAATGCCCTGCTCCGACTTGTTCGGTTTCCTGCACCAACGCCATTAAAGGCGTTAGCGCCAGATTGATTGCCCGCCGCGCAAACCAGATAGCCAATCCCAACGCCGCCAGAGTCATCACCACACCAATAATAGCCCCCTGCCGTGCATCGCGCTTAGCAGTCTCATCAGCGCGTACAATCGCCGCCTGATTGATGTCGAGCACCTGTTGCGCATCACCCTTCAAACGCACGAAGAGAGGTTCGAGAGTCGAGAAATAGAAGGTGACACTATCAGTCTTATGCTCGCCGTTCAGTAACGAGGTCACTCCCGTTTTGTATTGCCTATAGCCGCTTTCCAGCGAGGCAGCCACTTTCTCTTCGCCCTTTTCAGTGACATTATCGTGTTCGGTCCTCAATGCCTGCTCAAATATCGGGCTATATTTCGCGAACTGGGCGCGCGCCTTCTCTCGCTGCCCAGCGAGGAAAAATCCTGCGGCGCTGTCCTGCCGCTCTATCGCTTCCTTCATTGTCTGCGCCGCGATGACCGATTTATAGTTGTCGCGCAAAATGCGGTCAACACTATTCCCCAACCGCAAAAAGTTGGCGACCGCCCCCAACATCACCAGCGCCATAAGGCCGACAAGCGCCAGATGAGAAGCAAGAAGTTGGGTACGAAGACTTTTCATGGTGAGATCACCGAACGAGCATTTTCAAGACTGCGCAACTCCTCGTTATCGAGCCAGGCATCGAAGTGGTACGGAATGTTAACAGCGATGACTCCCGAACGAGAGCGCAGTTTCCACAGCATCATCAGCGCGGTTTGGCCGTGTAGCCCACGCGCCCACCATGCTGTTGGTATCGCTTCAGGGACGATAATGGTTATCAAACAATCGGGTTCGCGCGCTTTCAGCATATCGACAAAGGTAAGCACTGGGCTTGTCAACGAACGATAGGGCGAAGGCAGAAATTGCAGAGTCATTCCCCGTCCATAAAGTGTCCATTTTTCGCGGAGTCGAGCTTCGCGTTGCGGATCAATGAGAACATGCAGAGCGCGTGCATCGGTCGAAATCGAACGCGCATATTGCAGCGATGGAATCACCCCGCGATGTAAGTCGGGCACCAGCACTAATACATGGTGGCGCACGCCCTGACGCGGACGATAATTTTCGAGCGACAATTGTCGAGCCGCGCTATCGTAATGGTGCTTAATGGCCCCAAACAGCGCAACCAGCGCCGGAGTAAGAACTAGAATCATCCAAGCGCCATCACGGAATTTGACGCACGCAAAAACGATGGTGACAATTGCCGTCGCGACCATCCCCAAACCATTGACGGCAATCTTGCTTTGCCATCCGCGCGACTTCTCGCCGAGCCAGTGCTTTACCATGCCCGCTTGCGACAGCGTGAACGAGAGAAAAACGCCAATGGCAAACAGCGGAATCAAGGCGTGAACACTGCCCTTGAAACCGATCACCAATACTCCCGCCGCCACCGCCAAAGCGGCAATGCCCCGGTCAAAAACCAACTTGTCGCCGATGTTGGATAGCTGGCGAGGCAACAGTCCATCGCGCGCCATCAACGAACACAGGCGCGGGCAGTCGGCGAACGAGGTGTTGCACGATAGCACCAAAATCGCGCAAGTCGCAATTTGCAGCACCAAATACAACGGACTAGTGCCAAAAACAACGCGCCCCAATTGCGAAAGCACCGTTTCTTCGTAGCCCTGCGCATTGGGCGGAATCGCTCCGGCATGAGAAGCCAGAATCGAAACCCCGATGAACAATCCACCCAGCAAAAGTGCCATCCACACCATAGTTTTCGAGGCGTTTTTGGGCGCCGGATCGCGAAAGGCTTGTACGCCATTGGAAATGGCTTCCACGCCAGTAAGCGCCGTGCATCCACTCGAAAAAGCATGGAGCAACAGGAAGATACCAAAAGGTGCCAGATGAGAATTATCGCCATGTTCTCCCGCCACACGCGCCGCCGCAAGTTCCTGCGCGGAGTGGACGGGATGCCACTGTCCCGACAGCAACAAGAACATGCCCCACACGATCAGAATCCCAACAATAGCCACGAATCCATAAACGGGAACCGCGAAAAACACTCCGCTTTCCTTGGCACCGCGCAGGTTGACCAATGCGATAAAAGCCAGAAAATAAAGTGCCAGTGGCACAGTGAAACGGGCGGCATCCACACCGTAGTTACCCAGCAACGACACAATGGCGGCCACACCCGCCGAAGAGCAAACCGCCGCATTCAGCACATAATCGAGCAAAAGCGCGGCGCCCGCCGTGCGTCCAGCCAGTGGCCCCAGGTTCTCGCCCGCCACCGTATACGCACCACCGCCGCCCGGATAGGCGGCGATGGTCTGGCGATAGGAAATCGCCACAATTGCCAGCAAAAGCACAACTCCTGCTGCCAACCAGGGGGTGAGCCCAAAATACGGCACCGCCCCCGCCACCAGAAGAGCTGCCATCATCTCTTCGGTGGCGAAAGCCACGCTCGAAAGCGCATCCGAAGCGAACACAGGTAGCGCCACGATATTGGACAGCTTCTGGTGGCTCGCTTCCGAGGTTTGCAACGGGTCGCCGATCAAAAGGCGACGCAAGGAAAAGGTCATTGTCGTTCGGTGGAGTCTGCGCACCACCGCTCAATTAATTTCGCGAATTTCTGGCATTGCCACGACTAGCGTCGTGCCGCATCGAGAGCCAAATTCAGTTCCAAGACATTAACTCCCGCTTCGCCGAGCGCACCAAAGGTGCGGCCCTGCGTGTTTTGGGCGATTAGTTCTTTCACCTTATCCGTCGTAAGTCCACGAGTTTTCGCAACACGTGGCGCTTGCAGCAGCGCGTTTTCGGGCGAAATCTGGGGGTCGAGCCCGCTGCCCGACTTGGTGACAGCATCGGCGGGTACGGGCGTTTGGGGGGAGAGGCCGTTCTCTGTCCGATAAGATGCTGCCAGTTGTTTGATACCTGCGAACGATTCGTCGGTATCTTTGGTCTTCGGGTCGTCTTCGATGCCGTTGATGAGCTTGTTCGAGGTCGGGCCGAGGTTCGAGCCGCTGGACGCCGCGCCGTCGTAACCGCTTCCGGCGGCACTGGGGCGGGGGTGGAAGTATTTGGGGGCGCTAAAATTCTGCCCTATGAGCCTTGAACCGACGATTTTGCCGTCGCGCGTAATCAGGCTTCCGTTGGCCTGAGCGGGCATGACGGTTTGCGAAATCAGCGTGATTACCGCAGGAAAAACCAATCCGGTGAGAAAAGTGAACGCCAGCACCGAAACGATGGCGGGACGAAGTTGTTTGAGCATGATTTTCCTTGTGATTAAGCGAGGTGCAACAGCACCAGCATTTTGTCGATGATCCAGATACAGGGGAAGGGCACGATAAGCCCACCGACACCGTAGATAAGCAAGTTACGCTGTAGCGTCTTGGCGGCGCTCATGGGCTTGTATGGAACGCCCTTAAGAGCCAACGGGATGAGGGCCACTATGATGAGCGCGTTGAAAATGACGGCGCTCAAAATGGCGCTCTGGGCGTTCGAGAGGCCGATGAAGTTCAGCTTCTGCAACTGCGGGAAGGTCGCAATGAACATCGCTGGGATGATGGCGAAATATTTCGCCACATCGTTGGCGATGGAGAAGGTGGTCAACGCACCGCGCGTCATCAGCAAGCCTTTGCCGATTTCGACGACCTCGATGAGCTTGGTTGGGTTGGAATCGAGATCGACCATGTTGCCCGCTTCCTTGGCGGCCTGAGTTCCGGTGTTCATCGCGACGCCAACATCGGCTTGAGCCAGAGCGGGTGCATCGTTGGTGCCGTCGCCCGTCATGGCGACCAGCTTTCCATCGGCCTGCTCTTTCTTGATGAGCTGCATCTTGTCTTCGGGCGTGGCCTGAGCCAGAAAGTCATCCACGCCCGCTTCAGCCGCGATAGATTTGGCGGTGAGTGGGTTATCGCCCGTAATCATCACGGTGCGAATGCCCATCGCGCGCAGAGCGTCGAAGCGCTCCTTCATTCCGGTCTTCACCACGTCTTTGAGGTAAATGACCCCCAACATGCGGTTGCCGTTCGCCACACCCAGCGGTGTTCCACCGATTTGCGAAATTCGTGTCACTTGAGCGTCGAATTCGGGTGGCACACTGCCCCCATGCGACTCGACCCATTTTTTTACAGAGTCGCCCGCGCCCTTGCGAACACAGCGCCCATCGAAATCGACGCCGCTCATGCGGGTTTGCGCGGTGAATTCAATCCACTCAGCGCCAGCGATTGAGTCCTGCCCGCGTTCGACGAGGCCATACTTTTCTTTGGCCAACACCAGAATCGAGCGACCTTCGGGCGTCTCATCGGCGAGGCTGGAAAGCTGGGAGGCTTCGGCAATTTCGCGCTCCGAAACACCGGGCATCGCCACGAACTCGGCGGCTTGTCGGTTGCCGTAGGTGATTGTGCCCGTCTTGTCGAGCAACAGCGTGTTCACGTCGCCCGCCGCTTCGACAGCTTTTCCACTCATCGCCAACACGTTGTGCTGCATCACGCGATCCATGCCCGCAATGCCAATCGCCGAAAGCAAACCGCCAATCGTGGTCGGAATCAAGCACACCAGCAAAGCGACCAGAACCGGGATGGTGGGAACGGCGCCCTGCCCCGCTGCGCGAATCGAGTAGTTCGCGAATGGTAGCAGGGTTACCACTGCCAGCAAGAACACGATAGTCAGGCCCGAAAGCAGAATCGACAACGCGATTTCGTTAGGTGTCTTCTGGCGCTGCGCACCTTCTACGAGGGCGATCATGCGGTCAAGGAACGATTCGCCAGGGTTCTGCGTGATGCGAATCACGATGCGGTCGGACAGCACTTTGGTTCCGCCCGTCACCGCCGAACGGTCGCCGCCGCTTTCGCGAATGACCGGGGCCGATTCGCCGGTAATGGCGCTCTCATCGACAGCAGCCACACCTGCGATGACTTCGCCGTCGCCGGGGATGCCATCGCCCGCTTCGCAAACCACGATGTCGCCTTTGCGAAGCTCGGACGCGGCCACGATGCTTTCCTTGCCATTAACAAGGCGCCGCGCGTTCGACTGTGTTTTCGCCTTGCGCAGCGTATCGGCTTGCGCCTTGCCGCGCCCCTCGGCGATGGCTTCGGCGAAGTTAGCGAACAACACGGTGAACCACAACCACAGCGAAATTTGCCCGGTGAACAGCGCGTTACCCGTCTGGCCGATGAGGTCTTTCGCGAATAGGTAGGTAGTGACAGCAGAGCCGATGTACACCACGAACATCACCGGATTCTTCGCGACGGCGCGCGGGTCGAGTTTTTTAACAGCGTCGCCCAGTGCGCGGCGCACAATGGGGCCATCGAACATCGACACGGAATTTTTAGGTTTCATCTCAACTGAGCCTCAGCTCAAAAGGTCTTTCCTGCATTCATCAGCAAATGCTCTACGATAGGGCCAAGTGCCAGCACAGGGAAATAGGTCAGCGCACCGACGATAACGATGGTGCCACACAGCACTCCGGCAAAGGTCGCCGAATCGGTCGGGAAAGTGCCGCTGGTAGTGGGCGTAAATTTCTTCTTCGCCAAACTGCCCGCAATCGCCAGCAGTGGAATAATCATCAAGAAGCGGCCAACCAACATGGCGATGCCGAGCGTGATGTTATAGAACGGTGTGTTCGCCGTGATGCCCGCGAAGGCCGAGCCGTTGTTGCCCGTGGCACTGGTGAAGGCATACAAAATCTCGCCCAATCCATGCGGCCCAGAGTTATTGACGTTGTTGTAAGTCGCGCCGTAAAAGGTGTCGCTACTGCTGCCATAAGCTGTACCGGGGAATTGGTTCACAGCGGCTAAAGCAGTTTTGTCGTCCGTTGGAAAGTTACCGTTGGCCCCCAACGCCGAGAAGCCCAGAATCGAACCCGACAGCACCAGCACCGCCAGCATCGCCATCTTCACTTCGTAGCCCTCAATTTTCTTCCCGATGTATTCCGGCGTGCGTCCCACCATAAGCCCCGCGATAAACACCGCGAGAATGGCGAACATCAAGATGCCATATAAGCCAGCTCCAACGCCACCGAAGATGCACTCGCCGGACAGGATATTCAGCAGCGGCACCAGTCCACCAAGCGGGGTGAAGCTATCGTGCATCGAGTTGACAGCACCGCAACTGGCAGCGGTTGTCACCACAGCGAACAGCGCCGAATTGGTGATGCCGAAGCGCGTCTCCTTGCCCTCCATATTGCCCCCCGGCACTCCGAGCGCATGGACTTGCGGGTTCCCAACCGCTTCGGCGTTGTAGCAAACCGCCGTACCAATCAGGAATAGCACGCTCATCGCTCCCAGCAATGCCCAGCCCTGTTTGGTGTTGCCCACCATCTTGCCGAAGGTGTAGGTCAGCGCCGCCGGAATCAAGAAAATCGACAGCATCTGAATGAAGTTGGTTAACGGCGTTGGGTTTTCATAAGGGTGCGCCGAATTCGCATTGAAGAAGCCTCCACCATTGGTGCCCAGCATCTTGATCGCTTCCTGTGAGGCAACTGGCCCCTGACCAACAGTTTGTTTAGTGCCTTCTAATGTTGTTATTTGGGTATAAGCATTGAAGTTTTGAGGTACTCCTTGAGCGACCAGAACGAGGGCATACACCAAGCAGATTGGCGCCAAAACGTAAATGATCGAGCGAGTCATATCCACCCAGAAATTGCCGATGCCACTGGCACTACGCCGGGCGATGCCGCGCACCAATGCGATGGCAACCGCCAATCCCGCCGCCGCGCTCGTCCAGTTATGCGGCGCCAAAGCCACCATGTTCGAGAAGTAGGACAGCGTGTAATCGGGAGCATACGACTGCCAGTTGGTGTTGGTAGTGAACGACGCGGCGGTATTGAAAGCCAAATCGGCGGGCATTTGCTTGGCGCCAAATCCCTGTGGGTTAAGCGGAAGCGAACCCTGCAAGCGCAATAACACGTAAGTCAGCAGCATTCCCATAACCGAGAAGGCCAGCAACGACATCGCATATTGAACCCAGGTCTGGTCATCGTCTTTCGAGACGCCAAACAGCTTGTAAAGCCCATTTTCGAGCGGCCCCAGCACGGGCGAAAATAGTGTTTTCTCGCCCTCGAAAACGCGCGCCATGTACAAGCCCAGCGGCCTGACAGTCAGTAGTAACACCACGCAAAAAAGCGCGATTTGAAAAATTCCGTTGGAAGTCATGGGAGTTCCTTAAAACCGCTCCGGCTTCAACAGCGCGAAGAGCAGGTAACCGAGAAGGCCGAGAGAAAGTACGGCGGACAAAATGAGATCGAACATGAAGAGAACCCCTTTAGGCGCCTTCGCAAAAGCGCACGTACAGCGCGGCAGCGGCAAAAAAGCCGAGCGACACGAGGACAAGAATGAGATCAAACATCGGGTTAGCACCTCCAATCCCAATCGCTCAGTTCCTGGGTGCGGACGGCGCGCTCGCGCTGAGCGGGCGAGGGGTGTAAATGGAGCCACAACAAGCTCCCAAACGCGATGGCTACCAGCGCCAAATCTTGAATACCTTCCATTTTTCTCCTGCGAGAAACCAGAAAAAAGGGGCCGGAAAAACGAAAAGGGAGGCCGAAAGTGATCGCAACCGCCGCAGAAACTTCTGCTTAACGGACTTGCGAACCTTTCGGCCTCCCTTTTGACTGGCCACGCTCGATTTAATACTTGTTCAAAGCGCGGCCCCTCTCAACGGCAACCAAATTTGTGGTTCTCGAATTGTAATGTCTTTCGACAAACGAAATATTAGCGCGTTCCCGGCTTCTTTTACAAGGGCCGATTACTTCTTTCCGGCGAATGACTTTTCTACGTTTTGCGCCAGAATATACACCTCGACCTGCTCGGCAGACTCGACGCTCACGTCGCAGTACGAACGCAGTACCGCACATCCAACTAACCCCGCGATAATCTCCTCGATTTCTTCGTGGTTGATAGAACGAAGCTCCTGCCGCGCGCTTTTGATTAGTTTGCGCCCCTCGTCCGAAGCCGACAGATGCGCTTCGACCGGGGTGAAAATGCTCTGGCAACGCACCAAAATCATATCGCCGACCACAAAAGCGCGCACATCGCCGGGGCCGCGCCCCTGCTGCTCGCGGTGAAAGCGTGTAACGGCGTTGGCGATTTCGGCCTCAAGCGCACCTTTACTGGGTTGACCTGCCATGTTGCTCCCAAACAGAATACATTCTTCCGACCATCACGTACTTCTCTATCGGAGAATTACTTCCCTAACCGCCTCCGCCAAATGCCCGGAAGCTGCCGCGCTGCCCATCCGTACACACACAGTCGCTCGCGCCTCCCTTTCGCCTCACGAATCACCCCGCGATAACCAATGGTTGAGACAACACCTCGCAAAGCCTGTCCTCGAAACCGAGAGTTCTCCGCCTGTTTCTCCAACGCTTCAAACACGAATGCCGGAACCTCAGCGCCCATCTCATCGCGCAAATAACGCAGCAGAACATAGACAGGCAATGCCGTTTGTCGCGCCGCGCCCACGAACGCCTTCCAATCTAGTGAGGGGCTATCCCTGAGCAGAAACATCGCATCCGCAACCCACAACAGCATAAGGCGACTGCGGCCAGATGCCGCGTGAACGCACAGATGTAATAGCTCGTTATGAGGCGCCAACACGCGCACCCGCACGCCCGTAATCTCCCGCTCGCCCGACTCCCCAAAACACTCGGATGGGTCGTCGTAATGCTCGAAAAGTCGTGCATGAAAGACAACGGGCATGTTGGTCGGATGCACCACCATCACATTGTCTTTATCCCGGCTATAAGCCCGAAACTCCCCCAACACAGCGGGTCCAGTCTCCAACACCTCTTGCTCCACCAATAAATCGACATCGTGGCAATGACGGAGTGCCCACACCGGATAAGCCGACTCCGCCAACGAGACGCCCTTCAATACAATAAAGGGAATCTGCGCCTCAGATAGGGCGCCCAATGCCTCGCCACACACCCGGCGAAAGGTGCGCGAGCGCAAATCTTCACGCACATAGGCGGCGCGCAAATACGACAAAAACTCGGCATCGAGCGGGGCGCCCGCATCGCGTAACGAGGTATAAAGCAATGGCACCAGTCGCTTGATACCAATGCCATCATTCCCCAATTCGCGTTTTGGGTCGCCCACAGCCCGGCTCCACCTATCCCAAGCTTCCAAGTCGCCGTGTAGACAGGCACGCAGAAATTGTGTTTGCAGCGGTGTCGGGCAAATCGTGCGTTGTAACAGCCCCGTTAACAGTGGCTCGCCACTCATGTAACTGCCCTGCGCCGCTTCAACGCACTTCGCACGATGCTCAAAAACTCGGCGCGGCTCTCATCGCTGCGGCGCCTTGTCAGGTTGTGCGCGTGCATCCGGTGCAAGGTCAACACATCCTCCAAAACGTGCAGTTTCAATCCCGCTTCTTCGGCCCGAATGAACCATTCTGTCGCGTCGGTAAACCACAGCGACTCATTGAAAGCCCCAACACGCTCAAAGACCTCACGACGGGCTAATAAAGTCGTCGTCGCGTAGCCGGGAATCGAGCCAGCGCGCGTCGAGTCTTTGTACATCTCGGCCTCTTCGGGACTCGACCAAAACATCTTCGCGTGCGTCACGCAGTAATCGAGTTCGGCGTCGGCCTCGAAGCAAGCGGCCTGACGGCTCAGCTTTTCAGGCTCCCACAAATCGTCGGCATCCAGAAACGCGAAATAGTCACCGAGCGCACTCTTCCATCCCAAATTCCGCGTCGCCGCTGGCCCCCCTGTCGGCTGCGTCACAACTCGCACAATACCACCATAAGAACGAGCGATTTCAACGCTGCCATCCGCCGAACCATCATCGGCCACAACGATCTCGAACGGCGAAAGAGTCTGGACCAACATGCTCTCTATCGCCTCGCGCAAATAACGTTCGCCATTGAATACGGGAATAATGCAGCTAATTTTCATCGGGACTCGTTCCGGTTCGCGGTTAATTGTTGCATCAACTCATCATAGGCCGCGACATGGACGGGCCAAGTAAAGCGAGTCAGCGCCCGTTCGCGCGCGCGGATTCCCATTTCGGCGGCTTTTTCGGGTTCACGCAACAACGACTCGATGGCCGTGCCAAAACCCTCCACATCGTCCGGCTCCACCAACGCTCCCGAAACACCGTCTTCGACGACTTCGGGAATCCCCCCAAGGCGACTAGCGACAACGGGGCGCGCCATCTGCGCCGCTTGCAGTGCCACCAGCCCAAAAGCCTCGCGTATCCGCGATGGCATCACTGTCAGCGTATGAGCGCTAATCAGTTTCGGCACCTCTTCAGGCGCCACCCACCCCGGCATCGCAATGCTGTCCTGCAAACCCTTCGACTCAACGAGTCTATTCAAATCGTCAAAGGCTGGCCCATTCCCTGCGATGGTCATTTGAAGCGAAGGAAAGCGAGGTTTCAAAGCGGCGAACGCCTCTATCGCCACATCGAACCCTTTGGCCTCGACCAAACGCCCCAGCGCCAACAATCGCGGCGGCTCAAACGAAATCGGCGTCGGCTGCAAGTCGGGCATTTCGAGCGTATTGGAAATGGCACTCGACCGACCCCGAAACGTAGGCGCCAATTCCCATAAATCCTGCGCCACGCTACGCGAACAACACGCCACATAATCGACCGATTCCAGCAGCGTCGAAAGCGCGGAATTGGGGACCAGATGCTCGGCTGCAATCGGCGAGTGCAACGTCAACAGGCGCGGAATATTTCGCAAGCCGTCGAACAGCATCGCCCCCATGCCGACATGGTAAATATGCAGCAAATCGGGCGCAAACTCACGCGCCACTTCGCTAATCGCCCGCCTCAACTGAAGCAGTTGCAGTGGGCTTCGGCTCGAAAGCGCCGCCCGCACATTGAGCCGATACAGCGGCACGCCCTCGAAATCATCCCGGCTTACCAGTTCGTCGCCCTCATAGCGGGTCACGATAACGAACTCATAGCCCTTCGCCCGCATCGCGCGCACATATTGCGCCGCCAAAACCTCGACTCCGCCGATGTAGGGCGGGAACGAATCCGTCCAAAACAGAACGCGCCTTTTCACAGCGGCAACGCCCCCTTGATGACTTCGGACACACGCTCAAAATCGTGGCCCAGATGCAGCCAGTAGCACGGCACTTGGCGCACCAGTCGGGCCAATCGCTCGAAACCTCTACGCCCGCCCCCGATGGGTAGCATCAACGAATTAGCCGCAACTGCCCGTAGCGCTTCGGCAGAAGTGGCGGGTTGGATTCGCGTCTTTTCCGAAGGCATCACTTTGGGCAGCACGATCATCTTTAGCGGCGCTTCCCCCACCAACTGTGAGGCAAACAACTCACCCAGCATCAGCAATGTCTTCTGCTCGCTTTCATGGCGCGCGTAGGGGGACAATTGGGGAAAGCGCTGCAAATGTTTGGCATCGACGCGCGCTGTGTTATAAAAGCTGAATCCGGTGAATCCGCCCTCGTTTTCCCCGATGCCAATTTGGTCTTCGCCCAGGTAATCGAATCCTCCATCAAGACAAGCCAAGGTCGTGGTCGTTTTCCCCGAACCACTCGCCCCCACAATCACCACACCACTCCCCTTCCAACTCACCATGCCCGCATGAACCGATTGGACGCCCAAGTCGTTACACCAAATCGGCAAAAGCCACGGTAATGGTCGGCTATAATCGTAGATATTGAACTGCCCCGCGTCGTCGTAGCACCCATACAGGCAATTACTGGCGCGGTCAAGCCACGTCGTCCCTGCACGCGAGCGATATTCGACGTAACGCCGCTCGTAGCCATAGGCGAACGACTGCGACACGCTGCCCCATTCATCGCTACGAAATTCCGTAGGCAACCCTTCAGGACAATCAACACCTGTCTGCTTCGCATCCCATAAACACACGCGCAAAGCGGGCGGTTGGTCATGAGTTTTCAAGTGAGAAAACGGCGCCAGCATGTGCCTGGCTAACTCGTCGCCAACAACTTCCATCTGTACGGTTTGCCCCGCCAGCCGATAATGTCCCAACTGAACGGCGCCGCACTTCTGGACTTCCAGAAATGCGGATTCGATTTCAGCAAAAAAAGGGGCGGCCACGTGGGGATTAGGCTTTGGATCCCGACTGTTTCCAGGGAGCATCGGTCAAATCTGGCATCGGCGGGTCGAGCGCAAGAAGCGCTTGCATGTCGCTATAAACCTTCAAACGCGGCGCCTCGTAAGTTTGAACTTCTGTCGGGGCTTCCAAGGAGAGCGTACTCCCCTCGCCGTCCGATTCGATGATGAGTCCTTCGGTCTTCAAATCGTCGATCAGTTGGCGCACATCAGCTTCCGCCACGCCTGCCTCAGCGCCATAGTGCGCCTTCAAAACCGCGACGATTTCAGGAATGTTCGCGCTGCCTTCAAGCAACGACCAAACGAAACCTCCCGTACCAACGAGGCTGTAATACATGCCGTTCGTTAAATTAATTAGTACGGCCTCACCATCAAGCACCTCGGCGGCGACTTCGGCGGTATTGGGAATAAAGTGGGTGTCGAGACTCATAGAGATTTCGCTTCTTGAATGAGCCGAGTATAAAGTTGCTGGTACTCATCCACATACCTCTCCCAACCGAACTGCCGCTGCGCCCATAGCCGCGCGCGCTGCCCCATCGCCCTCGTTCCATCGGGATTGCCTAGTAATTGCCTAATGCCCTCAACCAACGCCTCAGGCGATTCTGGCTCGACAACTAACCCCGTCTCGCCGTGCCGCACCACTTCAGGCAAACCGCCCACTCGCGTAGCCACGATAGGCCGCGCCATCTGTGCCGCTTGCAAAGCCACCAATCCAAAAGCCTCGCGCCACCGCGACGGCATCACCACAATAGTCGCCGTGTTCAACAACTGCGGCATATCTTCGGGGTTCACCCAACCCACGAAATCGACCAAATCACTCACTCCTAATTCTTGCGCCAACGCCTCCAAATCGCGCCGCGCACTTCCATCACCAGCGATGGTGAGACGCAATTCAGGGAAATCGGGCAGCAGTCGGGCCAACGCTTTTATCGCCAAATCGAACCCCTTCTCCTCGACCAAACGCCCGATACACACCAATTTCGGCAGCTCAAACGACAGTTCAGTTGGCGCGGTAAATGGCATCGGATAGCCGTTATAAACCAGTGATGAGCGCTCTTTCGTGTAGGGGGCGATATGATGCAAATCCTCTAAAATCGCCCCCGAATTGGCCGTTACCCATGCCGAATTTTCCAATGCCTGCCCCAGCAAAGTCTTCTCGTCAGCCGCAGTCGGTGGCAGTGCCAACCGAATCGCCACTAGCGAAGGCACACTCGCCGAAGCGGTTTGCAAATGAAAGAACAGACTAGGGTCGGTTAGATTGAAATGAACGAGGTCAGGCTCAATACGCCGCTTCAGCGCCGCCACTCGCTGCCGTATTCGCAAAATCTCGCGGGCATCTCGTGTAGCCAATGCCTGCAAGAAACCGAACCGATGAACTGGCACACCATCCACCTCATCTTCATCGGGCAAATCTAAATTCCCGTGCCCGGTTATCACCGAAAACTCAACACCTCTCGTCCTCATATCGGCGATAAATTGGCGGGATAACACCTCGACACCCCCGATATAAGGCCAATATTGCTGAGTCCAGAACAGAACTTTCATAATCAACGTTGCATGATAATATTCCTAAGATTTCTAACGGGAACAAAACAGGAGACCGAAATATGCCTTACTGACTCCCGATACCATACGCATGACCTCGAATTTACCGAAAAGAGGAGTCGGACTGCCCTCAGAATCACAAGAGTTACTACTCACTGCGGCTTTGGGCGATGCAGATGTGGCACTACCGGCCTGGAACCAATGGCGCGAGCAACACGAACTCAACGACCTTGACAACGATTCGCGTCGCCTTCTTCCCCTCATCGGCTACAACTTCAATCAAACGGGCATCAAAATTCCCGATGCCGCCACTATTTCTTCGCTGACACGACTGGGACTTGTACGCAACAAACTTCTCTTCAAATCGCTCGGCGAAGTCGCGCGCTTGCTCGGCCAACACAACATCGACGTGCTTTTCATAAAAGGCGTCCCGGTCGCCATCCGCGATTACCCCTACCCGGCTCTTCGCCCAATGAGCGACGGCGACATCCTCATCCGCGCTGCGCAATTCAACCGCGCTATCGAAATCTTCAAAGAAGCGGGCTGGATGTACGCCTCCGACGACATCCCCTCCGAAGTTCACCACGCCGTTCCGATGAAGAACACCTCCCATCAGGAACTCGACGTTCACCGCTTCGCCCTCGGCGAATGCCCCTATTCCAAAGGCGACGAAACTCTGTGGCGCTCGGCTGTCACCGTCCCTTTCGAGGGCATCACCATCCAAGTCCCCAACCCCACCGACCTACTCTTCCTCACCTGCGTCAACAGCGTCCATTCACCGCTGCGCTGGGTACTCGATGCCATGATTCTTATTCGCGGCAACGAAATCGACTGGCCGCGCCTCATCAAACATGCGCGCCACCGCAAACTCGCGCTAGTCACGAGGTCGGCGCTCAACTACATCGTCGAAAAATATGCGGCGCCCATCCCGCCACAAGTGCTGAAAACTCTCCATTCGATACCCGTCTCGTGGTTGGAAAAACACGAATACGAATCGTGGGAAGCCACCGATTCCCAACTCGCCCGCCTCCTGTTGCGCTACGCTGCCTACCGCCGCGTTCAGGGTTCCCAACACCCAATAGGCTTTCTGAACCACCTACGTCGCCACGGCAACCTCAACTCCTACCACGAAATCCCCCTGTGGCTTTTGCGCGCCGCCACTCAGCGCTCACATAAAAGCGCGGAATAACCCCTGCGAAAAACAAGGCTTATCTGCTAAAACTGCACATCCGATTTACTCCATTCCTTTCCCCATGAACTCCTACGTCGCGAGGTTAACGCCTGTCCTGTTGCTCATGAGCTGGGCTGTGTCCGGTTGCGGTTCGCGCTCAAGCGGCCCCATATGGAACATGCCCGAATTGATGGGCCAACCCATTGATGTCGTCAAGCAAAAACTCGGCGATCCACAAAGCACAGCCTCCACCGATGGCATCACGGAACAAACCACCTGGACACGCGATGGAGCAACCTTGTCTGCCAACTGGAAAATCAGTAGCAAGCGAGTCAAAGATTGGACTCTAATGGCCCGCGACGACTCGCACGCTGTCCGTGAAGAGGAAAAGCCCCAACTCCTCCAAGCCGGCCAGCTCAAGGAAACCACCCCCGAATATACCATCGACTACATCGAATCACCCGAACGCCCTCTCTTCTTCACCGGAGTCCACATCACTCCGGCGCTCAAAAACCACTCCGTCACCCTGCGCCTGACCGGAACACCAGCCTCGGTGCGCGTCGCCTACACCATGACGGGGCCACAAGCCAAAACCGAACGATTTGTCACCATGACCGATTGGCAAGAGAAATTCACCTTGCCCGACGACACCCAAATCTCAACGCGAGCTTACCTGGACAGACTTCTTGCCCCCGGAACAGCCACCATCAAACTCGAAATCCTCGTCGATGATAAGGTCGTCTCCACCGCCGAATCCACAGGCAACCTCATCATCTGCGAAACCGAACTTTGAAAAGTTAGTTCCCCTCCTTTTCAAGGAGGAGTTAGGGGTGGTTTACAATTCACTCCACCTCAATCGCGCGCTTCTCGGCGTGAGACTGTAGCGCTGCCGCCCATACCTGATGACTGGCAACGGCCTCATCGGGTGTCGCCATGCCGAAGCGGTCGCCTAGCACTCCCGCGCGTTCACAGGCGAAGGCCGCCAGCATCTGCAAAATCGAATCGGGAAAACCGAACTCAAAAATCCCACCCGTCACCGTCTCGAAAACCGAGGCGTGGCCCAAATCAATCGCCTTCCAGCTTTGCTCGCGTCCGTTTTCAAAGACGAACAGTGTTTTGGGTGTCTTGGTCGAAAATCGCACGCCCCCCTTGGTTCCTAGCACCTCGAAGTACCATGTGTTGGTTTCAGTGGGAGCCATGCGTTTGGTTTCCCAGCGCATCGGCACCACTTCCCCGCCAATTTCCACATCGCAGTGCAACAGCGCGTTATCCCAAGTGTCGCACACCGTCATCCCGCCGCGCCCATCAGGACGCTCGCCGAAGCCGTGCTGCAACTGCGCATAAACGCGCGAAGGCTTCCAGCCCAACCGCAGCGGAACATGCGCGACATGCATTCCCAAATCGTTCAACACCCCGTTCTCGCCACAAAAGCGGTTCTGCCGCTTCCAGTTGGCCGCCTTGTTCGGGTCTAAATCGCTCGAATGCAAAAAGCCGCTACGTACTTCCAACACGCGCCCCAGCACGTCCAATTGCTGCGCCATCTTCCAAGCCCGCTGCGCCCCCGGCAGAAACGGCATCTCACTCGAACAGCGCACGAAGCGCCCCAACCGCTTCGCCTCGTCGCACACGAACTGGGCCGCTTCGAGGTCGATTCCAAACGGCTTCTCCGCCAGCAAATCCTTGCCGCTCTGCAAAGTCCGCACATAAAATTCGCGGTGTAAGTTGTGCGGCAACGCTACGTAAACCGCGTCAACATCGGGGTTAGCCAACAATTCATCGGCTTCGCCAGTTATCTGCGTCACCCCTGGCACCCGCTTGAACCAGTCGCGCGCAGTCGGATTCAAGTCACACACCGCAACCAGTAGCGCGGGAGGCACATCGCCAGTCAGCGCAAACCAGCGCCCCAACGCCGAAGCGAACTCACGCCCCATCAGGCCCCCACCAATGATGCCCCACTTCAATGTTTCCATAGTAGTCACTCCCAGTATCGAATACCCCATCATTGTATCCTGACCAAGCAAAGGTTTCATGCACCATATTCACTGGCCTTGGCAGAAAAACTTGGCTCCATTGAAGTTCCTCGCCGCACTTCTTCTCTTCTGCTTCTCATTTTGCTTGACGCAATTCGCCCACGCCCAAAATTCGCTCCAGACCATACGTAATCGCGGCACCCTCATCATCGGCACCGATGCCACTTATCCGCCTTTCGAGCTAAAAATCGGCGACCGTTTCGAGGGCTTCGACATCGACCTCGGCAACGAAATCGGTAAAGAACTCGGCGTCAAAGTCCAGTGGGAAAACATCGCATGGGATGGCATCTTCGCCGCTCTGCAAACCAAGAAATTCGACCTCGTCATGTCCGATGTCGTCATCACCGACAAGCGCAAGAAAGAGATGGCATTTTCGCGCCCGTACTTCCTTTCGGGCCAGACCATCGTGCGCCGTGTCGGAGATAAACGCATCAACTCCTCCAAAGACCTGCCCGGTAAATTGGTCACGGTGCAGCAGGAAACGACAGGCCAATACGCCGTCGAGAAACTGGGCCTACCTGCCGGGCAAATCCGCAAATTCGAGACGATGCAGGACGCCCTTCTCGAAGTACGCAATGGCCGGGGCGACGCCGCTGTCGGCGACCTGCCCGCTCTCAGCGAAATGATTCGCAAAGGCTACCCCGAACTCGAAACAGTCGGCGGCATCTTTGTGCAGGAAAACTACGCCGTCGTGTCGCGGCGTGGCGAACACGAGTTGTTATCAGCCGTCAACGACGCCCTCGCCAAAATCATGGAAGATGGCCGCTTTGCGAAAATCTATCAGAGATGGATTCGCGAACCGCTCCCCACTAACTACCTCGCGGGCCTCGACAAAGTGCGCGCTCAAGGCACTCCCGTCACCGAAAGCGCCACTGGCTCCTCGTTCACCATTCGCTGGCAGTTACTCCGCAATACCCTGCCCCTGCTCCTACAAGGTGCCATCATGACGCTGTGGATTACCTTTCTGGGCCTGCTCGTCGGCCTTCCAGTGGGCCTAATTGTCGCTCTGGGACGCATCTCCCCACTGCGTTTCCTCTCGATACCAGCGACAGTGTTCGTCGAGACTGTGCGCGGCACACCGCTCCTACTTCAAATCTTCGCCATCTACTTTGTGCTTCCCTCGCTGGGCCTATCGCTTCCGCAGTTTTTGGCCGCAGTAGCAGCACTCAGCCTCAACAGCGCCGCCTATATCGCCGAAATATTCCGAGCGGGCATCCAAAGCATCGACAAAGGCCAGATGGAAGCCGCCCGCGCCGTCGGCATGAATTCCGGTCAGGCATTGCGCTGGGTAATCCTCCCCCAAACCGTGCGCCGCGTCTTGCCACCTCTCACCAACGAAGCTGTCGCCCTGCTCAAAGACTCATCCCTTATCTCCATCATCGGACTCTCCGAATTGATGCGAGTCGGACGCGAACAGGCCAGCAACTCAGGCTCCCCCATTACTATCGTCTTGGCCCTCGCCGTCCTCTACCTACTGATGACTCTGCCGCTCACCTATCTGGTGCGCCGCCTCGAAGCCCGCTGGGAGCCAGTCAGCCGACCTCGCGTTCGCGGCGCCCGTAGCCGCCAGGCAACTACCTAAAACCAATAATTCCATGCAAGAGCAAAACACGTCACCCATTCTCAGCGTTTCCAATCTGCACAAAAAGTTCGGCCAATCCGAAGTCCTCAAAGGCATCGACATGTCCATGCATCAGGGCGAGGTCATTGCCCTCATTGGTGCTTCCGGCAGCGGAAAATCTACCCTCCTCCGCTGCATCAATCGCCTCGAAGCCCCCACATCGGGAACCATCCGCTTCCGCGACAAAGAGATTTCCGGCAACAATTCCCAGTTCGACCTCAACCAACTGCGGCGCGAAATCGGCATGGTCTTCCAACAATTCAACCTCTTCCCCCACCTGACGGCACTGGAAAACATCACTCTGGCTCCACACCGCGTATTAGGCACCCCCGCCGAACAAGCCGAACGGGAAGGTCGCGAACTATTGGAGCAAGTCCGTCTCGGAGCCAAAGCCGATAGCTACCCCGCCGAACTGTCCGGCGGCCAGCAACAGCGCGTCGCCATCGCCCGCGCCTTGGCCCTGCGCCCAACACTGTTGTTATTCGACGAACCCACCTCCGCCCTCGACCCCGAACTCGTCGGGGAAGTTCTGGCAGTCATGCGCGACTTAGCCCGCGAAGGGCGCACAATGCTAGTCGCCACCCACGAAATGGGCTTTGCCCGCGAAGTCGCCAACCGCGTTCTATTCCTAGACAATGGCCGCGTCCTCGAAGAAGGGCCGCCCGAACAACTCCTCGAAAACCCGCGCGAAGAACGCACTCGCGCCTTCCTAGCCCGCCTCCTCAACCGCGCCTGATAATCCCCTTCTCAATCCTTCAAGGTAGGCGCAAAACATATCGGCCATAGCATCGGCATAGGTTTCGATTTCTGCGGAAGTCCGAGGTGTTTCCGAGAATTGCTTTCCCACCGCGCCCAGTGTTGTGGTGATGAGATTCTTTGCCAATGCGCGCGTCTCTTCCGAGGCATCAGGCAACACCTGCTGCATGAAAAATTGGAAAATGCGATCTCCTGATGCCTTCGCATCTTTCGCCTCAGGTGCGTCGCGATAAAGTGGCGCGGCATCACTAAGCGCAGTACGCATCTGCGCCTCTTCGCACTCCGAACGGATGAACGCATGAACCAAAACGCGCAGTCGCTCATAAGGCGGTTTTTGTACATCCCCAAGTATGTTGTGCAGTAGTTCGGTCGTCTGCTGCCACTCGTCGGTTTGAAGCTGAAAAAGGATAGCCGCTTTGTTCGGGAAATATTGATACAGCGAACCAATGCTGATTTCAGCTTCCTCAGCAACGCGAGCGGCGGTGAAACGCTGCGCGCCTTCGCGCGCCAAAACGCGACCTGCCGCCGCAAGAATCTGCGCAACCAGCTGCTGCGAGCGGGCTTGTTGAGGGCGTTTTCGCGCTGAAATACGCGGTGTTGAAGGGTTAGTCATAGGTTGTCTAAGTCGAATTTGAAACGCGAATTGGCAATGCGATTAATTAGTCGTATTCTATCTCTCAGCGCAATTTTGCGCAATAAACCCACTTGGAAACGTCCGATGACAACACTTGATACCATCACCCCTTTGCTGAATCGCTTGTTCGAAGAAGCCGATTCTACCTCGCCATTAGCGAGTCCTGCCATTGCGAATCTTTCCCCTGAAGAGCGGACACGTCTGATGGGAAGTAAGACCGAATACCTCGACTTCTATGGGCATCTGAAAGATTTTCCGCTCGCTGTCTCGCGTGAGACAGGCACTCTGCTTTACATGTTGGCACGCAGCAGCAACGCCAAAACAATCGTTGAATTCGGCACTTCGTTCGGCATCTCAACCCTGCACCTAGCAGCCGCCCTGCGCGACAATGGCGGCGGACACCTCATCACCAGCGAATTCGAGCCGTCTAAAGTGGCGAGAGCGCGGCAAAATCTGACATCCGGCGGCCTCATCGACCTGGTAGATTTCCGTGAGGGAGACGCCCTCCAAACGTTGAGTGCCGATATGCCCGAATCAATTGACCTGCTCTTGCTCGACGGCGCAAAAGCGCTTTACCCCGAAATCCTGAATATGTTGGAGAGCTGCCTCAAACCGGGCGCCCTTGTAGTCGCCGACAACGCCGACTACAGCCCTGATTACTTGGCGCACGTGCGCTCCTCCGAGTCGGGCTACCTGTCTATCCCATTCGCCGACGACATCGAACTATCCATGCGACTCGGCTAAAGCCGCCCTCGCGCATACTCCACAAAACTCATGAAAATTACAGGAAACACCATCCTCATCACAGGTGGCACCAGCGGAATTGGTCGCGGACTGGCGCAAGCCCTCCACGAACGAGACAACCGCGTCATCATCGCGGGGCGCCGCCAGAACCTACTCGACGACATCACGACAAATCACCCTGGCATGGCCGGACTGCAACTCGATCTTGGCAGCCCTACCTCATTGTCGCATCTTGCCGACGAGGTAGAAGCACATTACCCCGAATTGAATGTGTTGGTAGCCAACGCGGGTATCTCTCGCTCCGAGGATTTGACTTCGGATGAATGGGATGCCTCTATCGCTCAGGCGATCATCGAAACCAACATCCTCGGTGTGTTGCGCGTAACAGCAGCGCTGCTCCCAATTCTCAAAAAACGACCGGACGCGACGATAATAGTCACCACCTCGAACCTCGCCATTATCCCCCTCTCCGCTTACCCGACCTACTGTGCCAGCAAAGCCTTTTTGCACTCCTGGCTACAGTCGCTACGCCACCAGTTACGCGATATTCCCGTTGAAGTCCTCGAGCTATCGCCACCCTACGTACAAACAGAATTGACGGGCGAACAACAGGCATCCGATCCACGCGCCATCCCACTCCCTGTATATATCAGCGAGGTCATACATCTACTGGAAACCCACGATCATCCACGTGGGGAGATATTGGTAGCACACGACCGACAGCGGCGTTTCGCCGAACAAGAGGGACGCTATGACGCCGCCTTCGCCGCCATCAACCCAACCTAATTGCAGCAGGCAATCAGCCCCACTCTACTGCCCGGAAACCGTATCCACGCGGGCGAATATTTCCATTAATTTCTGCCGATCTGACGCGGGCAAGGGCGGGCGTAGGATAGAGGCGATGTTTTCTTCCAAGTGCTGCACGCTCCCAGTACCACTGAGAACGACATGCACGCCGGGTTCAGCGCGGCAGAAACGATAAGCGGCATCAACCAAACTTTCGGCGCCCCCCTGCCGCACCAGAAAATCCAGAGGGGCGTCTTTCTCCACGGCGTCTGGCTCTATTTGTCCCTGCTCCACCAGTTCGGCCAGCAGTTGCTGGAGTTTTTCCATCTGGCTGAATGCCTGTCGCACTGCGAACATATCCAGCACTCCGACACCCTGCCGCTGCGTGTGGCTCAATACCCGCTCTCTCGCCGATTGATTGAGGATGTTGAAACCGACCATAATTACGTCCCAACAGTCGTCGGGAACTACCCGCTGCAACATGCTGTGTCCGGTGTCTGCCGCGAACATTTCGGTGATACCCAGAAAGCGGATTTTGCCTTGCTCTTGCATTTGCCGAAGCACTGGCAAAAGTTCCCCATAGATATAGTCGTAGTTTTCGGCCAGAACGGCATGAAGGTGATAGATCTCGACATGCTCCACTTCCAGGCGCTTCAGACTGTCTTCCAAACCACGGCGAACTTCATCCGCCGTCACCAATTGTCCCTCGCGGCGGATCGTCTTCTTGGTCGAAATCACCACATCCTCGCGCCTGCGCCCCCGGAGCGCCTGACCAACGATGGCCTCTGTGCCGTACGCCTCAGCGGTATCGACGAAGTTAATACCGAGGTCTAAAGCGTGTTGCACAAGCGCGATAGATTGCTCCACAGTCTTGCCAGTGCTTTGTCCCAAACGGCTGTGTCCACCAGCGCCCAACCCCAGCACACTCACTTCAAGACCAGTACGGCCCAGCGTCGTATATTCCATATAGATCCTTGATGTTCCCCTAACTCTCCGAGGATATGCAGCAAACCCGCCCCGCGTTGTTTAGCAGCTTCTCCGCTCCCGTCGTAACGCGCTGTGTATTGAACAGTAGAGCGCCGAACTATTTCTATTTCTCCGCCAGCCAACTTCTGCGCAAAGCCATACCGGGGCGCTGCCCCGTCATTTTGCCATTATCCAACACAGGCACCCCGTTCACGATGACATAAGAAAGTCCAATGGGAGCCGCCATCGGCTCAGCCGTCGTCGCGGTGTCGATAACTTTGTCAGCATCGAACAGCACAATATCCGCCTTCATCCCGGCTATCAGCGCGCCTCGGTCATCGAAGCCCATACGCGCAGCCGGAAGAAGCGTCATTTTACGAATCGCGTCTTCCAACGTCAAAACGTGCCACTCACGCACATAACGCCCCAAAATGCGTGGATAGGTTCCTGCCGCACGCGGATGCGAACCGCCCAGCCCTCCATCGGTGCAAAACATAATGCCCGGCGAAGCGATGAAGCGGCGTAGGTCGTCCTCCTTCATCGCCGTCACAACTACACCTTCCCGCCCAGTCGCGCCTTCGCCGTGCGTGTTTTTCACGATTTCCTGAATAATCGTCACCGCATCACGCCCCGTTTCCTGAGCGATCTGCTCCAGCGTTTTTCCTTGCCACTTCGCGTCGGGGGTGTACGTCGAAAGTAGCACATTGGCAGGGCCACCGACCTCATCCAATCCCTTTTGCCATGCCGCGCGATCAGTCCAATCGCGTGTGGGGGTAATCACGGTGATAGTCGAGCGCCAGTAGGTGTACGGATAAACGTCTGCCGTAACATCAATTCCACGCTTGTTGGCATCAGCCATCAAACGCAGCGTTTCATCGGCCTTACCCCACACGTTGCTCGAACCCAATTTAATGTGCGAGATTTGCGCGGGAATGCGCGCTTTATCGGCGATGTCGATCAGTTCGCGAAATGAAGTCAGTGCCTCGTTTTCCTCGTCGCGAACGTGGCTAATGTAAATGCCACCATATTTGGCCGCGATTTTGGCACAATCGACCACTTCCTCAGTCGTCGAATACAGGCCGGGGTCGTATTCCAAACCCGACGATAGACCCAATGCTCCGCTCTGCATCTCCATCTCGACCAGAGCTTCCATCTTAGCTTCTTCTTCCGCCGTCGCAGCCCGCTTATAATCCTCACCCATCACAGCACTGCGAACCGAGCCATGCCCCACGAATGAAGCGATATTCAGCGCGACATGTTTCGCCTGAACTTCATCAAGAAAATCTGCCAACGGCAAATGCGAACCACCATCTTGCCCAACGATAGCCGTAGTAATTCCCTGCCGAATCTGGCTCTCCGCATCGGGATTTTCCATCAGGCCACCATCGGCATGGCTATGGGTATCAATAAACCCCGGCGCCACAATCAGCCCCTCCGCATTGATGACCCGCTCATTCTTCGCGGGCTTCAGGCGCCCAATCTCGCGAATCACCCCATCGACCACCCGCACATCGGCTTTTTTACGCTTTGCCCCAGTGCCATCAATAATAGTCCCGCCCTGAATCAGCAGCGGCCCAGCGACAGCAATCGGAGCAGGATTAACAGCCGGACCGCCCTGTGCATAAGCACGAGACATCCCCTTGCCACCAGTCGCCACAACCAACGATAAAGTCAGAAAGCGCCAAAAGCGCGGTGCCAAGAGAAATCTGCCATTGTTCATTTTGTGGCAAGTCTGACAGCGCCACCCCTTCCTGATTTGTGATCCCTCCAATCTCCCTTGCAAAAACCTAAAATCGGTTATACTGAAAATAATGAAGTGGCACTATTAATTTCTCCCACTACCACCTTCAGCCAAGTCGTTAGTTTTTAGTAACCGCTTTGCGGCCCTCTGGGCGCGAAGGCTGGGCGAGGGCCGCATAACGGTTGCCAAACTCAATTCACCCATACAAAACCCCAAAAACCTCAACTCCCATGTCCCTCTCTTTATCCTCTTCCCATCCAATTTCTACCGAGTTGGCAAGCCCTCACACTCATCCAACAAACATCGGCGTCCATCGGTGGTTAAAAGAACTACTCCCAAATCCAACCCCCGAACACAAAAGCGATACCCCCTCTCTAAAAACCCCTCTGTGCCTCCGTGTCTCTGTGGTGAATTGAATAAAGATTGATTAATCAATCTTTGCCTAATTTTAAGTACCTAAACCCATACAAAATCATCCCATAATCAATCTTTTAAATTGATTTGACCCCCAAAAACATTGATAAAAAGACCTAAAAGATTGATTTCCACCCCTTATTCAATTCCCCGTTTCAGCCACTCATCGGGCACAGGAATCACGCAAATATTCAGGCTGCGCCCATCCTCCGAAAGCATCGCCGACTGAATCTCGATACGGGTACTATCAGCGCTAAATGTCGGATGCGGATGATCAGCCGCCGTCTCCTTGTGCCCAGTCGAAAGCAGCATCATCTCGTTGCTACGCCGATCAATCAGGTAAATATTGCGCTCGAAATCGTCCCCAACTGCCCAGCGTCCATCGGGTGAACCGTTTACATGCCAGAACCCACTGCCGCTTTTCGTCTGTCCGGCGATAAAAAGTTCATGAGTCCGCAAATTCACGATGCCCAGCCCTGTAGCATGGTCGCGACTGCCACAAACTCCCCACTCATCCTCGAACCCCGGCTCGCGATGCCCCACAATTGCCAAAGCCACTTCATCCCTCGTAATTACCGCCTCATGAGTCACCCAGTCATACGACGCTTCCCGATACAACGGACGAAGACCTGTCCCATCAGCCATCACAGTCCAGGTGCGTTGCGGCGCTTTGCCGCCAGTCTCCCAACTAAAGATAATCTCGCCGGGAACCCAGTGGTTGGTCTGAATGTGCCCCACTTGAAACGGCACAGCGACAACAACCTTCACCTCACCCGTCCGCAAATCCATGCTCCCAATCCCCGATGGCCCCGCCCCCATATTGCGCGGGCCAAAGTTTGGCTCAATTTTCGTCCCCGCTGCGATATGCTTCGCCGCTTCTTCCCCGATTACCCGAAAATACGCCACCTCTTCGGTAGCATCCAGCGCCAAATCCCCCGCCGCTCCCATATCGGGCGGCAAGGAGCCAAACACCTGCTCATATTCGGCGGCGGGCTTCACTTCCCCCGCTTCGCTATCAGCGAAAAGCGCCTCCAAATCAATGGCGACAAGTTCCACACGGTGCGGCGCGCTTTCATCTTCACTCGCGACAAGACGCAAATGAAACAACCTCATCGACTTTTGCGCCAGACACAACATCCCCGTAAAGCCAAGCCCCGTCACTTGCACGATGTCGCCACTCTCTTCGTTCACAGCGAAGGCTTGACCTATTTCGCGCCGCGACCGAAACACCACCCATTTTCCATCCGCCGTCCATTGCGGATGCGTCTGGTAAATTTTCGAGTCCCCCAGCGCTTTGCTAGTTAAAAAAGTCAGCGGCACCCCCGTCACCGGGTCGGGGACAACCCGTTTCTCGGAAGGGAATCTTTGCCCGATCAGGGGCAATATTGGAGCGGAAACCATAACAACGAGAACCAATGCGCGTTCTCAAGAAAACCGGTTTACTCCGACATCAC
Organism: bacterium; assembly: GCA_004172935.1. Lineage (GTDB taxonomy): Bacteria > Armatimonadota > Abditibacteriia > Abditibacteriales > Abditibacteriaceae > Abditibacterium. The sequence goes on along the minus strand of SDZD01000026.1, from coordinate 6,396 downwards.
CTTAATGGCAACAGATTGGGCGAGTCAAGACCAAAATATCATGTCACTTTGGCTCAACTGGCCCCTCATTCAAGGAAAATCAACTAGCTTTATGAATTATCGTCATCTGGGTAAGTGGGGAATCCAAGTCTCCGAAGTCGGTCTGGGTTCATGGCTCACTTACGGCGGCGCCACCGAAGCCGAGCAAGCCACCAACTGCATCCACCGCGCCTATGAATTGGGCATCAACTTCTTCGATACCGCCAACGCTTATGCGGGCGGCGAATCTGAAAAAGTCGTGGGCGCCGCTCTGCAAACGTTCTCCCGCGAATCGTATGTCCTTTCTACCAAAGTCTTCTTCCCTATGGGTAGAGGCCCCAACAACAGGGGACTATCACGCAAACACATCATCGAACAGTGCAACGCCTCCCTCAAGCGTTTAGGCGTCGATTACATCGACATCTACTACTGCCACCGTTACGATTCTCATACCCCTCTCGAAGAAACTCTCATGGCCCTGCACGACCTGGTCATTCAAGGCAAAATTCTCTATGCCGGAGTCTCCGAGTGGACGGCGGGACAAATCGCCCATGCCGCCGATTACTCGCGCGGCGCGGGATTGCGCCCTCTGGCTTCCAACCAACCCCAATACAACTTGCTGGCTCGTGGCATCGAGAAAGAAATCATCCCACTCTGCGAACGTGAAGGCATCGGCCAAGTGGTCTTCTCTCCACTGGCTCAGGGCATCCTCACAGGCAAATACAAACCCGGCCAGGAGCCGCCCGCAGGAAGCCGCGCCGCCGATCCCAAACAAAACCAATTCCTCAAAACCGGCGTGGTCGATGCCTACGTCTACGACAAAATTCAAGTCAACGACGCGCTTTTGGAACGAGTCCAGAACCTTATCCCCATCGCACAAGAAGCCGGCTTAACGATGTCGCAACTATCGCTGGCATGGTGCCTGCGCCAGAAAAACGTCAGCAGCGTTATCATCGGCGCCTCCCGTCCCGCTCAAATCGAAGATAACGTCGCCGCCTCCGGGCAAAAACTCGATACCGCTCTACTCGCCCGCATCGACGAAGTGCTGGAACTTTAATCCCCAAAAACAGCTACTAGCATTGGGATTCAGCTTTTCTCTTCCAGGAGAGCGAAAGTTGAATCCCAATCGCGGAGTCCAGTCACGGTTCCTACAGCGCTCACACAACAAGCTCCAGTGGCGTTGCCCATCTTCAGGCACATTTCAAGCGATAAACCGCGCAGAGTGCTGGCGAGGAAGCCCGCCGCAAAGGCATCTCCTGCCCCAGTCGCATCAACAGCAGTAACGGGCAACGCCGCCGCCCACGCGATTTCGCCGCTCTGGTTGCGGGCATAACTTCCAGCCTCCCCCATTTTGAGCGCCACCGTGCCAACCCCCTCATCAAGCAAACGTCCCACAATACTTTCGGGAGTCTCGCAGTCAGGAAATAGTTGCCGCACCTCATGCAAACTGGGCACGAAAAAATCCAGAAAAGGCAGCGTTTCCATCAACCTTTCGCGCCACAGTGCATCGGGAGAGCCTGCCGTATCGAGCGAGGTCAAAACCCCTCGTTTCTGCGCCTCCGCCAACAAATCAGCGCATGGCCTGCCATCGAAAGCGGGCATCAAGCCATGTCCGGCGATATGCAAAACCCGAACAGCTTCAAGCGTACTGGCATCGAAATCAGCATAATGCAGCGCAGCATTGGCCCCCACGCAGTGCAAAAAGGTTCGTTCTCCATCCGCTCGCACAAGCACCATCGTCGAACTGGTAGGCTCCTCTTTTACCTTAATGCCGCTCACGTCCATGCCCTCATCGCGTAGCGCTTGACGCACGAAATCACCAAAGCCGTCGCGCCCAACCGCCCCAACGACTGCCGTGTCGACGCCCAAACGGCGTAGCCCAATCCCTGTATTGGCCGCGCAGCCACCAACATGAGGCGTGATGGATTCAACCAGAGCCAATTCCCCCGCAAGAGGCACTTTCTCAATGGGTCGCCCAATCACATCTGCAACCAAAATTCCGACACAAATCACTTCGGGCATAAGTTCGCCAAGTAAACAGCACCCACTCTTACAAATAGCAACTAAACATCATGTACTCGTGAGAATCCCTATCCAAAGAACGATACAATAACATTTGGATGAAACACCACCTGAACGGCCCTCTATTCTGCCTTACGGCCCTATTTCTGGGAGCGACAGCACTCCCTCAGCCAGCAAAATCTGCCCCGAAACAGGATAAGCCAGCCCAACCGAAGCCCAAACCCGTTGCTCCCAAAATCGCCGACATTTTCTATGATACCGAATGGGAATATCAAATAGCGACGCTCTACGATAAAACCAAAAACATCGTATCCAGCGTATCGGGCGAGGCACAGTTCGAGCGCAACGGCAAATACCATCAGGACTACTATATCGGCACCATCGGTAATTTTTACAAGGGGAATTACAAACTCGCCGGAGATGTGCTGACGACCTACGACGAGGAAGGCAAAAAAGCATTCGAGTTCCGCGTCACAGCGGGCACAACGCCACCAGTTCTGGTGCTATCTCTCTTCGAGGCAGATGGCACAAAAAGCATCGACTATTCGCTGATACCCAAAAAGAAGTAACCCAGACCAGAACCTATAAAAAACGATACCCCCACTCGAAGTTCGAGCGGGGGTATCGTCTGCAAATTATACGGTCTGGGTTTGCACGGCTTCGGTTTCGCGCTGCGAATCCTGGCCTTCAGCTTTCAGCGCACGCTTGAAGGCGCGGCGCAATTTCTCTTCATTCACTGGTTCTTGCACTTTACTACCACCATTGATGGTCACGACCGGGATATGGTCGTTCAATTTAGCGCAAATAATTGGGTCGTCGTCGATATTGACGCGCTCGACCCAGAAATCGAACTCAGAGTGAAAACCGTTCAATAGATGCGCCGCGTCGTTGCACAAATGACAACCGGGACGACCATATAAACGGACGTGGAGTGGCTGACTGGTATCAAAAACGTCAGCGTGATTAGAACTAGAAGTCGTAGATGTGGTTTCCATGGCAGTTACGGCGCCACTGGGTGCGTCCTTAGTTTTTGGAGGCCTCCAGAACTTTCACCGCCAGAAGTTTATCTCCCTTCATGAGTTTGGCGGCCACATCCTTTCCATCGACAATCTTGCCAAATACTGTGTATTTGCCATCCAAAAAGTGTGTTTCTCCCTGAGTGATGTAGAACTGACTGCCCGCCGAATTAGGATCGGTGCTACGCGCTGCCGCCAATACGTACTGATCGTGCTTCAGCCCATTAGAGGCTTCCAGTGGCACGTTATAGCTGGGGCCACCCATACCGGAATACTGGTAGGTAGCAGGGTTAGCCGAAAGCGGGTCGCCGCCCTGAATAATTAGACCTTTGCCATCGCCGCTCAAATCTTCCTGACGATGGAAGCGCGTCCCTTTATAAAACCCCTTTGAAGCCAAGTACACAAACGATCTTGCATTCATTGGCGCCTTCTCGGCATCCAATTCGAAGATGATTTTGCCACGGACCGTGTCGAATTCTACGCGGGGGTGCTTATCAACTTTAAAATCGGCTGGTGGTGGTGGAAGCGCGACTTTTTTCATGGCAGCCCCGTACGAAGTCGCGACATCAGCTGGAGCCGAAGGGCCAAGTGAGGGTTTGGTTACTTCAAACGTTTTGGGAGCCTCGGTGGCGGCAGGAGCCGACACTTCGCCTTTTGGCTCATCCGTCGTTTGCGTTGTCGCGGGGGCAGTAGCTTGAGCGGCAGTGTTTTCCTGAGCTTGCGAGGTGCAGCCAGAAACCCAAAGCGCGGCACCCGCCGTTAAAACGAACAGGGCCGCGCCTGAAGAAAGAGGTCGAAAAACCATAGCGTGTTGGGACGCATTGACAAATCAAAAAGTCGCATCCTAATCGCTAAGTTTTGGTGAGAAAGATTTGTGGGTGCGAAATCCCCCTCGATTAGAGGTGTTAAGCGGTGTAAGTGTTGTCCACGACGGGGGCGCTGAGCGAAGTCGCACCGATTGGAACTCCCGGTCCGCGCGAGTAGCGCTCGGCTCCGTAGCAGTCACGGCAGGTGATATTGCCCAGAAACATTGGCATGTGTCGCAGGGTTCTATTGCACTGGATGCATTTGGCGCGGGCAACAACAGGTGCGGCGGGCGATTCTTTCAATTCCGGTTGCATCATGTCGGTCGTGGAATCGACAGATGTGGGCACGCGGTCATTGAGTGTGGTTTGGGATTGAGTGTCAACCAATTTTTTGGCCATGATATGGGAAATGACTCCAAGCAAAATGGCCGAAAACACGCCATGTAGGGATCAGGCGCACGGTACGAAATTTGTGTCGCACCGTCTTTCGGTTGCGGTCGAGTATACCCCTCCAATGTCGCTCCTAAACCTATTAGAAGATTAATTTCATGTTACGAAATTAACGTCGTGTTAAAGCCCATAAATCAGAGGCATTGGCGCATTGAAAAGACAAGTAAAACTTGCCTTTTCAAGACGCTAACAAATGATGCCACTGCCTACTTGGCAGGTTTGGCGGGTTCAACAATCGCCATAGCGGAGTGATTGCGGTCGAGGTATTTTTGGGCGACTCGTATTACATCCTCGTTAGTGATGGCTTGAATTTGTGCGGTGTAGGCTTCCGTACTTTTGTATCCCAAACCAAGCAATTCGTTACTGGCAAAATTACGCGCCTGTTGGGCACTGGTCTGAAGTTCAATGGCCTCTGAAGCGATGCACATGGTTTTGGCACGTTCCAGTTCTTCGGAGGTGAAACCCGATTCGCGCGCTTTTTGCAGCTCTTCTTCGATTACCTGACGGGCGCGGACACGGTTTGCTGGTGTCGAGGCAGCATAAACCACGAAAAACCCCTTCTCGATTCCAGGCGCAGAATAAGCGTTGGCATCATAGACCAATTGTTCTCCACGCAATCGTCCGAAGATACGGCCACCGGGACCATCCGCACCCGACAACGCAGCGTCCAATACATCAAGGGCAAAACGGTCTTCGTCTTTGATAACGATACCGGGGAAGCCAAAGTACATGGCCGATTGAACGACACCCTCTCGTTGAATGGCGCGCGAAGTGAAAGTGGGAGGCACAACCGTCGCGGAGGGCGCTTTAGGAGCGGGGGCTTTCGCCTTGAAAGAACCAAACAGATAGTTGGCGACTTTTTGTACTTCGGCGGGGTTGATGTTGCCAACTATCGAAATGATCATCGAATCGGGTTGTACCACCGAGTTCCAATAGGATTCGACATCAGCGCGTGTCAGGGATTTGACGGTTGCGGCAGTTCCGTTCACGCTACGGGAATAAGGGTGGGAGCCGAAATAGAGGCGCCTCAACAGGCGAGATGCTGCTCCCGAAGGTTCGTCGTCCTGAGTTGCGATTTCGTTCAGGGTTTGCAACTTGTAGTTACGCAGTTCGGCATCAGGGAATGTCGGGGTCAGCACCGATTCGGCTATGAGCGATAGGCCTTTGCGCCAGTCGTTGGCCAACCAACTTCCGTCGACACTCCACGAGTTGTATGCCGAAGAGCCAGTGAGACTACCGCCCAAATTTTCGACGGTTTCGTTGAGTTCATCGGCAGTGCGGCGTTTTGTGCCGCGCGTAAGTAACTCGGCGGCGATGTTGCCGACTCCCGCTTTCGCTGAGTTTTCCAGACGGACGCCGCCCAATCCGGTCACAACCATAGAAACAGTGGGGGCACTGGTCGAGCGCTTCACGATGAGGCGAATGCCATTGGGGAGCGTGGTGATGGTGGCAGGAAACGCCGCGTTGGCCGCCACAGCGGTAGCCGATTTGGCGGGCGCTACTGGCGGATGAACCGAAGCGACGGTTACGCCTTGCGGAACCAGATATTTTTGGGCGACAGCCTGTATTTGTGCGGCTGTGACCTTTTGAATACGGTCGACATAGGACGTGGAGAAGTCGGGGTTGCCTGTGCCCATTTCATCATAGGCGGCGCTTTCGGCCTGATTTTCGACGCCCTGCTTGCCGAAGATGTAGGCTGCGCGGGTCGCGGTTTTGGCGCGCGCCAGTTCGGCAGCGGTGACGGGTTGAGTGCGAACAAGAGCGATTGCGCGCATGATGGCGGCCTCTACCTTCGCCTGGTTTTTTGGCTCCATTTCGGCGGTAACAACGAATGTGCCCGCATCGTAGTTGGGGGTGTAGGAACCAACGTCAATATCATTCACAAGGCCAGTACGGTCACGCAGATCGCGCACCAAACGTCCGGTTTCGCCGCCAGCAAGAATTTGCGCCAAAATATCGAGCGCATACATGTCGGGGCTTTGGAGGGGAACAGCGTGCCAGCCAAGTTGCAGATAGGTGGCGCTAATTTGCTTGGTTTTATCAGCACGGCGTGGCGCGATTTGGAGGGGTTCGGGGGACAAGGC
>SDZD01000215.1 GCA_004172935.1 bacterium | reverse complement strand
ACCCCACCGACACAGAGCCCATTTTAGACCGCGCGCGAAGGCCACCGCCCTGAAATTTTGCTTGGATGGGATACATCGCCCAACGATTGGGCGCGAAGGGCATACGCGGGCGCACATTCGGGATCGAGTTCGAGGGCACGTGCGCAGTCGTCGGCGCAATTGAAGCGATTGGAAGGCAAACGTGAACTTAAAAAGTAGCGCGCGCGGTCTAAAATGGGCTCTGTGTCGGTGGGGTTGTTTTCGATGCGTGCCCGCAGTTCGCGAAGTTCGAGTTGAACACCGGGAAACTGACGCTCGAAGGCTTTGAGGTCGCTGGTGGGAGCAGATTGCTTAGGGGCACTCTCGGACGAACCTCGACGCAAAAAGTTGAAGGGCGATGGCATGACCTCCAGTTTGAAGGCGTGGCCGGGAGACGGGAACTAGGATGCCTTGCGTTGACGTTTTTGAACCTTGATGTTCCCACCCCTCAGTTCGTGGGAGTAACCCACGCGATTGCCTTCATTGCGGTCGCGGTTTTTTAAATAGGTGCCATGTAGGGGTAATTGTGGCAAGGACAACCACGTGGGTTACTCCCACTGACTATGTGTGATTTAGAGAGGAGAATCAATAACGAAGAGAGGGAAGGGGCCATAGCCTCTTCCCTCTTTGCTTTATATACAGATAAAAGCAGCGTTTAGGAACTGCCGCCGCTTCCGGTGTAAGATCGGACTGTTGTCGCGGGTTTCGGCTGCAACACAATGTCGGCGTTCGGGGCTGTCGCGCCCGTTGTGGCAGGCAGTGTCACCCTGACGCCGACGAGAACACCGTTAATGGTTGCGCTCACGATGTAGGTGCCTTTGGGACGGTCGTTCAGGGCAAAACGGCCAGCCGCGTTTGTTGAGGCCACAGGCATGGGCGGATTGTTGATAGAAACTGGCACCCCGCGCATGGCGAGGCCGTTGGCGTTTCGCACTATCCCTGTGATGGAGTAACGCGTGCTGGGAGCGACACCGAGAATATCAC
>SDZD01000083.1 GCA_004172935.1 bacterium | reverse complement strand
CCCAATGTTCCAGAGCGTGGATGCTGTGGGCCATGATTCATAAGATGCTAGCCACCCTTCATCCCAAACCCAAAAAGCATCCTTTCGCTTATCAATCTCTTTGAGTACAGACTCTGAGAGTGGCGCACGGCTTATCTGGTAGCAAAGGATGACGACTACTCAAGTTGGACGCGCGTTGTGATTGCCCCGCCATTTTAAGCCGCGACTTGAGAAGTTATAAATTGTCATTTTAAGACCCGAATGAAATTGTCTCGATATGCGCCTCAACTCGCCTTGTGTATGGCGGTGGCGGCTCCTTTTATGGCATCTTGCGCGTCGGCGCAGGATCTAGCGAAGTACGGCGATCAGAATATGTCGAAAGGCCCGATGGAGGGCAACCCGATTATTCCCGGCTTGTTCGCCGACCCATCGCTGGCCAAATTTGGCGACACCTACTATCTGTACTGCACCACCGATGGATTCGGGTGGAATGCGGGGCGCTGGGTGGTGTGGAAGTCGAAGGATTTCGTGCATTGGAGCTTTTCGGGCGAAAGCTTTCCCGAAATTAACGGCCAGAAAAACTGGGCGCCGGGTAAGCCGATTTTCCATCTGGGGCGCTACTGGTTTCCTTTCACGTGGATGGATAACAACTACTTGGCGGTGGGCGACAAGCCCGAAGGCCCATTCCACTTCGCCAACGATCGCAAGCAACTGACTCCCAGCATCGACGCCGAGCTGTTGAAGGACGACGATGGCACGGTGTATCTGATTTCGGGCAACGTCAAACCCGTCATTCACCGCATGAAGCCCGATATGTCGGGAGTCGATGGCCCCCCTATCGCCACGCTCGATTACAACAAGGGCTATGTCGAGGGCGCGTTTTTACTGAAGCGCAACGGCATGTACTACGCGGGCGCCGCCAATTTGGGCTACGCCGAATATCGCAACATCTACGCGATGAGTCGCAGCATCGCCGGGCCTTACACCTACCCGACCGACAACATCATTCTGGAACCGATACCCTCCGATAACCTGTGGGGAACAGGGCATGGGCAGGTGTTAAATATCGACGGCAAAGACAACTGGGTGATGATTTACCTGCGTTCGCGCATGGGCGAGAAGGTCGATCCATTTCAGGGCAGCGGCAACGTGTACCGACAAATCGCTGCCGAGCGTTTCAGCTTCAACAACGATGGCACCATCAAACCGTTCAAGCCAACGCGAAGTGGCATAGGGTTGTTAGCTGCCAGCACCGACACGGCGACGAACCTGGCATTCGGGAAAACCGCGACTGCGTCCTCGTCGCTACCACTTTATGGTGCCGAAAAAGCCGTTGATGGCGGATTCGGCACTCGCTGGATCGTAGCGGATACCAGCCAGATAGTACCCACAGCAGAAAAGGAAGCGGGATTATGGAAATGGACGACGACAAGACCCGCCGATGGCTGGGCCAATCCGACCTACGATGATAGCGGTTGGACACAGGGCAAATCCGGTTTTGGCACGCCCGACACGCCGGGAGCCATCGTGGGCACGCGCTGGGATACCGGCGACATCTGGTTACGGCGCGAGTTCATGCTAACCGAAGAAGACTTGAAGCAGGATTTGCGGCTTCGCGTTCACCACGACAACGAAGCCGAGGTTTATTTGAACGGCATAGGCGCAGCCACTCTGGATAACTTCGACGACCAGTACCAAACCATTCCCATGAGCGAAGCGGCGCGCACCGGCTTGAAGATGGGCAAAAACCTGATCGTGGTGCATTGCCATCAGGCGGGCGGCGGACAATATGTGGATGCCGGAATCGTGCGGTCGGGGGCGGCATGGTGGAAAATCGATCTGGGGCAAACGCAGCAAGTAGCACGCACCGAAATTTCGTTCAACTATCCGACTGAAATCACGCCATATGTGCTGGAATGGTCAACCGACGATAAGACATGGCAACCCTACGCCGACCACAGCGACGACGCACTGTACGAGTCGCCCAAAGTCGACCGCAAAGCGGTTTCGGCGCGCTATTTCCGCGTCACATTCCCGCAGTCCGTCAGAAGCAACATTCCGGCGGGATTGTGGGAGTTCAAGGCGTTCGACAAATAAGCTCTTAGCTGTTGGCTATTAGCTTTGAGCCAACTCACCGAACTAAAGTAATCATGCGTACACGGAAAGATAGGAGTTCCGAAGGCTGATAGCCAACAGCTAAAAGCCAATAGCTTCAAATGAACATTCTACTACTGGGGGGAACGGGTTTTATGGGGCCTTATGTCACTCGGTCGCTGGTGGCACAGGGGCATAGCGTAACGCTGTTTCATCGCGGGCAGACACACACCGAATTACCCGATTCGGTGCAACAGATTCACGGCGACAGGCGGCAAATGGTCGAGTTAAAGGCGCAGTTCGCCGAGGTGAAACCCGATGTGGTGGTCGATATGCTGGCGATGTTTGAGGCCGATGGGCACGCTCTGGTGAAAACGTTTCGCGGTGTGGCGAAGCGGTTAGTGCTGATTAGCAGCATGGATGTGTATCGGGTGTATGGGCAAATCAACCACACCGAAGAGCGTAGCGAGCCACCGACGGCGCCCTTCGATGAGGATGGACCACTGCGCAGCAACATGTATCCGTACCGCTCGCACTCGAAACAGGCAGGCGACTTCTTCGAGCGCTACGACAAAATTCTGGTCGAGCGCATCGTATCCAGTGAACCGGAATTGCCCGCGACCATCTTGCGTTTACCCGCCGTGTATGGCCCCGGCGACAAACAGCACCGCGTCGGGACGTATCTCAAGGAGATGGAATCGGGCGACGTGAAGTTGAGTTCGGCCCAAGCGCAGTGGCGCTGGACGCGCGGCTATGTCGAGGACGTGGCCGAGGCGATTGCCCTCGCCGCCACCGATGAGCGAGCCAGTGGGCGCCTCTACAATGTCGGCGAACCAAGCGCCCTCACCGAATTAGAATGGGTACGTGCCATCGCGCGGGCCGCTCAGTGGGATGGGCCAGTCACTATAGAGGAAAGCAGCGAATCGGACAAACTCGACCATCAAATCCATCTGGAAGCCGATACCAACCGCATCCGCCGTGAACTAGGCTTCGCCGAAACAACCTCGCACGAAGAGGGACTGAAGCGCTCGGTTGAGTGGGAGCGGGCGAACCGCGAAGAGTGAGAGGCGCCTACTTCACTCGTTTCCAGAATACCCGCCCGCTTGTGGTTCCGATGACTAAGTAACTGCCGTCAGGAGATAGGGTGACTGTGGTGATGAGTTCGTTGGCGATATGGAGGAGTTCTTCGCCGCCGGAGGTGAGGTTGGGGACTTTGCGGAGGAAGACGCGCTCTTTGTCGCTGTAGGAGAGGACTGAACCGCCATCTTGAAGTTCGGGAGAGAGGTCGATGGTTGGGCTGGTCGCGAGTTTTTTGCCGTCGCTGACACGCCACAACGTTAGCATGGCTCCGCCCTCGGTGCATGACCAGTAAGAGAGGATGAATTTTCCGTCGCGGCTCCATTGCAAGATTTCATAGTAGGAGCGCGGCTTTTCGTCTTTCGGGTTTCGCGGGGTGTCGTTCCAGGACTTGGTTCGCTTCCATGTTTTCACATCATAGAAATCGAGGTGAGCGCCCTGCCAACTGCCCGTTCCAACGACGAAGGTTTTGCCATCTGGCGAGAATGTAAATTCGGTGGAAAGGTCGCCTTTGTTGCCGATGATTTTCTCGGCGCGCACCTCATCATGGCCTTGTTCGAGAGGTTGAGGGTTGAGGTAGACACGGCCATCGTCGGTATCGGAGCGGTTAACGGCGAGCCAACTGCCGTCGGGGGACATGACGGCGCGACCGTACAGAGAGCCGGAGGTTTTCAGCGTTCTTCCGGTTTTGGCATCAAGGGTTTGAATGTCGGAGCCATGCAGTAGGATCTTCGAGTCGGCGGCGAAGAACTGCGGGATGAGGCCAGAGGGCAAACCTTTGTCACGTTGCCATAGTGGCTTGAAGCTGTTGTTAACATCGAGCAGCGTAACAAGGGTTGGGGTGGAAGCTTGAGTGGAGGAAAGTACGGTTACTATGGGCGAGTGGCCGACTAACAGGGTTTTGCCATCGTTGGAGAAGAGCAGTTGAGAAATGGGGCCAGCTCCGACGAATACCTTTTGGGGGCGCCATGAGGCCAACGAGCGCAAATAGAGCGCGCCCACCACGAGGGGGAGAAGAAGAAGTAGGAGGCGCCAACGTTTCATCGACGCTTAGTTCAACCGATTAGACGAAGTAGGGGATTGCGTTATCGTCGTCGTCGTCGTCTGGGGCATCGGGGTCAGCGAAGAGGGCGATGATGTCGAGGTTTTTTGAGATGGCAGCGGTATCGACGGCAGTTTTTCCGGTCTTGGTGGCGATGTCGCGGCGGGCGCCCGCCTTGAGAAGAAGAGTGACAAGGGGCACGTTCCCGTTTTCGATGGCGAGGTGGAGCGCGGTGGCACCGAATTTCGCCTCCTGAGCGTTTATATCGGAGTGATCGACGAAGCGTTTGAGGGTGGCTTCGTCGCAACCGGGAATGCCGTAGGCGAGAAACATGAGCGAAGTGCGGCCATCTTCGATGGTGTAGTGAGGGTTAGCGCCCGCATCGAGGGCGGTTTTCACGGCTTGCCAGGCGGTGGAGTCGGGGGTTTTACGCTCGTTGTAGGCGTGGGCGACTGCGTTAAAAAGAGCGTTATCGCGGTTGTCGATTTCGAAGAGATAGTTGGCGATGTCGGTGAGACCATAGCTTTGCGCCGTCATCATGGCGTTTTTATCATTGGCGGCTTTGACGCCGACATCGGCGCCCGCTGTGACCAGAGTTTTGATGACTTCGATATTGCCTGTGCCCGCTATGGTTTTGGCGCAACCATAGATGAGGGCAGTGCCTTTGGTTTTGGAGAGGGCATTGACGTTGGCGCCGGAGTCGAGCAGGCAGCGCACGTTGTCGAGTTCTCCGGCACTGGCCGAGACCATGAGCGCCGTCAGACCATCGGTGGTGGTGGCTTCGATTTTGGCGCCCGCTTTGAGCAAGGTCTTGATGGAGTCGGCGTGGCTATCGACGGAGCAGAGGATGAGGGGAGTGGCGCCTTGGGCGTTGGTTATTTCGCGGTCGGCTCCGGCGGCGAGAAACGCGGCCAAAATATCGGGGTTATAGTTCTCTCCAGCGGCGAGGGCGAGGACAGGCGAGGTGTATTTGTCGGTATCTTTGGTGTTGGGGTCAGCGTTTTTAGCGAGAAGGGATTTGACCTCGTCGGGTTTGCCAGCGCGAACAGCCTGCACGAGTTTGCTATCGAGGGTATGGTCGTAGGTTTTGGCGGGGGTGGCGCCCACGATTCCCAAACCTAGTCCCAGACCTTGCGCCCATGTGGGAGCAGGGCAGACTATCGCTAGTCCCAATAGCATCCCTAGAAGCGCGCTATGTTTGTAGAAAGAGGACATAATGGTGATGAAAAAGCCGAATTGTTCGGTGAAAGTTGAGTATCAGGAAATTGCGGAGGGCAATTGGTGAGATGTTTCTTAAATAGGACTTTCGCTTCCCTAAAGTGTTAGAATGAGCGAAGCTGATTATGTGTCACAGCGGCAATATATGCTCAAAGGATGGCCGAAACTTGCCATGAACAGCGCGAAAAGTACCTCCTACATTTCACCTACAAAGACGAGTGGTATCGAGAAAGAGGAAAAAGAAGAGCGAGGTGACTCAATATTACCGACGCCTCACCAACGACAAGGCCGTGCATCTTCGTGATACGCGGCCTGCAAGTGCTTGGGAGCGAGCGCTCTTTAGAGCCTATCCGAATATCCCCTATTGGCAAGTGATAGTGGCACAGACCAGATGAAGTAGTGCTAGATAGTTATGTGCCTGCTTCTCCCAACGGATGGGTATGTGGCGGAAACGGTTCATCCACGAGTGGGTGCGCTCCACTACCCAACGCCGCGCTTTGAATACCTCCTCCTTCTTGAGGGCTTGGGCTTCTTCGCCTCGTACTCGAATGTGCGCCCTTCATCTCTTAAATGTGGGCGTCGGTTTTTGCCGGAACTTAGCCGCTCTCGATTGCGCCTCTTAATGCTGTGCCAAATAATTTTGAACGAGAAATCGAACTACTGCGCGCGGCCTACAAAGCCTTCAATGCCCGCGATATTGACGCTGCTCTCGCTACCATGACTGCGGACGTGGCTTGGCCGAAAGCATTTAAGGGCGGCTTTGTCCGTGGCCCTGAAGAAATCCGCGCCTACTGGACAGCGCAATGGTCCGAAATCGACCCGAATGTCGAGCCAGTGGACTTCGATCCGAAAGATGACAGCAGCATTCTGGTCGATGTGCATCAAGTCGTGCGCGATCTGGGCGGAGCAGTGCTGGCCGACGAACACACCGGCCACCTTTTCAGCTTCGAGGACGGTCTGATTTCGAAAATGGAAATCTCGCCACTCGTCCCCGCCAACTAAACCCGCTTTTTGAAAGGTAAGCAAGTCCATGCGAAAAACTCCTTGAATAAGGAAATTTTTCGCATGGCAAACCTAGCCCCCGCGATTCGCCTTGGAGCTTGAGTCAAAGCGAACTACGAAAGCGTTACTCGTTAGAGAACGTCCAGTTTTATGACCTTTCCGCCGATTTTTTCGAGGCGGGCGAAGTAGGCTGTGGGTTCCAAAAGTTGATAGGGAAAGTACAGGCCGGGTAGGGGGGCGGGTTTGTTGTCCAACCCGACGAGCCTTTCGAGAAGCATAGCGACTCCCAGAGCGGTTAGCGGCATTTGCCCTTGAGGATGGAAGACGGCGTGGCGGGTGCGAAGCGGCTGGCCCGCATGGTCTTCTCCGGCCATTTCGATGATGATTTCGGTCGAAAATGGTTCGCCACGGCGGCGCGTCGAGGTCACGTCGATAGCCACATTGAACTGCACATTGGGGGCGCCCGTTGCGGTAGCCAGCGCCATGACATCGTACGGCGAGAAGGCGATAGCCTCTATAGTAGTGCCGTCGATAGCGCGCAGTTGGGCCTGCGACTCATCGCCGAGGCGCCACAGGAAGGCGCCATCGCGGCGGGTGAGCGCGGCGGGCATAACCTCGGATTGACGATGCATATCACTCGCCGCCGCAGGGCCGGACTCATCTTTTTCATCCAACAGCGCACCGATAGTGATGTCGTCAACACGGCTGAATTGTTGGGCGACCTGTAGCGCGGGTATCGTGGTGGCGCCAACCAACCATTCGGTGGCGAGAACCACAGCCGAAGCATTCGGGCTATGAATGTAGGCGGCCACTTCGGGGCCGATTTCGGATGTGCCGCGCGAAATGCTGAGATGCGGCACGCCGCGCGATTGGGCGAAACGAAGGCCCGCGACGCTGTCATCCATTACGAGAACTGCGACGGCGCTAACTTCTCGGTCGCCTAGGCCCAGGTTGGTGGCGGACATGTCGAGCGCGACTGCTTCGGCGTTTCCCACCTCGCTTGCGACTTTCTGAGCATTGGCGAGATTGCGTCCGCCGATAATCAGGGGCACTTCGGGATGGGCTTCGCGCAAATAGTGGGCTGTGCAACGACCAACGATACCGGAACCGCCGAGCAAAAGGATTGGAGCTAGTGACATAGTGAGACCTTTTAAACTGAGCCAAAGTAACCTACGCTCAGTAGGTTACTGAACGTAAGTTACTAATGGTAGGTTCCGCAAAGAGGACACATGAACGCGATAAATACTTCTGGCTCTCAACTGCATAAGACGGGGACGGGCCGACTTTCCAGGGAGGAGCGCCGCCGCCAGTTGCTCGATGTGGCCCTCGTCGTTATTCGTGAGGAAGGCGCCGACCGACTGACACTGGGGCATCTGGCCGCGCGTGCCGGGGTTTCTAAACCCATCGCCTACGAACACTTCGGCACGCGCTCAGGACTGCTTATCGAGCTGTACAAATGGCTCGATAGCAAGCAGGTCGAGGCCCTGCGGGAAGCCTTGAAGGGCGTGCGCGGAAGCCTGAACAGCACCGCCGATGTAATCGCGACGGCTTACATCCACTGCTCGGCGGATACGGGCGGCGAATGGCACGCACTGGGCGCGGCGCTATCGGGCAGCGAAGAAATGGGCGCTGTGCATCAGGAGTTGCTTAATGGCTACATCCAACTGTTCGCGTCGGCGCTTGAGCCATGCAGCACCCTATCGCGCGCCGAACTTGAGCGACGCTGCGTCGGACTTGTCGGCGCGGGCGAATCGCTCTCGGTGATGATGCTCGGCGGCCAGTGCAGCGAAAAAGAGGCCGCTGAAACATTCGCCTCGCTCATCCAGGGCGGTCTATGCGCCTCGCCGCCACAACCCTAAGAGGAGTAGGGCACGCAGGTAAAAATCGCTTGTTTGCGCGAACACCACTTCCTGTAAGCCCCTCAGTGGCTTCAATCCCTGAAACTCAATTCAGATAATGTTCCCCCGCTTCCCTGATGGCTTCATCTTGAGATTGGGCCGCCCTCTCCGCGACACGTTGGGTCAAATCTGGGTCTATTTCAGAACATAAGTCGAGAAGTTGCCAATACTCAAAATCATAACCACGATCAAGAATCGGTTGAGCATACTTTTCTATATTTGCCAGTAACCATTCAATGGAAATGCTTCGTACTATATCTCGTGCCTTCTTGCTGTGTCCCGCATCGGCGATAGCAATTTCTAAAATGATGTCGAAGGTTTCAATCCTTTCTTTCTCATTGAATAAATCCGCTATCCGAAGTGCAGTGCCAATATTCGAATTGGACACTTGATTTTTGAACTGAATCATTCTGCTGTCGTATGTCATATAGAATAAGTGTTTCGGTATTTGAATGGGAATACAAAAATATATGTGAGAGTCGGTAATGGGAAGAGGTGGGACATTCCTGATGTGTGGCGAGATGCATGATTTGAGCACTTCGAACAGCGGCGATTACGACACCTCCCAGAACATTTTAGTCGGCACCAGTCTGTTGCGCTTCCGCACAACATCTCTGTTAAAATGGCGGAGATGAAGCACCTCCTTCTTCTCCCTCTTGTACTCGTAATAGGTGGTTGTTCGCAGCAATCCAGCGCTCCTAACACTTTCTATATCGGTCGAGGCAATGATGGAATAAATGAAATGGCCCTTAACCGTCTGGCCCAAGAGGTCGCCAAGGATGCCCAAGCTAAGCGGTTTGTTATTCAATGGGGATTGGTGTCGAAGATGTCAGGCAAGGTTAGCGACATGGAGATGACGTACGACCGACGTATTCACACACTTACTTGTGGCGCCACGCGCCTGACCAATGTCACAGATAAAGGCATTCACATGGTTGCCGCTAAACATGGCGATATTCGGGGCCTGTGGCTGTATGGGGGGGCGACCTATGGGTCAAGTCTAAGAGAGATTCCGTGATCGCCACGACCGGTAGGGATGTAGATTAAGAGTCCAGGCCGCTACAACTCTAACGCGAACGGGTTTTAGCGGGCGCCTTTCCCTCACGCAGCATTCGGTCGATGCCGGGACGCATCGCAAGGGTTTGGAACATCCAACGGTAGAAAGAAATGGATAGTGGGGCGATTAGCAAACCGGCCACAAAGCCAAGGCAGATAACTTTTACATCGTCCCATGTCCAAACGGTCCAAATGATGCTCCTGGGATTGGTTATAAAGGAAAATGGGGCGTGTTCGAAGGTCAGAGAAATAATATAGATGGTAGATAATTGGAAGAGGTGAGTGAAAAACGAGTGGGTTAAATGGTATTTGAATGGTGTGGAGTCGCCATTAATCGCGTGTTCCAGAGTGGTTTGAAGACTGCTGAACCCCACGACACCACGGTTGCTAAAGACACGAACAGCGATGCAAACCTACTCATCTCGACTGCATGTTTGAGAGCGACGAAACTTGCAAAAAAACAACACAGCACTCGCACCCAGCGCATCGCCACTCCGGGGCGGCGTGCCAGCCAATAGGTGATGAGGCTCTGCAACGAGGCGATGGAAAACCCAGCTCCAAACGCCATAATCGAAGGTATCCAGGGGGTAAGTGAACTCATGGGGGGCTTCACCTTTCAGAGTAACTCAATCTTCATAACCAAGGCGAGTGCAATTACAGCCCATCGAGGATGAGGTCTATTCCGGCCACAAAGTCGAGTCGGTCGTCGTGAATTGGCAACTGCCCGGCTATGCTGCGCGTGAACGGGTATTCAACCGGGTCGAGTTGGGACCAGTCGTTTGCAATTGCCCCCAGAAAGTTGGCTCTATCGAGGCCGCGCGTTCGCGCCATGTGCGTGTTCGCGGCGTTCTGTCCGCTGACTCCGAGTATGTAATTTAGTAGCGCCGATACCGTCGCCCACTGCTTGTCGGCGGGCACGCCCATCGCGCGAACCTGTTGGCCTATGCGTTCGAGGATACGCACTACGGGCAACTGTCCGGGGGCGTGTGTCAGCGCCGAACCGACCCACGGATGCGCGTCGATGGCGTCGAAAATGCCCAGCGCGACGGCTCGGATGGATTGCTTCGCTGTGTCCCCGCTGCGCGACTCCTGCATCGTCCGAGCGATGATGGCGTCACAGGCTGCCGTCAGCAGGTCGGTTTTATTATCAATGTGCCAGTAGATGGCGCCGGGGCCAGTGGCGAGTCGCTCGGCGAGGGCGCGGAAGGTCAAACCGCTCTCGCCGCTACTGTCCAAAAGTTCTATCGACGCCTCAATGATGCGCTCCTGCGACAGCGACTCCTCGCGTCGCCCTGAACTGAGTGATTTTTTCGCCACCTTTTAATTTTGACACGAATGGAACGCTGTTCCAATATTATTGTCTGGAACGGCGTTCCATTGGCCGCACACAGCTTGATGTTGCCGCCATCAACATCAATTTCAAGGTAATCAACATGAACATTGCGATCATCGGCGCGGGGTTGGGTGGGCTGACACTGGCGCGAGTGCTTCACGTCCACGGTATTAATGCGACGGTCTACGAAGCCGAGCCTTCGGCACAGGCGCGCACGCAGGGCGGACAGCTCGACATCCACGAACACAACGGCCAAATCGCGCTCGAAGCGGCTGGACTCAGCGCCCAGTTCCGCGCCATCATTCACGAGGGCGGCGCGGCTTCGCGCCTCCTCGACCAGCACGGCGCGCTACTGCTCGATGAACCCGACGACGGCAGCAACAAACGCCCAGAAGTGCTGCGCGGCGATTTGCGGCGCATTCTCCTCGACTCGCTTCCAGAAGATATGATTCAGTGGGGAAAGAAGCTGGCTGGCGTCGTGGCGCTTGAAGACGGGCGGCACGAGCTGACTTTCAGCGATGGCTCGAAAGCGACCACCGAACTACTTGTCGGCGCCGATGGCGCCTGGTCGAAGGTGCGCCCTCTGCTCTCCGATGCCATACCGAAGTACATCGGCACAACCTTCATCGAAACCTATCTGTACGATGTCGACGAGCGCCACGCCGTCGTCGCCGAATTGGTTGGCAGCGGCCAAATGTACGCGCCGACACCGGGAAAGGGCATCGTCGCTCACCGCGAGGCGGGCGGCGTTTTGCACGCCTACACCCAACTGAACTGCTCCGCCAACTGGATAGCCAGCATCGACTTCAGTGATGCCCCCATCGCAGCGGCCCGCATCGCGGCGCAGTTCGACGGCTGGGCGCCAGCGCTCACAGCCCTCATCACCGACAGCGACACCCCGCCGATTCCGCGCCTCATTCACGCGCTCCCCGACGCGCACCGTTGGAGCCGTGTCCCCGGAGTGACGCTGCTGGGCGACGCCGCGCACCTGATGCCGCCATCCGGCGAAGGCGCGAATCTGGCGATGTTAGACGGCGCCGAACTGGCCCAGTCGCTCGTCGCCCACCCCGGCAACATCGAAGCCGCCCTCACTGGCTACGAAGAGGCGATGTTTGCCCGAAGCGCAGCAGAAGCCGCCGATGCCCACATGATTATCGACCTGTGCCTCGGTGACCGCGCCCCCTTCGGCCTCATCGACTTTTTCCAGAGCAACGGAAAACAAGAACAACTCTGAACTCTGGGGCAGCGTGAAGGTTACACCCTGGCCCCAATGACCGTTGCATAATAATGCCCTCTGTGTGTTAGCGGTGCTGTTTGTGCTAAACCAATATATATATATGGAGCGGTGTTCCGCTTGTAATGGTTGATTCGATGGACAACAAAGCGGAAGAACAGGGTGAGGGTTTGAAGACGAGCGGCGAGCCGAGTGTTCGCGCGCCGCGCCGTGTGCGCGCCGATGCGCAGCGCAACATCGACTCGCTGCTGCAATCGGCGATGCAGGTGTTCGCGGTTTCGGGCGTCGATGCTCCGGTGCGAGAAATCGCCGAGAAGGCGGGCGTTGGTATTGGCACGGTTTACCGCCACTTCCCGGAGCGCTCCGACCTCATCGTGGCCGTTTTTCGCCACGAGGTCGATGCTTGTGCCGCCGCCGCCGCCACATTGGCGAGCGAGTACGAACCCGGCGAAGCCCTGTCGCGCTGGATGCAGCGCTACGTCGATTTCATCGCTGCCAAGCGTGGGCTTGCGGCGGCGCTTCACTCCGGTAATCCGGCCTTCGATGTGCTGCCCGCCTACTTTCAAAAGCACTTGCGGCCCGCTCTGCAAAACCTGCTCGATGCTGCCGCCGCCGAGGGTAAGGTGCGCACCGATGTTGACCCCGACGACCTGTTGATGGCCGTCGCCAGCCTCAGCAGTTTCTCGGCCCCCGGCGACTCGCAGGGCGACCAGAAGCGCCGCATGATCGCCCTGCTGATGGACGGCTTGCGTTACAACGCTACCGCTCCGCAGTGACATCGCACTCTGTAGTTGCCGCCCAGTTGCCCTCACATAAAAGAGCCTGTCTTCACTTTTCCGGCCCGCTTGAACGAAGCCACGATTACTCCCGATGGCGATACCTCCGATTCGAACAGGGTAAAAGCTGCTGGCACGGTCCCTTGTTGGAACAGGCGTTTTCCTGTGCCGAGCGTGATGGGATATATCTTGAGCCAATATTCATCGACGAGGTCGTGCTGCATCAAGGTTTGGATGAGCACGCTGCTGCCGTAAACCTGCAAGTCGGGGCCTTCCTGCTGCTTCAACTTCCTCACTTTTTCGGCCACGTCGCCGCCCAGAAACACCGAATTTTGCCACGGATGCTGAGTCAGCGTATTAGAGGCCACGTACTTGGTGGCCTTGTTGAACGGGTTGTCGCCGTCGTTTTGATACGGCCAATGTTGCGCCCATATCTCGAAAGTAGTGCGGCCCAACAGCAAATCGAACGGCTGGCCGAATTGCTTCTGCATGACCGCGTTCGTGACTTCATCAGCGAAGGGCACAATCCACCCGCCATGACTAAAGCCGCCGCTCACGTCTTCTTCCGGCCCACCCGGAGCCTGCATAACCCCATCGAGCGTAATGAACGAGAGAACAATGATTTTCCGCATACCAATATCTTAATGAAGCGCCGTACCCCAGGTTTTGGACCTGAACGCGGCGTTAATTGTTTGAAGCCATGTGTTGGGAGAGAAGGACACAAAAGAAAGGTGAACCGCGTATGCGACTTTGTAGGCGCTTTCCCTGACTCTCATTAACCCCCGACTTCCCGGCAGCGCAGATGGTGGCCTCGGCTTTGCCTTTGGGTAAATACCGAGTCCTCTCATGCACATCCTCTTTGTAGACGATACCCCTGATACACGCGAACTCTATCGACTGTATTTTACGCTGGCGGGGCACGTCGCTGAAACCGCCCCCAATGGCCTGGAAGCGCTGCGGATCGTGGCGCACGATAGCAGTCTCGATCTCATCATCCTCGATTACCACATGCCCGGCATGACGGGCCTCGAAGTCGCGCAGCATCTGCGCCAGATGGAAGACCTCGCCGCCATTCCCATCATCCTTTTTACCGGCGACACTATGGAAGACTTCGCCCCCAAATTGCGCGAATTGGATATCGCCTGTGTGGTCTACAAACCCATCGAGCCACACACGCTCGTCACCACCGCCCAAAAAGTCATTGGAGTTGGTTGAGGGCAGAGAGATTAAAGAGGGGGAGCTAAAATCGCCCCCGGTGTGACCTTGGGACGGCTTGGGGATCAGCGGGATTTTGTGTCATCGACAGTCAAATCGCCAGTTCCGGCATCCACGCTGTAAATGATGGTTCGCGAACCGTCCGCGACTGCAATGCGTCCATTGGGCAGGGCAACTACCGAAGTCGAAGACCCGCTACTCGTTCTGTAAGAGAAATCCTTCAAGTAGAATCTCTGATTGAAGGTGGCGAACTCTCGAACACCCAGATAAAGCACAACAACAAACGCGGCGGCCACCGAAAACATCAGCCAATCTTTCAACTTCACTCCCCGATTTTAGCGTACTCGAATTGAGAGTGCCAAGCCTCACTTCGCGGCGATGATTTGCGCCGTTTCTAGCTTGACTGGCCCCAGCAGTCCCGAAGGCAGTAACTGCGAGTCCTTGTTCCAGAACCGCCATGTTGTGAAGGTGAGGCGTCCGGTGGGGCTGGGTTTGCCGTCCAGCAACCATTGCGGCCATGCCTTCAGCGCGCTGCCGTTCCACTCGGCATCGGGCGGCAATTGCTCGTCGCCGATAAGGCGGTTGGGCCACAGGTTGGTTACTTTCACCGTCAGTTGGTTGGCGCCCGCTTTGGCGGCTTGAGTGACATTGACGCGGAAGGGTGGCTTCCACAGAACGCCCAGCGCTTTGCCGTTCAGCGAGACTTCGGCGAAATTCTTCACCGCGCCCAGGTCGAGCCACAGTTCGCGCCCGGCCCGCAGTCGTTCTGCCGAAATGGTTATCTGCTTCTGGTAGGTGGCTGTCCCGGAAAAATAGCGCACGCCGGGGGCGGTGTGGTCGCTCCACGAAATCAAATCGGCCAATTGCACTGAGGGCGGCGCCCCCCAATTGGGTGGAAAGCTCAAACTCCACGCGCCCGTAACCTTCTGCGGCGCCGGGACATTGGCGGCGCTGGCGCGTAGCGTCTTGCCGCCCGCAGTGCGCAGTTGCACATTGCCGTTCGTCCACAACTTGACGGCGGGCGCCCCGTTTTTCGCCACTATCGGCTCCCATTGGCGCGGCGCACCCACCGAGGCGATAGCAGGTATCGTCAGCGTGCCGTTCTCGCGCGTGCTGGCATGGCCCGCCACACCGTCGAGGGTGTAATCGACGCGCAGTTCCTTGACGTGCATCCTCGCCGGGTCGCCGCCTAAAACGCCCGAACCCACCTGAACCGCGAGTTGGTTGCCCTTCACCATGCCCGCGACTTTGGCGGTCACATCCGCCGAACCCGCGCCATCGGAGGCGGCGTAAACCGCGCGCTGCACCACCAGTTGCGGCTGTTTGAAGCCCACAGAAGCGATGCTGCTAGTGCCCGCGACGATATGGTCGGCGGCGGTAGTGCCCCCGCTCGGCTTGCGAAAGATGACGAAGGTCGAACCCGCTGGCTCGAAATCGAGGCGCACTTTGGTTAGGCCGTTGGCGCTGCTCCACATCGCGGCGGGTTCGATGACGCCGCTTTCGGGGTGCCATAGTTCGGGTATTTTTCCGCTCACACGGAAGCTGCATTCGGCAGCATCGAACAGTTGGCGCTGGTTGGAAACGAAGTAAATATCGGCCTCGCCCGCAAGGCGGTGGATGGAGGCCAACTTGGTTTCGCCGCTCGCACCGTTGTACTGAAAATCGGGTTTCAGCTTCTGCGCCGCGAATACATTCGCCAATGACTTGCCCCACACCACGCGGCCTTTGCCGCAGCTATTTTCCAACACGCGAACGCCATCGCTTTTTCCCCACATCTCATCGGCGAGTTGCTTGACCCGAACGTCGCTGTTCGGGAAGCCCGTCAGGCTTGGCGAACGCAGTGGGCGCGGCCCCACCACTGTCGCCCCGGCGAGCACCAGATCGCGCAGCTTTTGCAGCAGTGGCGGCGTCAGGTTGCTATCGGCGGGGGGCAGCACCAATGCCGCGTAGCTGGCGCCGCTTGCCAGAGTGAGGCGCCCGTTTTTCACCGTCGCGCCATGCAACAGCACATCGGCGTTGACGGCGTCGTAGTCGTATCCGGCGGGTAGGGCGGGTTTGCCGATACGCATTTGCACTGGCGAACTTTCGCCCGTGAAGTAGGCGACATCTGCAACCGCGCGTCCCTGCTGCAACAGGAACTGACAGTGCGCGATGTAGTCAATCCACGACTTGCCCTGTTGCCACCACGTCAGGGTGCGCTCGAAATGAAAGCCATATTCGCCCATCGTCATTCCCGGCGCCCGATTCGTCCACGGCTGCATAGCGTAGCGATGGAAGATGTAGCGGTTGAGTCCCTGAGAGAACATCAGGTCGCCCAGCGTCTTCAGCGAGTAAGGATCGTTTTGCCAGCGTCCGGCTTCGGCTGTGGCGGTAAAAGACTCGGCGCCCACCACCGATTTGCCGTAGCTATGCGCAATCGAGGCCGCCAGTTTGATGGTCGGGTTGCCCTGACTCCCCGCCCAGAACTCGCCCATCACCACGTCGGCGGTAGCGCCCGACTGCATCGACTCATACGGCCCGAAATATGGCTCGGTCACGTTCTGCAAACCGTTCTGGCGGCACAGTTGCGCGAAGTGGCCGTAGTAGTTTTCCGCGAATAAATCGGCCACGGTGCGCCGCATATCCCACAGAAACCGCTCGGTGGTTTCGGGGCTTCCCACCACCTGACCGGTGAAAGTCGGCAGATATTTAATCGGGTCGTAGCCGCGCCGCTTGCGAAATTCCAGCTGGAAACCGGGCGTCCAATCCTGATTGCCCACCTCGTAGCTGTCGATGAGAGCCGAGTCGAGCGCCTTGCCCGCCAGTGGCCCGACATCGCTCAACACCTTGCCCATGAAGCCGTTCCAATGAGTGTCGAGGGCGCTTTTGCTCATTTTGTCGCACTCTAAACCGCGACCCGCCGCCGGGGCGGGGTGGTTCTCGGTGCCAGTGGCGGTGTAGCCCATGCGCACGACTACCCACTCGCCCGCCGGGACATCCCAGCGCAAGCGTCCTTCGGCCCCCATTTTGGCCGTCAAATCGACCACACCATCGAGCGGAATCGCTTCTTTGGGCCGCGCATCAGTCGGGGCAGGGGGCCGCACGAATGTCAAATTCATCGGGTTTTTCTCCTGCTTGCGCGCCTCCGCCAACTGCTTCTCGCTGGTCGGGAAAATCAGTCTTCCCCACTCCTCGATGGTGAGCGTGCCGGGTTTGCCATCCAACACGAAGTCGAGGATTAACTCCTTCACTTCGCCGGGAGCCGGGTCGCCGCCCATATCGCCCGAAGTCGCCCCGACCGAGGTTTGGCCGCGCTTAATCATGTCGCGCAGGCGCTCCGTCACATCGACTGCGGCGGTCGCGACGGGCGATTGATAGGAGGCACGCTTGATTTCCAGCTTGCCGGGAGTGCTGCTCAGACTTGGTTCGGGCCTCGTGGCGGGCGCCTTGAAAGCCAGCACCGCGATGTCGCGGTAGTAGTTCAGAGTGGTTTGCGGCTGCGCCAACACGGCATCGAAAGCCGTGCCGCCCGCGACCCGCGTTTCGCTCGAAGTGAGGCGCTGCATCCCATTGGCGGGCGTGTTCCACGGCCCCCCGCTCGACGACCAGCCCGCACAGTTCGCCACCGTGAGCTTAAGCCCCAGCCTGTCGGCTTCCTGCACCGCGAACTTGAAATCCTCGCGCCACTGCGCGCTCATGAACTCGACTGGCCCTTCAGGAATACCCCCATCCACGTTCACGATAGTCGCGCCACCCAAACCGATTCGCTTCATCGCCTCCAAATCGGCGGTGATACCGGCCTTGCTGATATTGCCGTTCATCCAATGCCACCACGTCTGCGGTTTGGCCGATTGCGGCGGCGCCAAAAATCCAGAGCGCAACCCATCCACCGGGGCGCCGAGGGCAGGAACAGCGCCCCCAATCAAAGACCCCAAAAGCAGCAAACGCGGCATTTGCGAAGCACGAGCAACAAACAATCGACGGTAAAAGACAGGCATTATCAGTTCGGTAAATAGATCGTTTCAATCAGGCGCCACACAGCTTCTCACCAGCTCGCGCAAAGCGCCCCTGCTGTTTCGACGAAGGTCGGGTACCCGACAAAGTCAGGGTGTGGTGGCCGAAGGCCGAATAGCGCGGACTTTAGTCCTGAGACCCATCTAGCCGCGCGAAGCACCCTTGACGGTATTGTCTGCTCCACCACTCTCACCCAAATAAGCATCATCCAGCATAGCAACGCCCTGCCTCTGACCATGAGGACAAACTTGCCGCGATATTAGCACAAAATTGACTTTATGCTGTATTCTCTCACGATAACACCATGACGAACCCGGCGACCAACCATCTGTTGCGCAGTCAGATTTTCGGCGCAGGGCGCACGCTGCTTTACCTCAGCGACCCGATAATGCAGGGCAACAGCGACCCGCACGACCACGACTTTCTCGAAATCGTGCTGGTCGGCGGTGGCGAGGCGACCCATATCTCGGCCCACGGCGCCCAGCCCATCGCGCGCGGCGACTTCTTCGTGCTGCGTCCCGGCGCATGGCACGACTACAAGAACTGCCGCGACCTGCACCTCTACAACTGCTGCTGCGCCCCCGAACTGTTGCGCCGTGAACTGCCTCTGCTGGCCCACGACCCCGCCGTGACGCGCTTGTTGTGGACCGAGCCGCTGTCAGCGGGAATGCGCGGCGTCACCCACCGCCGATTGCCCGAATCGCTTACCGACGATTTGGAAGCCCAGTTGCGCGTCCTGACGCAATCTCCCAACGAACCCTTCACCGTGCGCGCCGGACGACTGCTCGTGTTGCTCGGCCAACTCGGTAACGCCCTTTATCCGCACTACTCGCTAGGGCAGGGCGGAGTCCACGTCGCCGTCCGCGATGGCATCCAACTGCTCGAAGACGCCTACGACGAGCAATGGGATTTGGCCCGTCTGGCCTCGCTGACCCGGCTCAACCCTTCGTATCTCACTCGCCTCTTCAAGTCGGCGACTGGCCAATCGCCGATGGCCTATCTGGCGCGTCACCGCGTCGAGCGCGCCGCCAAATTGCTGCTCGCCACCGACCAACCCATCAGCGAAATCGGTACACAAGTCGGCTGGAACGACCCCAACTACTTCGCCCGCCGCTTCAAAGCCGTCTTCGGCATTACCCCCAGCGCCTACCGCGCCCAACAAACCGCCCCCACCCTCTCCAATAACCGCCATTAGCTGGCCCCCGAACATTGCTTGTTACCCCCTTTCGTTAGCGGCAAGTCAGCCTAATTTGAGTTCCGATTGTCCCATGTAGGGGCCTCTTTGTGTTCGCCCTCGTTACTACCGATGAGCGCCATAACCCCCTGACAGCGGGTTATGGCACATCCCCCGGTTCATTCTTCACTGTCTTAGGAGGGTGATGTGGGCGGGGAGATTGAAAATGTGTCTGGTGTGGAGGTATAGATCCTTCGCTGGCTCAGGATGACACCGCTGGCGATGTTGTGGCGCTAGGTGCAGAGTATTATTTCCTCTCGCAACAATCTCTGCGCCTTTACGGTTTAAAAACAATCCCCTTCCCATCAAAAAATCTGTGGTTAAAATCCCCGCTCAAAAATCATGTTTGAACAACCTTGAATATGGGTATATTAACTCATCCATATCGTTATGGTTCTTTCATGATGCCATGAAAGAACGCTTCAATAATTCCATGTATCCCTACAAAACCTATAAATCAGCTTTTACACTTATCGAATTGCTGGTGGTGATAGCCATAATCGCGATTCTGGCTGCCATTTTGTTTCCCGTCTTCGCCCGTGCCCGTGAAAATGCCCGCCGCGCTTCCTGCCAGAGCAACATGAAGCAAATCGGCCTCGGCGTGCTGCAATATGTTCAGGACTACGACGAAACCTACCCCAGCACCAACTTCAATTATCAAGCCACTGGCCCGCTGGGCACCTACGCCGCCACCTGGGATACCGTCATCCAGCCCTACGTCAAAAGCGGCCAAATCATCCAGTGCCCCAGCGACACCAAATCGACGCGCGTCCCCGCCCATCGCCTCTACGGTGCCAACGCCTACCGTTCCTACTCTGCGGCCCAAAACCTGTGCGGCGACTTCGGCAGCGGCAACCCTCCCCAAAAACTAGCTGCCGTCCCCGCCGTCTCTCTGACAGTTTTCGCCGGACACCGTATCAACGGCGATGGCAACAACGGCAACCTCAGCAGTTCCATCTGGAACTACTACTGCGACCTCGGCAACCTGGGGCAGCAAATCCAGTTCATCCACCTCGAAACCGCCCCGTTCCTCTATGCCGATGGCCACGTCAAATCCATCCGAGGACTCACTGGAGTCCAATACCCTACCTTCCCCGGCTACGAACTC
>SDZD01000214.1 GCA_004172935.1 bacterium | reverse complement strand
GTGGCGGCGCTGTGGCAGGCCTGCATACCCGTGCCCGACACGCTGTGCGCACATGTCCACGGATGCACACACATGTGCGCCTACATGCACCACACCCATCGACCACCAGCACCACCGCTCTGTGCCGATCACGCACCCATAGCAGTCATGTCATGCTGCGCTTGTTTGCTGGAGCGCGTGGTGCGTGGTTGTTCAGTGGTAGGCCTGCGTGTTGGTTGTGCGCACTTGTACATGCACACACTCAGTGTCTGCACATGTGCAGACACTACCCTTCGCCACAGAATCACAACCGTGCAGTGCCGATCACCTACCCATAGCTGTAGTGTCATGCTGCGCACGTGTGCTTTGACTCTGGCTGCGTAACGGTACATTGACAGGCCTGTGTACCAGTGGCCGACATGGTGTGCGCACATGTCCACGGATACACGCATGTACACATGCACAGCGACACGCCGGGCGCTCATCAGCAACACCACACACTGTCGATCATGTGCCCATAGCTGCACTGTCACGTTGCACTTATATGCTGGGGCGCGTGATGCGTGGTTGTACAGTGGTAGGCCTGCGTATCCGTGAGTAGCAGGGTGTACACACATGTCCTCGCACACGCACAAGTACATGCACAGCGCCACGCCGGATGCTCATCAGCACCACCGCACTGTGTCGATCATGCAATCATAGCTGCCATGTCATGTTGCGCATGTATGCTGTGACGTTGGGCGTGTGGCGGCGCTGTGGCATGGCTGCATACTTATGCCCATCGTGATGTGCGCGCATGTCTACGCGCACACACACCACACAGCCACAGCACACCCGGCACACACAGGATGCACAGCACCACACCCGCGCGATCGATAGGTACAGTCACCAGCTACGTGTGCGCACGTGTGTGGGGGCAGGCACACAGCTTGGATGCTGCAACAGGCGAGCAAGCTGGGTGTCGTGGTGGCATGGCTGCACAGCACATGTACACACACCACCGCATGTCGCATCACTACCTGCT
>SDZD01000213.1 GCA_004172935.1 bacterium | reverse complement strand
TTTCGCGCGCACGAAATGGAAAACGTCAGAGTTCAGGAATGTGGTGACGAGTTCGAAACGAAGAAGGTTCCCGATTCATTTCGTGCGCACGAAACGGAACAATTGCGAGGTACATCTCGTGCGCAGGATAAGGTAACTCGCAGTTCGGCACGGTACATTTCGGCCAGCGTGAGAAATCAAGTTTGGATTCGTAACGGCGGTCGTGGATGCGAGTTCGAATCGGTTTTAGGAGACCGTTGCGGGTCTCAGCATGCACTACAACTTGATCATATTTTGGGTGTAGCTCGTGGTGGCGAACACGCGAGTGAGAATCTTCGCGTTCTGTGCGCCAAACATAATCGCTATGTTTGGCGCGCTAACTTACAAGAGTCGCGAGTACGAGAGTCGATCGTTCACTACGAGTGCGCTTAACTACTGAACCTCGACGCTGGAAGTCCTCGCCGCGTGCGATCGAGGGGAGCGCAGGCAATCGTGAAAAGCTCGAGCATCCGTGGGGAGCGTCAGCATCCGTGGAGAGCGCGGGCAATCACAAAAAGCCCGACGCCACTCGCGGGCATCAAGCCACCACGCAATCGCCAGCAAGTGCGCGCGAAACTACTTCACGAAATCTGCGGTGATGAATCGCGCTTCGACTTCGGCGGTGTTGAAGTCGTAGACCGCGGTCCATTTGCGGATTTCGACGTTGGCGGCTTCTTCTTCGCGAGCGGCGACCATGAAGAGGTTGCTGTCGCCGGCGCGCCATCTGCGGCGTTCAGCATCGGCGACGGTGTTGGCGCTTTTTAATTCTTCCTCGAGAAGTTGGAGGCGTCGTTCGGTTGCTTGCATGGTGTTAACGACCTGCTGCAGATTCGTTTCCAGTTCTCTAGCGAGATAGGTGCGTTGGCGTTCGATAGCTTCCTTTGTTGCGCGAGCGGCGGCTTCTTCGCCGCGGCCTTTTCTATTCTCGAGCGGAAGTTCAAACACGAGCCCCACTTGTAATCGACTCGTGTCAGGTTCGCCGGATGAC
>SDZD01000123.1 GCA_004172935.1 bacterium | reverse complement strand
TCCGTTCTTGGCTAAGGGCAGTAACCCTTCCACAACGCTCCATTGGTCATCGTTCAAGTCGCTGGAATAACGCATCATCTCATTCTAACTCACTTTTGATACACCCTCTCAGGATGACGCAATTCTTGCTTCCTGCTCCCGATTCGGGGCGAAAAAGCGCTCTTACCTACCAAAACATTAGGTGGCTTGCCCTGTCCGCGAGAAGTCACCGCGCATTGCCAACAAAACCCGTAGAGACGTGCCTTGGCGCGTCTTGTTACCTTTCCCAAAAAACCAAAAAGACCGCGCGGACTCAGTCCGCGCGGTCTTTTCAGTGGTTATCTTCAGCCCTTACACACCATTGAAGATGCGAACCTGGGCATTATTGCCCAGACCTTCGAGAAGGTTGTTCAATCCGCCGATGCCAGCCAGCCCACCAAGTCCGGCAAAATCAGCGATGCCGCCCGCAGCATCCTTTTTCACCAGCGAGGCTTCATCGCCGATCAGGCCCATCGTCATCAGTAACAACTTGAGGCGGGGCTTCTGTTCGAGTTCGATTTTGGTGCTGAGCTGCTGCAACGCCATTTCGCGCCGCGCCCGCTCATCATCGGCCTTGGCCTGAAAATCGTTCAGCATTCCGGCGATCTGAGCATCGGTCAGGTCGGCCTTGTGCGTCGATTTATCGAGTTCCGTCCACTGCGTCTGCAACTTGACGCGAGCGACTTCCTTCTCCTTGGCGAAATCAACGATGGCATCCTGCACCGCGACATCGGTGAACCCCTCGCGCGTCAAACGCTGACGCAACATCAGCAAGCGCTGCTCTTCCTGCTGCGCCTGAATCTGCTTCAGTTGCTCTGGGGTCATCGGCTTGCGATTGAGAAGGTCTTGCAAATTAAAGTTCTGCCCGAACCGACCATTCGCATTCGGTTTCCAGTTGGGAGCATTGTTCCCCTTGGGCGCGTTATTCAGGTCGGGCTGAGCCTGAGCAGCCAAAGGAAGTACAGCAATCAATGACAACAAGAGCAATTGGCGTTTCATACAAAATCCATGCGGAGAACCAGAAAATCCATCTTTCAAGCAAGATAAATCCTCAATTTCCTGACAGGTGTAGAAAAGCGACTCACACAAATGTTTCACAAGTTTCTTCTAAGATTTGCAGCAGACACGCGCAGCCCCCGCTCCGACACGAGAAGGTGCCCAATCCCATCAACGCCCCTCCTCGAAACACCACGCCTCTTCAACAATCCAATGCTATATGAAACGCGCGCTCCCCTTCGCTCTGCTCCTCTCCATTGGCACCGCCCACGCCCAACCCGCGCAACAACCCGAATCCAACGAGCGCGAGGCTACGTTCTCCCGCCCCACCCTGAAAACCTTCAGCGGCAGTTACCTGCTCTATCTCCCCGACCGCTACACCGATCAGCCCCAGAAAAAGTGGCCTGTCCTGCTCTACCTGCACAGCTCCGACGCCCGCAGTCAGGACTTACAAAAGCTCAAACAGGAGGGCCTTCCTTATGTGGTGCGAACCGGAACCAAACTCCCCTTCATCGTCGTCGCCCCCCTGTGCCCGCCCGATGAATGGTGGGACAGCCACTGGTCGGTCGAAAACACCAATACCCTGCTCGATGAAATCCTCGAAAAATATCAAGCCGACCCCACCCGCATCTACCTGACAGGCTGGAGCATGGGCGGCGCGGGCACATGGAAACTCGCCAGCAGTTACCCCTCGCGCTTCGCTGCCATCGCCCCCATCAGCGGCAAAAGCCAGACGAAATACCTGCCCGCCCTCAAAAACACTCCCATCTGGGCCTTCCACGGCGCGCAAGACACAACTGTCCCAGTAGCCGAATCCCAAAAGCTCATCGACGCTCTCAAACCCCTCGGCAACAGCGCCCAACTCACCATCTTCCCCAACACCAGCCACGAAGCATGGCGCCAAACTTACACCAATCCCAGGCTCTACGACTGGTTTCTGGAACACAAGCTTTCATCTGTTAGCCCTTAGCTGTTAGCCCACTCCCCACTTCACTTCCCCTCTCTCAAAAACTCTCTGTGCCTCCGCGTCTCTGCGGTTAAAAACAACCAAATTTCAACAGCCACATAATCCCATCAGAGCCAAGGTTCCCTCTCTCAAAATCCCTCTGTGCCTCTCATGCTCCTCTGTGTTCTCTGTGTTTAAGGAAGTGCTTAAAAATCTCTTATCCTTTCGTTAAACACCCGCGCCTACCCTCTGACGGACACACGAGAGTTCCTATGCCCATCACCCGACGTTCACTTCTGCGCACCGCCTCCGCTGGCTTCCTGTATGCGGCGGCGACCCAGCTCCGAGCCGAAGCTCAAGACACCGTCACCGCACAGGCGCCCGCCGCGCCCGTTGAACCAGTGGTCGAGCCGTTGCCCTTCGTGCCCGGCTCGTGGACGATTGCCGTTCTGCCCGACACGCAGATTTACACGATGGGCAAATTCGGCCATCACTTCGACAACCAGACGCGCTGGATTGCCGACAACATCAAAAACCATAACATCGCCTACGTGCTGCACCTCGGCGACATCGTCAACAACAACAACGTCCCGCAGTGGGAAGTCGCTCAGAAAGCGATGAAAACCCTCGATGGCGTCATCCCCTACGCCTTCGTGACGGGAAACCACGATTACGGCACCAACGGCAGCACCAACACGCGCGATACCCTGCTCAACGACTACTTCCCCTACGACAACTACAAGTCGTGGCCGACACTCGGCGGCGTCATGGAAGCGGGCCGCATGGAAAACAGCTACCACCTCTTCAGCGCGGGCGGACGCGACTGGATCATCATCGCCCTCGAATTTGGCCCCCGCCACAACACCGTCGCCTGGGCCGACAAAATCCTGTCGCAGCATCCCGACCGCCTCGGAATCCTCATCACCCACGCCTACATGTACTTCGACGAGACGCGCTACGACATTGCGACCCGCACCGACCAAAGCTGGAACCCCCACAACTACCCCGTCGGCAAAGCCCCAGAAGGCATCAACGACGGCGAAGAGCTGTGGCAAAAACTCGTCACCAAACACCCCAACATGGTGATGACGCTCAACGGCCACGTCCTCAACGACGGCCTGGGCCGCCTTTCCAGCCCCGCCCCCAACGGCAACGTCGTCCACCAGATGCTGGTCAACTACCAGATGAAAAAAGAAGGCGGCGAAGCCTACATGCGCCTGTTGGAATTTCTCCCCGACCGCAAAACCCTGCAAGTCAAAGCCTACTCCCCGTCACTCGACAAATACAAAACCGACTCGCAAAACCAATTCACCCTCGACCTCTCCACCACAGCCGCCCGCGCCAAAACCGCCTAAACCACAGTCAAACCAAGAAGTCGGAGAACCCCACAAAGGCTCTCCGACTTCAATCCCATAACCCAATCACGCCCCCGTAGGGACATCGCTTGCGGTGTCCGCGAGACAAAATATCACCTCGCGAAAACCCCCATAGAGACATCGCCCGCCACGTGATGTGCGACTCTTTTTCAGTGTGTAATTCAAGTAATGGACTTCCAGCGTCGTCATCCTGAGCCTGCGAAGGATCCATACTCGCAACTCGGAAACACTCGGAGAAGGCCAAGATCCTTCGCAGGCTCAGGATGACGCAACTCTTGCTTTCTACTCCCGATTCGGGGCGAAAAGCGCTCTTATATACCAAATAGAGTCGCACATTACATCGCCCGCCGTGTCCGCGAAAGGCAATAACTCATTCCCCCCACAATAGGTGGCACGAAATACCAGATAAGGGCCGCGTAACGGTGCCCCCTCACTCTTCCAAAACCACACCTCGCGCCGCCCGATACCCGCGCGCCAAGCGCGGCGCCAACGCCACGAAAACAGGCGTAATAACTGCGGGCAGAATCTCCAATACATAATCGAGGTGAACTCCCCTCGTATCAACCACCCCAAACAACTCATAAACAGCAAACAGAAACGGCAATGCCACCAGCATCACAGCGATTGCTCGACAGGGCGCCAAATCAAACCAAATTCCTGCCCCCATCAACACAATTGCACCCCCAATCATCGCCCCCGTTGGCACAGTAATCAACGCCACAAAATCAATGCCCGCCGAAGGCCCAAACCACCGATCAATCGCGAAGGTATAGAAGGTAAGCAGCCCAGCCCCCGCCACAGCAGCACCCACCGCCGCCACCACAACGCCAATAACAATCAACACATCTCTCATACCTAAATCCCCCTTACTCTTCCGTAACCGATTCCCGCGACGCCCGATACCCCTGCACCAAGCGCGGCAATAACACCACAAAAATCGGCGTCACAACTACCGGCAAAATCCCTAACACCGAACAGAGGAGAAATACTCTATCCGTACTCAACACCTCAGTCAGTGCATAGAGAGAAAGCAAACAGGGCAAAACCACCAGAGTAACGGCGAGTCCTCGGCAATAAACCTGTCTGCGCCAAATCCCCACTCCCATCAACACAACGGCAGCACCAATCAAGCCTCCAGGCAAAATGGAGCCTGTCGGGAACGCAGGTTTAGCCCCGAAAAACCACTTCTCGACCATGACAACATAAGCCGCATACAACGCAGCGCCCGCAATAGCCCCCAACACCACCCCCGCGCAAACAGCGATGTCAATCAATACGCCTCTCATACGAAAATATCTTGATGCTCCCCGAAAATAAATCAAACGCATTCCGAAGCGAGGAACCGCACTTCACATAATTATCTCTCCCAAACCTCTCTGTGTCTCCGTGCCTCTGTGGTTAAAAATCGAGCCATTGCCCCTTCCAACAATCTTTTCTCCTCACTCCCCCTGTAAAAGCCCCGATGCGCCTTCGCGCGCTTTCCCCAAAGCATCATCCCCACCGGTGCAAATCCCTCCTAAAAAATCATGGTCAACTTCCGCGATGTAGCGCGCAACATCGAGCGCCGCGCCGTCAACACAGCCCTCGCCTCCATACCCCGCGAGGCTTCCATTTCACAAGCCCTGTCCCAAACAGGCAGCCCCCTCAACCAACTCACCGCCAACCACGACCTCAACATCCCAATCCCTAACCCAACCCCGGATGGCCCCCCGCTAACCCTGCTCCGAGCCAACACCATCAACATCGAAGACGGTCATCTGGCGCCCTAGTTTTTAGTTACTAGTGGTTAGTGATTAGTTTTCGCTTCGCGCCGCGCCTCCAATTTGATACCCCGCGAAGGCTCTCAACTCCCAGCCCCGATGCCAGAAGAATCTCACCCAGGCCGCGTTTCTCATCCCCCTCTCTGTGCCTCCGTGTCTCTGTGGTGAATTTTTCTCTTCCATAAATCCCCAAGAAATCCCACCAGAGCCACACCCCCTCTCAAAATCTCTCTGTGCTTCTTAAGCTCCTCTGTGTTCTCTGTGTTTAAATTGCCCCCTTTTGCGTCTTAGCGCCTTCGCGCGCTTTCCCCAAAGCATCATCCCCACCGGTGCAAATCCCTCCTAAAAAATCATGGTCAACTTCCGCGATGTAGCGCGCAACATCGAGCGCCGCGCCGTCAACACAGCC
>SDZD01000122.1 GCA_004172935.1 bacterium | reverse complement strand
CCCCAACAGGCACTCCCCAGAACAACTCGACGGTTGTCAGCCCCCAGCCGGGCGGCGGGGTTCCCAACGCAGGGGCGCCAGCGCCTGATGATCAGCCCATAATTGGCGATGTCCAAGCCGCAGAGGGCCGCGAAATCACCGAGGTACGCATCGTGGGCAACCGCGTCATCCCCTCCGAGACGCTCCTGACTCAAGTTCGCACCCAGCGCGCTTCGGCTTTTTCATCGCGTCAGGTTGACCTCGACCGGGGCCGCATTAGCCAACTCGGCTTTTTCAATTCGGTCCAAGCACAGGTCTCCCCCGATGTCAATGACCCACAAAAGGTTGTCGTTACCTACATCGTGGTCGAAAACCGCGTCATTACGAGTTTTAGCTTCATCGGAAACACGGTTGTCAAAAGCGAAGACCTGCAAAAAGCCCTGGTTTCCCAAAGTGGCACTGTTCTGAATAGGCAAACAGTCGCGTCCGATGTAACGGCGATTCAGAAACTCTATACCGACAAGAACTTCGCCGTTCTGGTGAAAAACGCCTCGCAGGAAGACAATGGCATCTTGGCCTTTACCCTGCTTGAAGCGAAGCTAACGCAAATCAAACTGTCGGGACTAACAAAAACGGATCCCAAGTTAGCGCGCAAACTCATCACCACCCCGCTGAACGAACCCTTCGACGCCTCCAAACTACGCCGCGATTTGTCGCGCTTGATGGACACTAACTTCTTCGAAGACGCGACCTTCAAAATTGACGACGACCCCGACGTAGAGGGCGGCGTTATCGCCACCTTCTTGCTGAAAGAAAAGCGCACAGGACAATTCGGTGTCGGTCTGGGCTTCGACTCGCGCTCCAAAATCTCCGGTTTCGTGTCAATTGGCGAAACCAACTTCCGTGGCAGCGGTAGCCGCATCGCCGCATCGGTCGAAGCCGGTTCACGGCGCAACTACGAACTCAGCTACGGCAACCCCTTCGTCGGCAAGCGCAACGGCTCCTACGACATCTCGCTCTACTCGCGCACCATCTACCGTTTGCCGCGCGTTTTCCAGACGGGCACGACTCCCATCAACAACTCGTTCGAAGAGCGCCGCCAAGGTGGCCGCGTCAGCTTCGTGAAACCGCTCGACAACGAGCGCACACGCAACTTCATCTTCGGCTATCGTAACGAGCGCGCCAGATTGCGCCAGTTGGACTCTGATGGCAACGAAATCCCGGTTACCGGCCCATTCGCCGACTTCACCAAGCCGGGTACGGTTTCGGCGCCTTCGTTTGGCTTTTTGCGCGATGCGCGCGACTCGCGACTCGACCCGACACGCGGTGGTCGCGAACTCGTCTCCATCGAACAAGGATTGAAAGCACTGGGCGGTAGCTCGAACTTCACCAAGCTCGACATCGACCTGCGCCACTACTTCCCGCTCTCCAAGCCCAAGAGCGCCACCGAATTGCCTAAAATCGTGTTGGCTGGACGTGTGGTGTTGGGACGCGCGCTCAACCAGTTGCCCGCTTTCGAACAGTACTTCATCGGCGGCCCCGATACCGTTCGCGGCTACCAGACCGACCAACAGTACGGCGACAACCAGTTCTACGGCAACCTGGAGCTACGTTACCGCTTCAACCGCCAGATTCAGGGCGTACTGTTTAGCGACGCAGGTTCGGCCTTCGGCGGACGCCTGACCAACAACAGCGGCGCCGACGTGCTGTACGGTGTCGGTGTGGGTGTGCGTTTGCAGACGCCTATCGGCCCAGTTCGTCTCGACTACGGTTTTGGTCGCAACGGAGGC
Organism: bacterium; assembly: GCA_004172935.1. Classification (GTDB taxonomy): domain Bacteria; phylum Armatimonadota; class Abditibacteriia; order Abditibacteriales; family Abditibacteriaceae; genus Abditibacterium. The sequence continues at coordinate 3,189 of SDZD01000122.1, read as the reverse complement.
CAAACTCACTTCGCTATCGGACCGACATTCTAAACAGCTTTTAGCTATTGGCTGTTAGCTCTTAGCCCACTCACCGAACCAACATTACCTCGCATATGCGAACGGATTTTAGTTCTGGGGGCTAAGAGCTAACAGCCAATAGCTAAAAGCTCGGCTTCAACTCCCTTCCTTCCACCAGAAGCCATCGCGGGCGGTTTCGCGTTTCCAGATGGGGACGCGCACTTTGATTTCTTCGATCACGAAACGACACGCCTCGAAGCTGGCGGCGCGGTGCGCCGATGCCACGGCGATAACGACACTGGCCTCCCCGACCTGCAATTTCCCGACGCGGTGAAGAACCGCGCACGCGGCATCCCACTTCACGGCAACCTCAACAGCGATCTCGCGCAATTTGGCTTCGGCCATCGGCACAAACGCCTCGTAATCGAGGTATTCGATGTCATCGTGCCAGTTGCCCTCTGGGTCGCGCGATGTTGACCTTACCAATCCCGAAAACGTGCAAATCGCGCCCGCCCTCCCCTGCGTCTGGCCCTCGACGGCGCGCGTCACTTCATCGAGCGATATTTCCTCTTCGCGAACCCCGACAAGCGGCGCATAGTCGTCAGGCAAAATCGTGTCACTGCCACCCGAAACCGGGGGAATGAGCGCCAACTCGTCGCCCTGCTGCACCTCGTCGTCCTGAGCGGCATAATCGAGATTGCGCGCGACGCGCACATGCGGCAGATAGCGCGCAACCGTGGGGTAGGCCTCGCCAAACGCGCGCAGCACATCCTGAATGCGGGCGCCTTCGGGCACCTCAAATTCGAGTTGAGCCGTATTCAAAGCGTCTTTGAGGGAAGCAAACAGCAAAATTTGAACGGTCATTGCAAAAGAGTTTGGCAACAAAACCCCACTCGACCGATACAATGATTCGCCAATAAGCCGCTGTCTTCTGGAACGTTGGGGTTTACATCGAAGCGACGAACAGCGAAATACGCTCTATCTCGTGGGTCACTTCGCAGTCGGGTAGCGAATCGAGGAAGGTCTGCCCATAGCGCTTGGTTTTGACGCGCGGGTCGAGAACAGCGACGATACCTCGGTCGTTTCCAGTGCGAATCAAGCGACCAAAACCCTGCCGGAACAGCATCACCGCTTGCGGCACTTGATAAGAATTGAAGGCATCCTCGCCACGCTTCTTAATCTCCTCCACGCGCGCCTGAACGACTGGCTCATCGGGCACGGCAAACGGCAGTTTCATAATCACCACGCACGACAGGCTTTCGCCGGGTACGTCCACGCCCTGCCAGAAACTGGTCGTCCCAACCAGCACCGAATGAACGTCGTTGCGGAACTCTTCGAGCAAAGCGCCGCGCGCCATCTCGCCCTGACGCAAAATGCGGATTTTCTTGCCCAGCATACGCTCCAGAAAATTAGCGACTTGATCGACGAGACGGAAACTTGTACACAGCACGAACGCACGCCCCTCGGTGCGTTTAACGACATCGGCGCAGCGCTTGATGGCGGCGTCTTCCCAGAACGTCTGGTTAGCCGGATCGGGCAAATCGGACGCGACGTAAACCAGCGCGTTTTTACGATAGTCGAATGGACTGCCCAAAGTCAGCGTGCGCGGCGGTTCGAGCGATGGGCTTTGCGCCGCCAGTTCGTCGGCACTGGCCCCTTTTAGTTTCTCGGTCTGTTTCTGACGGAAAATCGGCGTAACGCGAGTGGCTTCAGCCTTGGCGACTGTGGTCTCTTTCGCATCGGCCCCCTCTTCTTCTTTGGGGGCGGGCGGTTCGCCCAGCCCCAAACGGTCGATGAGGAAGTCGAACGAGGCGCCCGTCGTCAGGGTCGCGCTGGTCAAAATGACGGGCTTGAATTTAGAGAACAAGCCCTCGCGCAACGCCTCCGCCACTTCGATGGGAGCGCCATGTACCGATAGACGCGGGGCGCGGGCGGCGCTGCCGATGCCATCACTGTGACGAGGCACACAGGTCGTCCAGTACACGTAGCCGCGCTCGTTCTGCGAAACGATGAGGTTGGCGGCGCGGCGCATTTCGGCGCAGCGACTCCCAAAACCTTCCAGTTCTTTGGTTAGCGACTCATCGCCGCTTAGCTCGGCTAACACGCGCGCTTGCGTCAGCACATCTTCCAGATTTTTCAGCGGCTCTTCCAGATAGTTGTGCAGCAAATTGGGCCGCGTTATGCGGATGTTGCTGCTGCGGTGTGGGTCGAGATTGAGCGCCAACTGCAACTCCTCGAAGAACTTAGCGAACGCCTCGCGCGCCACCTGAGCCGACTCTTGCAGCAGCCGCTCGTGAACCGCCTTATCGGGAAAAGTGGCACTGGTCAGCAACGTCTTCCCCGAACGGCGTGACGCCACCAATTCAATTAACTTCGCTGCGCCCAGATTCGATACTTCGGCGCCCAGATACGACGACGCCACATCCTCGATGCCGTGTGCCTCGTCGATCACAATGGCGTCGAAAGGTGGCATAACGCCGCTGGCGTTGCCGCCAGTCGAAAGATGAGCGAACAACAGGTGATGGTTAGCAACCAGAATCTGCGCTTTTTCGGCTTCGCGCCGCGCCTTGAAAAAGAACGAGTGGTCGTACAGCGGACACGAGCGCCCCAGGCACAAATCTGACTCGCGGTTCACCTGCGCCCACAGCGAGGCGGGCGGCTCGATTTTCATGTCCACTCCCCTCCCCGTCTTGGTTTTGGCCGCGAACTCCTGAATTTTGGCGAGCGCTTGCACGTCTTTCTCGGAGGCGAACAAGCCCGCGACCTGTGCTTTGGCGAGACGGCGGGGGCAAATGTAATTGCTCGTTCCCAGGCATAATGCGAACGCGAAATCGCGATTAAAGTTGGCGCGAAACATCTCGCGCAAAAACGGCAAATCGCGCTCGACGAGCTGGCCCTGCAACGCTTTGGTGCCCGTAGCAATCAGAACGCGCTTTTTATTATCCAGCGCCCAGATGAGCAAAGGCACCAGATACGCATACGACTTGCCGACGCCAGTTCCGGCCTCGACCAGCAAATGCGCGCCGTCGCGGGCGCTACGCGACACCTCCATCGCCATTTCAAGCTGTTCGGGACGCGCCTCGAAATCGCGTCCGCGCGCTTTCATTTGCAACTCTAATGCACCGCCGGGCGCGAAGATGCGCTCTAGAATTTTGGCATCGAAATCGGCGGGGGTGGGGATGTTTGGGG
>SDZD01000121.1 GCA_004172935.1 bacterium | reverse complement strand
CTCGGGCGTTAGGCTTTTGGTTGCCTTCAATTGGCAATGTGGCGAAGTCTGGCCATTGATACTTTCACCGTTTATTCTTGTCCAGCGCTGCTTTCCTTTTGTACCCAAGCATTGCGCGCATTTCTAGGCTCGAATCAACAGGCTTCGCGGGTCACGACTTGGTGGCTTGGCAAGTTTCAATCGGCTGTCTGCCCTTCGGCAGCCTGCTCATCACCGTGCGGCGCCAAAGTGCCATACGCCATGGCCTTGTCGCTGCCCGTCCTTCGGCGGCCAGTGCACTGTGGTGCCGTGGCAAGCCACAGCACTTGGCATCCCGCAGTCATGGCCTTTGGGAATCACTGCCTGGCGTTTGCCAGCTCTGCTGCGAACTTGCCAGGCAGCAGGCCACAAGTTTTAGTGAACCGGCCCGCCTATCGGCGGTCTGCGAGTATTCGCCGGTTGGCCAGGTGCACGGGCATCAGGCAGAATCTCTGCAATTCAAGCCAAGGGGGCGCAGGCGTGGCAAGGTCAAACATCTATCAGCAAAGCAAAGTCGGCGTGTCCTCATCCGCTGTTCCTTCTCGCCCCAGCCTAACGTGTCGGTCAAGCCGACACCCACAAGTTTCACTTGTGGGTTCCCTGCGCGCTTCGCGCTCCGGTGCGGCTTACCTGTGGCGTTAGGCCTCTCAACATGGGACTTCGCCAACATTTCCGGTTTTCGGCACAGTCGGAGACACTTGTGGAAGAACTGCTACGTCATCTGGGCGAGGTTGCTCCGCTCGATGAAGGACGTGAGCGCTTCTTGTTCACAAATCCGCAAGAAGAATTGCCCTTCGAATTCCATTGCGTCATTGTTCAAGGCGGCATCGACGTAGATCGCGCTGGGGAATACTTCAAATTCCTGGGCGTTTTCGTCGAAGCCCTGACTGGTCAGTTCGGTCCATTAACCGTGGAAGATGCGTGATGCCAAACCTTGCATGCAGGTCCAACGCATCAGCCAGCAACCAGAACAACGTGCCTTCGCGCAACGGCCTAACTGGTTGGTCAAGCCGACACCAACAAGCTTCGCTTGTTGGCTCCCTCCGTGCTGCGCACTCCGGTGCGGCTTACCGCGGGCGTTAGGCTTTTGGTTGCCTTCAATCGGCAATGTGGCGAAGTCTGGCCATTGATACTTTCACCGTTTAGTCGTGGCCAGCGCTGCTTTCCTTTTGTACCCAAGCATTGCGCGTATTTCTAGGCTCGAATCAACAGGCTTCGCGGGTCACGACTTGGCGGCTTGGCAAGTTTCAGTCTGGCTGTCTGCCCTTCGGCAGCCTGCTCACCGCGGTTCAGCGCCAAAGTGCCACACGCCATCGCCTTGTGGCTGTCCGTCCTGCGGCGGCCAGTGCACCGTGGCGCCGAGGCAAGCCACCGCACTTGGCATCCCGCAGTCATGGCCAAAGGCCATCACTGCCTGGCGCTTTTCAAGTTTTGCGGCGAACTTGGGAGGCAGCAGGCCACAAGTTTTAGTGAACCGGCCCGCCTGTCGGCGGCCTGCGAGTATTCGCCGGTTGGCCAAGTGTCCGGGCATCGGGCAGAATTGCCGTCATTCCAAGGGAGTTTTGGCATGTCAAGGTCACACATCTGCCAGCAAAGCAAGGCTTGCTTGTTCTCACAGGCTGTTCCTTCTCGCCCCAGCCTAACGTGTCGGTCAAGCCGACACCCACAAGTTTCACTTGTGGGTTCCCTGCGCGCTTCGCGCTCCGGTGCGGCTTACCTGTGGCGTTAGGCCTCTTATGGTTCCTCGATTTAGTCTTCCTCAATGGTTTGACTTCAAACACCCAAGCAAAGAAGCCCTCGCTGAATTGTCAATACTGGACGGGCGGCTTGTTGAAGTTGAGCAAGCACTGGAACGGCTACTTCCCGCACTTGGTCATCTCACACCAGTCGGCAAATCAGGCGGTGATAAATTTGACGCTTTGCTCGTTAGAAGCCTCTATTGCTTTGCCGTTGTAACTTATATCCGGTGCTTCAATTCAGGGAAGCGACTGACATTAAAAATATCAGAGATAAAGGGACTTACTCAAAACCAACTAATTTTTCACGAACGTCTGCGCGGCATTCGCAATCAACATTTGGCACATGCCGTCTCCGAGGAGGAAGCTGCTCACATCTATGTGATTGCAGATGCTGGGACGAAATGTCCAATTGGTTTTCGCGTGCAAAATGGGGTTCTTGCCTCGGACGGAGAACGCGATGTAAAACGCATGATTGCTCTTGTAAAGAAAGTCAGAAAGCATGTTCACATGCGTTCATTCCAGTTCGGCGATGAGATCGCAAAGGCAGTTTTTGGGCCTAAGGCAAAGTGGAAAAAACTTTCCAACTGGCCACCGTAGAAAGCCGATAAGGCGATTCTCTTTGGCCCTCCAGATGCCTACTTTCAATCAGCAAGTGCAACACCGTACCTTCGCTCAGCGGCCTAACTGGTTGGTCAAGCCGACACCAACAAGCTTCGCTTGTTGGTTCCCTACGTGCTTCGCACTCCGGTGCGGCTTACCGCGGGCGTTAGGCCTCTTGAAGGGCGCGACTTACAAAGATCATGCTTAACGAACCGATATTTCGCGAATACTTAATCCTGTTCGTTTGCGGCCTTCCAGCCATCCTGGCCTTAGGCAAAATTCTCTTCGGCTCTTGGCACGGATTCTTTGAGTCGCTGCGTTTTCTACTCGTCCCGGACATCATCTCTATTCTTCGAGGAGAATGGACCGAAGATCAATGGGCAACACTCAAGCTCTTCGTTTTTCTTTTCTTATGTGGCGGAGCGCTGTACTCTGCTCATCGCCACTTCTTCCCGCAGTAGCTCAAGAATGAAAATCTTCCACCGGTCCCATTCTTTGGTGCCTTCGCGCAGCGGCCTAACTGGTTGGTCAAGCCGACACCAACAAGCTTCGCTTGTTGGTTCCCTCCGTGCTGCGCACTCCGGTGCGGCTTACCGCGGGCGTTAGGCCTCCTGTCTGAATGCTCATCGGATCGCCGTATTTGCAGCTTTGATCATCCACGGAACCGCTATGTCCAACCCACCTGAATTTGCGTCGCTGAAACCAACTGCTGAAATGGCGCTTGAAGCAAAGCAAAATCCAAATGGATGGGTTTACGCCATAGAAGGGAACTTTGGCCGGAATGAAGCTTTTCCACCGGAGGCAATAGCTGGTGCTTGGAAAGTCGATTCGGCAGGAAACATCGTTGCAAACAGCTTCCAAGCCAATCCAAAATACAAGCCATTGAATTCCCGGCACAACTAACGCACTCTTCACATGCATCACCAGGCTCGCTCCATAACATCTTTAGCTCGCATAGCAGGCCCAAAATTTGTGCCTTCGCGCAGCGGCCTAACTGTTTGGTCAAGCCGACACCAACAAGCTTCGCTTGTTGGTTCTCTCCGTGCTGCGCACTCCGGTGCGGCTTACCGTGGGCGTTAGGCTTTTCGAGGAGGGCTCCGTGGAGGCAGTTAGATACAACGAAATAGTCAGCGAACTGGAAATGTTCATTGAACTCGGAACGCAAGTTTCTCAACGTCTGGTCGGCACCGAGCCTCAAAGCCCTCATCATTCCTACGCCGACCCCATATTTACCAAGCTGTTGTGTCATGCGATCAGCCTCCACAGACTGTCTCCGCAATTCGATCCAAACCAGGCGCATGAACTGTGGGACATGCCTTCGGCATGCGCTGTTGCTCGCTGCATCATCGAAGCCCATGATGTACTTGAATACATTGCGCTCGCAGACGTTCCAGAAGAGGAAAGGTCTTTCCGTCTGCTTGTATGGAAGCTCCATGACCAACAACGGCGGTCAAGTATGCTCACCTCCATCAAGTCAGTCGACCCGAGAGCTCAAGAAATTCACAATACTGCTGCGGAGCTCAAGAAGGAAGCCGAGCAACACTCATGGTTTCAAAAAATCAACAAGCAACAACAGAACCGAATTCGTAGCGGTGATGCACCGTCATATCTGCTGCCCCATAGGGAACTGAACATCGCCAACGGCGTAAATCATGACTACCATGTATCAGCAACCATGATGCTTTCGCAGTACGTACACACATTGCCAATGGCTGTGCATCAACTGCAGGAGTTCAAGGCAGGCACCCCGGAAGCTTTGCATCTAAGTTCGATGCCCATTCAGTACAGTCTCGCTTTCTTGGCTCGCGCCATCATGCGAATGGCAGAAGTCTTCCCCCATGGCAACCTTGAAATCAACAATCATCAAACTCAAGTCTTCAATCGCTGGTTCTCGGTTGCCGAGAACGGCGTAACTACGGCCTCGTGGGCAGAAGCTTAGAAGTGCGCATTGGCGTGAGTTCCCACCTGAAGCGCAGGACCAAGGCAGCCACAGAAATTGGTTCATTCATCAATGCAACTATCACCAGCCTAACTTGTTGTTCAACAGGACGTCTACCAGCTTCGCTGGCAGCCGCCTGTTAACGCTGGCGTTAGGCTTTTGGTTGCCTTCAATTGGCAATGCGCCAGAAGCCCTGGCCATTGATGCTTCCAACGTTTGATCGTTTCTTGGCGTTGCTTTCTTTGGCACTCACGCACTGCGCATTCTGGCCAAGTCCAGCGCTAACAGGCACAGCGGTTCGCAACCGGGCGGCACAGCAAGTCGCCATCTGGCTGTCTGCCCATCGGCAGCCTGCTCGCCACGGTGCGGCGCCAAAGTGCCACGCGCCATCGCTGGTTGGCTTCCTGTCCTTCGCAGTCAGCACATCACTGCATCATGCGCCGGCCTTCCATGCGCATTTCAAGGCCAGCGATGATTCCAACCGCCGAAGTTCATGCCGCTGGTTCACAGCTTTGGGCTGGTCAGGCACAATTCCATCCAGTCACACAAGGGGGAGCCAACGCATGCAACGGCCAAGCATCATTCGCCATATAGGCAAGGTCAGCTTGTGCTCATCGGCTGTTCCTTCTCGCCCCAGCCTAACGTGTCGGTCAAGCCGACGCCAACAGCTTTCAGCTGTTGG
>SDZD01000212.1 GCA_004172935.1 bacterium | reverse complement strand
TCGTGCAGGGGAGCAGCACGAAATACCAATTCGATATGGTCGTCGGATAAACCGAGTTTTTGGGCGATGCGCTGGCAGGTATGGGCAACGCGGCGGGTGTGGGCGCCTGTATCGTCGTCGTGGTGTTCCCCTGCGAGAGCGAGACGTTCGATGACATCGAGTTGGGCGGCCTTTAGTTCGTATTGGGCGACTTCAAGACCCTGTGTGCGTTCGGCGACTTCGGATTCGAGGATGCGGTTGCGCTCGTGCAGGGCATTGTGCAGGGCGCGGGTTTGCAACAGGTTACGCGCCCGCAAGATGATGTCGAAGGAGTTGTGGGGTTGGGTTATGAAGTCGGTTGCGCCCAACAGCATGGCCGCTTCGCGGGTGGCATGGTCGGGTTGCTGGGTGATGACCAGCACCGGTAGAAATGCTTGCTTGGTGACATCGGGGAGATTACGCAAAAGCTCGAAGCCTTTTCGTCCATTCACGGTGAGATCGAGAAGGATGAGGTCGGGGTGGAACTCGCGAACGGAATCGAGGGCGTGGTCGATCTCGGCATGGCCCTGAACCTGGGTGTAACCCGCGCTATGAAAGATACCGGTGAGCCGATAAACGTTCTCCGGGGCACCGTCTAAGATAAGAACTCGTGGCTGCTGTGACATAGGGGACTGCAAGCAAGTAGGCAGCAGACTTAGAAAAAGTTAATCATGATTTAGAAATCATTTTGTAAGGTTATTCCCTAATTATGCAGTCGTGTCAAGTCGAGCACAATAACTCAGGTAGTTGCCTATCTGCTTACTTTTGGGGTTGGCACACGCGATGAGAGCTTGGAGTTGGGGATAAAAGTAAAAAAATTTACGTTTTATTTTTTGTTCTACTCTGTATTTAAGGCTAAAAACGCTCGTACCACATCAGGATCGAACTGTTTTCCTGATTGGCGTTCGATTTCGGCGCGGGCTTCTTCGATAGGCCACGCTCTCTTGTAAGGACGGTCGTTGGTGAGGGCGTCGTAGACATCGGCGACAGCTACGATACG
>SDZD01000025.1 GCA_004172935.1 bacterium | reverse complement strand
CGCGACTACGAGTTCAATCCCAAATCCAGCGAGGCGTGGATTACTATCGCATTCATTGGCCTCATGCTCAACAGACTCAAGAAATACTTTTGATACACCCTCTGAGCCTGCGAAGGATCTACACCCCCAGTTCAGATTTTCTAGCGCGGCATGTACTATCACTTCATTGGCAAACCGCTCTATTACGGAGAAGATGCCTGAATAAACCAAAAACCCCGCGCTCGATTGAGCGCGGGGTTTTTGGTTTTGACACTGATAGCGAAGCTACCAGCGGCGGATTTAGTACATTCCGCCCATGCCACCCATGTCGCCGCCGCCACCGGCAGGAGCTGGGTTTTTCTCTTTGATTTCCGTTGCCAAAACTTCGGTCGTCAGGATGAGCGAAGCGATGGATGCGGCGTTCTGGAGAGCCGAACGAGTCACTTTCACGGGGTCAACGACGCCCGCTGGGATGAGTTCGACGTACTCTTCGGTTACGGCGTTGAAGCCGAAGCCCTTGCCCATTTCGCGAACTTTGTTCACGACAACCGAACCTTCCAAACCGGCGTTGGTCGCGATCTGACGAAGCGGAGCTTCCAGAGCGGCCTTGACGATTTTGATGCCGGTGTCTTCATCGGCGTTGGCACCCTTCAAGGAGCCGAGAGCCGTTGCTGCGTGAACGAGGGCCGAGCCGCCGCCCGAAACAATGCCTTCTTCAACCGCCGCACGGGTGGCTGAAAGAGCATCTTCAAAGCGGTGCTTCTTCTCTTTGAGTTCGGTTTCGGTCGCTGCACCGACGCTCAGTTTCGCAACGCCGCCGGCCAATTTCGCCAAACGCTCTTCGAGCTTCTCGCGATCATAGTCGGAATCGGTGTTCTCGATCTGACGACGGATTTGCTGAACGCGGCCAGCAACTGCTTCCTTGGTGCCGCCACCCTTAACGATGGTGGTGTCATCTTTGGTGATGATGATTTTCTCAGCGGTGCCCAACTGCGAAATTTCGAGGGTGTCGAGTTTGATGCCCAGGTCTTCGGAGATGAATTGGCCGCCGGTCAACTGCGCGAGGTCTTCGAGCATCGCCTTGCGACGGTCGCCGAAACCAGGAGCTTTAACAGCTGCGATGTTCAGGATGCCGCGCAAACGGTTGACAACCAGGGTTGCCAGAGCTTCGCCTTCGATGTCTTCAGCGATGATGAGCAATGGCTGACCAGCACGAGCGACTTTCTCCAAAACAGGAACGAGGTCCTGAACATTGGAGATTTTCTTCTCGTTGAGCAAGATGAGGGCGTTCTCAAGAACGGCTTCCATACGCTCTGGGTCGGTCACGAAGTAAGGCGACAAGTAGCCCTTGTCGAACTGCATACCTTCGACGATCTCAACCGTCGTGCCAGTTCCCTTCGACTCTTCGATGGTGATGACGCCGTCTTTGCCGACTTTGTCCATCGCTTCAGCGATCAAGTCGCCGATTTCTGGGTCGTTACCAGCAATGGAGCCGACCGATGCAATGGATTCTTTGTCTTCAACCGGAGTGGCCGAAGCGCGGATGTCTGCAACAACAGCTTCGACAGCCTTGTCGATGCCGCGCTTGACAGCCAATGGCGAAGCGCCAGCGGCGACAACGCGCAGACCTTCGCGAACGATGGCCTGAGCCAGAACGGTCGCGGTGGTGGTGCCGTCACCGGCAACATCGTTGGTCTTGGAGGCAACTTCTTTGACGAGCTTTGCGCCTACGTCTTCAGCTGGATCGGAGAGTTCGATCTCTTTCGCAACTGTCACACCGTCTTTGGTGATGGTGGGGGAGCCAAATTTCTTCTCGATAACAACGTTGCGACCCTTAGGTCCAAGTGTTACTTTGACAGCGTCGGCGACTTTGTTCACGCCACGCTCAAGACCGCGACGGGCCTCTTCATTAAAACGAACGTCTTTTGCCATGATGGTAAAGCTTTTAGCTCTTAGCCGTTAGCTTTTTAGCTCCTAACAGAAGCCCAAAAACTAATGGCATAAGCCAAAGCGATTTGATTCAATCCTACAAACTATCACAAGGGCTTTTAAATCTCGCAGAAAGCTAACAGCTAACGGCTAAAAGTTAAAAGCTTTAAAAATTAGCCTTCTTTAACGGCCAGGATGCTCGATTCATCGAGGATCAGATATTCGATGCCGTCCACTTTAACTTCGGTGCCGCCGTACTTGGAGTAGATGACGGTGTCGCCGATTTTCACGTCGAGTTCGACTTTGGAGCCGTTGTCGAGCGTGCGGCCTGTGCCGACAGCGATTACTTTGCCCTCTTGGGGGCGCTCTTTGGCGGAGTCGGGAAGCGCAATGCCGCCCGCAGTCATTTCGCCCGATTTGGTGGGCTGGACGAGAACTTTGTCGCCCAAAGGTTTGATAGTTGCCATTTTCGGTTGATCTTCCTCTGCGAAAGTGGTGTTAGCACTCTCGCCACGAGAGTGCTAACACCAAAGAACCATATTGTAGGGGTGGGGTTCCCTTTCGGCAAGCTCTTTAATCCAAATTTCAAAAAATTCTCTATGTTACCCTATTAGTTCTGGATATAATAGGAACAAGCAAATTGACCTTGTCAGGTGCGTAAAAAACAATTTTGCGCTTAATCTTTCTTTGGTTAAAATAGTGGGCAAATGGAGCAATTCAATGCAGCAAAATCCTTATAACCAGCCGAACTATGGCCAACCGGGTGGCGGTCAGCCACGTGGCACTGTGTCCTTAGATGTCATCGGTGAAGCGTGGAACTTAGTTAAACCATCCCTCGGACAGTGGGTTGTAGCCATCCTCATTGTAGGTGTTATAGCCTTCGTTTGTAGCTTGGTTCTTAACCTCGTTATGATGCCCTTCGCTCCTCGGCAGGGTCAGCAACCGGGGCCAGCCTTCTTCGCCGTCGCTTTGCTAACGCGAATCCCTCTGTTCATCATTATCATCGCTCTTTCGGGCGGACTCATTAAGATGGGCATTTCGCAAGTGAAAACCGGAGTGGCTTCGCTGAGCGATTTGACTAGTGTCACCACTGTCATAGGCCCTCTACTTGTTGCCTCCATTCTGGTTGGTCTCATCACCAACATTGGCATGTTGCTTTGCATCGTTCCCGGTGTTATCGCTGGTTTGGGATTATGCATGACGCAACCACTCATCATCGACCAGGGAATGAGCGCCATTGATGCAATGAAGCGCTCGTGGGACACCTGCAAGCCTCACCTCGGCTCCATATTCGTTCTCTTTATCGTGATCTGGCTCGTCAACCTCGTTGGAGCAATTCCCTGCGGCCTTGGATTGTTGATCACTTATCCCATCTCCATCGTCGCCATTTCTTTGGTCTACCGCGATCTCTTCGGTATCGGCGGAGTCGGTGGCCAGAACATGGGCGGCTACAATCCACCACCAATCGCTAACCCAAACTATTAAATCCATTCCATTAAAAACGGGGCGCAGTTCAAAACTGCGCCCCGTTTTTTTTCGCATCCACTATCCTACCCAACTCTATATAGGTAATAGGTTCTTTCCCTCTCTCTTACATAAATTGGAATCTTCACAAGAAGGCGTGAGCGAATTAATACCCTCTCTTCTAGCTTTGTGTTCTATTTGTGAGACCCTTGGGATAAAATGAGGCCGAACCTTTAAGGTTTCGTCTCATGCAGTCACCTCAAAATCCCTACGGTCAGCCGCCTTATGGGCAACCTCCCGCCGTGCCTTTGCCCGTTTCCGGGCCACTGCCGCAGTTGCCACGCCGCATCGTTTCAATGGATGTCATTGGTGAAGCATGGAGCTATCTGTCCTCTAATCTAGGCATCTGGCTTTTGGCGATGGTGATTTATGTGGGCGTTACATGGGGAATTGTCGCCATATGCAGTTTCTTGGAGGGGGCGCTACCAACTCGTACTTCACCCTATGCCCAGAGTTTGGCGATTGCCATTCAAATCATCCCTTGGGTTGTCACTCAACTTCTGCTCGGCGGTTTGGCATCTCTGGCGCTTAATACCATCCGCACTCGTAAAGCCAACCTCCGCGCAATGCTGCTGGCTTCCAATGTAGTGTTCCCCTTCCTACTATCGGCCCTTTTGCAGAGCATCCTCTATGTTCTCGCTTTTCTCCCCGGTATCATTATTCTTGTCGTCAGCATGTTGATTCCCTTCGTGAAGTTGGGCGAATCATCTCTCACTTTTCTGGCGACCGGAAAGTTCTCCGCTATTCAACCTTCCGCCGTCGGTGGCACAATCGGCGGCCTTTCGCTCGGTTTCCTCCTGCTGTTTGGTATATCCCTCGTGTTTGTGGCGCTGCTTTTTCTTGCCACACCTTTGGTCGTAGATCGCAAGGCGGGGCCGTGGGGAGCCATCGTCCAGTCAATGGGCACCCTTCGACGCCATTTTTGGCCATCGGTACTGTTGGTACTTGTCCTCGGTTTCGTCAACGTAGTCGGCTTTCTTCTCTGCTGTATTGGGGCTTTATTCACCATTCCCCTGACTCAAATTACTATCGCCCTCGTTTACCGCGACTTGTTTGGCAACGATAGCGACCAAATCCTCGTCCAAACCGCTGTTTACCCCCAGCCTCCCATCGCCAACCCCAATGGTTAATATCCCAAAGCGAAGCACGAAATAAACTGTGCTTCGCTTTGACTTTCCCCATCGCGCGCTTCAAACAGTACCCGGCTGCGTTTTATATCGTGGCTGCGGTGTTGGTTTTGTCGCTCGCGTTGCCATTGCCTCACGGGGGAAGCATTGCCGGAATGCCTTCGGTATGCCCATTCTTCAACATGACGGGAATGCCATGCCCCGGTTGTGGGCTAACCCGCTCGTTTGTTTCTCTGGCGCACGCCCATGTTCGTGAGGCCTTTCTGTGGCATCCTTTGGGGCCGCTTTTGTTTTCGGGCGCTTTGCTCTATCTCGTCGGTACGACGCTCAAGTGGAAATGGCCGGGCGAAAGAGTGTTGTTTGCTTCTCTCACCGTCTTGATGTTGGCGTTCTGGGGATTGCGCCTCGGCGGCATTTTTCCACTGCCTTCGTGATGGCGATGCTGCCATTTAGCCTCCAACGGCACGCTGAGCGCACCGACAAACCGTGACCATGTCCGACTTCAACTTTTATTTCGACCTGTTCAGTCCTCACGCTCCCGAACTTGTGCCTTCGGGAGTGAATGACGCGAACCTATCGAGGCAGCTAAAAACCGCCGACCTCTTCGATGGCCGCTCCGGCCCTATGGTCGAGTGTTGCCGCGCCGGACTCCTGCTTTGGAACGACGACTTAGACGGCGCTCATCCTTTAGTCCAGGATTTGCCCGATCAAACCGCCGCGTTCTGGCACGCCATCATTCACAGGCGCGAAGGCGATTACGGCAACGCTCGTTATTGGTGGGGTCTCACAGGCGACCATCCCGCCTTCGAACCCATTCTCGATTTAGTGCTGCATCGCGTGCCAGATTACCCGTTCATCGACGAACTACGCGCCGAAGGGCGCTGGTTGCCGCTCGAATTTAATGCGGCCTGTCAGGAGTTTGCGCGCACTAAACGCTTCGAAAGCGAACTGCGCGCTACCCAGCGTTTGGAGATACGCGGATTACTCGAATGGTGTGCTGCGCGCGTGCGCTCCCACAAATAAGAAACGCTGCCGTGCCGTGCGGCGTAAGAAAAAGCCAAGGAACTCATGCAAACACAAAAAATTGATGTCGACCTGCTCAAAACCTTGCCTCTTCCGGCATGGGCCGATGACTCGACCAAAGCCGACCGAGGCAAATTGCTCGTTGTAAGCGGCTCGAAGCGCGTTCCCGGCGCGGCCCTTCTGGTGTCGCGCGCGGCCTTGCGTAGCGGGTGTGGCACTGTGCGCGTGGCGGTTCCCGAATCGCTGGCGCTTGCCATCGGGATTGCCATTCCCGAATTACTGGTCATCGGCGTTCCTGAAACCAAAGCGGGCACGCTTGCCCAAAACGCAGTCGAAAGCGTCGCCTCCGAATGCCGCGCCTGTCAGGCACTCGTGGTCGGGCCGGGATTAGGAGAAGAAGCTGAAACCGCCACCGCCATTCGCGAAATAGTCGAAGCCGCTCCACTTCCCACTGTCGTCGATGCCGAAGCGCTTTGCGCACTGGACGAGGGATTTAGTTTTGCGGGCATCAAGGCCACGCGCATCCTCACCCCGCACGCCAAAGAATTTGAAGTGCTGTCCAACATCTCTCTTGCAGATGCCGACGACGAAAAGCGCGCCAAAATCGCTTCCGATTATGCTCGCGCCCAAAAAGTGATTCTGGTTCTCAAGGGACGCACCACATTCATCGCCTCGCCCGATGGCACCGTCTACCGCAACGAAGCCGGTTCACGCGCGCTGGGCACCGCTGGTTCGGGCGATGTTTTGTCTGGCATCATCGGCTCATTTTTGGCGCAGGGTGTCGAACCTATTCGCGCCTCCATCTGGGGAGTCCATATGCACGCCCTCGCTGGCGAAGCCGTAGCCAAAGACCTCGGCGACGATGGCGTGTTGGCATCCGACTTCATCTCGCACCTGCCCTTCACCCAGCGCTTCCTGCGCCGCTCGACCGAAGGCGGTACCACCAACAAAAAAGGCTTCGGCCTCCGCGTCTAGGTCGCTATATAAAACCCCAAAAAAGGAGTGCGGTGAAACGCACTCCTTTTTCATTTTGAACCTTGTGTTCGCCCTCAAACAGTTCTCTACTGACTAACAGATTAGGATGTTTCAACAAAGAGGGAGGCATATGCTTCTTCCCACAGCCGAATTACCCCCACTCCAATCTCACCAACTGTTCGCTCAGTTTCCACAGCCGCTCCGCCGCTTCGGCATCGACTGCATATGGCATTACTCCGGCGTGAATAGTCGAATCTCCCATCTTCCATCCATTAGCACTCGCCTCAGAACCAAGTGGCGCGACATCGCAGTTCTCGCAATACACCCCGCCCATCCCATCGAGTTGTGAACTCGTGGCGCACCAAACGCTGGTCGCTGCCCCTTGTTCTACCGTCTTCAAATTTCGTGTCGGGTCGAGAATCTGCTTCCCATTCTCGTCGATAACACCCGCCGCTACGAGTTCCTCGCGCGAAACATGCTTTTCCAGACCAGTGCCAACGATGCTCCCTGGATGCAGCGAAAAAGCCCGCACTCCATGTTCCTTGCCTCGCTTATCCAACTCAACTGCGAACAGGATATTGGCTGTCTTCGATTGGCCATACCCCTTCCAGCGGTTATATTCGCGTCGCTCGAAATTTGGGTCATCGAACACCATTGGCGAGTAGTGGTGTCCCCATGAGGAAACCGAAGCTACTCGTGCCCCCTTAGCCTGACATAAAGCGGGCCACAGCCGCGCCGTCAACTGAAAGTGACCCAGATGGTTGGTCGCGAACTGCGATTCATATCCGCGTGCATCACGCGCCAGAGGGCACGCCATAATGCCCGCGCTGGTCACCAATATATGCAGCGCTTGCCCACCCGCAATGAACCGCTGCGCGAAGTTATCAATCGAAGTCGGGTTGAGCAAGTCCATCTCCCAAATTTCAGCACCTTGAATGTTTCCTACCGCTTTTACGGCTTTATTGTGGTCGCGTGCTGGCACGATAACTTTGGCTCCAGCCAATGCCAGAACTCGTACCGTTTCTAAACCAAGGCCGGAATATCCCCCGGTAACGATGGCAACTTTTCCCGATAAGTCGATATCATCAATAACTTCCTGAGCCGTCGAAGCTGCACTAAAACCGGAATTGATTGGTTGTTGCAAAGTGCGCGTTGCGCCGTTTTGATCTGTCATGTTGTACGACAGTATTCGTGTGATTAATCGGACTATGAATAATTCAAAATCCGCTTTACTTGCGTATAAGTACGGAAATGACGACCGACCCTTTCTCCGATATTCTCAAGTTCGCCAACGCCCAATCCATCATCTCTGGTGGTTTTACAGCGGGCGGCTCCTGGGCTATCCGCTTCCCCGCCCCCGATAAAATCAAGTTCTTTGCTTTGGTGAAGGGGACTTGCTGGCTCTCCATCGACGGTCAGGCCGAGCCAGTTTTTGTCGAAACCGGAGATGTCTTTCTCCTCTCGGCGCAGCGCTCCTTTGTCCTCGCGGGCGATTTGGCGATTGCTCCCGTTGATGCGACTCAGGTCTTCGCCGACCCCTCAATCAAGTTCGCACGCTTAGGCGATGCCAGTAAAGAGGATTGTATTCAGATCGGCGGTCATGTCCGCCTTGACCCATCCAGTGGTGGACTACTGGCCGATGTGCTGCCCTCTCTCATCCATGTCCGCGCCGCTTCGCCTCAGGCGACGGTGCTGCAGTGGCTCCTCGACCAACTCGTTCGCGAGCGAACGGCAGAACTCCCCGGTGCCAATGTCGCGGCCTCCCAACTCGCGCAACTCATGTTCGTCCAAATTTTACGTGCCTACCTCGACTCGTCAGGCCCTCTGCCCACTGGGCTACTGCGTGCCATCAGCGACCAACGAATCGCCCCCGCCCTGCGCCTCATGCACGCCTACCCCGGACATGGCTGGCAACTCGAAGAACTCGCGCGAGCTTCTGCCATGTCGCGAACCACATTCGCTCTTCACTTCAAAACAGTCGCCGGAGTCGCCCCGCTAACCTACCTGACCAACTGGCGAATGCTGCTCGCCGAACGGGCACTGCGCGAAGAAAATATCCCCGTCTCCACACTCGCCCATTCACTGGGCTATGGTTCCGAAAGCGCATTTAGCAACGCCTTCAAACGCATGGTTGGCGTTGCCCCGCAACGCTACCGCGCCAACTCCCGAACCACCCCGCAGGTAGCGTCAGATTAAAAACAAAAACCGCGTGAACATTGAGTTCGCGCGGTTTTTGTTTTGCGGAGTTCTCAAAACTCCTGAATCTCGGCTTAGTTCACTTTCACCACGAAAGTAACCGTTTTGCTGGCGCCTTGGGCCAGAGTTCCGGTGAACGTCCATTTGATGCCGCCACTATTATTCACCGTAGGAGCTGCAATGGTGCAACCCGTTAGCGATGCGGGCAGAGGAGTCGCGAAGTTCGCTGAGACAAACGTCGTGTACGCGGGAGTGCTATCGTTGATAACCAGATTGGAAATCGGAGCATTGCCCGTGTTGGTATAGGTGATCGTGTAGGTGATCAAGTCGCCGCTCTTCGCCGTCGCTTTGTCCACCGTTTTAGTCAGGCTCAATCCGCTCTGCTGGCCGACTGTTGTCAGGTCGCCGCGCGTCAGAGTCTGCACCGGAAGCGCTGGGTTTGTTCCACCAACCGAAGGAGTGAAGTTCGCCGTCAGTGTTATTTTGTCCTGAGAGCCATCGGGGGCGTTCTGTGGAACGTAGTTGATGACCAACAGGTTGATTTTGCCCGTTGCTGTGGTTGGGGTTGCAGGCGACGTTGAGGTGATCTGTGGTTCGTTGGCATCCAGAGCGCCGTTGCCGTTCAAGTCGTTGTACAACGCGACCGACCATCCGGTGGCTGGTGTTGCATTCTCTGCGAGAGAGAACGTGACGCTGCCCGCTGTGTTCGCCGTAAAGACGTGAGGATAAACCACGCTTCCGCCGCGAGTGCCAACTTTGGTGCCGTCGTTTTCGAGCGTCGCGCCACGCACATCGGCGAAGTTGACTCCCGTCAGCGTGCCATTGGCTGTATTGAACGCAAACGAAAGCGTGTCCGTTGTGCGGGTGTAAGTGCCGCCCGTGTTGCCCACGCTTGCGCCGCTCGATACATAACCCGCCGGGTTGGTTTCGACCACTGTCAACGTCTGGCCCGAATACGATGCTGGAATCGTGAACGAGTAGGTGCCATCTGCACCAGTTGTCGCTGTCGCGATAACGGTGGTGCCACTCTTCAGTTGCAGCGTCACTCCACCCAGGTTGGGTTCGGTGCCGTTCTGCACTGCGTCGTTGGCGATTCCGCTACCGACTCCGTTGTCCTCGAAGACTTTGCCCGACAGCGTGTAACCCGCATACAAACCAAAGTTCTGACCCGCAAGTCCCAGAGTGCCAATCGCAGCGGGACGAACACCATTTGGTGCTTCCGTGGCGGTGTAACCTGGTGGCACCGTTGGTGTGATGTCGGTCAGCGTCGCGTTGTTGTCCAGTACCAGGGTGTAGTTGCCAGGTGTCACGTTCGGAATCGAGTACGTGCCATCGTTGTTCACCAACACCGCGCGGGTAGCACTGGTGGCGCCATTAGCTACCAACTTGATGTAGTAGTTGGTGAGGCTGGCTCCCGCTTCGCCGTTGTCGCGAGTTGAGTTCGAGTTGGCATCGATATACACAGTGCCCGAAATCGAAGGCGAGAGGCCAATGTTGGGCGAGAACTCCGAAGTCGCGTTGCTGACAGTAGCTGTTGCGGTCAGCAGCGAACTCAAAGTGATGCTGCCCACCGGAACCACCACGCGGAAGCGGTTCGCTGCTGTCTCGCTACCTGCGAGCGCCGCAGTCGATGCCGAGTAACCCAGCGATTGTAGAGTGCTTGCGTTATAAGCGCCCGTTCCGGTGTCGGTGTCGCTGGCGCTGCCTTCCGTGAACGAGAAGGCGTAGGTCTGACCTTCGCCGAATCCTGTCGCGTCGGGTGCTGCGATAAATACTTCGACGTTGGAGCTTGCCGGAGCAAAACCCGAAAGCGTCAGTTGTCCATTATCAATCGAGGCGCTCGTGATAATTGGGAAGTTCAGTAAGCCGTTTCCGCCCGCATCGCCATCGCCCGCGTCGTTGGGCGAAACGAATGGCGAAGTGCCGCGTTCGAGGGCGTCCGTAGAACTCAGCAAGTCGATACCGATTTGGCCAGTTGGTGTTGTCGAAGAAGCCGAAGCCGCTTCGCCGTTGCCATAAATCGAGTTGCGCGAAATTAACGAAGTCGCGGTCGATTGAACCAATATACCCGCACCATAGTTGTTCGCTACGATGTTGAAGGTGATGGCGTTGCCCGTTCCGTACGAACGGATACCCGCATTCTCGCCCACTGTCGGCGTGCAAAGCAAGCCGTTGTTGCGCACCGTGTTGTTGCGCAAAACCGCACCACCCGATGACGAGTAGGAGTCGATACCTACGCCACCGATGTTATAGATGAGGTTCTCTAGAACCTGTGTGTTCGCAACCTGAGCATCCACGCCATCCCACGCCGAACTGTCGCGCGAGTTGTTGAAGATTTCGTTGCCCTGAACTATCCAGCCATCGGCTCCTGCTTGAAGGGCGACGCCCTTACCGCCAGAGTAGGCCAGAATCGAGTTCGATACTACACCAACATCGACGCCGTTGGCGCGAACAAGGTCGCCGCTTCCGAAGTTCGCGGGAACAGTCAATGCTCCGCCCGTACCGGGAACCGCCGAAGTACCCAGCAATACCTGAGTGATGGTTGGAGGTGTGAAGTTCGAGCCAGAGCCAGTACCCACGCGGATAGTCGCATAGGTGTTGCTGTCGCCGCCAGTGCCAAATCCCCACATCGAAACGCCCTTCACAAGTGCGCTACCTGCCGCGATGTCGAGACCGATAGGAACGGTGCGAGGACCATAGATTTCGATTTCGGGACGTGGCAGTGTCGGAAGCGCGATGTTCTGCACACCGACGGTGCCGCCAGTACCAAACGTGCCCGCATTGGTGTCGCCAATGTTGACTGTTTGGCGGGTGCCGTCGATGGCCGTCGAAGCTGCGTTAGTACCCGTGATGGTCAATCCCGATGCCAGCGTGATTTTCGCCACGCCGTTCGCGAAGTTGGCAT
This sequence comes from bacterium, assembly GCA_004172935.1. Taxonomy (GTDB): domain Bacteria; phylum Armatimonadota; class Abditibacteriia; order Abditibacteriales; family Abditibacteriaceae; genus Abditibacterium. The sequence continues at coordinate 80,058 of SDZD01000025.1, read as the reverse complement.
CCGCAGTGCGGCCCAGCGGGTCGGATGTCGAAGGGATCATGAAAATCGAGGTTTCCACGCCCGCTGTCAAGCCAACTTGAGCCAGTCCGGTGTTGGGCAATGCGTTCGAGTTCAGCACGAACTGGCGAAGCGAACCCTGTCCGGTGTCGTTGGTGTTGACGATGGTATCGAAGTTGTAGCCGAAAGCGAAGCCATCCGTGCCAGAGTTGTCTGCACCGTTCACGATTTGAACGCGCGATACGCTTTGAGCCACGCCGCCGCTCGATAAAGCGAAGGTCGAGGTGTTCAATGTTGCGTTCGTTGTGTTGGCAACCGCATCAACCTGCGCCGGGAAGCGTCCACCAACGCGCGAGGTAATCGCTGTCGGGTTCGCTACTGCGTCGGCTGTTTCGTCGGCGAGTTGGAATGTTTGCACCGCGATAAGGCCTGTTGCTGCTGTATCGCGCGATGAACCAACCGTCGAGTTGACGACGCGGGTGTAATAAACGCCGTTCGCCAAGTTTGCGAAGTTGTACATGCCATCTTCGCCGCCGATGTTGGCTGTCGTTGTGAAGCTGTTGAAGGTTCCGTCCGAGTTGTAAAGCTCGACGCGAACTCCGTTGATACCCTTCATGGCCGAAGCTGCGTTATAAGCGCGACCCACGCCGCCCGCATAGTTCACATCTTCAAACACGCGGCCTTTAACCGCGATGTTGACTTCGGGTAGGTTGTTCGAGAATTCGCTGGTGCTGGCGCTGCCTGTGCCGCTGTTGTTGGTCGCCGTCGCCGTGATCTGCGAACCCGCTGGCAATGTATAGGTCAGAACTTGGTTTGTGAACACACCGTTCGCATTCGTCAGGAACGAACCGATGTAGGTGCGGCCCTCGCCGTGGGCTACGCTCTTGCCATCATTCAGGATGATTTCACCGTTCTGGTTAGCTGGTACGTTATCGGCCACGAACACTTCGATGTTGAATGGCCCCGCTGCCAAAATACCACCTGCATTGCTGCCCACATAACCCGAAAGCGTGATGGTGCTGGTGCCAGTGACAACCGATGAGAATATCGGATAATCGACGCCGTTGTTGGCTCCGACGATTAATCCATCGTTGGGAGTTACGCCGTTGTTGGCTGTCAGGGTTGCTCCAAGGTCGATACCAAGTTTGTCGTTCGCGTAAATCGAGTTCTGCGAAATGCGCGCACGTACCGAGTTCACCGAGATGCCGTTACCGCCCGAAGTCGCGCTAACTAACGCCGTCCCCGTAATGATGTTGTTTTGGATGACGGTGATTTTGTTGTTCGAGTTCGTGAACAATGCCCCTGAGGTGTCGTTCAGGCCGATACCAATGCCGCGCGTGCCAGTAATGGTATTGCCCGCGATCAGCAAGCCCTGTGCGTTGCTGGATGCGACCGCCGAGTTCGCACCGGAATAATGGACTTCAATCGCATTATCGCCGTAGGTGCCAGTGCTGCCAGTCGAGATACGGTCGAACAAGTTGCCCTGAACGATGACATCGCGATAGTTGGAGTACAAAATCATACCCTCGCCATCGGTCTGATCTCCGGTCATCTGCGAACCTGTGACCGAGATGGTGTTGCCCGTTACCGTCAAGCCGTTGATGTTTGCTGTCGCATTGAACGGTGCCGCCAAAATAGCGCGTCGGCCCAAATAGCCGAAGCCGTTGTTCGTAATGGTGGTGTTAGCAATGGTCGCACCCGAAGCGCCGCCGAGTGTGATTGCGTCGTTGACGCGCTCGGCGCCTGGATCGCTAAACGATATGTAAGGGCCAAAGCTGTTGCCAGTGATGGTGGTGTTCGAGGCGCCGTTCAACAGAACGATGGCACCAACAGCCGCGTTACCCGAAGCCGAACCCGTAACACCAGCAAAGCCTATGTTCGAGATGATGGCACCCGTTCCCGAAACCGACATCACATTGGTCAGCGTGCCGCCGCCAAAAAGTACAACTTCGGGGGCCGATACACTGGCCGTCGAAAGGCTGTTCCGGCCTACCGTTGTGGCATTGTAAAGCGTGCCTGAGTTCGTGTTGCCGATGTTATTGGTCTGAATTTCGCCAGCAATCGAAGTGTCGGCATCCGTGATAGCGGGCAGGGCAGTCGTCAACGCGATGCGCGCGACACCGCTGGTCAAGCTGCCGGACGGGATCATGAAGATCGAGCTTTCGCGAGCCGCTGTCAAATTTGTCTGAGCCAGCCCAGTGTTGCCGAGCGCATTTGAGTTGATTATGAACTGGCGTAGCGAACCCTGACCTGAATCGCGTGTGTTGACGATGGTATCGAAGTTGAAACCAAAGTCCACGTTCGAAACCGCTCCGTCGCCGACCACGACTGGCGTTACCGATTGTGAGCCAGGGGGCAACGTCGTGGTGCCAGCGGCTGCATCAACGCCGTTGGGGAATGCGCCACCGATTTCGTTGGTTACACCCGTAGGCGTGCCCGAACCGAACGAATCGAGGTTACCCGATGCATTGGTGCGGTAGGTCTGTACAGGCACAAGTCCAACCGCTGTCGAGCCATTGGGGCGAGTCGATTTTACTGTTGAGTTGACGACGCGCACCTGGAAGTTGCCCGCGCCCACGTTATAGAAGTAGTAGTTGCCAGTGGAGTCCGTTGTTGTCGATTTTACATAGACGCCCGCCGAGGTATACAACTCGACAGTGGCTCCTGTCACTCCTGCTGCGCCCGTCGTCGTAATCGGGCGACCTGCACCACCCGAGTAGTTCACATCTTCAAACACTCGTCCCTGAATTTCAAATGTTGGGATCGAGGTTGTAAATGTCGTTGGAAAGTAAACGTCGCCCGATGTCGTGAAATTAAGGTTTGCGCTGGTGGCCCCCGCTGCTATCTGCGCTGAGGGACCCGATATGCTGGTGCGATCCGCGTCCATACCGAAAAGCGTGCTGTTGAAGGGCGGCGGGTTAAGTTCGGTTGTGAACAGTACGCCATCTTGTGACACAGTCGAGTTAAAGTAGTCATTCGCGGGGTTCACCGCATCGCTGAGCGCCGTACCATTAAATTGGAGAGCATCGCCAACAATGCCTTTGTCGCCTTCGTTTACAACCGAGCCGAAGCGCATCGTGAATGTCCCGCTATCTGGTGTGCGAAAGCCCGATAGGGTGATGGGCAGGGCGTTTGTACCGTTAACGATGCCCAGGCCATCGAAGACGCGAAGTTGCCTCACAAATTCGCTGGTTTGGCGATATACGGCAACAACAGTCCATCCTGCATAGCCTCCCAAACCATCATTGATGAGGTCCGCCGATATACCACCTGCCATTAGCGTGGGGGTCGCTCCAGCTGTTTTCATTTGCGTCGTTACATCCGCCCACGCCGAATACGCTGAACCTGTATACGTCGAGGCGCCGTTAGGGACGGTGAAGTTCACTAACTGAGATTCGGCTGCCGAAGGGCTGTTCGTCGTCGCTGTATACGTTTGGTAGCTGGCTGCCGAACCATTCGCCGAAAATTTGATGGATTGAGTCGTTCCTGGAGATGTAGTGAGCTGGCGTCCCGACCAGTAAAGGCGTGCCCACACGATGCTCGATCCGGTCACGCCCGCTGGCAGCTTTAGTTGTGCGCTGCTAGAGTTCGTCGTCGAAGAGTTGCTATCTATATCCACAAATTGGACGGGTGTGCTGTTGTTACTGCTGGGGGTTGGCGTGGGGGCCGGCGGAACCGTGATAGACGAGACCGGGCGAATGACCGTGTTGCCAGTAAGCACAATGTCACCGCGCAGGTCGCCGCTATAACGAACGCCAAAGGCGCGTTGAATCTGGGCTTGTGCCGGATGGGGGCCGACCAGAAACAATAGCATGGCGCACAGCGACACCAGCCAGAAGTTCCACAATCGAACGGGGAATGAAGTTTTCACGAGTAGCAAGAGAGATTTGACCCTTAAATTTCTAGTTCTTTTTCGACTTTTTGGCCTTTTGATGAATGATTGCCCAACAAACGCAAAAATGAGGGAACAAACTCGCAAAAAAGAAAGGGCAGAAGCGGTCATCATTTCCGCCTCTGCCCCTTCTTTTTTCGGCTTTCCTTTCGCGTTTATTAGCCGCCCAGTCGCGGAGCCGAGTAGGTGCCGCCGGTGCCAGTCAAGCCATCCAGCGCTGCTGTGGTGCCGCCATCAAATGTGACGCCGCCACCATAGCCGCCATTGTCAACAGGAACGAACGGTTTGGCGCTCGATGGGGTCGGTGCTTTGTTGAAGGCGCCCAATCCACCGAACAAGTCCTCGTCGAACTTCCAGCGCAAGCGCAGGTAGAAGCCTTTGCCCAGATCGTCGGTCAGTAGGTCGCGTTCGCGCAGTTCCGAGAAGTTGTAGCCAATCGACAACAGCAAGTCGCTGGTGACTGCGTAGGAGCCTTCCAGACCCAAACCGATTTGGCGTCCGCCGGGATTGCTCCACAGCGTCGATGCCAGCAATGAGCCTGAGAAGCGGCGTCCGAAATCGTGTGTCAGACGGCCCGACACCAGATAGGCGTTCGTGGACGAGTTGAACTCGTCTTTGTCCATCGAGCGCTTGGCGGCGACATGTAATCGCACCAGCACCGAACGGGCGTAGCCATAGTTCATGTCGCCCGACAGGATGTGAACCTGACGACGCAAGCGAGTCGAAAGCGTGTCAGGATCGTCGCCACCACGATACTCGTACTTGCCGAGTGCGTTGAAGCGGTCGGTCTTCGAAGGGCGGTAGGCTGCACCAAATTGGATGCGTGTCTGTGTCCGGTTCGAGCTGCCCAACAGCACGCCGCCTGCGCTCGATTTCGTGCTCGAATAAGCGCCGCGTCCCAAGAAGGTCAGGTCGCGTGAAGGGGCATAAGCGAAGCCAGCGTTAACCAGCGTCGAATCGCTGCCCGAACCATTGCGACGTTCGGCGCGAGCCGTCCATTTCAGAATGTCGCTCTTCAGGTTCTCCAGTCCAATCGACATCGCGGTGCCATCGTCACCTGTATTAAAGGTGTCGGTCGTGCCAGCCGCGAAGGCTGCCAGACGGCGGGTTGTTTCGAACGAGGTCGAAAGACCGATGCTGTTGCCCAGTTTCCATGTGTTGCGCAGTCCAATGGCCGCTTCTGCCGAGCGTCCGTCGATACCGCCAGCGAGGCGGTACTCCGAGAACAGGCTGGCGCCGCGTGCATATTGGGTTTCAACGCCCACGCGGGTTCCATAACGGCGGTTGGTGTCGCCCAACGCATAAAGCGACAGTGGCGAATCGAAGAACTCATGCGCTGCATACAGGCGAGTGCGAGGTGCGATCTGATAGTCGCCGCCAACTGCCAGCGAACGCTCTCCACCATTCAAGGTCTGCTCGCCGCGCACGAACACCGAGGCTTTGGGCATACCCGGAACGCGCGCATTCAAGCGGGCGAAGACCGAGGTGAAGTCCACGTTGGCCGTTCCGCTTCCACCGAAAGTGGAGCTTGCGTCGCCTTTGCCAGTGCGTACACCGACCGAAGCGCGAATGTCGCGCCCCAGCGATTGGTCAACCGCCAATTGTGCGCCCATTGTCTTGGCGCCATTGACGATGTCTTTGGTCGAAATCGCTTCCGCAGTAAGCGCCGTGCGAGCCGAAACTCGGTAGCTGAGGCGAACACCCTGCTCCGAACGTCCGCTGCTCAGCACCGACTCGGCGTTCGAGAAGCCAGCAGTCGCGCGGCCAGCGAAGGCGCGCAATTGCATGTTCTTCCCATCGTGGCGCAGTTCAACGCGCGCTGCCGAGCCGCTGGTTGCTGTTGCGTTGGCTGGGAGGAGTCCGCCGTTCGAATGGGCGTACTCTGCCGTGACAACCGTGTTGCGGCTCAAACGGTAGGACGAGTTAACGCCGTAGATGTCGGCGCCGTTGTCTGGGTTCTGGTCGCTTACATAGGAAGCGCCCACTTGCCAGTTGTTCGACAATTTGCCTTGAATCAGGCCGCCATACACCGAGTAGGCTGGGCCACCTGCATCCAGTTCATAAGTAACGCGGATGAAGAGTGGGTTGCCGTCCTGATCGAAGGAGGGAACCGCCGCGCGGAACAACAGCCCGGTCAAGAAGCCATCGAAGGTGTAATCGCTAAAGCGAGTCTGTTCGCGAACGTTCAGCACCACGCCGGGGTTGTTTCGGTCGCGAGTGATGATTTGCACGATTTCCGACTGCGGACGAATCTGTGTGTCGGGTAGGGCGTAAGGGCCGCTGGTGCCGTTGCCACGCAATTCATAAACGCGGCGTGTCGTGTTCTGGCGAGCGAAGAACGAAGTCGCCGAATACGATTTGTTTTCGCCGTGTACCTGTACACCCGTCATCGAACGCGAGTAACGCGCCAGTGAGTTGGTGCTGCTTACTGCGCCCGAACGGGACGAGAAGGGCGAGAAGTCGCCGTACAGTGCGAACGAGTTGTCTTTGTCTACGCGAACATAAAGCTGCGAGGTGCTTTGTGCATCGAAGCCTTTCAGCGAAGAGTCGCCGTAAACCGGATAGAACTCGTCGGGCTGGATGTCGCGGAACAAGCGGCGATCTTCGTCGTTCTGTGTGTCATAGCGCATCGAAAGCAGGTATTTGCCCTCGATGGAGCCTTTCAAATAGACCGCGCCGCGAGCGCCGAGGTTGTCGTTGCCGATGCGGTTCAGCGTGCGCTCGAACGCCCCGGTGGGGATGCCGCTCGAACCGCCGAAGCCGATTTGTGTTTCGAGGATACCTGCCGCCAGAACCGGACGAAGGAATGGTGTGAACGCCAATTCGCCTTCCGATTGCAGTACGCCCGCCGAGACGCGGATAACGCTACGTGTCGGAACATCGGGAGGCAACAGTTCGAATGTGCCCTGTCCGCCTTCGAGTGCCACCTGTACGCCCGGTTCAACGGGGTTCATGTCAGTAACGTTCCAACGGCCTGCCGTCGCTTCGAGCGTCAAAAAGGTGCGTGCCGAAACGCGGTTGCCCTGCGCGTCGAAGATTTTCACGCCGACGTGAACCGGAGTCAGTCCGTCAGCAGGGGCGCCATTGCCGGGAAGAACCAGCGCGATTTGGCCAGCCGAACCAGGTGATGTCACCGAAATCTTCACTTCGCCGCGCACGTTGCCGAAGTTGTCGCTCTGGGTCGCGCGCAATTCGTTGGCGCCCGGCTTCAATTTGAGAGCGATCCACTCCAATCCAATGATGCCGCGTGCTTCGTCAGTCGATTTCGTACCGATACGCTTGTCCGACTGCTCTTCGCCATTCAAGTACAACTTGATGTTCGAATCAGCCATGCCCTTAACGCGCACGTTGATGTTGTCCGAAGCCAACAGGTCGCCATCGCTCAGGCCCAGAATCTCCAGCTTGTTGTCCGCCGCTTTCTGAATCTGCTCTTCGAGCGTTTCACGGGCTGCGGGCAGTGATGGGGAGGTCGGTCCTGCGAACGAGCCATCCACTGGTCCATCGGCTGCTGTGCGGCGTGGCAACGAGTCGATTTGTGCGGGAGCCGTAACCGGGGTCTGTGCGCCGTTGCGCTCGTCGCCAGTCGTAGCTTCTGTGCCTTCCTTACCAGGTGTTGTTGGCGCTAAGGGAACTGTGCCTGTTCCCGAAGGTGTCACTCCGGCAGGAATGGCACCCTGTCCGGTGATTGTGCCCGAAGCGGGGCCAGAACGGTTGATTGGGTCGTTCGAACGCACGATGTTGGGCGTCACGTTCAATTCCGAGCGCAAGCGCGAATCAATTTCCGGTACGCTGGGGTCGCCAGCCTTAACACGTTTGGCTATATTCTCCAGAATCTCGTCGCTCGCGTCGATGACTGCGAAATCCACCTTCAGCATTTCGCCGTTCTTCAAATCGGCGAAAGCGGTCTTGCCCGATCCGCCGTGCATAACCGACAGCGATTCGAGTTTGGTTCCGGCTGGCAATGTCGCCATGTCCACCTTCACGATGTGCGTGAGAGGTAGCAAGCCGTAAATCGAATATTTGCCGTCGCGGTCGGTCACGGCATAGTTGCCGTTCTCAAGGAAGATGCGCACGCCAGGAATCGGCGATTCATCTTTGTCCTGTTTCGCGTTTTTGTTGGTATCGACCCAGATTTTGCCGATAAGAATGCCGCGCGTCGTAAATACGCCGCCGCGCACGTTCACTTCGGCGCTCGCCTCGTTCGAGGTGAAGGTCTGTTGTGGGGTCGAACCTGTGGCACGAGCGCGGTTGAGTGCGCGGCCTTCGCCAGCCCCGGCGCCGATGCGCGTACGGTAGCGAAGAATGAGTTGCGAATCCACTGCAACATTGCCAATCGTGAAGACAAGCGTGCGGTCAGGGGATGTCGTTGGGTCTGTCAATTTAACGGTGCCGGTATCGGGGGCAATCGCGTCGCGTCGTGCTGTGCCTTCGACAAACGAGAAGCCGCGTGGCAACACGTCACGTACAACCACATTGTTCAGCAGCATTCCCGACACGTTGCGCAGCGTCACCACATATTCCACGGTGCCGCCAATTTCTGCATCGCGGGTCAATGCCGTTTTCTGCAGGAATAGTCCGGGACCCTGTGGTGGGTCGAGAGGATAGTCCAGGCGCACGAACCCTTCGGTCGGTACGGTGAAGCTGCCTCCATATGAGCCTGATGGGTCGATTAGTCGGCCAGCGGGCTGGTTGGCTGGAAGCACCGTTGAAGGCGCTACGTAGCCTTGTGGTGCGACAACGACCAGGCGGTAGGTGCCGGGGGCCACTGCGGGGAATTGGAAGGCGCCATCGCTACCCGTCGTCACTGTCGAGGGCAACGAGGTCACGCCATCGAAGTCGAAAACGCGAGCGGGCTGACCTGTCACCGCGTCCACGAGGCTAACGCGGGCACCTGCGACTGGCTCTCCAGTGCGTGAGTCAAATACGACGCCCAACGGGTCCACCAGAATGTCGGTCACCGCATCAGCAGTTCCGCAACCGGCGAGGCGCGCGGTCAGTTGGTCATTGACTGCGATTTGCAGTACATCGTCGCCCGCGACACCTACGGTGCCGCTGGTCTTTACAGGTGCATCAGCGCGGAACAGACCCGTGTTTGGCCCGGTTTCCGTCGCGCCAACTTGAATGGTGTCGCCAGTCTTGCCCGAACGAATGGTGATCTGAACACGTTCGGCAACCAATGGGTCGCCGTTACAGGCCGAATCTTCGCCCTGCAAGAACAGGCTGCGTCCGACGCCAGTCACTTTCGCAACGCGCGAGAAGGTGCCGTCTGTGTAGTAGGTCAGGGTTGGGGGGGCGAGTGGAACTCCAACTTCTACGGGGTTGGAAGGAGTCGAAACATCGACATCGGAGCCTGTGCCGCCCGTGCCATTGCCGCTCGTCGAACGATAGTAGAACATCGCGACGTTGTTAATTGGACCTGAAGCATTGCCATTTACGCGCACCGAGAAGCTGGCGCGCAGGTTCGTGTTGGGGGCAAATGTCGCAAGTCCCCATGCCAGTGCATCGATTGGGGTGTTGGGACTGGTGGTATAGCTTTGAAGTGGGGCGCCTGTGTGGTGGTAAAGTACCGTGGCGCGGGCGTCTGGCGCCCCAACAACTTCAACGAAGCTGGTATTGGCTGGGATATTGTCGCGCAAAACAACGAACGAGCGCGAAGCGCCGTTCACGTTGACTGCGATTGGGTCGGGCGAGACGGCGCCCGTCGAGTTGGCGGTGATCGTCCAAGTCACCAACTGTCCGCGTGTCGCTCTGTCGGGTGTCGCTGCTTTGCGAACGCTAATGGCTGGCCCCGGCGAAACGATAACGCGGTCGATATTCGACACAGAAACGCTTTGTGTGCTGGTACGGGCCGTAATCTGAACGTTGGCGCCCTTTTCCGAGCCGATATTGTCGGGTACTTGACCCAGAATCAGGAAATCTGCCCCATCACCGGGAGCCAGAGTGATGGTATCGCTAGGGCCAAACGTTGGTTCACCCGCATCGGCGATGCCGTTCGAGTTGCTATCGCGTACCAAACGCAAACCACTCAAATCATAATCGTCGCCCGTCATATTCTGCACGCTGAGTGTGTAGGAGGTGGTGACGTTGCCAGTGTTGGTAAGACGGTGTGGCAAGCCGACAGGCGCACCGGGCGCGCTGCGGCGTGTGTTGGGTTGAACCAACGAGAGGGCTTCTACAGGCGAAACGAACAAACGCACCGCGTTGGAAGTGATTCGCTCGGTGTAGCCCTGAGTGACATAAGAAGCATCGGCTTGGTTCAGGATGCGGGCGCCTGCTGGTGGCGCCCCTGAAGGCGTGACCGGAGCCGTATCCTGAGCCTGAGCCGAACCCAATGTGGACAGCACCCCCACAGTAGTGACGAGTGCAACCTCAAACCAGCGCCGAAGAGTGCGTTGAGGGGATCGCTGAGAAGGCAAAAATGAATGCATCGAACCGGAAAGAGAAGGCTTTGCGTCCCGGCATTTAGCCCAAGACGCAGCAATTTAAACCTCTACTTTCAACAGGTTGGCCCTTCTCTTGGCGCAGTCCTCAGAAACACCTGAGAAATGCTTTCTTTGCATTTCGATAAAGAGCCTTTTTGAACCAGTTTTTGCCACCCTTATGTAGTGATAGATGAGTCAGGCATCTTGTTTTGGGGAGTCGCATTCTGGCGGCTAGAAGGAAAAATCTTGTAATCCCCGAAAGAGATGATATTCCTTTAAAGCAACCGTCAAATGAAGCGATAGCCCAAGTGCGGGTATCCCAGCGTCGTCATCCTGAGCCTGCGAGGGATCTCTACCCCAGTTCAGATTTTCTCACGCGATATGTATTATCACTTCATTTGCAAACCGCTCTATGGGCCAGGTCGAAACGCTGGGTAAATTGGGAAGCAAAGCAACGAACATCCGGCTTTTCTATAACGATAGAGAACTGTTGAGGATGATTAGAGCGAAATCCCCAACTGCCGGGGAAACCCAAACAACAAAAAGCCCCGCTTCGTTTGAAGCGGGGCTTTTTGACTTGTTAGTGATTTATGGGATGGCGGGAGCGCCGTCGACTTTCACTGCGAAGTTGATGGTGGAGGAACGACCTGGGGACAGGGTTCCAACGTTGAAGACGTAGTTACCAGCGGTGTTGTTCGCGGGCTGGTTGCCGGGAAGAACGGTGATAACTGCACCTGTGTTGTCGGTGTAGGTTGCTGCGGGCGTTGTCAGACCACGTGTGTAGGCTGGTGTCGCATCGTTAACAACTACGTTGGTTACATCGGCGGTGCCGGTGTTGGTGACGATGATTCGATAGTAGATCGTCGCGCCGGGAGCGGCATTCAGGTTCGAGCGGACGAAGTTAACGCCGTCGAGCGATTGCAGCTTGTCCAGTTTGACGTCGCCCAAAACGAGGGTCGTTGCATCTTGAGCGCTTCCCGAAGGGCCGCCAACCTGGAAGCCAGCAGTTGCGAGGTCGCCGTCAAGAGCAGCTGTCAAGGTGGTGGTGTTGACGCCGCCAACCTGAGTTGCCTGTGCGGGGCCGAATACTTTTACGAACACGCCAACCGATTGGCCGGGGTTCAGGCTGGCAATCGAGGTGATTGGGTTCGCCTGTTCAGCAGCATCGAGGATGCCGTTGCCGTTCGCGTCGAGGTAAGCAACCGAGGAGAAGCCATTGGCGTCGCCAGTACGAGTAACAGCGATGTTGGATTCTACAATGTTGCCGGTGTTGGTTACGGTGTGCAGGTAGGTGACGGAGCCGCCAGGAGCAACCTGTCCGGAGTTGTTGTCTTTAACCGTGACGCTACGCGAGGTGCCGATCGTCAAGCGGTCGAAGATGGTGTCGGTTGCGTTGGTTGTTGGCGAAGTGGCTGTGAAGTACAGGTTAGTGACTTGGCCGCCAGTTGCGGTTGTCGGAGCATAGACTTCTGCGTAGATGTCGCGGGACTGTCCGCCGGGCAGGTTGTCAACCGAAGTGATGACCTGATTGGTAGCTGCATCGCGGAACACAACTGTGTAGCCAGCGGGAAGGCCGGTGATGGCGGGGTTGGTGGTCGAAACCGATAACGCGAACGAATCAGCTGTTCCGGCTACGCCATTGTTGGTAACACGCAATGGGAAGCGGGTTGTTCCGTTGGGTGTGCCAGTGAGATCCAAAACTGGAGACGTGGTCAACGGCCCAGCGCCCAAAGGTGCGTTGTTGCCATCGCGGTTGGTCAACTCCATCGACGTCGCGGCAATCGAGTTCAACGTGTCGGTCGCGGTCTGAGTCGTGCCGTTCACGTTCGATGTCGCCACTTTGTTCATCGAGTAAGGCCCAGTGCCTGCGAAACTCGATGGCAAGATGGCTTTCATAACGACGATATAGGTGCCGCCACCACCAGCAACGGGGCCAGTGTCCGGGATGTTGTTGCCGTTGGTGTCCAACAGCGGTGTCTGGCCGTCCGATTTGAACAATTGGAAGGTTGTGCCAGCAGGGAATGCGCCCGTGTTAGGAGCTACCAACGTAACGTCAAAGGTATCAACGCCAGTGCCGTTGTTCGTCAATGTGTTGTTGAACACAGCTGTACCGCCCTGAGGAACCGAAGTAATTGGGGCTGGAGGAGTGAAGGTGAACGACGTGACAGGGTTAATGGTGAACGGAACCGTGTTCGAGCTATCGGAGATGCTTGGCGTCGCGTTGTTGTTGTCGTCGTCGTAGTCGATTTGCGCCGTGTTACGAGAAACACCAGGAGCCGAACCAGTTGGAACCGTGAATTTGAAGGTCAAGGTGCCCTGGCCTGGTGGGATGCGCGAGATGTTCGCTGTCAACGTACGACCTGTGACCGAGTACTGCATTGCCGATGTTGAACCATCAGCGTTAGTGATGGTGGCGTCGGTGTTGCCTGTCGCGTCCGTCAAGGCACTGCCCTGCCATACGCCCGATCCTGCAACGTAAGACAAAGGTGTGGGCAGAGTGTCGGTGATGATCGTGGTGCCAGCGGTGAACTGCGAGTTGTTCACGTAGGACAACGTATAGGTATATTGAGTCGTGCCGTCAGGAGCGCCGTTGTCTTTCGAGACCGATTTGCGAAGCACGATGTTGGCGTTCGTCGAAACTGTGACCGTGTCGGTGTTCAGGTCGCTAACGCCAGAGTTCGTGGTCGATGTCGAAGTCACGTTGACCGTGCCTGTCGCGCCAGGTGCCACTCCGTCTGGAATGCGGCCCGTTACAACGAAGTTGTACGATTCGCCCGGCTGCAATGTTGGTGTGCGGGTGATGACCGTGTTCGAGTCGGCAATGCCGTCGCCGTTCAAGTCAGCGTAAATCGCGAGAGGCGAAACGTTGGTGCCGGAGTTGTAAACGGCAGTCAGGTTGAACGAGTCGGGGCCGTTACCTGTGTTGGTGACGGTGTGCGCAAAGTTAACGGGCGCGCTGGGATAAGCACGGACGCTGCGAGGGTCGGTCAAGTCGACGGCGGGAACTTGTGTAACCGTTGTCGAAACTGTGTTCGATTGTGTCGAACGCGAAACGTTGGCGTTGTCGGTATACGTGGCCGAAGCTTTGTTGCCGATAGAAGTGCCTGCACGTGGCACGCTGGTTTGAGCGTGTGCCGACGGCGCCAGCAAGCCACCCGCGAGAAGGGCGAAGGGCATCCAGAGGCCGCGTAGAAGAGAGCGGCAAGATTGGGTCTGCATTTGAATTAGAAGTCGGATGGACCTTTCATCGTATCACCTCGTGACACTATGAGAGGGAGCGAACAAAACGGAATCTTGAGGCTTTACGGGCCGTATCGCGGGGGCAGTGCGAGTCAAGAAAGCGTTAGTAGCGTTATTGATTGATTGTTGCCTTTAGCTGAATCCTCTTTCAGGCTGAGAAAACTCTTTTTGCCCGTCAGGTTCAGATTGGCGACATAAGATGAAAATGGCGCGCATTAGAAGGCCGGAAGCGCGAAATGCATTCTTCCTGCCTTCTTGTGCGTGCCAAAAGGAATTTATTTGTCGTCTGCGAACGTCTTGACGCGCGCACGGGCTTTCACTGTCACTGTCTCGCCTGGAGCGAGCGTGCCAAGCTGCCAGCGCAACGCACGGTATTCGCGAAGTGGCACAGCAACCATCTTGGTTGTGCCGTCTGGGTTTTTCACGCTGCGCATCAAAGGAGCGGGCGCGAAGTTCTTGCCGTCGGTCGTCGCCAAAAAGCCAGACGGAGCGGCGGTGTTGCCAGCATAAACCAGAGCGTCTGGCATTGGGAGCTGTGGCGAGAAACGCTGCGCAGGTGCCTTGCCATTGTTCGTGTAGCTGGCCTGGTACTCGATGATGTCGCCGGGATCGGCGGTGTCTGCCGATTCCAACTTGCCGTCAACAACTTTGAAAGCTTTCAGTTCGGCCTTCACATCGGCGCGTGCTGCAGAAGTAGCAGGAGCCGCAACGGAAGGGATGGCAGTAGCAGCGATGGCACCGCCAGTCGCCAGAATAATTGCTCCAAGAGCCAGGACGCGCGCATCGCGCAAGAAAGAGTGTCGCATTTGGTTTGGTCCGCTCTGCTTAGGGAAGAGCTGACACCATAAATGCATGGGTTTTGCCACTAAATATATCTTTGTTATTTCTCAGCCGAAATATTCCGCTAACAAAAAGCCCCCGGCTCAATGAACCGGGGGCTTTATCTTTATTTCGCTCTTTGTTGAGCAATTTGTTACTTTTGTGGTTGTAATCCAACGCCGGGGCTAACCTTCATCGTCAGCATCGGAAGGAATGCCGCGCGATAGCTCCACGCCAGATAAAGCTCCAGCGCGATGGCGAAAACAACCATCTCCAATCCCTGTGGCACCAGAAAAGCGTGAAACGCAAAGCTGTTCACCAGAAACGGAGCCAAGAGCGCCAGTGCCAGCGGAACAAAGCGGTTCGACAAAAGCAGTGCGCCCACAACGACCTGCGTCGCGTAGATGAGCGGGAACATGTAGCCCGTCTTCATCATCCCCATATTGAAGGCAACAGCGGCATCGGGTAATTTGGTTGGCTGAGCGGGCATCAGGTTGAATATGCACATCAGCCCGCTCGATAAAAACATCAAGCCCAGTAGGATGCGAGCAACTGTAGGAAGGTGGCGAGTAATCGCCTTCGATTTGCTGTTGCTCTTCTCGGATGCCCCCGCAGAGGTTCCGGCGTTCGGGTTAATTGGATTCGTTGTCATTGTAGTGTCCTTTGGGTTATCGAATTATCATCTGCCAGGCTGGAAATGCATCAATTACCCGCATTTCCAGCCTCTTGTAGGGGCGAACCTTGTGTTCGCCCTCGAACTACTCAGGAAATTGGCATTGGCTGCCCTCTTAAGCCACAGTCGCCAGATACTCGACCAACTGGTCAAGAGTGCCATTGGTGCCCGCAACCATACCTTTCATGCCCTTCTTGTAAGCCTCGATTTCGGCTTCGGTGCCGTTAAGGACATCTCCATCCAGAATCAGGCGTGTTTTGCCGCCTTCGACTTCCTCGAAGGTAACGGACGAAAGGTTTTCTAGCGGCCAGTTCGGGTCAAAGGGCGCGCGAACCGTGTTCGCTTCTGCATCCGCGAACGAGATAACGAACACAATGCGCTCCAGGGACACGATTTCGCGGTAGATGAACTTGCCGTACATCACGCCGCCTGGCGTTTCCATCGAATAATGGAACATGCCACCGGGACGAAAATCCAGACTCACAACTTTAGTAGGGAAATTCTTTGGCCCCCACCACTGCGCCAATCGTTCGGCTTCAGAGTAGGCCTTCCATACCAGTTCAAGTGGGGCGTCGAAGACGCGAGTAATGGAGAAGTGAGTGTCGTTGTTCTGAGACATGATATTTTTCCTGTTGGATTGGGTTGGGTTTTCTCGTCGTTGCTTCTTATGCGATCTGCTCTAAAAGCTCATCCAAATAAGCAAAAACTTGATTAAGGCCATCAGCCATCCCGCTTTTTAAATGGGCGTCGCGAGCTTCGGTGCTTTGGTGCAGCGTGGTTTCAATCAGCGTGGTTTTGCCGTCGTGTTCTTCAAACAGCACAGTCACGAGGGCTTCGTATTCCGCCATCGGTTCATAAACCAGCGTATGCACCAGTCGGGTAGTTGGCTCGACCTCGCGGTAAACGCCATGAAATCCGTGTTCGCCGCCCGTTGGGTCATGCAAAACATAGCGCCATGCGCCGCCCACCTGCAGGTCAACTTCGCATACCGGAAGCGTCGAGCCGTTGCAGCCCCACCAACGCCGAATATGTTCCGGCTGTGTCCATGCCGCGAACACCAAACGGTTCGGCGCATTGAATTCGCGCGTCACCACGATTTCAAGGTCGGAAGGCAACGTCAATTTCAATTCGTTCTTTGGGCTGGGCGATTCAATCGCCAGGCTGCTTGGAGTTAATGTTGTGCTCATTGGTTTGCTCCTGTGCTTGCAATTCCTTCAAATACTCTTCGAGTCGGTCGAAGCTTTCTTCCCAGAAGCGACGATACGGCTCTACCCACTCGAACACATCCTGAAGGGGGCTGGCCTCAAGGCGGCACGGCCTCCATTGTGCATCACGTCCTCGCGTAATCAATCCCGCCTTTTCCAGCACTTTTAAGTGCTTGGTGACGGCAGGAAGGCTTATAGCGAATGGTTCTGCCAACTCGGTAACCGACAGCTCTCCCGAAGTGGCGAGACGGGCTAAAATTGCGCGTCGGGTCGAATCGGCCAATGCACCAAATACGGCATCTAGCTGATCTGACGTCATTAACTAACCTTCATGGTTATTTAACCATATGGTTAAATATAGGCTATCCGAAGCCATGAGTCAAGGGGTTTTCATGGGTCCCAGTGAAAATAATTAGAGAGTTTTTTTAGTGCCAGCTCAAGTCAAATCAATGTCAGGATTCCACGCGATTTCCCACACGAAGCCATCCGGGTCAGCGAAGTACCCATGATGTCCGCCCCAAAACGCATCCTGCGCGGGTTTCAGTATTTTGGCCCCGGCTTCCTCGGCCACTTCCAGCACTTGACCCACCTCTTCCGCCGAAGCGACGTTGTGCGCCAGAGTAAAGCCGCCAAAACCTCCGCTCCCTTCTGGTAAAGCGGCATCTTTTATCAAATTCTCGCGTGGAAATAGCGAAAGCCACGTCCCCCGCAGCTTAAAAAACGATACTCCCTCGTAGTCGCCTTCAGTCGGCCACCCCAATCCATCGCGATAAAACGCCGTCGAGCGGGCCAAATCCGAAACGCCCAGAGTTACAAGGCTAATGTATGGTTTCATATCCCTTTCATTCTCATTCGGCCAAAGTTTGACCGGGGCATTTTCTCCCAAACCCTGTGCCAGAGCCTCTTAACCCCGTCTCCCTGAATTTAAATAAAATATCGAACCCATGACGCTCTACATCGCGTTTCTTCGAGGCATCAACGTCGGCGGCCACCGCGTAAAAATGGAAAAATTGCGCGAACTCTTCCGCGAATTGGGCTTTTCTAACGTCCGTACCTACATTCAAACCGGCAACGTCTTCTTCGAATCCCCCGAAACCGATTGCGAGGTTCTCACCGCCCAAATAGAAGCCCATCTTTTGCAATCCCTCGGCTACGAAGTCCCCACCTTCCTCCGTATCCCCGCCAAATTAGAACCCTCCCTCCAACTCGACCCCTTTTATGAGGTAGAGGTCACTCCTGATACGCGCTTGATGGTCGTCTTCACCCGCGAATCCCTTCAACCCTCAACGCCTCTCCCCATCGTTTCCGCGAAAACCGACATGGAAATCGTGGCAGTCACCGAAGGCGAGGTCTACCTCGTCATCCGTCTCATCGACGGCAAATGGGGCAACCTGGCCCCCTTCATGAAAAAAGCTTTCGGTGTAAACGCCACTATCACTACCCGCTTCTACGATACCACTCTAAAAATCCTTCAAGCCGCCCAAGATACTTAGCTTGGCGGCATTTCTACTCTCCCTCGACTACTAAAATCCGCGCTCCTGTCTGTTCCGCATGATGCAACCCCCACTCGCTTAGCGAAGTAATGGCCTGTTTCAGCGTTTGCCCGTATTCTGTCAGCGAGTAAGTCACCGTCGGGGGCACCGTCTCTTTCACATCGCGTGCCACCACGCCGCTTTTCTCTAATTGGCGCAACTGCTCAATCAGTACCTTCTCGCTAACGCGCGGAATGGCGCGCCGCAGTTCGCCGAACCGGTGTTCACGCTGGCTTAGGTGCCACAGAATCACCGGTTTCCATTTGCCGCCCATCACATCAAGCGCCGCTTCGACTGGACAGTTGAAAATCAGTTCGTTTTCATCTTTCATAATAGGCGTACTTACTTTCCGGTAAGTTCTTGAAGTCACCTTGCTAAGACACCAAAATCTCCTCTAATGCCCCTTCATCCGGGAAAGTGGCATCAATACATGACAACCGAACTTATTCGCTACCGCATCGAAAGCGGACAGGAAGAAGCATTTCTACAAGCCTATCAAGACGCGAGTGCCTTCCTCGCCCGCTCCCCTGAATGCATCAACTACGAGATATTGCGCGGCGAAGAAGAACCCGAAAACTTCGCCGTCATCATCCGTTGGAAATCAACCGAACGCCACCTGCAAGGCTTTCGCAAAAGCGCCGAGTTCCCCGCCTTCTTAGCTGCAGTAAAACCATTCTTCGCCGCCATTCAGGAAATGAAGCACTACGAAACCCAAAACACAGGCACAGGCGCCGCCTAAAAACTGCTGTTAGCAGACACCCCACTTTTTGATGCAACTATGCTGAATTGCCGAAGACCCCTTTCCTACCCAGCGCGCGCAGCGCACCTGCTGTGTCCGCGAAGGCGGACAGGAGGCCGAAGGCCAAATAGCGCGGACTTTAGTCCTGCGACCCATCCAGCCGCGCGAAGCGCACCTTGCTCTGCCCTTTTAAATCCCCTTCTTACTCTTACTAACAGCTTTAGGCGCTACTTTGGCTGCACTCTTAGGCGCCACCTTCACCGCTTGAGCCGGGCCTACTTTGGCAGCCGGAACCTTGGCCGCTGTGGGGGCCGCCGGAACAACCTTGGCTAATACCTGAGTGGTAGGCGCGGCAGTCGAAGGATAGCCCTCGATAATGCCCGCAGCCGCCAGTCGTTGCACTGCGGCAAACGCCCAGTGGGTAGGCGGCACATCCTTGAAAATCGGTGTGCTGGGAATAACAGGCGCTACGGGCGCTTGGGGAGCCGGAGTGTCTTGAGCGACGGCTGCACCAGAAATAGCGACAAGAGTGAGCAGAGGAAGCAATAATTTCATAGCGGTATTAGATGCAAGGTAAGACACATCGCTTCGCCTTGAGACGTTGATTCACCATCCTTGTCTTTCGACTCTCAGGTAAAGCGAGCCTGTGCCTTTCATACTCGCGCCACTTTTTATGACGATTAAGATGACGCGCTCCTCGTGGTTAGCGGTTGTGGCAGCGCTACTCTTGTTTTGGAATCTGGCCTACGCGCCATTTCTCAACCCCGACGAGGGCCGCTACGCCTCGGCTTCCTATGAAATGGCGTTCGGGTTAAACGGCGGCCCCACCGACTGGCTAGTTCCCCATCTCAACGGCATCGCCCGCCTCAATAAGCCTCCTCTTGTCTATTGGGCGACGGCCTCGGCCTTCAAACTTTTTGGGGCCTCGTCGGGTGTCGGACGCTTGCCCTCGGCCTTTGCCTCGCTTCTCATTCTGGTCATCTTGTGGGTTTGGGCCTCGCGCGTCTGGGGTCGCCGAGCTGGAGCCATGAGCGCCCTCATCTGGGCCACCGCTGTTTTCCCCGCCGCGATGGGGCGTGTCGCCAACACCGACATGCTGTTGGCCGCTTCCATAGCCCTCGCCTCGTTCGGTGCCTTTTGGGTGGTCGAAGCCTGCTCCAAACGCGGGCGCACCATCGCCACCGCAGCGCTCGCGGTCGGAATGGGCCTCGCGCTGCTTTCTAAAGGCCCCGTCGGCGTCGCTCTGCCACTGGTGGGCCTGGCTTTCTACGCCTTGCTTGCGCGTGTGCGCGTCAGTTCCGAGCGATTCACCCGCGTCTCAATCGCCTTGGCCATCGCTCTTCTCATCGGGGCACCCTGGTTTTTGTTGGTCAACCTACAGCGACCCGAATTCCTGCACGACTTCATCTTCGCCGAAAACCTCAAACGTTTTAGCGGCGGCGAGAATTTCCACGATAAAACATCGCCCCTCTACTATCTCCCCGTTGTATTGGTGGGCTTGTTGCCCTGGACGGCGTTTATCCTCACCGCGTTCTTCCATCCCAACACCGATGGTCGCGCGCGCCGCGCGCGCCTCTTCCTATGGATTTGGTCGCTCGGCATCATCGTATTTTTCTCGCTTTCCAAAACAAAGCTCGTTTCCTACGTGCTACCCGGCTTCGCACCTTTGGCCCTGCTTATGGGCGCCGCTCTGGCCGATTGGCCCAAACTCTCGCCCCGCCTCCGTGTTGCGGCTGTCTCCATCGCCCTTCTTTTGAATCTTGTGGTGGTCTGTCTCATCACCGCTATCCCCAAACGCACCACCATTTTCCAAAAAGATTTAGTCGCGAAACAATGGGAAATGGCCCCCGGTGTGTTGCTCGACGACCGCATATGGCCGCGCGAAGAAGGCGTGCGTTGGGTCTGGATTCTCAGTGCCACTTTGGCCCTGCAAAGCGCGGGTTGGCTCATCTGTCTGCGCCGCCCCGATACGCGCACCTTCGCTGTTATCAGCGCGGGCAGTTCGGGATTATTGGTGGTCGTCATGCTTCAATTGGCAGGTCAAATTGTCACTTATGAAGATGGTTCTGCCCTCGTCGCTGCAGCGAATCCCGAACTCAAACCCAACGAAAAGCTCGTCACCTTCCGTTCTTTCCTGCCTTCCGCCGTCGTTCAAACCGGGCGCCCCGTCGTCTACGCCAACTTCAAAAACACCTCCGGCCTCGACCCGCGCGAACTCAAAGTCAGTCCTAATTTTCCGGTTCTCACCAGTGCCGAAAAACTGGTCGATTGGCTCGACCTGCCCGAACAAAAGACAGGCGCTATCCTCATCATCAAAGGCCCGCTCGAACCCGGCCCCGCCGCCCGTCTTCACCTGTGGGGCCGCAATAACGATTTCTTCCTGTACGCTACCCGCGTTAAACCCGCCAATTTCTCGCTCGATCTCGTCGCTCCCACTAAACGAGTGCGCGTCCCATCCGCCGACTATGTCCCCGGCTCAGAAGACCTCCCCGGCTCCAATCAATGACCCCCTCTAAGTCCTCAAACAAAGCAGTGCTTAAGTGGTCGCTCCGTCTGCTTTCGGGCGTATTCGTCGTGGCCCTGTTGCTGTTGCAACGTGGCACCGTCGAGCGTTTGTTGCAAACCCTTTCCAACACTCCGTTCTGGGTGTTCGGGGCTGCCGTCGCCTTCTATCTGCTCGGTCAGGCGCTCTGCGCCTGGAAGTGGCAACTGCTGCTGCGCGCTCGCGGCTTCAATTTTTCCCTCTGGCGTTGCTGCTCTATCTACCTGTCGGGCATGTTCGCCAACCTCTGGCTCCCCACCAACATCGGCGGCGATGCCCTGCGCGTCTCCCAACTGGCGCGCGATTCCCAAATCGGCACCTCCGATGCCTTCGCCTCCGTTCTTATCGACCGCCTCACCGGCTTCGCCGCCCTCATTCTCCTCGCTTTTGTGGGTCTGTTAAGCAGCGGCGCGGCGCGCGGACAGTGGCCCTTAGTCGCTATTTCTCTGGTTCTGCTCTGTGTCGTAACGGGCGCTCTATTCCTGCTGCCCCGCGTCAAACACCCCAAGGTCAAACGAGTTGGCGAAGCCATCACCGCTTACGCCAAACACCGCACCGACCTCGCGATTGCCCTGCTGCTCAGCCTCATATTTCAGGTCTCGCAGGTCGCCCTCAACTTCGGCTTGGCCCGCGCTCTGGGCCTCCCTGTCAGTCCCCTCGAAATGGGTTGGATTGGCCCACTCTTGTCGCTGTCGGGTTTGCTCCCCCTCGGTATTGGTGGTTTGGGCACCCGTGAAGTCGCTGCCGTCGCCCTGCTTGGTCGTTTCGGCGTCGAGCGCGGCGAAGCCGTCGCATGGTCGCTGCTTTGGCAAGCCACCGTCTGGGGCGCTAGTCTCCCCGGCCTCTTCTTTCTCAAAGGAGGACACGATGCAAGCGTGGATCGAACAAGTTAACGGCCAGTTCCGCAACATCAATATCTTCACCGCATGGCAGGGGCTTGAGGCTATGGGTTACGAAACCCATTTTTGTTCTCCCGAAGAAGCCGAAGATTTGCCCCTTGATGCCGATACCCCGCTCATCGCGGGCATTCCCCCAACGTGGCGTGCTCTCCGAAAACTGGGTGTCGAAGTCGATGCTCTCCCCGCCATTCCCAATGGTCTGGAAGCCTTCGCCGGGCGCCAATTTGGCGAATGCCCTCTCCACGAAATCCGCGTCCGTATCGCACAGGAAGGGCCGCCCGTTTTCATAAAACCGCGCACTGCCGACGCCAAACTCTTCAACGGCCACGTAGTCGCCCGCTTTCGCGATCTGATACAAACCGCCCATATCCCCGACGAAACCACTGTTTGGTGGTCTGATGCCCTCGAACTACGCGGCGAGTTTCGCGCCTTCGTCCTGCGCGGCGAATTGGTTGGTTTGCGCCATTATTTCGGCGATTTTCGCTGCCACCTCGACTTCGCTCGTCTCGATTCTGCCCTGAGTCAATGGCAGAACCGTCCCATCGCCTGCTCAATGGACTGGGCACTCACCCAATCCGGCGAAACCATCCTCGTCGAAGTCAACGACGCCTACTCCCTCGGTTGCTATGGCCTCGCTCCCCATCTGTATGCGCCTATGTTAGCCGAACGCTGGCGCCAAATAGTGCAATCAGGCCGCTCGTTCTAACTTTTGCGCAACTCCTCTCTCTCTAGATACTTCATCTCTCCAATCCCCATAGCAAAGTAACGAAAAAATTCTGTTTTGTAACTTACAATGTTACATCGGTTTCACTTATCCTAAGTAACGCGGATTCATAAGGCAATTGAATCCCCCTCCCATCCCATCAGGTCAAAATCATGACTTCTCCTTCATTACTTCTCGCCTCTTTTGGAACCCCTCTGTGCCTCCGTGTCTCTGTGGTGAATTGAACAAAGATTGAATAAAAATTGATTAATCAATCTTTTCCCCTATTTCACGCTCAAATCCAAAAACGTTCCCCTTCTAATCAATCTTTTGGTGCCAAAAATATTGATTAAGACCACAAAATAATTGAAAAAAACCTGAAAAAGATTGATTTTCAGCCCTTATTCAATTCCCCCTATGAATCTATCTCCCTACCTCGAACAAACCGCCCGATGGCCCGTGAAAGGACGCCACATTCTGGCCCAATTCAACGAGCAATCCGTTGTTGTCTACCAAGCCTATAACGAGGGAGCCGGCCACTTCGCCGCTCAAAACGGCTATTTCCGCGTCGACTTTTCCTTCGACCGCATGAGTTGGATAAAACCCAACTTCCTTTGGATGATGTACCGTTCCGGCTGGGCTACCAAACCCAATCAAACTTGCGTTCTAGCCATCCGCATCTCCCTCGACCTTTGGGAAGAAATCCTCTCTCAAGCAGTTCCATCTTCCTATGTTCCCGAACTCTATGAGTCCGAAAAACAGTGGAAAGCCGACGTATCCCAAAGCGAAGTCCGCTTGCAGTGGGACCCCGACCACTCGCCACGAGGCGGCGCACTGGCCCGCCGCGCCGTCCAACTCGGCCTGCGCGGTTCCATCCTACGCCGCTTCGCCACCACTCCCATCTCCATCGACGACATCACCGATTTCGTCCAACAGCAACACAAAATCGTCCAAACCGACGACTGGACACCTCTAATGACGCCCAGCGAACAGGTCTATGAAATCCGCAACCCCGAAGCGCAACGCCGTTTAGGTGTGACTGAGCATGTTCGCGAAGAGGAACAGTTGTCGCGCAGCGACTTGTAGCCCCCCCATTTTAATGGGGGGGACTAATCTCGGTTCACTTGTCTCCCCCGCTGAAACTACATATTGGGTATAGATTCTTAGGCACCCTCTCATACGCCTTCTTAAACTTGAAGCTATGCCCGTCCCATTGAAGGTCTTCGTCGTCGTCGGCACGCGGCCCGAAGGTGTCAAAATGGCGCCGCTCGTTAATCTGCTTCGCGCGCGCCCCGATGAATTTGATGTATTCCTGTGTACCACCGGACAGCATCGTGAAATGCTCGATGCCGTCATGAAGTCATTCGGTATCGAAACCTACGACCATGACCTCAGCATCATGTCGCAGGGCCAGACGCTCACCCAGATCACGACGCGCGCTCTCGGAGGCCTGCAGCCCATCATCGAGGCTCAGCAACCCGACATCGTTCTCGCTCAAGGCGATACCACCACGGTTCTCGCCGCCTCGCTCGCGGCAGCCTACCAGAAGGTAGCTTTCGGCCACGTCGAAGCTGGCCTGCGCACCGACAACAAATTCGACCCGTTCCCCGAAGAACTCAACCGGCGCCTCACCACGCAAATCTCCGATTTGCACTTCGCGCCCACCGAGCAATCGCGTCAGAACCTGCTCCGCGAAGGTGTCAAGCCCGAAGCTATTTATCTCACGGGCAACACCGTCATCGACGCCCTCCTGCAAGTCACCAAGCGCCGTAAGGGCGCCGAAGTCGCCGCTGAAGGACGCATGATTCTCGCGACTACCCATCGCCGCGAAAACTGGGGCGAGCCACTCGAACAGATCGCCCTCGCCTTCAGCGAAATCCTCGAACGTTTCCCCGACACAAACTTGGTGCTACCCATGCACAAGAACCCCGTCGTGCGCGAACCGCTCCAGCGTATTCTCGGCTCCAACCCGCGCGTCCAGCTCATCGAGCCGCCCGATTACTTGGAGTTTGTTGCCCTCATGGAACAGGCCCATCTCATCCTCACCGACTCCGGTGGCGTTCAGGAAGAGGCCCCCGCTCTCGGCATTCCTGTGTTGGTCTTGCGCCGCACCACCGAGCGCCCAGAAGGCGTCGATGCCGGAACCTCGACCCTCATTGGCACCGACCGCGTCGATATTGTCAACGCCGCCTCGGAACTGTTGGGCGATGAAGCCGCCTATGAGCGTATGAGCCACGCCGCCAATCCTTACGGTGATGGCAAAGCGGGCGACCGTATCGCACAGGCCATTCTGCACTGGGCGGGACGCGCCGAGCGCCCCGACGATTTCGACTACCAGCAGTAGTCCGCGCCAAAGCAGGGCGATGATGTTAGCATTTCGTCGCCCTGCCCACGCCAAAAAACACTCCGTCTCTTTACTTCACACACTCGCTTCTCACCTTTTCGTCAAAACCCGTAAAATCCCTCTCCATCTGCTACGAAAGTGTTTTATCTTCCACCTCTCTCCAAATCGCGCTAATTGAAATTGCGAAGTAGGAAAGGCGCCAACACAGCTATGTTTTCCTTTTTGAAACCCTCAAACGAATGGGACGAGAAGCGTCTGCTCGTTTTTATCGCGTTGGCAACTCTCGTTGTGTCGCTCGTGTGGCACATCCCCCAGGAAGCCGAATACATTTCCTCGCGGGCGGGCGAACTTCTCGTCGCTCTCACACTCGCGCTTTCCATGTTCTACGTGCTGCGCCCCGTAGTGCGTGCCCTCGAAAAAGGCTGTGGCAAAGGCCCCCATGCGCGTGTCTTCGCCACCCTTATCTCTTTTGTCATCCTCTTTGCCGTCTGCTACATCTTCTTTCTTGTCGGCTTCAAGCCCGTTCAAAACGATGTTCGCGAATTGGTGACGCGCTTCTGGCCACGTAACCCTCAGGCACGGGCACAGCTCATGGAACAGTGGCAAATCGCTCTGCAAACCGCCCTCGTTCCTTATCGTGGCCTCATCCCTGCCGATGCCATAGACGACCCTACCAAGTTCATCACTGGGCAAATTGGCCCCCTGATGCGCCACATCACCTCGTGGCTGGGCCATCAAACCGCGCATCTCGGTTTCGTCGTCGAGCTTCTGCTCATCCCCGTTCTCGCCTTCTACTTCCTCAGCGATGGTGCCTCGCTACGCCGCGAAGCCCGTCTGCTGTTCCCCATTAGTTGGCGTCCCCGCCTCAGCCGCATGGGCCACCAGTTCGATCACATCCTCGATGGTTATGTGCGTGGTCAGTTGTGGATGTGCATCATCGCCTGGGTGCTAGTCACCATTATGCTCCTTATCTTGAAGGTTCCCCACGCCTTCACGTTGGGCATGATCGCCGGAATCACACGCGCCATCCCCGTCATCGGCCCGCTGTTGGGAGGCATTCCCCTGTTGGTGGCGTGCTTGTTCTACACCCAGTCGATGCAGACCACTGGATTGTTGCTGGCGGCTTTCACTTTGATGCACTTTCTCGAATCGAAAGTGCTGCTCCCCAAAATCGTCGGCCACCACGTCGACCTGCACCCCGTCACTGTTATCATGGCGCTTCTCATCGGCATGGAATTCTTCGGTGCCATGGGGGTTGTGCTGGCCGTTCCCATCGCGGCCATGCTTAAGGTCTTGCTAACCGAATACCACGATACTCAGGAAAGGAAACTCTTTCTGGCTGCTCAAAACGGCAACACCACCGCCCAGAACGACCTGCGCGATTTGGTCGCTGCCCGCGAAGAAGAGTTCGGTTCGGTTTCCTGACATAACTCTCCGGCGCGATTCACTCTAAGCCGCCAAACTTTGGGCGCCAAAAACGTTTGTGAGTCGCGCCGTGTCGGCGCCCGCTGTTTTCGCCGCACTTATTTTCGATGCTTAATCCGTCTCGTTTACTGGAGGGCGCTCGTCGTGTCGCCCGCTTCACCTGCTCGCTCGTTTCCTCGTCCGTAACTCGTTTGGCCGTCGGCGCCGCAACCCTTGTTGCCGCTGCACCTCTCGCCTTCGCACAAACAGCCACTAAGGCCGCCACGGCCCCTGTCGAAAAAGTAGCCGATGTCACATGGTGGCAGGCGATCATCTTAGGCTTGGTGCAGGGACTCACCGAATTTATCCCTGTTTCGTCCTCCGCCCACCTCAACATCACCCACTACCTCCTCGGCCAGAACTCGCGCCAGTTGCCCTTCGATGTCTTCCTCTCCGTTGGAACCATTGTCGCTCTCGCCTGGTACTTCTTCCGCGATTGGAAGGGACTTCTCACCGACCCTCGCCAAAAGTGGTTGCTCTACATGGTGTTGCTCGCCTGTGTCCCCGCCGTTCTTGTTGCCGCCTTTTCGCCCATTCGCCATTGGGAAGACACCTCCAAATATCTCTACTCGCCTTTCTATAACGGCCTGTGGCTCATCATCGGCGGTGCGCTCCTCTTCGTCGCCGACCGTGTTGGCTCCAAAAAGCGCCCGATGTCCAACATCAAAAACGGCGACGCTCTCATCATTGGCGCCTCACAGGCTCTTGCGCTCATTCCCGGTTTCTCGCGTTCCGGCTCCACCATTATGGCGGGCCTGTTTCTGGGCCTCAAGCGCGAAGACGCCGCTCGTTTCTCTTTCCTGATGTCGCTCCCGATTTCCATCGGAGCCGTCGTCTACGAGGCGCGCGGTCTGGTCAAAGCTGGGAGTCTGGGAGCCGGGCCACTCGAAGCCATTTTAGGCGTCACAGCGGCGGCAGTTTCGGGGTTCTGGGCGATCTCGTTCCTACTTCGCTACCTGTCCACGCGCGGCATGGCGCCCTTCTTTATCTGGCGTGTCGTTGTCGGTATTGGAGCCATGATCATCTTCTTTTCGCGCAGATAAGAAATCTATCAGCTTCTTCCCCCTCCTCTTTCTGTCAAATTAAACCGTATCACTGGGCCAAATTGGTTCAATTGCTGAACTTCATGTTTAGAGGAGACATCTGCTGGCACGCTTAATCTGTGGTCGTTGCGGTAAACCCACTGCCGAGAATTCAACTTTTTGTCCGCAAGACCGCTGGGCCATCTTTGTAGATCGTCCTGAAGCCACTTCGGCGGGTGAGATTTTTGGTTTTGATTTACCTGCTGGGGCGGGTATGTTGGCGCGCCGCCGTCAGGAAAGCCGTAGCTCACATTTGCAGCACAGCTACGAGGACAAGCTGCAAAAGTACAACGATGAACTCGAAAAGTCCCTTGAAAAAGACCCCGATAATTTCCAGGTCTTACGCACGTTGGGCATCATCGCTTATCTCGAAAATCACCTTGCGCGTGCTGCCGCCCTTCTCGAACGCGCTCACAAACTCTCTCCCGACGACCTCGAAAGCGCTGTCAACTATGCCATCGTTCTGGCCCGTCGCGGTCAGTGGCAACCTGCGCTAACCCTCCTCGTCGAAGAGCGGCAAAAACATTCTCGCTCACCGTTGGTGTGGCTCAATCTGGCATTAATTGCTCTGCAAGCCCGCCGACCCAAATTGGTTTTTGAGGCCGTCGATGCCCTTGAGCAACTGTGGCTTCAAAACCCAGAAATCGCCAGCGATTTCCACGATGATGCCGTCACGGTGCGTGGCCTTGCATTCCTTCTCGATAAAAAGCCGCGCGAGGCATGGAACCAACTCAATGCCGCCGCTCGCCACGCCGTTAACCTCAAATCAAGCGAATCTAACAGTCATGGTTCAAATGATGACCTGAGCCAATATCACGGTGCTGATAGCGATGAAGCCGACGAGACCATCCTCGAAGGTAAGGGCGCACAGGCCAGCGCTCTCAATAACCTCGCCATCGCCGAAGCCGAAATGGGTGAACTCGACCGGGCGCAGGGGCGCCTCCGTGCCGCTTTGCGTTTGGAGCCGGATAATGGCGTCGTTCTAAATAATATCGCCGTTCTCGCCTATCGCGGCGGCAATATTAAAGCTGCCCACCATGCGCTCGAAGTGGCGTATGGTATCGAAGAATTTCTTGGTCAGCCTAACCCCATCACTAATAACCACATGGGCGTTATGCTTTCGGTGATGGGGCGCATGGACGAAAGCTTGACTTCCTTCCAGCGTGCTGGTGCTGCCGAGCATTCGGAGTTCGAGGTTTTCTATAATCTGGGCCGTGCTTTGATCGAACATGGACGCTCCGATATGGGCGTACCTTATCTGCGTCAGGCGTTTCTCATCGAGCCGAATAACCCCGACCTCCACACTGTTCTGGGAGCGGCCTACCTCTTTTCGGGACGTACCAACCTTTACTCCGAAGCTCTCAAACACTTAAAACGGGCCGTCCAAATCGACCCTCAGCACCGCTCTAGCGTCGCCGATTTGGTCTTGACGCTACTGGAAATCGGCAACAAAGACGCCGCGCGTCCGTTGCTCAAACAGGCGCTGAATGTCTTCCCTAATAGTGCTGAACCCAGTTTTCTAGCGGGCCTTGTCCTATTGAACTCGCTTGATGGGGTAGACGATGCTGAAACCTATTGGGCGGGAGCTGCACAACGTTTCGAGGCCGCGCGCGCTGCGCGCCCCGAAATGACTTCGGCACTTTATAATTCGGCGTTATCCCAGTTCATGATGGGGTTCCGTGACACGGCCTCCAAGCTACTTGATGCCGCCATTAAGCGCGATCCTTCGATTGGCCCGGCCTATTATCTCATCGGTTTAGGCCATGCGATGGCGCTTCGCCACAAAGAAGCGCTCGCCGCCTGGAAAATCGCCGCACAATTGGAGCCGCAGAACATTGATGTTCACATCAACACTGGTGCTTTGCTGTACCGTACCGGCGATTTCGTAGGTTCATGCGAGGCTTACGTCAAGGCACACCGCCTTGAGCCGACACAGCCACTCATTTTGGCCTGTTTGGGATTGGCGTTTGCACGCCGTCGCATGTTTCCTCAGGCAATCGCGGCGTTGGAGCAGTCCATCCAACTCAATCCGCGCTCGCCTATTGTTCACTCCAACATTGGCCTCGCTTACTACCTCTCCAACGCAATTGAGAGGGCTTTGGAACACTGGCGCGTCGTGTCGCAACTCGACAGAGCCTACGCCGCCGCGCGTGAAGAAGAGCAACAGCGCTCTTTCGACGATTCGATAGTGCAACTGCGCCCGCTCAACTGGAAGAGCCGTGTTATTGGTATCGCTCCGGTTTTGCCTCGCTCGCACACCCGTCTGACGCCTTCGCTTGGCCCCGACCTTTTCCGTCTCGTACTCACCGACTCTAAGTTGGCCGATTTCGTTGATAAAAAGCGTCAACTTGAGGCTTCGCGGCGTCTGTTGGGCTGGATGACCTTAAAACATCCCTAGGCACTAGGATTACTTAACAGAGTCTTGCGCTTGGTAGCCGCGAAAATGCGGCTTAAACTAAGCGCGTTCGTCTTTTTGCTTCAAATGGAACCTTGGAAAATCGCCGTGATAGCGGCACTGGGCATTGGCTTTATTAGCTTTGGCATGTTGACCAATGGGCAAACCGGCGGCAACGATCCAACCAACACTCCTGCTCCTGCCAACAGTCCTGCGAGCTTTAAAACTCAGCCAGCTCCGCCGACTGTATTCGCAAAATACAAGGGGAGTGTCATTCCATCCTGGCCTAATATTACTCAGTGGGTCAATGCTCCCACCCCACCAACTTTGGAGTCTTTGAAGGGCAAACCAGCGCTGATTGAAGTTTTTCGTATCGGCTGTTCGCACTGTCAGGAGGCTGCCCCCTATCTTGTCCACTTGCACGAACGTTACGGACCGCGCGGTGTGGCTTTCGTTGGACTCCAATCTCCTGGCGATTTGAAGGATTTAAACAACCCTGAATCCAATTGGACGGGGGTACAGGGATGGGTCAAAGCCGAGGGCTATTCGTGGCCTGTTGGCTTCGATGCCAAAAGCAAGTGGTTCCAGGGCAATTTCAGAGAGGGCGTAACTTATCCCACGCTGTTCGTGCTGGATAAAACCGGCAAAGTTTCCTTCATCCAATCGGGACACGACGAGCAGAAAGCTCTGCAACTGGCAATCGAATTGGAGCGAGTCGCACCCAGCCCCGGCGATGCCAATGCCCAGGCCGACAACCTTTCCAAATTCCTATCGCCGAATTTAGGGCTTTCGATGGGATCGAGCGATGCGGCTTCGGAAAAAATTCGGAAAGCGTTCGCGACTACAATCGTCGGACGCCTCAAATAATCTGACTTATAGATAAGGGCAGAGCTTGTGGTTACAAGCCCTGCCCTTATCATTTAATATCCCATGACGTTGTTATTGGGGGTGTCCAGCGCTACGCGCGGCGCCTTCGGGGCACTGTGTTGTCTGGCCTTCGAGACGCGGCGCCCCGCTCCAAAAGCCTTCGTTGTGCGTGTGACGGCGGCATCGAATTTTGTCTTCTGGCTTTTGGGATATTGCCACAACATCGTCGCGAACCCGCCATCGACGGGGATGGTTTTCTCGTAAAAAATCTCTTGCCCTGTCGTTCCCGATAATACGTAAAACCCGCTACCCATTTTCCAGTAGGTGATGTGGCCTTTGTCCTTGCCCCAATCACGGCGGGCAACATTCATCTGTGTCTTCAAACTCCGGTCAAAAACATTATTTTCGCCCCATACCGTGAGTGTCGTGTGTCCATCGCCCGATTTGAAAACTCGCCCATCGCCATTGGGCGCTTCGGGACGCGGTGACACGAGATTCGAGGGGTATAAAACCGCATAGCCAAAGCGCACGTTGCGGTACGTCGAATACGAATCCGCAGCGTGCGCTCCCAGTCCGACCAACAAAGTGGTCGCTCCCAACACTAAAAATCGTTGCATGTGGCTGGCACGTTCAATTGCTGCGCCAACAGCGCCTTTACTTTGCAGGCAATACCAGCAAGCGGAACACAGAAACATCGTTGGGGTCGCGCACTTGTAAGAGTAGATGCGTGCCCGGTGTTGCTGCCTTCTCATAGGCCTTCCAATCGTTGGCCGAATTAATATCCGTCCACTTGCCGTTCTGCCGGGCACGCACAATACGCAGCCCTTCGATTAAATCGGCTTCGTCCGCTGGGGAGGCATCCAAAATGTTGGTTACAACTGCGCCGCTTTCGCTGCCCTTGAGTTTCAATTTGGCTTTCTGCTGGGCGTCGAGCGCTTTGGCGTCGGTCACTGTGAGTCCCGTTCCCACAATGGGAGTATCGGTCGGGATAGAGAAGGTATTGACGCCATCTTCCTCCATCACTAAAGCGCGCTCGCTCAACACGATGGGAAGGGTTAGCTTCTGGATATTCGCTGTGCCTGTAAAGTCGGGGCGTGCGATGTTGAGCGTGATTTTGTCTCCCGGCGCTTTCGTTCCGATCAATCCACGAAATTCTTCGGTTGTGGAGACACCGCGACCATCGACTGCGAAAATGATGTCGCCAGCCTTTACTCCTGCGTCATTTGCCGGGCCAATGGATGTGCCCTTCTTTTGGGCTAACGCACCAATTTGGAGTCCGCCTTCCAGTCCGAACTCGCGGGCTACTGCGGGAGTCAGGCGGCTGTACTGCACGCCAACAAAGCCGCGCTTCACCTGTTTACCGGCGATCAGGGTTGGCAGCAGTCGTTTGATTGTGTTGGTCGGAATCGAGAAGCCGATACCTGCGCTGCCCCGTGACGGTGACAATATCGCGGTGTTGAGTCCGATAACTCGCCCATTCAAGTCAAGCAATGGCCCGCCCGAATTGCCGGGGTTGATGGAGGCATCGGTTTGCAAGTAGCCAATCGTTGACTGGGCGCCATTTTTGTCGATGTGTCGCCCTGTTGCCGACAGCACTCCCAAAGTCACGCTTTGTGGCTGTTCAAAGGGTGCTCCTACGGCGATGGCCCACTGGCCGGTTTGTGCTGTATCGGAATCGGCCATTTCCAAAATCGGCAAATTGGCTCGATTCACTTTCAGGATGGCGAGGTCGGAGTCCGGGTCGTAACCGATAACGCGGGCAGATACGCGCTCGACCGCTTCCGAATCGGCGTTGAATAGCACGCGAATCGAAATAGCATCCCGTATGACGTGGTAATTAGTCAGTATCAAGCCGTCGGCGCGAAATACCCATCCGGTGCCAAGACTCGAAACGGGTGCTGAGGGATCGGTGGGGGGCATCGCTGGCCCATCATCGTCCTCTGTGTTTTTAGCCGCGCTACTTGGCTTTTCGCAAACGACGGTTACAACGGATGCTTTAGCGCGTGCTACTACCTGCGTAACATCGTTTTGAACGGCGAGTAGCGCGGGTGTGGAGACGGGTGGGGGAGAAACCTGCGCGAAGGCAGGCAACGTGCTAAGGCCCAAACAAACAGCCAGAACAGGAAAACGCACTTATTAAGTTTAATTGCCTCCTATCAATAATAAAACAGGCAAATGAGAAAACCGCACATAGCTTGGCACATTCCCAACGATATTCTTATCTCCCCTTCAACCAGTAACGGGCATTTGTTTAATGCCCGTTACTGGTTGTGTGCCTCCGATTGTATGGGAAAACGTGTTAAGCCTCATGCTTCAAGTCCGCAAATAAAGGAATTTAAGTGGGGAGTTGCGGCCCATTCATTGCTCCCGGTTTCGGTATTGGCGAGTTACTGCTTATCCGTTAGAAAGTGCGGGCTACTGCCTCTCGTGAAATGGCGCGTTCCTTGACGTTTTGGAGCGCCGGTTACCAACAGAATCGAGTCGAATCGTTCCAACTTGACACACTCATTCTGTTAGGCAACGGTATTGCGCCTATCCATTCTCAGTTCAATGTTTCAGTCTCCCTCGCCTTTATCGCCATCGTCTGCGCCAGAAGCGCCTCGGCTTTTTGCCATCGGCGATATTCATGGTTGCCTTACTGCTCTTGATGTATTGCTTGAGTCGCTGCAACTGCGTCCGCAAGACCAGTTGGTGTTGTTGGGCGACTACATCGACCGAGGCCCTGACTCGCGTGGTGTGATCGAACGTTTGCTTGAACTCGAACGAGAGGGGGAGCACATCTTTTTGCGCGGTAACCATGAGTCGTGGATGATGAGTGGGGGCATCAACTTTTCGATGTTCCAATCGTGGTTGGAGGTGGGAGGGCTCGAAACGCTCGCCTCTTATGGGAGCCAAGACATAAGCGATATTCCCGAATCTCACTGGTTGTTTATCGAGAGAACCCGCCTCTTTTATGAAACCGATACGCATATCTTCGTTCATGGCGCGAGTGGGCAGGGGCCGCTCGAAACGACGGGCGAACACTGGCTGTTGTGGAGTCGTATTTATAATATCGAGCCGCATCCAAGCGGAAAGCGAGTTATTTGCGGCCATACCAGCCAGAAAAACGGGCGACCTCTCGACCGAGGTTTCGCCGTATGCATTGACACCCATGCTTATGGCGGCAACTGGCTAACGGCACTCGAAGTCAATAGCGATGAGGTGTTTCAAGCGAACCAGCGCGGGGAGACTCGCAGCGGTACTTTGAAGCAATTAGGCAAGCAATCGAGTTGATTATGAAAGACGAAAATTCAACATCCACATCCACCGAATCGACTGGCGCCCGCGCGACCGGGGCTGAAGCCACCGGAGCCAGTGCCACTGGTGCGACCGCCGTTGGCGCTTTTGCTATCGGGAGTCTGGCGATTGGAGCGTTCGCCGTCGGCGCTCTGGCAATTGGCGCCCTTGCCATCGGTTCGTTCACAGTCGGTCGCATGAGCATCAAGCGGCTTTCTATCGAAGAACTCGAAGTCAAACGGCTGCGCGTTCACCATCTCGAACGAGTTGAGGAGTAGGGAGTGGCAGATTGTCTACTCCTGCGCAGCATCCTCTCGCGGGGGTGGGGAATGTCTTCGTTAACGGTTTAGGTTTGTTGGTTGTACGTCGCTTAAAAAGTAGGGATTGGCTGTTAGGGCGCGGAAAACGTCGGCTTCCTGGCGGGTGTTCAGGCTGCGATCATCGGGGTTGGCACCGCCACTGATGCGGTAGTCGAGCCATGCATTTTTGAAGCGCACAATCGGTTGGCCGGGTGTGCGGCCCGATACGTCCTCGCGTTTGGCGATTTGGAACCAAAGGACAGCTTTGATCATGGGAAATTCTACGTCGAGTGGGTGCAGAAACTTCTGGCCTTTGTAGAACGAGGTGCCGTAGACGTTTTGCATCCAGCCGTATTCGTTGTCGTTCCAATAGCCAATTTTCCAGTCGCGCGTCATTTGGGTGCGTTGTGGCAGAGTCAAATCGGCGCGGAATGACTGAGTTGCCCCCGTTTCGCAAATCATGATGGGCTTTCGCTTCACGCTTGCATAGATGCTGTAGAACCCAACGCTCTCGTTGTTGGGGGTGTTGGGATCATCGGCGGCATCGTGCGTCAGGTTGTAGGCGAACTGGCCGCCCCACAGGTGCGCGGTGGCTGGGGGCAGGAAGAAGCCGCGCTCGTAGACATCAAGGCCCACCCAATCGACCACGTCGTCGCCGGGATACCAGCGGCGGAACGGGTCGCGCCTTCCACCACCAACTAAGCCGGAGTTCGGGCACCACATCAGCGCCGCTTTGGGCGCGTACTGGCGGAACATGGAGGCCACGTTGCGGTAAGCGGTGATATAGTTGGCGCCGGAGAAGTTGGTTGCTTCTTCGGGGTCGAAGACCTGGTTCTCGTTTTTATCTATCCATTCGCCCCACGGATACCAACTGCCATTCATTTCGTGCCCAAAGCGAATAAAGACGGGTTTGTTCCATGCTCCCGCCCCCTGTGCGAAGGCCTTGGTCGCTTCGTAAGAGGGCGAGCCGGGGCGCCAATCGAGTAGCGCTCTGGGCTGCATCGGCTCTAGAGTCAAAATGGGCACGGCGCCCATGCGGTCACAGGCGTTGGAAAACGTTGCCGCCGATACCCAGCCGTTCGCGTCACGATTCCAGTTGCCAAAGACTCCTTTCTCGTTGGGGAACTGCATGAAATGCAGATAGAGCGCCTGTTTTTTGCCCGCCAACTTGTTGAAGTCGGCCATCTGGGTGGTGAGCCACTGGGTTGCGTCGCCGCGCAATTGCGAGGTGTCGAGCGCGGCTCCTAAATAGACGCCTTTATTTGCTGGCTCATAAATCGCCGGTTTGACCGGAGTTGTGGGCTTATCGCTGGCAAGTGGGTCGCTGGATTTATTGGGATTGTTGGTCTGAGCGCGCAGCGAAAGAGCCACACCCGCCGAGGCGGCGAGAAGAACGAAAAGTAAAAAGCGGTGGCGTTTCATAACGGCGAGCGCATCACCAATGCGGCTGGTGCCACGTGGACGGGCGGGTGGTGGATGCGGTTCAGACATGGCAAATCGCAAGCGACGAACATGCGAAGTTTAAGCCCTGAGGTGAACCAATTTGGCCGATGCCACCTATTTCTCGCTCATTCGTTAATCAAACGATGAAAATTCAACGTGTTGACGCCCGCCCCGAAAGCGATTTCGAGCGCGGCCACCTCGCCAACGCCGTTTCTCTGGCTCCCGACGCTGTGTTGGTGTGGGCTGAGCGTGAACTGACCGACAAGAGCGCCACTCTTCAGGTCTATGGAGCGGCACAGGGCGACGCCCATGCCCTGGAAACAAAAATCGAACTGGAGAAACTAGGGTTTCAAAGCGTCGAGTTGTTGGCCTTTGGTTGGAATGACCGCCCCAATGAGGAGAAAACCGAAGTCGGCCCCGCCCGCTGGGAAATCCTCGGTTGCGGCGGGTGAGTTTTAGCGCAGAATAGCGGTTGCTTTGGGGGCTACTGGGTTTTGGGAGGCCAGGAGGCAGGTGATGACGAAGGCGGTGCGGAAGTCGCCTTCGATCATGGTGGGGTATTCGGTTTTGGAAGTTGTAAATAGAGGGGAGTCGGGGGTGCCGTCTTCGTAGCCCTCTAGGAATGCTTCGCCACTGTGGGCAAAGGCGATTTTTTGAACCGAGAGGAGGCCAAGGCCAGTGCCTTCGATTTGTGAGTGGGCTTCCAGGCGTCCGAAGGCCATGAACAGCTTTTGGGCCTGTGCGCGGGTAATACCTTTGCCGTTGGTGCCCTTATCCAGAACGGCTATCAGCAGCATTTTGGTGCCATCGACTTGGTCAAATGCACGCCACACCACGCTGACATCGCCATCGGAATATTTGAGGGCGTTGCCGATGAGGTTCATGAACACAGTGACCATCTTCATTTCGTCTGCGAAAATCTGCACGTCATCGCATTCGATATGGACTGTGCGACGGGCCAGTGTGAAGGGCTTTTGGAAACGACGGCCCGCTTCGATAATCGCGCACAGCGCCACGGGCTTGATGTTCACCGGCGTTGGTTTGCCTTCGAGGACGCGGGTTTGTTCGATAAGGGAAAGGCGCAGGAAGTTGAGCATCTGCACGCTGTCGATGATGTTGCCGGTGAACTCGTGTAGCGTTTCTTTATCAACGTCTTCGTCGAGGAACATATCCAGCGTCTCGGCGCCCATTTGAACCGAAGTAAGCGGCCCGCCCAAGTCGTGGACGATGCCGCCAATCGCCTGTGCCAGAACCTGTAATTTACCCTCGGTCTGTTCGCGCATGTGGCGCTCGTCGTTGCGTTCCTGTTCTAACTGGTAGTTGGCCCAAAACGCACGCCTTGCCAGTTGTTCTTCGACAAATGCCCCCAGAAGAACCGCGACCAGAATTGCCACCGTGGGTAGCAAAAATCGTGAAAGGTCATTGAAAGAGGGGTTTGTGACCATCATCGTTCTGGCGAACGCTGTGGTGCCCGCAATCAGAACGCCCATTTGGAGCGGAAGTGCCCAACGTAGCTGAAAGCGCAAAAGCCCCAGGCAGATCATTAGCACCCGCATCTGCTGTCCGAACACGAGAGAATCGGCAGTCGTCGAATGTGTTCCCACTATGGGTGAGAGATGATTGTTCGCTATGAACACCGACATGTTATGGAGTGAGAGCATCGCGACCAAAACGCCTCCGATAACGCCCACGGGTTGCCAGATACGTTCAAATATTCGTGCCCACGTTAGAGCGGCAATGAGGAGTAAAAAGAGCGCTGGCACCCCATCTTTCTGCATCGCGAGAGACAGCGATTTCGCATCCGAGAAATCGCGTAGGGCATAGGCTCCGAACATTAGACTCAGGAGCAGCGATAGCACACGCAAGGTAGGCTTGATTCTCTCGTAGTAATTCGCCTGGAATTCTTGTTCAAGAGAAGGCTCGAAGCGTGGAAAGAGTTGGGAGACGATCCTCACGGCTTAAGTTATGAATCTCACTAAGTAGTCGGTATCGCGATGCCATGCATCGTTACAGCGTGAAATGTTTGGAGATAAAAATCGTTTTTGGCGGACAATCACCGCATATAAATCACGCAAATTCGGCACCATTCAAGCTATCTCACTGTAATGGCCGATAAATAATAGACCCCACAGGCAAGGGGCTTGAGGGTGGGCATTTTTTCGTCGGATTCGACGGAGTTGGAATCGGGGTGAGATTTAGGGGAATAAAAAAGCCCGCCTCGAATTGAGGCGGGCTTTTGGGTTTCTAGACTTCCATGACTACTGGAAGAATCATTGGGCGCCGTTTGAGTTGTGCCCAGAAATGATCGCTCAGTGTTTCGCGAATCAAGCGGTTGAGGCCGTTGAGGTCGCCACCTGCTCCGCCTTTGACGCTTTTAATGCGCTCGGTCAGCTTTTGCCCTGCACCTTTCAAGAACTCTTCGTTGTTGGGTTGGTGCAAGAAGCCGCGCTGGGTGATGTCGGGGCCATTCAGGATTGCCCCCGATTTTTTGTCGATGATAACGCTTGCTACCACGACGCCGTCGTCGCTGAGGTGCTTGCGGTCGCGCAACACCGAGTAACCAACGTCGCCGATGGTGAGGCCGTCGACCAGCACTTCGCCCGCTGCGACCTGATCGACCATCGAAATGCCGCTGGGGCTGACTTCGACTACGTCGCCAATTTGCATGAACGGGATTTGGTCACGCGAATAGCCCAATTCCTCGCACAAGTCGGCGTAAGCCAGAGCATGGCGGGGTTCGCCGTGATAGGGGATAGCGTATTTGGGCTTGGTGAGGTTGAGCAACAGCTTCAAGTCCTCGCGGTTGCCGTGACCCGAAACGTGAACGTGGTCGTGTGGTGCGCGGAAGACGTGGGCGCCTGCCATGCACAGGTTGTTGATGACCTTATAGATCGCGCCTTCGTTGCCGGGAATCGGGGTCGAACTCAAAACGACGGTGTCGTTTTCGCGAAGCGCCACGAAGCGGTTGTTGCCACGCGCGATTTTCGAGAGCGCCGCCATCGGTTCGCCCTGCGAACCCGTCATGATGACGCAGACTTTATCGTCGGCGAATTCGTCGATCTTCTCGACATCGACGACTGGTGCGGGCGGTTTCAAGTAGCCCAATTCGGTCGCGACCTGGCAGATTTGCAGCATCGAGCGGCCCGTGTAGGCGACGCGACGGCCATAGAGATGGGCGATGTCGAGAACCTGTTGAACGCGGTGTACGTTCGAGCCGAAGGTGGCTACGAACACGCGGCCCGGTGCGTCGGCGAAGATGCGCTCCAGGGCGGGGCGCACACTCGATTCCGATTCGCATGAACCAGCGCGGGTCGCGTTGGTGGTGTCGGACAAAAGCGCCAGAACGCCCTGTTCGCCGTAGTGGGCGAAGCGGGAAATCATCGGGGTTTTGCCGTCAACAGGGTTCTGGTCCCATTTGAAGTCGCCCGATTGGACGATTGTGCCCAGATCGGTTGTGATTGCCAGACCGCAAGCATCGGGAATGGAGTGCGAAACACGCATCCATTCGACGTTGAAGGGGCCGATTTGGGCAGACTCGCCCGCTTGGACCACTTGCGTTTTGATCTGCTTGGGATCGACGGGAGCTTCGCGAAGGCGGATGCCCATGATGCCCAGAGTGAGCGGTGTGCCGTACACCTTGACATCGGTAAATTCGGCCAGGAAGTAACCCATGGCGCCGACGTGGTCTTCGTGGCCGTGTGTGAGGCAGAGGCCGACGATTTTTTTACGATTTTCTTTGAGGTAAGTAAAATCGGGGATGATAAGGTCAACGCCGGGATGCTCTTCGTCCGGGAACATAACGCCGCAATCGACGACAAGAATTTTGTCGTCATATTCGTAAAGCATCATGTTTTTGCCGATTTCGGCTGCTCCGCCCAGCGGGATGATCTTGATTTTATCTTTCATAGTGCTATTTTTCGTCCCTTAGATGACAAAAAAGAGCCGCACGGACTGAGTCGCCGCGCGGCGGGAAAACTGGTTCTATACCCCTACTGACGCCTGAACACAAAGTTGTTTCCGTGCAATTCTTAAGATGTTAAGCGCTCAGAACTCAACTTTTTGCTCGGTTTCTTCTGGCCCGACTTGTTTTGCGTCCTCTGGCTGCTTCCAAACGAAGGCTGCGGCTGGAACTGGAAGGTTGATGTCGAGGTAATTAAAGCGAATTTCCGTCGTCTCGCCGTTGTTATTCTCTATCCTCCAATTTTGCAATAAGCCAGTCTTTTCATCCAGCACAAAGACGATGCCTTTACCCGAACTCACCACCAGTTGAGTCGATTTGTCATCGAGAGTACGATGCTGTGTAGTGAATTCAGCGCCTTGATCGAAGGCGAGGAGCAACGTCGTCCACATGGCGAAACTGACGATCTGCACGATGTCGGAATCTTCCTTGTCGTGAGGTTGTTTGCTCCACACGTTGCGCATTTTCAGAAAGTGATGGGTGGTTTCGCCATCGTCCACAATGAGCACATCTTTGGAGGACTTTTTACCCTCAGCAGTTTCGGTGTACAAGGCTTCGACTCGCCGCTTATCGACATATCCATCGCCTTTAGCGAGCCAAGCCGATTTGCAGTCCACGATTTTTTCGAGCACGACTTTGTCATCGACGGTTTGGGTCTTCCTCATCACGAGATGGCCGTTGTAGCTTTTGGCGCGTTGGATGTTGTTGTAGAAAGCGCCAATGAGCGCCACGCTGCGCATATTCTCCGGCGAAATTTTGAATTTAGGCGTATTCGGAGCAGGAGGTTGTGGTTGAGCAAGAGCAAAATGCGGGGCTAACCCAAGCGCTACCAGAAGAAGAAAACGTTTCATATTTCTTTATATCCCGACTTGTGGGGGAATGATTTTGTTTCTCACCGGGGAGGGGATGATTTTAGGCTCTACAGGGATTTGGTGGACACGTTTGTTCGTGGTGGAGAACTGCTTGAGGGCGAACACAAGGTTCGCACCCTACAGGGGAGCAACTGATTCAAGTTGATGGGCCAATTTGGGAGGCGCGCTAAATAAAGAGCGTTTTAGAACAGGCTGAGAGTGCCGCCATCTTCCTCATAGTTGGCGATTGGAGGGGGAGCAATGGGCCTCGGCTCTTCGATGGGGGTGATTTCTGCGTCCTCGATTTCGCGATTCAGGTAGTCCTTCAAATTTGTCAGGTCTTCCAGAAACTGCTGCATGGTGTTCGGGCTACGGAGTGCCGCCGCTGGGTGCAGAATCGGGATGAACAAGATTCCGTCTTTGCGATAGACCTTCGAACGAGCTTTCATGATGCCGAGCTTGGGCGAAACCAGCGTTTTGAGCGAGGGGCCGCCGACGGGAACGATGAATTTAGGGTCGATGAGGGCGATTTGGGCGCTCAGCCAGTCGTTGCAAGCCACGATTTCGTCGCCCAGTGGGTCGCGGTTGCCTGGGGGGCGGCATTTGACGATGTTGGTGATGAAAATCTGTTCGCGCCGGATGCCGATTTTCACCATTTCCTGAGTGAGCAATTTTCCGCTGCGGCCCACGAAAGGGCGTCCGCTTTGGTCTTCCTGTTCGCCAGGGCCTTCGCCCACGAACATAATTGATGCCTGAGGATTGCCTTCGCCCGGAACGGCGTGCGTGCGCGTGTCGGCCAGACGACAAAGTTGGCACACGCGAATTTCGTCGGCCATGGCGGAAAGCAGTTCGATTCTATCCATATCTCAACGCATCATGTGCCAGAGCGTGCGAATGATTATCCACACCATTATGCCAAAAACACCAAATAGGGGAAGGCCAAACAGCAAAAATTGAAGCGCAAAGCTCAGTTTCACAAAGCGCGAGGGAATGATGGCGATACTTGCTGTTCCCAGACCCATCCATAGCACGAATAGTAGCAAGCTCACACCTAATGCAGCCCCCAGATTCCAGCCCGAAGCTCGCAATGGCGCCGCAAGTATCGGCACATAAAACAGGCCCAGAAAAATCGGCACTGCGACAGGAGTAATATGGGAAATAAGGCCAAATGCCCGGTGCCGACTTGCCAGAGTGCGGACTTTCATATTTCCTTCACGGCATGAAGCGCGAAACCAAAGTGGTAATTGGGGCTAGTATCGCTGCAGTTGGCTTACTATTGATTCCGATGCTCGTCGCCAAAGTTCGCAGCGACCGTGAGGCCGAACTGATGGCGCGAAAACCAAACGGCGCCACTCTCAAATTTCGCGAGGCCATTCGGGGCGTTACTCACATCAACGTGTTTCGTATCATCGAAGCGGGGAAACCGGGAACTCGAATCCCTCCCATCCGAAAACCTGTATTTGTGTTGAGTGGAGCAAAAGCTGCCCGCCTCGTGCGAGCATTGCATTTCAAAAATGACATGTGGGAGCCTATTGTTGATATTCCAAGTACAAGGTCCACCTGCACGGCTTTAGAATTTTGTTCGGACGAAAAGAAGCTGGCTGATCTGCGTGTTGGGATATGGGGAGAAAAAGATAGGGGGGCGCGTTGGTACGCGCCCCCCAAATACATCGGAGATTCGTTCGTATTAACTGAGTCGCGCGATTATTTAGATCGCCAAATCAATTAAAGACTCGATGGTTGTTAGAGCAGTCCGGCTGTTTCCAGTGCCCTCTTCAACGCGGGCAACTCCGTCGCTTCGGCTTCGACGAGTGGCAAGCGGAGCGGGCCAGTGTCGAGTCCCTGCATCTTCAGCGC
The DNA here is from genome assembly GCA_004172935.1 of bacterium. Lineage (GTDB taxonomy): Bacteria > Armatimonadota > Abditibacteriia > Abditibacteriales > Abditibacteriaceae > Abditibacterium. Next base: position 37,559 of record SDZD01000025.1, on the reverse strand, counting down.
TGCTTTGATCGGAGCGGGCGATGGCGTGTTGGCCGGGAAAATAGCTTCAATGACGGGTAGCAAGCGCAGGTGGAGTTGGCGAGCCTTGGCGATGTCGCCGCTCCAGAAGGCTTCCAGCATTTCGCGGAATGGCTTACCCGCGATGTGGGCAACCACCGAAATGCAGCCGCAGCAACCCAACGGCAGCATCGGCAGGGTGGCGGCATCATCGCCTGAATAGATGGCGAACTTCTCGTCGGTGAGGGCGCGGATGTGGGCGGTTTGAATCATATCGCCGCTCGCTTCCTTGGTGCCGATGATGTTGGGCACTGCCGAAAGGCGGGCCTGAGTCGCGGCGCTCATGTTGCGTCCGGTGCGGCCTGGCACGTTGTACAGCAAGCAGGGCAACTCAACAGATGCGGCAATCGCCGAGAAGTGGCGGAACAAACCTTCCTGCGAGGGCTTGTTGTAATAGGGCACGACCATCAAGATGGCATCGACGCCTGTCTGGGCGGCTTGCTTGGTGAACTCGACCGAAAATGCCGTTTCGTTGTCGCCTGTGTTGGCCACGATGGGGGCGTTGCCCGCGACCTTTTTGACGCGACGGAAGAGTTCTAGCTTTTCTTCGGGAGTGAGCGTTGGGCTTTCGCCAGTCGTTCCCGAAACAATCAGGCCCGACGAGCCATTCTCCAAAAGATGGACAGCCACTTGCTCGGCTTTTTCGTAGTCAACGGAAAAGTCGGCATTAAATGGTGTCACCATCGCGGTCAAAAGCGGGCCAAAAGGCGCATACGGAGCATTCGACATGAATAAGATAAGGTTAGCGAACTGTTCGAGGGTGTCGGCTACTTACGGGGCCAATTCTCATAAAGTAGTGCCGCGATACCCAATCCGAAGATGAGTAGTGCGCAACCGAAGCAAGCCAACATCGGACGAAACAGTGTGCTTTGGGGCGACCATGCCCCATCTATTAGAAGGCGCACACCCAGCGTTGCCAGCAAAGCACTTATCACGGTGAAAAGTGCCTGAAAGCAGGTTGGGCGATGAGCCATAACTCACAGTTAAAAATTAAGGAGCCGTGGTTGCTGTTGTATTTGGGAGTTCAGGAGCGATTGAGCCAATCCACTGTCCTTTTTCCCAGCCCGTGATCGGGGTTCCGGCTACATCGCCTTTGCGTTTGACCCAGGCGCCGCGCTCGGCTTTGTTATCGAAAACCATGCGGACGATGCCTTCGGGAGTGTCTTTATCCAAACGCAGCACCCATTTGATGCTGGCTTTGGGGGCCAACTCAGCCAGACGGGCGCCGACCTGTGGCATGATGCTTTCCAGGTTATTGGCATGAAGGGCGGCGTAGGTGGCCCTGTCGCTGGCAGGAGCCTGAACTGTCGAATCGAAATCGGATACCACTTGCCACAGCGCAGGAGCAGGAGTTTCGTTAATGGCCTCCAACTTCTGAGAAAGGGCTGCTTCGGGGATGACCGAAGTGGCGTCGCTGAGCATGGGGAGCACCCGTTCGTCCCAACTGACGTTGCCAACCGCTTGTACATGAGAGTACACCCACGCGCTTCCACTGGGCAGCGATACCGTCATGCGGTACTGTTCATCGAGTTCGGCGACGACTGCCCCAAGCGACAGATCGCGCGACGGCACGACCGACGAAAAATACGCCGTCCAGTCGGTGTTCTTGGCTTTGCAGCGAGCGCGCAAGGTTTCGCCGTTTTTCTGCGGGAGCCACGAAAAACTTTCGCCTGTTGCCTGTGTCTCGCTCGAATTCCATGTCACATTCCACTTCGGAGCCTCAGAAATCGCGACATCGAACGGTTGACCCTCGCGTGCCAGAATGCTTTGTCCCGATGCCACGCTTTGCTGGGTTTTGCTCTTAGGCCATGTCACCACGAAATGCGGCGTGCTGGGCACTCGTTTGGACGCGATGAAGGCCGCTGTGCCCAACACGGCGGCCAGCGCAAAAATCACGAGACCCGTCGACTGTAAGCGTTTGCGGCGGCGATTCGCCTGTTTGAGCGCCGCCAGACGGCGTTCGCCCGCTTCGATGGACCGTTGCAGTTCGCCTTCGTCGTAAATCATGTCTCAAGTGTTGAGCGAAGAGTGATGAGTGTTGAATGATTCGTCACTCATCACTCTTCAAATCCCCACTCTTAAATGCGTCCCTCGCGCACCAACAGTTCCGCTACCAGAATCGCGCCTTTGGCGGCGCCCATCTTGGTGTTGTGCGAAACCAGCACATATTTGATGCCGCTTTGCCCTAGTACCGTTTCGGGGCGCACGCGGCCCACAACTGTTGTCATGCCGCCGCCCATGTCGCGGTCGCGGCGGGGTTGCGGACGGAATGGGTCGTCATGCACGTAAATCAGGTGTTCTGGTGTCGAGGTCAATCCCTCCAAACCGCCCTTGAAGTCGCGCATCGCTGCAATGGCATCCTCGACCGAGCATGGCTTTTCGGTGGCCACGAACACGGCTTCGGTATGTCCATCCGAAACGTTGGCACGTGTGCAAGTCGCCGAAACGCCGAAGCTGGCCGGAACGATGGCACCATCGCTGAGCGAACCGAGAATTTTCTGTGTTTCCTTTTGCACTTTTTCTTCTTCGCCCGAAATGTAAGGGATGATATTGTCGAGCGCATCCAGGCCCAACACGCCGCCGCGCCGACCAGCGCCGCTCATCGCTTGCATCGAGGTAAGAATGACGCCCTTGATGCCAAAAGCATCCTGAATGGGTTTGAGCGTCATGGCAAGGCCAGTGGTGGTGCAGTTGGGGACCGGAGTCACGAAGCCCTTCCAGCCGCGCTCTTTCTGCTGACGATTCAGCAACTCGATATGTGAGTTGTTGACGCCGGGCACAAAAATCGGCGTGTCATCGAAATAGCGGTAGGCGCTGGCCGTCGAAACGACGGGCGTGGTGAGCGCATACAGCGGCTCCAACTCTTTGGCGGCGTCGCTTTCGACTGCCGTGAACACGCAGTCCACAGTGGTCGCGTCGAATTTGAGCGCGTCCTGTACCTGCATTTTCGCGTATTCGGGGTGGAGCGCTTCGTCGCACCACCAGCCGACCATGCCCGAAGGCTCGCGGATGGCGTCGAGATACGATTTGCCCGCGCTGCGGCTCGAAGCGGCGAGAGCGACAACTTCAAACTCCGGGTGATTGGGGAGCGCGGCTAAAAATTGCTGACCAGCGATGCCGGTCGCGCCGATAACGGCGACTTTCTTCTTGGTCATATCTATTCGGCGTGATTACATCACGTGTTCAAGTCCAAAATGGACGCCCGCCGACAAATCGCGCACCTTTTTAATGGCAAGCAATACACCGGGCATATAGCAGTCGCGCGTAATGGCGTCGTGGCGGATATGTAAAGTCTGACCCGTCATACCAAGAATGACTTCCTGGTGGGCCAAGAAACCGGGTTGACGAATGGAATGCAGCGCGATTCCCCCAATTTGTCCGCCTCGCGCGCCCGGTGCGTTGGCATCGTCGCCACCGATATGCTCGAAATCTTCGCCGCGTGCCTCGCGCATCAGCAATGCGGTCTTAAATGCTGTACCCGAAGGAGCGTCCAACTTCTTGGGATGGTGAAATTCCAAAATCTCGGCGTTGTCGAAATATTTGGCGGCTTCGGCGGCAAAGCGCATCATCAAAATCGCGCCAATAGCGAAGTTGGGAGCGATGAGAACCGGAACCTGTGCCTCGCGTGCGAGGGCATCTAATACAGCTAAGTCGCTTTCGGAAAGTCCGGTCGCGCCGATGATAAGCGGCAAATGTGCTTTGATGGCCTCGCGTGCATTCGCCATGACAGCGGCTGGCACCGAGACATCAAGAACCACGTCCGGCGATTTCTCGCTGAGGGTCGCGGCTAAATCGGTCGAGAGTAATACGCCGTTGGCGCCAGTGCCCGCCATGTCGCCGACATCTTTTCCTGCGTGCGAGCGCCCAAGGGCGCTTTGCAACTGTGTTTCGCCGTCCGTGTTTAAGGCGCGGACGATTTCCAGACCCATGCGCCCACCTGCGCCAATCAAACAAACCTCTATCATGCGGCTCTTTATTTTAAAACGCGGCGCGTGCTTTGCGTGCAATTCCGCTTCAAATGAGCGTTCAATGGAATCCCAAGCGAGAGCGTTTTGAATTGGAAGTCGATGGAAAACTGGCCATCGCCGACTGCATCGTGCGTCCCGATGAATGGGTTGTCACCCACGTCGAAGTGCCAAACGAGCTACGCGGCGGCGGAGTCGCCTCGCGTTTGGCGGCGGGTATCGTCGAACATGCGCGCGAAAAACAGGGCAAGATCACCCCGGTTTGCTCGTTCATGGTCGCCTACTTCCAACGCCACCCCGAAGCACGCGACGTGCTGAGTTATTAGAGGGCACTATTGCGGTGCGACCTGCTTTAGTGGGGAATCTTGTGCCAGTAAAGCGCTACACCTTTTGCGGAAGTGGTGAGGAATTGAGAAGTGAAAGACGCGCCGTGGTACTATGGCGCGTCACTCTCCTTTTGCCCTATCCCACTTCTCAGGCGCTTTGTTTTTGGGCGGCTTCGACTGTGTTTTTGAGCAGCATAGCGACGGTCATGGGGCCGACTCCGCCGACGCGCGGGGTCATCCAGCCAGCGACTTCGGCCACCGAATCATCGACATCGGACAGAATTTTTTTGCCTTCGCCGCGCGTTAGCCCGCCGCCAACTACGGCTGCGCCTTCTTTGATCCAATCGGCTTTGATGAGGTTGGGGCTACCTGCCGCCGCGATGACGATGTCGGCTTCGCGGGTGTAGCTCGCCAAATCCTTGACTCCGGTGTGGACTACTGTGACCGCCGCATTGCATCCGGGGCGCTTGAGGGCCAGCAATAGCGCCAGAGGGCGTCCGATGGTGAGGCCGCGCCCGACGATGACCACGCGCTTACCCTCGACCGGGACATCATGTTCGCGTAGCAACTCGACAATTCCGGCGGGAGTGCAGGGCAGGGGGCCATTGGCGCCCATCACCAGGCGTCCTAGGTTGACAGGGTGCAAACCGTCGGCGTCTTTGTCTGGGCTGATGGCGAGTAGCGCCCTCTCTTCGTTCAAGCCTTTGGGGAGCGGCAGTTGAACGATGAAGGCCGAAACGCGCGGGTCTTCGTTGAACGCTTTGATTTGTTGTTCAACTTCCTCTTGTGTCGCGGTTGAGGGTAAGTGGGCGTGAATCGAGTCGATGCCCGCTTCTTCGCACGCCTTGATTTTGGCGCCGATATACACCGCGCTCGCTGGGTCGTCGCCGACCAGAACCGTGCCTAGTCCAACGCTTTTGCCCTTGGCTTTGAGCACTTCGACTTCAGTTTTTACGCGCGCCCGCACCCGTTCGGCGGTCGCTTTCCCGTCCAGAAGAATCATCTGTATTTAGTCTGACTGCCTTTTTCCCGCCAAGGTCGGCTACGCACTACAATCAAGCCACCTGGGCCGAAGACCGAATCGGGTTGGCCTGACTTTCCTGCCATAGCCGCGCGTATAGCGCGCGATGGTCTTCTACTAAGCGGGTGGCACTCCACTCGTGGCGCATTTGCTGGTGGCCGGTTTCGCCGAGACGGCGCGCCTCGTCCGGTGATTTCAGCACTCGCACCACCGAGCGCGCCAGCGCACCCGAATTGCGCGCTGGTACTAATAGCCCCGTCCGTTCGTGCTGCACCAGCATCGAAACCCCGCCTACATCGCTGGCGACGATGGGAGCCTGCGCCGCGAGGGCTTCGATGAGCGAAATCGGTGTGCCCTCTTGCAGCGAAGGCAGCGTCAGGCAGTCAAAGGCACGATACAATGCGGCGACATCGGCGCGCATTCCCAGAAAATGAACGCGATTCGCTAACTTCATCTGGCGCGCTTGTTCTTCGAGTCTTTGGCGCGAGGGACCGTCGCCTGCTATCACGAAATGAGCATCTGGCACGCCGCTTAAAATTTGTGGCGCCGCATCGAGCAGAAACTTGAGGCCCTTGACGGGAGCCAGACGCGCCACCACTCCGACGACGGGTGTGTTTGTGGGCAAGCCAAGTTCGCGGCGCAATTGCTCGCGGTCGATATGGTGTTGCTGCGCTGTGCCCTCGAAATTATCGAGTTCCAGACCCAGTCGAATGGTTTGCCACTGCGAGGCTTGCCCGATGCCCAGCCCCAACAACTCTTCGCCGAGGTCATCGGAGAGGCAGATAAGGCGGTCGGTCCAGCGCGCACAGGCTCGTTCCAGTTTCAGGTACAGCGAGCGCTGCGGTGAGTCCCAATTGTAGCCCTCGAAGATATTGACGTGGAAGGTGTGCATCACCACAGGTACACGTGTCAGACGAGCAGCTAGGCGGCCCAGAATGCCCGCTTTGGAAAGGTGGGTATCGACCAGATGTGGTTTGAAGCTGCGGAAGTGGCGTACCAGAGTGCGCAGGGCGCGCGCATCGCGACCCAGATCGGGTTCGCGGCGAAGCGAGCGGATTATGGTTGGGCGGCGTTCGGTGGGGGCGCGCAAATCATAGAAATCGCCCTCACCCCGTTCGGGGCAACCCGAAAGAAACAGCGTGGGATAGTCGGGAGCCTGAAAATGTTTGACCAGCAGGGCTACATGGGCCGCCGCGCCCCCGACTGCGGGCCGCGTCGAAATGCGCGCTATACGAAATGGGGATTCCAATGGGGGCGGCATAAAGGCAACGAGCGATTTTTGACGCCCTGTAACCGCATTGGTAGCGCCATCGTGCAATTTCAACAAAAGGAAAACAAAAAATGCGTATTTTTGTGGCGCTGACCGCTACTCTTCGCCTTTAGTGCGCAAATATTCGATGACTTCCAGGCGCGCTAAGTCCAGATTTAGACCCAATTTCTGAAGGGCACTTGCTGCCGGATTGTCGTTGTCGCGCAAAAGACCCAACAGCAAATGGGTGGTGCCAATGATGTTGGCATGTTCGACAATGGCCTGTGTTTGCCGCGCCTCTTCGGAGGATAATTCCAGAATCCTTCTCATGCGGTCGGAAAGTTTCAATTCTGGCTTCTTGAATTGATCTTTCATTTTGGCGATGAGTTGCCTTTCGATTCTGCGAATCAATTCGGGATCGACCTGAAATTCGGTACTCAGCTTTTCGATTTCTTTGCTGTACATTTTCTGATCGAACGATGTCGCCTGTGGATCGAGAGCTAGAACGGTGCGTACTTTTCCCGGCGTGACGCCCATTTTTAGCAAAATCTGCGCGCCAGCGCACTCCGGGGCGTTCAACAGGGCCAGTAACAAGTGTTGTGCCTCGACTTGTTCGCTACGCCCTTGTATGGCTTCGAGTTCTGCCCTCACAATAGCCTTGCGCGATGCTTCCGTAAAGCGTTGCCACATAGAATTCACCGATTTGCTCGTTGCTTTGCCACATGGTCGGGTATGACCATTACTGGTCTCCTTTAGATGCTTTCTATTTGTATCTGTGGCGTAACTATCAAGTAATGTTTATCCCTTTGTTTTTCTGGCGAAGCTGTTAGACACCGCGTGGCGCCTATAAAAACAAGAAGGGACCGAACATTCCAAATGTCCCGGTCCCTTCTTGCAAAAATATCGCTTCTTACTTGTACGTCAGCCCAATCTTCCACGAGTCGTTGGGCGAGCTGGTCGCTCCCTGACGCGCCCACTCGAAGGCCATGCCCAGTCCATTGCCGTTGGCGGCACTGCCAAGGTTGATGCGGGTCGCAATCTCGCGGTTGCCGGCTGCGAACGAGGAGGATGAGAACAAGCTGCCCAGAGGGTCGCTGCTGATGGTGCCGGGTAGGGCGGCGCCATCGCGATAGCGCAAGTCGAGGCGGGCGGCTTTGGCGAACGTGAGCTGCGTCGTCACGATGCGTGCCACTCCATTGTTGTCGCCTTCTTCTGCATCACGGTCAATTAGCCAGTTCACGTTGGCCTTCAGGCGGAAATCGCCGATTAAGCGGCGCTCACCTTCTAGGCCGACGTTCGCTACGTGAGTCCACGGCGAAGATGTCTCGCTCGCTGTATCGGCCACGCGGTCGCGCGCCTGGAAACTGGCTCCCCACGAGCCGCCGCCTGTTTTATGCTTGAGGCGGAAGGTGGCGCGGCTTTCCACATTTTGAAGTGGTGTGCCCGCGTCCACGACTACGGTGCCCTGAGTCAATCCTGCGGCGGCTTCCATCGAAAGCGCTTTGGAAACTTTCACTTCGACTCCCAAGTCGCCGCCCGCGCCGATTTGATTCTCGTGGGCGGTGGGAATCGCTGCCGTTTCAGCGGGAGGTACGGCAGTGAGGCGCTCGATTTGGGTGCTTGACACATTGCCCTGCGCCTTCAACGAAACGGTAGGCAATACCTGCACCTTCAAATCGGCGTTGGCACGCGCGGCTTCGCGAGCCATCTCCGTTCCTGTGCCAGCGCCTTCCAACGAGATGCGTTCCGTTGTCGAAGCGTTGGCGGTCAGTTGCCCCGAAATGATGGGGGTCTGAATCTTCTGTGTGATCTGCGCATCGCCCGCGCGCTCTCCGGCGACATTTTTCCCGGCGAAGGTTTCATAACCTGCGTCGGTGGTTCGATAGTTGAATGCGAGGTCGGCTTCGCCCCATGCGTGCGAGAGCGGCCCGTTGGCCGAGGCGTTCCAACTCGTGGTGGTATCGCGATCTTCGAGCTGGGCGCTTGCCCACGAGCTGCGCAGCGACCAGCGCGCCGGGAGCGACAGGCGAGTGTTCACGCTGCCAAAGTTGCCGCTCGTCCAATCTTCGCCTTCTCCGACTTTGCCATCGCGGGCGGCTCGCATGAAGATGGCGTCGATTTCGCCCTGTTTGGTCGAAACGGGTTTGGCGCGCAGCCACGTCACGCTGTTGCGGTCGAGCGCGGCCAGAGGCTTCTGGTCGTCGCTGGTTTCTTTATCGAAGCGCTGCGCCACTTGGTCGAGCCAGAGCGGGCGTGTTGTACTTCCTGCTTCGAAGCTGGCTCCCGATGCGCCCTGCCACATGAATGATGTGCCCGCACCGCTGGTGAAGCCCGCAAGATTGGGGGCGTTCACGTTGCCAAGACCCAGCGCTACTTTGTTCCCCCCTGCCAACGACTTCTTCCACAGATCGCGGCGCGGCGCCATGCCACTGCCTCGCAATGTGTCGCGCCAGTTCTTCAACTCGCCAATAAGGCTGAATTGTGAGGAGGCGGCATTAAAGAATTGCGCGCGTGTCACTGGCTGGGGAGTGGCCGAGACACCGGGCATCGCTGGGGTTGTCAGCGTATTTTCGCGCCAAAAAGTTGGCGTCCCAGTCGCGGCATTTAGAGGAGCCGGCGTTTCATCGGCGCTTGCCAAAGTGGGCAAGGCCAGTAAAAACGGGTAAATCCACAAACGAGAACGAGACATAACGAAAGACGGCGAAAAGAATTCTTTACTTGCTTAGAAGACTCAGAATTAAATTAGTCGCGCTTGATAACCACTTTGTTCCGGTTTTTAAATGATATTTGGAAATGTATTTAATAACTGAAGTCGCATTCTAAAACGGTATCAGTCCTCGATTCATTATCAAGTTCGGCTAGTTGACACCTTTTAACTAATTGGCCAAAAGACGTTGGCCCATCGAGACTGCGACTCGAAATCGCTGATTTGCTGCGTGGGTAGTTTGGTTGGTAGGGCCAAAAGCCGAAAATTAAGAGACAATAGATTTAAAGGCAAAACTCTCGCAAAACGAGGGTGTGATTTCGCCTTTGAGTACACCATGCCCCATCAATCCGGCTCCCCGTGCGCCAGTGCTGCCTTTCTGGGCGCGCATCGAGACGCTGTGGTTGTTGTTCGTGCCTCTGGTTGCTCTGATTTTTGCGCTTTTGCAGGCCCTGGCGCCCAACGATCTGTGGTACCACGTTCGAGCTGGCGAATTAGCTGTTCTCGCCGGAAAGTTGCCCACCACTAATATGATGTCGACGGGCGTCCCGTTGGATAAGCCATTCTACTATCAGTCATGGCTGTCAGAAATTGCGTTGTACCTCACGGTTACGAAATTTGGCTTAAGCGGACTCCAGTTGTTGCGCGCCTTTGTCTTGTTGGCCGCTTTCGTGTTTTCCATCAGTTCGGCGCTGCGTTGGACGAAGCACGAAGATTTGGCGTCTTCGTCCAGCGCGCGAGCCACTATGCTGGGCTGTTTGTGGGCATTTCTGCTGTTGTCCAACAACATTGATTTGCGTCCTCAGACTTTTTCCGTCATTTTGTGCGCTCTCTGGGTTTGGTTGCTTCTCGATTTCTGGAAGAACCCCAGGATAGGTCCGGGAATCGCCTTATGCGCAGTTTCTGGGCTTTGGGCCAACACACATGGGGCTTTCGTACTGGCTCCGGCTTCAATTGCGGTACTTAGCTTTGCCCAATTATTCTTCGGGCGCACCAGGGCCTTTGCATTGGGAGTCACTGCGGTTGCCGCCAGTGTTGTAACGCTCGTTAATCCTCATGGCATCAAACTTTATATCTATCTGAGTTCTCTCTCGAACGATGCCATCAGCCAAAAGTACATTCAGGAATGGCGCTCTCCTGGTTTCGATGAGTGGCACAGCATTCTCTTCTGGGTGTCGCCGCTAATTCTCGCCGTTTCATGGCGCATCGCCAAACCCGCGAAAACCTGTTTCCCCTGGCTCGCCCCAATCGCCCTTACCTGGGTTATGGGCGCTCGCGACCAACGAGCTATGATCTGGTTCGCGCTCTTCACCGCTCCTTTATTGAGCCTGTTGCTGGCACATATCATTCCGGCTCCCAAACCCGCGCCCGTGCCGCGCGCCGCCCAACTCATCAACGCCGTTCTATTGGTGTTCCTATGTGTGTCGCCTCTGCTCTTCTTGCCTCAGGTGAAAGTAGACCTGCCGTGGCCCGATTCCTTTAAAAGCCGTTTCGCGCGCACACCACAACACATTTTTTCTGGCGACCCCGATTTGTTGCTGGAACGAACCTCCGCGACATCCGCCGTCGAGTGGTGGCACAAGAATCCTGAACAGGCTGATGCCAAGGTGTGGACGGATATGGTGTGTGGCTCCTTTATGACATGGTCGACGCGCCCTCAACTCGAAGGCGATAAGGCGGTTCTTCCATTATGCGATCCCCGTATAGAATTGTTTCCCGAATCCTTCTGGGAGGACTATGTGAAGCTTTCCTCTGGGCCGAAGGGGGCAGGGGCAAAGCTACTTCAAGAAGGCTACACGCAGGCTCTTGTCGATATTGAAACGCAGGAAGGATTAGTGAGTGAACTAAAGCGCGAAAAATGGACAAACGTCGCTCATAATGGCTCAACGATGTTGTTCATCGCTCCCCAACCTTCTCTTCGCTGAAACAGAACAGATACTGGTTTTAAGACCAAATTCTGGGAAAAGGCCCACTATACCCTCATTTTTACCCTAAAAAGCCACTTTTTGGCCCCAAAACGTCTTTTCGGGAAAGTTGAAACGCGCATATCCTGAAATACGAAACATGGAATTAACAAGGGAGAAAAGGCCGAGCAATGGGTCACGCATATAATGAACGCGACTTTTTGGGCCGGAACCTTATTTGGTCGGGAATGAGATGGACGTGAATTTTCTTCCGAACAGCTCTTTTTTGACAGCCTCCGGCTCCTCTTCGGAGCTTATTAGTGACCCAATTTTCCACTCTTTGTTCTTCGCTGCGCGCGAAAACCCCGGCTCCCGCGTCAGCGACGCGGACAGCTCCCCAATCGCTTACGCGGTTGTGCGCGCCCTTTCTCCTGACGGCAGTTTTGTCGCTGCTGACCTCTACGGCATTCGCCCAATCCGGCGCTGCCCCCGCAGCCGAAGCACCTACGTTCGATCTGGGCGACTCCGCATGGATGCTGGTGTCGTGTGCGCTCGTTCTGTTGATGACACCTGGCCTCGCGTTCTTCTACGGTGGTTTGGTGCGTGGCAAAAACATCCTCAACACCATCATGATGTCCTATGGCGCCATGGCGATTCTGGGCGTCTTGTGGATTTTGTGCGGCTATTCATTGGCTTTTGGCGGTGGCGGCGATGGCATTCACAACTTCATTGGTGGCACCGAATACTTCTTCTTCAATGGCGTTGGTTACAACAACAAATATGCTGATGCTCACACCATCCCGCACATGTTGTTCGCCATCTTCCAGGGCATGTTCTTCATCATCACTCCCGCGCTCATTTCGGGTTCGTTGGTCGAGCGCATGAAGTTCACCACCTTCTTCATCTACATGGCGGTCTGGGGCCTTCTTGTTTACTGCCCTGTTGCTCACTGGGTTTGGGGCGGCGGCTGGATTGGCGACCTGGGTGTTATGGACTTCGCCGGTGGCGCTGTGGTTCACGTCAACGCGGGCTTTGCTGCATTGGCTGCGTGCTTGGTTCTCAAGCCACGCAAAGGCTATGGCACCCGTCCGATGCTCCCACACTCCTTGCCTTTGTGCTTGTTGGGCGTTGGCCTTCTCTGGTTCGGTTGGTTCGGTTTCAACGGTGGTTCGGCTCTTTCGGCCAATGGTTTGGGCGTCTTGGCCTTCACCAACACGCAAATCGGTGCTGCTGGCGCTATGCTGGCTTGGATGCTTCTCGATCAGATCACCCGCAAAGAAATGACGGCGCTCGGCGCTGGCACAGGTGCGGTCGCTGGCTTGGTCGGCATCACTCCCGCTTGCGGCTTCGTTTCGCCAATGGGCGCTCTTCTCGTTGGTGTTATCACCTCCTGTGTTTGCTACGTCATGGCGACGTTGCGTGCTAAAGGCCCTGTCGATGACTCTCTCGATGCTTTCGCCGTTCACGGCGTTGGCGGCTTCACAGGTGCTGTCCTGACGGGCATCTTCTCGTGGGGCGCTTTGGCTGCTGACAAAACCAACACCCTGGCCATCCCCGGTTTGTTGGAAGGCGGCACCCAAATCTTCATGTACCAAATCCTGGCGACAACTGCGGTTGCTGTCTATACCTTCGTGATGAGCTTCATCATCTGCACCGTTCTCAAGATGGTCATGGGCCTGCGTGTTTCGGACGAGTCCGAAGAGCGCGGTCTGGACATCTCGCTGCACGGCGAAGAAGCTTACGCGACCGAAATGGGCTAATCAGTAGCTCGCTTTTCCAAACGCCCCCTCCGATATTTGGAGGGGGCTTTTGTGCTTTTTGCCTTTCTTTTCTGTCAAAGAACGAAAAGAAGGGGAGCGTGTCAAACTTTTAGTGGCGCGGTTTTTCTGATACAAATGCAAAGTGCCAGAATTCTGGCGCTATGTGTCGGGCGCGAGTTGCTGTAATGCGAAATCCCATCTTTCGTACCTCTCTTTCTTCTTGTCGCGCTGCGGGCGCCCAAGGGATGAAAGGGGTATTTTTCCTTTTGACGGTCGCCGCGAGTTGGCCGCTTCTATCCCGTACGGCAGAGGCGCAAAAACTGCCTCTCACTGCTCCGGTCCCAGAACCCGTTCTGGCTCCGGTTGCGCGTCCCGCTGCTCCGGTGCGCACAGTAAATGTCCTCATCGTGGCTCTCGATGATGAAACCACGATTCCTCAAAGCGTGCCCTCAGGGGATGGCCCTCCTCTGACAGCGGCGCCGCCCATCGCGCCGGATATTCCACTTACCGCGATTACGCCCGCGCGTTTCAATGGGATGATCCCCGAATGGCGGGCTTATGCCGCCAAGAAACCAAAGCCGACGCCAACACCCGACGCGCGCTTTTTTGCGATTCCTGCCCCGCCTTCTACCGCACCGCTTGTCAGTGGTGGCCGGAATTCCCCACCCGCTCAGGTAGGAGGAGGTGTAAATCCACTGGATAATATGCCTCCAGTGCCTTTGCCGCTTCCGCCTCGCTCGTTCACTCCAACTGGACGCGCGATGTTGGCCGCTCTTCCATTGGCTCACGCTTTAACGGCGCTCGGTTATGCCGATGTGCAAGCCACAGCGCCCGATGGAGGCCCCATTACACGTGCTCTGGGTGAAAGGCGATTGCCACTCAGCACTCTTGCGACACTGCGCGACTCTCTGAAGTCGTTGCAAGGCGCGACCAAGCTGCCAGAGGCACTCCGCAAAACCTCGATTAATGTCGCGACCAAGCGGGCTGCCAACGCCGCCGCCGCCGTCGGTCAAGCAACCGGCTACCGCGCCGTAGTGGCTCTTTATGTCGGCTCTTTTGCTGATGGAACTTCGCCTTATGCCGTTGTTTTAGGCGATAGTGCTAACGAAACTGGCGAACCATTGCTGTGGAGCGAAACCGCCGCAAACGAAGCCGCTGCCCGCGAAACCGGCGCCACTTCTGGTGCTGCTTTGCTTAACAAATCGCTTGAGATGTGGCCCGCCGCACCTGCTTCGTTACGCCCTCTGGCCGATGTTCACATCGAAAGGGCACGCGCTGCGGGCACGGCAGGTAACTTGGATGTAGTTCGTGACGAAGTTACTCGTGCTCTTGCACTCGATTCTTCGCGTACCGATGCCTACATCCTGCTCGGCGATTTTCTCGCTCCCACCGACTTAATCGGTGCAGCAGCGGCCTATAAACGAGCCGTCGATCTCAATTCCAAAGACGGTAAGACCTACGAGAAAATGGCTGTCGCTTATGCGAATGCGCCCACTCCTGATTGGACACGTACGCTCGAAGCGGGCAAAAAAGCATTGGCGGCGGGCACCGATACTGCGAGCCTACGCATCGCGATGGCCCGTGCCTATTTCGGACGTGCCGATGTCTTTCGCCGTAATGTCAACCTCGGTTACCGGGCCGATGATGCCGAAGCCGAAGCGCAAATTCAACTCGACCGCGCTTTGCAACTGTCGCCTGATAACCCCGATGCACTGCGTCTATTGGCGCGTTCGCTCATGTCCAGTGGCAGAGTAACCGAAGCGGTTCAAACCCTTGACCGCGTTATGCCGCTGTTCCCCAAAGATATTGACTTGCAGGGCCAATACGCTCAAGCATTGATGTCTTTAGGTGACCGCAAAGAGGCGACATTCAGCGCCTACTCGAAGCTCTGGAAGCTGTCGGCGAATACAACTCCTCAGGTCGACCCCGTCTCCTATGCGGCTCTTGTCGAGGGCTTCGATGAGCATGTCTTCGCTCTGGGCAAGTCGGCGCGCTTGCTTTCCGACGGTGTGGCGACTGGCTCGATTGCGCGCGAATCGGCATTCTTACAACTCGCTCGCCTCAAAGAGGATATGAGCGATGCTGAAGACACCATCTCGACGCTCATTGTGCCAACGGGCTTTTCTGCTACTGCCGCCACCGCGCGTCAGTTCGCCGCGACGCTAATGAACCAAGCGCTCGAAGCGCACCAGACCTTCCTCGATACCGGACAGGTTCTTTACCGTGGCCGCGCTGCCGAACTTTACCGTCAGGCAGTGGCCCAACTCAACATGGCGCGCAACGCGAAATAAGCGTCGTATTGCAGCAAAAGGGCGCCCCACAAGTCGTGGGGCGCCCTTTCTGTGTCAAACTTGGGGGCATAATTTGCCTATGATGACCACGACAGTTCGTTTTTTGCCGTTGTTAGTGCTTGCCTCTCTTTCAACTACTGCTTTCGCCCAATCACGTGGTGGACGTGCCGCTTACCACATGTCGTCGCGTTCTATGACGACATGCTCGCGCTATGAACCCGTCGGTTCTATCTTGCGCGTCACCAATCCACAAACCGGTAAAACCATCACCGTGCGCGTCACTGGTCGCGGCCCTTACAACGGCAATCGCGTTCTCGATTTGTCTACTGGCTCCTTCAAAGCCCTCTATGGCTCGCTTCGTCGCGGGCATGGCCCCGTTCGCTACACCGTCGTAAAACGTGGGCGTTAAGCCCGCTTTTTCAACATGGGAACGCAATTCGCGACGCGGATAAAATATTCGCGTCAGCCAATTTTTTAATCGGGAGCGGCCTACACCTTATTGTTGCGCCCACGTTTTCGCTTTGGGTTTTCGCCTGTTTCCGGGCGGCGTTCCCAGCAGCACCACCTCTACGCGAGGAAACACAGCGGGCTATTTCCCGATTGTGTCTTCCACTGTTCTATCCAGCATCGCTACCACCGTTTTGAACGTTGGGCTGCGATTCTTGCGCTAATATCCACATGCTACTCTCCGATCTCGACTTTGATTTGCCCGCTTCGCTAATTGCACAAGCGCCCGCAAATCCGCGCGAATCGGCGCGTCTGCTGCGACTGAATCGTGCGACTGGCGAAACCAGTCACGCCACCATGCGCGACTTTCCAGAGTTCCTGCGCCCCACCGACCTGCTCGTTTTCAACGATACCCGCGTGCTACGGGCGCGCCTTTTGGGCCATAAACCTAGCGGGGGCCGCGTCGAGGCATTGCTGCTCGAAGAATTGAAGCGCAATTTGTGGCGCACTTTGCTGAAGCCCTCGGCACGTTTACAGGTCGGCTCCTCTATTTTCTTTGGCGACGAGCCAAACCTCGTCGAAGCCCGTTTGCTCGAACGCGAAGGCGCGCAGTGGACTATCGAGTTCCAGTGCGAAGTCGATGCACGCGAGCTGCTGCCGCAAATCGGCCACGTGCCGTTGCCACCCTACATTCACGCCTCGGCTGACGATAACGAGGAGGACTACCAGACCACCTATGCCCGCACTGATCCGCATATCGAAGGCCGCGCCTTCGATTCGGCGGCGGCACCAACAGCTGGTCTCCATTTCACTCCCGAACTGCTTCAGCAAATCGAAGCGCGCGGCATCGAGCGTGCCTTCGTGACTCTGGCGGTCGGAACCGGAACTTTCGCCCCTATCAAGGTCGAAAATTTGAACGACCATCCCATGCACTCCGAGCGTTTTCACATCGCGCCCGAAGTCGCCGAAAAGATTAACGCGCATAAGGCCAGTGGTGGTCGTATCGTTGCGGTGGGAACCACGACAGTACGCACGTTAGAAAGCTCTGTGGATGAGGATGGCAAGGTGCGCGGTGGGTGGGGCGAGACGCGCTTATTCTTGCGTCCTGGCGCTCATTTCCACGTTATCGACGCGCTTCTCACCAACTTTCATTTGCCTCGTTCCACCCTGTTAGCTTTAGTTGCTGCCTTTGTCGAGGACTCCCCAGAGAAGACTGCAGGGTCAAATGGCGAAAACGGTTCTATTTCACGGGGGCTAACGCTTGTCCGCGCCGCGTATCGGGAAGCGATCTCGAATCGTTACCGTTTTTTCTCGTGGGGCGACGCCATGTTCATCGAATAGCCCCCTCGATGATCGGGTGTTCGTCACGAACGCATTTTTGCATGGGCGCGAGCAGAAAATAAAAGTGAGGGTCTATGAAAACAAGCCAAACCGTCGCCCCTGGTGGCGCCCTGACCGAGCCTCGTAGCCGAAGCGCCAGCTTACTACGCACGAGTGCGCGTTCCGGCGTCACCTCCGGCGCGGCCTCCAAAATTGAAAAAAACACCGCTGCTGCATCTGCGGGATCGCCCGTCAAGCAAAAGCGCGTTCGTCTCAAACCTGAGTCGCGCGACCAGTTGTTGGAGCGTCTTCGCAATCCGCAACTATCGTTGCACGAAGCCTCTATTCTGCTGCGTGTCAGCCGTGCCACTGTGCGCCGCTACGCCGATGCGGGCCGACTTCAATGTTTGCGTACACCAGGGGGCCAGCGTCGTTTCTACTTGCGCGATATTGAGCAGTTCTACCGCCAGCTCAAAATGCGCCGCTAGTCGCCAGGGGCCTTTCCCCCTCAGCGACTAGCCAACCTAAAAACGCCACTTTCGAATGAAAGTGGCGTTTTTTATTTGGCATTTTAGGGGACGTGTAGGTAGGGACATGAATGCCTTTCCTCCTGTTCAGGTACTCCCGTGGGGTGGGGGGACTATTGCAAGATTAAGGAAACAACGCTCTTTAGAGTACCTCTTAGGAAAAATCTACAATAGCTACTTTTGCCCGCTTGAGACAACTAAATTCCATTATTTTCATATCCACAAGAAGCATTTTAGTGTTTAAATCTTCCCTTCGATAGACAGGTTTTTCTATGTAACCACAATGCTGTGAATTTACAAAAAAATAACATAAATAAGATTATTCCCAGAGAGAGATGGCAAGTGGTGATTGTGAAATTTCCTTGTGTTATAACAGTTATTCAAGACGGATATTTCCATGATTTTAGGAAAAGACAAGCGTTTGTTTTTCCACCATTTCGTATGTTCAAACACTTTCCTGTGCGTGCCCAACATCTGACGGTTCTGCTGGCCGGTGTGCTGCTTTCAGGTGTCTTTTGTGCTGTGGGAGCGACACCACAAAGCCCCAACTCGGAGCCAACTCGGACTCCCGAACCCACCAAAACACCTGAGCCAACTAAGAAACCGGAGCCGACTCGCACTCCGACGCCGACTTCAAAACCGGAACCCACCCGGACTCCCGAACCAACTAAGAAACCGGAACCAACTAAGAAACCGGAACCTACTAAAACACCGGAGCCGACTAAGAAACCCGAACCCACTCGCACACCGGAGCCGACTAAGAAACCAGAGCCGACTCGCACACCGGAGCCGACCAAGAAGCCGGAGCCAACTCGCACTCCAACACCGACCAAGAAGCCGGAGCCAACTCGCACTCCAACACCGACTTCGAAACCAGAGCCGACGAAAACGCCGGAGCCTACCCGCAAGCCGGAACCGACGCGGACTCCGACACCGACTTCAAAACCGGAGCCAACTCGCACACCAACGCCCACGCCTCGCCCAACATTGGCTCCGACACCCGCGCCTGGCTCGATTGCTTTCATAGAGCCTCAATTCTCGGTACGCGAAGATGCGGGGACTGCGCTCATTTCTGTGCGGCGTGTCGTTCAAAACGGTGTTGGCACTGCTGGCGCCGTGACTGTGAAATATCAGACGACGACCGGAGGGACTGCGACGGCGGGCAGTGACTATTCTGTCGTCACTGGCACGCTTTTATGGGCTGCTGGCGATGGCAGTGTCAAAACCTTCCGTGTTCCCATCACCGACGATGCCACGCGCGAACCCACCGAAACCGTGTTCTTGCGCCTCTACGATCTGGTCGGCAATGGCACCATCGCGCCGTCGCGTCAAACAGCGATTTTGTCTATTCTGGACAACGAAACTGGCGACATCGACACCATAGCTCCTCAGGTCACCATTACCAGTCCTGTGGCCAACAGCACTGTCTCGAATCTGAACACGATCACCGGGACTGCCAGAGATGAAGGCGGTTCGCGATTGGCGCGTGTCGATCTGTTCATTTATCGCCTCAGCGACCGCAAATATTGGAGTGGGACCGAATGGGTTTCGCGGCAAGTCGCATTAGAAACTTCTCTGGCGGGCAACGTTTGGACACGCTCTCAAGGCAATCCGACGCCCGCCAATTTGGGCAGCGATTTCTATTTGATAACGGCGGTCGCCACTGATGGCGCTGGTAACACCGGGCGTGCATCCGTGCAGGTGAGTGTCGATGCGCTACCGCCGAGCCTCACCCTCTCCCAGCCTATGGCGGGTGCGCGATTGAAGGCTTTGATGCGAGCATCAGGCACTGTTTCCGATGCGAACGGTTCGTCCTCGGTCGTTGTGTTCCTGAAACGCGCCAGTGACGGCAAGTATTGGAATGGTCACGAGTGGGCGCGCGCCACGCCGTTGGGTGTCGAGCTAAGCGATAGCGGCGAATGGGCGCGTACCGAATGGCCAGTTCTGGTGGCGGGCAACTATAGCGTGACCGCGACAGCCACCGATTCGCTCGGTAACACCGTGTCGGTAACGCACGAATTTACTATTGTCGCCTCGACCACGAGCGCTGGCAGTGCCTGAATCAGCTAACCCGAAAACGCCACTTTCAAATGAAAGTGGCGTTTTTGTTTGTCTTATTTGGGGGCCGGATGGGCGTACCAGCCGCGCATACGAACTTGAATCCCTGTGCCCGCCAGTGCCTTTTCGAACGTTTGCGGGTTGTTGTTGGGCTTATCGAACGGATAGCGGTAGTGATACGGATAAACCACCTTCGGCCTGAATGCCTTCGCCCCAGCAGCCGCTTCGGTTGGTGTCATGGTGAAGGGCAAGTTCATCGGCAAAAAGGCGATGTCGATATTTTTGAGCATCTTCATTTCGGGAGTCGCTTCGGTATCGCCCGCGATGTAGATACGCTTGCCACCCAGCGTCAGCACATAGCCGTCGAACTCTCCCTTGGGATGGAATTTTTGGCCGGGTTTCGGGCCACGCACCACGTTGTAAGACGGCACTGCCTGAATCCTCATCAACGGCTCGATTTTCACTTCGCCGTTCTTCATTTCCAATAGTCGTCCCTTGGGCCTTGCCCGAAAGCGTCCCAGTTGCTCCATGACCGACGGAGGGGCCACAATCGTCAGATTATTGCCCGCCACTCTCGACATCGCGTTCATATCGAGATGGTCAGGGTGTGTATGAGTGATGAAAATGTAGTCGGCTTTCTTCGCTCCGCTGTAATCGCCCGCCGAAAACGGGTCGATTTGGATGACCTTGCCCCGATATTCGATTTGCATGGAGGCATGAAAAATCGGCGTGATTTTGATGGGGCCACCATTGGCAGGGATAATTTCTGGCGGGTTGGGCAATGCCCACGCTGAAGTCGCCGAAAATGCGACCAATGCGGCTAAAGGCGCCGCGCGTAGAATGAAGTTCATCGGCCTTTCCTATCGCATGTTTGGTGCCTCGGATTTTCAGCATCCAGCTTCATTTCGGTGCCGGATGGGCGTACCAGCCACGAAGACGAACTTGAATCCCGCTTCCTGTCAGCGCCTTCTGGAAGACCTGCGGGTTATCGTTGGTTTTATCGAATGGATAGCGATAGTGGTATGGATAAACGATCTTCGGCTTGAATGCCTTGGCAGCGTCCGCCGCTTCGGTTGGCGTCATGGTATAGGGCAGGTTCATCGGTAAGAAGGCGATGTCGATATTTTCGAGCGCCTTCATTTCGGGAGTTGCTTCTGTGTCGCCCGCGATGTAAATGCGTTTGCCGCCCAGTTCGAGGATGTAGCCGTTGAACTGCCCTTTAGGATGGAATTTTTGATCCGGTTTGGGGCCGCGTACTATGTTGTAGGAAGGTACGCCCGTTAGCTCCCAATCGACACCGCCATGATTGCCAGCCCAAAATCCGTCCTCGTCTTTAATTATTTGCACCTTAACTTGATCATCGAATTCAGCTTCCAGAGGTTTGAGTTGAATCGCTACAGCTTTGGGGCAAAAAATGGTGGTTCCGAATGACTCGACATTAATGAGTTTTCTGATGGTCTTGGCGTCGAGGTGATCGGGGTGAGTGTGGGTTACAAGAATGTAGTCCGCCTTCCTGGCTCCGGTGTAGTCTCCTGAGCCAAATGGGTCGATTTGAAATACAAGGTCGTTGTATTCGATTTGCAGGGCGGCATGAAAAATCGGCGTGATTTTTATGGAGCCATCCTTGGCGGCGATTATTTCTGCTGGATTAGGCAAAGCCAGCGCAGACGCAGCTGGAAACGTCATGAATGCTGCTAAAAGTGCCGCGCGCAAAATGAAATTCATCGTGATTTTTATTCGCATGTTCGGTGCCCCAAATCCATACAAGTTTTCTTTCCCAAAGCGTTCTAAACTTGGCGGCGCATGAGTTTTATCGCCCCGCTCAACTTCCTCTTCGCTGGACTTCTGGGTGCCATCGTTTTGCTCTATATTTTGCGCCTCAAACGCAAAGAGCGGGTCGTGCCCTCCAACATGTTGTGGCAAAGCGCCATCCGCGATTTGCAAGCGAACGCGCCCTGGCAAAAGCTGCGTTCCAGCTTGCTCATGTGGCTGCAACTGGCGTTCGTGGCTCTCGCGGTTTTGGCCCTTGTGCGCCCCGCTCTTCGCGTGTTGTCGCGCGGTGGGCAAAGCGTCGCGATTATCCTCGACGCCTCTGCCTCGATGGGGGCCACCGATGTTTCGTCTTCGCGTTTCGATGCCGCCAAAAATCAGGCGACCCAGTTAATTAACGCGCTTTCTTCCTCTGACTCGGCCACCATTTTGTGGGCTGGCCCTCAAACGCGCGTGTTGGCCCCACTTTCCAGCGATAAAGGCGCTCTCAAACGCGCCCTCTCCAACGCCAGCAACGCCGATACCGGTTGCGATTTGCGCGGCGCCATTACTCTGGCGGCCTCGCTACTCAAGGACAAACAGAAGAACTCCAACACCGCGCAGATTTACGTCATCTCCGATGGTGCCGTGCCTGCCGTACAGGATTTGGATGTGCAAGATGTCGGTTTACAGTTCGTGCGGGTTGGTAGTTCAAGCAACAACGTCGCTATCACCGCTCTCGATGCGCGGCGCGGGTATGCGGGCGGCAGCGCACAGGTATTCACGACGGTTTCCAACTACTCCGACCAGACGCGCAGCGTGAACCTCGAACTCGCTCGTGGTGAAGACCTCATCGAAGTACGCCCCATCTCTGTTCCCGCCGCCAAAAAGGCTGCGGATGGTAGCATTCTGCCCGGTAGCCATGCCGAACTATTCGACGATTTGCGCTTCAACGATGGGCAGTTCATCGCGCGTTTGAGCGGCGATAACTTCAAGGATGACCTCGCTTCTGACAACGTTGCTTATGCCAGCCTCGATGCCCCGCGCATTGTTAATGTGTGGCTTGCCTCCGATAACGTCTTTCTCGAAAAAGCTCTCAACGTCGATACCAACACCCGCATCTTTGTTGGCGCCGATTCGGGCGGGCGCGACTTCGATGTCGTGGTTTGCGACGGCACCGTGCCCAAGAATCTGGGCGGTGCTAATCAGTTCATCTTCAATGCCACCACGCCGCTGTGTCCCGTCGAGGTCGTCGGCACTGCTCCCCAACCTGCCGTCGCCGACTACGACCGCCAGAGTCCCGTCACCCGCTACGCGCCGTGGAACGACATCAAATTCGCTCAGTCAATGGCTGTCACCGTCAAGGATTGGGGCCAGGCCGTTGTCGAAGCCGAGCGTACTCCACTCGTGGTTGCGGGCGAAAAAGGTGGGCAGCGTGTGGTGTGGTGCGGCTTCGATTTGCGCGACACCGACTTGCCTTTGCGCGTCGCCTTCCCCATTTTCGTC
Source organism: bacterium (assembly GCA_004172935.1). GTDB lineage: Bacteria > Armatimonadota > Abditibacteriia > Abditibacteriales > Abditibacteriaceae > Abditibacterium. Next base: position 14,675 of record SDZD01000025.1, on the reverse strand, counting down.
ACCAACGCCGTGCGTTGGCTATCTGCGCCGCGTGGCTCCAACGAAACCGCCGATGGCGCCCCGCTACGCACTGGCGAGGCTGTTTCCCTGTTGGCGCCGCCCGCTGTGAAGCAAGTGAGCATCGCTCTTCCCGATGGCTCCAAACTCGAAGAAACGCGCGACAGCACGGGCGATGATGGCGCCATCACCTTCGATGGTGCCCAGAAGGTCGGCACCTACACCGCGTCGGGTGGCAACTGGAAGCAAACCTTTTCGGTATCACTGCTCAATAAATCCGAGTCCGACATCTCCCCGCGCGCCAACCTGCAAATCGCCGATAAAAAGCCGATTCAAGCCGAAAACCGCGCCCGCACCAACCGCGAGTTGTGGGGTTATTTAGTCCTTTTCGGCCTTTGTATCCTTGGCATCGAATGGTGGGTTTTCCACCGTGGGGTGTAGGCCACAATGAGTAATGGCAGACGCCTCTTTTGGGGCTTGTGTATGCTTGTGGTCGGCGCGTGTGCCTTGACCGTTGGCATGGGCGATGCCAGGCTCCTCTACCAATTGTTTCCTGCGGCTATAGTAGTTGGCCTTCTTATTGGGTTGGTGGTTTATGCCTTCCGTTTGAAACGGCTGTTGATTTCGGCGCTGTCTTCGCGGAATCGCCGCGCCGCACGCGCTGACGAGTTCAAATTTCTTGATAGTCCCGAACTCGAACGCCTGACGCGACAGTGGGAAGCACTCGGCTTCGTTCAGTGCGGCGAATTTACTGATGGTAACGACGCCCAGAATTCCTTCACTCGTTTGTTCGAGCATGGAAGTGAAGCGGCTGTGGTTGAACTCACCCAGCAGTTTCTAGGGGCCAAAGCTCTCCCGTTGAGTTCATCGGTGACATCGCTGTGGGGAGACCCGGAGGTTCGTACTCATGTCGAGCAATTGGCGCAGCGTCTGGATGAAATAACCGACTCAACAGCGCCTTTAGCCTCGCCTTCATCCGCCTCCACAGCGGCGCCCGCGCCCGAAGTCGATGAGTTGCCTCTGTGGCTGCTCATCACCCACAACCATGCCCCCAACCGCTATTCTCCGCTGTTTCGCCAGCCCCGTGTGATTGGGGCACGCTTGCCCCAGAACTCATCCGCCGCCGATATTTGGCACGCCCACCTTGAGCGCAGCAAGCTCATCGAAGCCCGACTCAAAAAACCTCTGTTTCGCGATGAATTGCCGTTGCTGATCTACGCAGCAGGGCGCGTGACTTCCGCTCTCATAGTCAAAAGGCTCAAAGCGACTCCGCTGTGGAAATTCATTCCCTACCGCTTCGCCCGCGATGCTTCAGTGCCAACTCACCATGACGGCGAACTCGCACCCCTGAGTTAGTAACTTTTCTTGAACAATCCCCGCGATTTGAGCGTCGCCTCGCCCCAGCCTCAAATATATGAAGCGTCTCTTTCTCCTGTTTTCTCCTTTTATATTTTCCCTTCCTGCTCAAGCCCAAATATGGAACAACCCACAGTCCGGCGTTTTCACCACCGCTCTGGCTCAAGGTGATCATGGCGACTGGTGGGCTGGCGCCGATGACGAAGGGCTTTTCCACCGCGATGCTTTCGGCAACTGGGTTAAAGTCGCTAACAGCAAACAACTCGGCGATAGCAACATAACCTGCATTGTCGTTGACCCCGCCCATCGCGTTTGGGTCGGCACCGCCAGTGCGGGCGTCGCGGTTTATGACGAGGCCACATGGAAGCGCTATGGCGTTTGGAATGGCCCGCTTTCGAATCGTATCAACGACCTCAAAGTCGATTCGGCTGGGACTGTGTGGGGCGCCACCGATGCAGGTTTGTTCCGCTGGAACGATAAAGACGGCTGGCAATATCCCGGAATCTTCGCCCTCGACGCGCCCACGCGAGAGGCGGCTCGTCGCCCCGTTTATGCTATCGACTTCGAGGCACCCGCTAGTGTCCTTGCCGCCACCGACGATGGCCTTAATCGCATCGCGCTTGTGGGTGGCGAACCTCGTATCACTCCTATTGGTCGTGCCACTTCCAGAACCCAGCCACCGTTGCCGCAGGGGGTAGGCTTCCTTCCCGGCCCAGTCCATGATGTCGCGCTCGATGGCCTCGGCCAGATTTGGTGTGCCTCGCGTTATGGCGTTTCGGTCAGCAAAAACGCGGGCGCGACATGGCAATTCCTGCGCGGCGCCGACTGGCAAGCCAACGTCAATGGCAGCGCCGTCCCGCTCACCATTGGCGCCGCGAAGGCGCCCGAAGACCTTCTGCCCGAAGATTGGGTGACGACGTTAACCCCCACTCGCGACGGCAAAATGTGGCTTGGCTTTAGACAAAAAGGCGCCGAAGAGCGCGACTGCCGCACGCTCGAACTGCTCGTTTCCACTCGCGACGACCCCAAATCGGCCACGCAACCTTCATTCGGCGGCGACTGGACGACCGCGATAGTTCCCCTCGGCAACGATAACGCGGCCTTCGCCCGCTATGGTGGCGGGCTTGGTTCTCTTTTTGGCCTTAATTTGCCCACGCTCGATGCCGAGCGTATTTGGCCCAATCCTCCGCTACCCGAAAACGCGAAATTCTCGCCGCAACTGCTCGCCGAACTCGCCCGCAACGTCGATGGCCGAACTCCGCTGAATGTTGGTGAGGGGGCATTCTACAGCCTCGACCGCGAAACACGCGGCGATTGGCCGCTGCGCTACGGCAACGAGGGCGGTCGATTGACAGGCATGTACGATGAGGAGTCTGATTTCATCGCCCCCTCCTTCGGCTTGAATATCAGTACCGGCCCGCACCGCGCGGGCGAAGACGCCGACTGCTACGTCTACACCCACTGGTCGGAGTCCGATAACCCCAACGTCGTGCAGATGCCGAAACAGGCTCTGCGGCGCCAGAGCGAAATCAATGACGGCACATGGCAGAGCCGCAAATACCCCTATTCCTTCGAAGGCCCCGACTTGTGGACTAACCTCTCCGTCCCCGAAGGTCTGCATCGCATCGCCTTCTACTGGTTCAACAAAGATTCCCACTCCGGCGATAACCGAATGCGCGACCACCGCATCGAACTCTTTCCCGGCAACCTCACCTCTTCCGAATGTCTTCGTCGCGAACCAATGGCTAAAGCCCGCTTCTGGAGTGGTTGGAACGGCGAATACGCCTCCTTTGCTGTGCGTGGCCCATCGCGCTTTCGAGTCCGCATTGCCCGCGACCGCTCTAAAGGCACCATCTTGCAAGGCTTCTTCATCGACCGCTTAGGCGCCTTCCCCACCAAACCCGACTGGCTTTCGCCGCGCTTCCACATGCCCTCGGCCCCCCAATTCGGAGCCACCAAACCCACTAATGCCGCTCTGACTCTGTGGAACTCCTGCGACAAAGCCGAAACGCGCGGCGTCCCCTGTTCCATCGAGCGCACCATCGCCCTACGCGCCGCCAAAGAGACAGGCGCCCCCGAAGCCGTTTTATCCGCATGGCGCATTCAAGCAGGACTATGGGACGAGGCAGGCACCGACCGTAAAGCCCTCGCCCTAAAACAGCCTTAAAGCGTCAAATCCCCGATTAGTCTTCGAAGGCTATCCACTACGGACACAAAAACACAACTCAATCCTCAAAACCCTCTCGATTTTTTAGAAAAAATTAAGAATTATGCTGAGATTGATAAGTTTTTTTGATAAAATCCGTTTTTATAGGGCCAAATGTGATGCAGCTGTTGCAGTTCTGACCGTCCGCATTTCGATTTGTCTCTTTGAAGTGCCATGTCCAATTTCTTTCGGTCTTCGAAAGGCACTCTGCCGTTTGTGTTTGCCCTTTGGCAACAAACGCGGCGAAACGGTGCCGTCACACTGCGCGCGTGCCTGACATTTTGTGCCATGTGTTTGCTGTTGTTGCCTTGGTTCGTACAAGCACGAACCTCTGGCCCGTCGGTCCCAGCCGACTTTACAATCTCGACGAGCGGAACGCGCGTCTATCTATCGTGGAGCGCAGTTACTGGAGCAACCAGTTACAAACTGCTGCGGACTACTGTGAGTGGCGATTACAGCAGTGCCCAGATGAAAACCGCTACCACCACCTCCACTTTCACAACTCAGACCATCGGTACACGCTACTATTACGTGGTGCGCGCCGTAAATAGTGAGGGCGAAAGCGCGAATTCGGTAGAGATTGGCGTCACTCCCGGCGCTCCGGCGCCACCAGCCAATTTTGTGGCTTCGGCAGCATCGAGTGGAACGCGCGTCAATGCGTCTTGGAGCGCCGTTTCGGGTGCGACCAGCTACAAATTGCTGCGTACCACTGTGAGCGGCGACTATACAAACGCTCAAGAGAAAACCGTCACCACCACCTCCACTTTCACAACTCAGGCTACGGGCACACGCTACTATTACGTGGTACGCGCCATCAACAGCATTGGAGAAGGACTCAACTCGGCAGAAGTCGCTGTCATAGTGGGCACATTTGTTCCTACCGCGACACCTCTGCCAACGAACACACCCACACCGACTCCTACGGCGACAAACACGCCGATACCAACGCTCACCCCAACACCCACGAATACATCAACTCCAACGAACACACCCACACCTACAAATACGTCGATTGCGCCGACCCCGACGTATACACCGACTCCCACGAATACAGCAGTCGAGCCAACTCCGACGTATACGCCAACCCCAACGAATACAGCAGTCGAGCCAACTCCGACATTCACTCCGACTCCCACAAGTACACCCGTTGAGCCGACGCCAACTCCCACACCTACAAGTACGCCAACTCCCACCCCAACGAACACCCCGACTCCGACTCCAACTCCAACTAACAGTGCTATTGTAAGCATGTCCCCCACAAGCGCCGACCTCAATGCATCTGATTGGTCGAACGTATCTGAAACTCCCAACAGCACAGTCAATGGTGCTTCCAACTCGTCGCTCACCTCAACACTGCAAGCGGCTTGGGGGACATTGGTACAGGCCGTATTCGGTACCAACGACTCGAATGGTTTGAACCAATCCAATCAGGTTCAGGCTTCAACCGATGTTCAGGTGAGTGTCACTCGCGATTACCAATGGGGATCGTTTACAGACACACCTTCAACGAGAAGTGTTTTGATGCAGGTTGGCGGAAACCATACGAAGCACAACTACTATTGCAGCGCTAACACACTCCAGGCCGCCTCACCGTACTTTTGGGGAGTTTCCCCGACGAGTTCCACCGATAACAGTCTTAGCCCCGATGCATATAAAAAATCGTATGCTTCGGAAATGAGTCCGGCCTCCATCTATATTGACTGGCCGAATGACTGGATAAAGTTCGTTTGCCAGAATAGAACTCGTCCGCCAGGTTCACTAACATCCCATCTGGCGCGACCGCACCCCAGTGTTCGCCTAAAAACATCCACTTCTACCTGATGTAAAAAGTGCGTGCTCCCAATTGGGAGCACGCACTTTTTATATCCCTATTTCTTCAAGCGGTCCATGTGGAGCTTCAAGAACTGGCCCGTATGGGAATTTTTGTTCTTCATGACTTCTTCGGGAGTGCCGTGCGCGATGACTTGGCCGCCGCCTCGTCCGCCTTCCGGTCCCAAATCAATCAGGTAGTCGGCGCACGCAATCAGGTCAAGGTTATGCTCGATAACCAAGATGGTGTTGCCTTGATCGGTCAGGCGTTGCAGCACTTCGATGAGTACCTTCACATCGGCCATGTGTAGGCCCACGCTTGGCTCATCAAGGATATACATCGTGTGCCCGGTTCCGCGCCGCGAAAGCTCTGTTGCCAGTTTCACACGTTGCGCTTCGCCGCCCGAAAGCGTCGTTGCGGGTTGGCCCATGCGGATGTAGCCCAATCCCACGTCGCAAATCGTGCCTAGTTTGCGCTGCAAGCCTGGAATTGCCTCGAAGGTTTCCAGCGCCTCCGACACCGTCATATCCAAAATGTCGGCGATGGAGTGCCCTTTGTACTTCACTTCGAGCGTTTCGCGGTTGTAGCGCTTGCCGCTGCACACCTCGCACGGCACATAAACGTCGGGCAAAAAGTGCATCTCGATTTTGATGATGCCATCGCCCTGACAGTTTTCGCACCGTCCGCCCTTCACGTTGAAGCTGAAGCGCCCCGGCCCGTAGCCGCGCAGTTTCGCTTCGCGTGTTTGGGTGAACAGTTCGCGAAGCGGTGTGAACGCTCCGGTATAAGTCGCCGGGTTCGAGCGTGGCGTGCGTCCAATTGGGCTTTGGTCGATGTTGATGATTTTGTCGATCTGCTCCAGCCCGCTAATCTCATCGTGTTTGCCCCATAACACGCTCTGCTTCGACAACTCATAGGCCATGCGCGGATACAGAATATCCTCGACCAGTGTCGATTTGCCCGAACCCGAAACACCCGTCACGCACACCAGACAGCCCAATGGCACTTTCACGTCGATGTTCTTCAGGTTGTGTTCGCGCGCGTTTTTAACCTCGATCCAACCCGTTGGTTCGCGGCGCACATCGCGTATCGGCATCTTCTCTTTGCCGCTCAAGAAGCGTCCTGTCGCGCTATCTTCGCACGCTAATATCTGGTCTAAAGTGCCCTGAGCCACTATGCGCCCACCATGCTCGCCCGCCCGTGGCCCAATGTCCACGATATGGTCCGAAGCGCGCATGGTGTCTTCGTCGTGTTCCACGACGATCACCGTGTTGCCCAGCCGCTTCAATCGCAATAGTGTCTGAATCAGCTTTTCGTTGTCGCGTTGGTGCAAACCAATCGAAGGTTCGTCCAACACGTACAGCACGCCGACCAATCCAGAACCGATTTGCGTTGCCAGTCGAATACGTTGCGCCTCGCCACCCGAAAGTGTCGCCGCCGCGCGGTCGAGAGTCAGGTAGTCCAGACCCACGTCCACCAGAAATTGCAAGCGCTCCTGAATTTCTTTCACAATAGGCCGCGAAATCGTCGCTTCTCGCTGCGAAAGTTGTGGCTTGATTCCCAGGTCGATAATCGGTTGCCCGGTTGGGACTCGCACCTCGTCTGCCGACATCTTGGCGTTGCCATTCAGTCCCGCCGCTTCTTCGCTTACTTGCATAAGCGCCGCTGTTTCATCCTTTTCGGCAAATGGGACCGTTTTGTCCGAAATGTCGCGAAGCGCGCGGAACCATTGCGCCACCTCGCCCACGCCCATTTGCGTAACCGCGCCCACGTTGCGCCCCGAAACTGTCGTCATCAGCGGCCACGGTTTCAAACGCGCCCCCTGACACACTGGACAAGGGCGGTCACTCATGTACTTTTGCAGCTCTTCTTTGTACTGGTCGCCGAACTCGGTGTACTCGCGCTTCAAACTCGCCAGCACACCTTCCCACTCGACTTTGTAGTTGCGGCGCCGACCATGCATGTTGACGTAAGAAACCGAAATCTCTTTGCCCTTTGAGCCGTTCAGCACCACGTCTTTGGCTTTTTCGGGCAGGTCGCGCCACGGCACGTCCAGCTTGAAACCGTACTCCTTGGCCAGCGAGCGCATCATCTCTTTCTTATAATTCGACGACGAGCGTTTCCAAGCCGCAATGGCTCCATCGTCGATGCTCACTCGCTCATCGGGCACGACCAACTGCGGGTCGAACTCCTGATGCGAACCTAATCCCGAACACTCAGGGCAAGCGCCATACGGCGAGTTGAACGAGAAGGTGCGCGGCTCCAATTCCTCGAACGAGAGGCCATCGAACGGACAAGCGAACGCTTCGCTGAAGGTCAGAACTGGCTCGGCGGGCACGTCCTCGCCGTCGCGAGTGACGATCTCCACCATAATCACGCCTTCCGACATCTTCAGCGCCGTCTGTACAGAATCGGCGATGCGGCTGCGCTCCGATTCGCGCACTACCGCACGGTCAACAACGATTTCAATGTCGTGCTTCTCGTAGCGCTCCAATTTCAAATCGTCGGTTTCGTCGATGTTGTAGACGATGCCGTTCACACGAACACGAGCGAAGCCCTTCTTGCGCGCATCCTCGAATACCTTCTTATATTCGCCTTTACGCCCACGCACGAGTGGCGCCAGAATGTGCAGACGCACCCCATCGCCCAGCCCCAGAACCTTATCAACGATCTGGTCGACCGATTGCTTCGACACCACACGACCACACTGCGGGCAGTGAGGAGTCCCAGCACGCGCGAACAACAGACGCAAGTAGTCGTAAATCTCGGTGACGGTCGCTACAGTCGAGCGCGGGTTGCGCGACGCCGTTTTCTGGTCAATCGAAATCGCCGGACTTAGGCCTTCCACGAAGTCCACATCTGGTTTGTCCATCTGCCCCAGAAACTGGCGCGCGTAGGCGCTCAGCGATTCGACATAGCGCCGCTGTCCCTCGGCATAGATGGTATCGAACGCCAGCGACGACTTCCCCGAACCGCTCAGGCCCGTGATGGTGATGAGTTCGTGGCGCGGCAACACCAGATCAATATTTTTCAGGTTGTGTTGCCGTGCCCCTTTCACGATGATGTATTTATCGGGCGAAGGGTTCTCTGGCGCAAAAACCGCCGGAGCGGGTGCCGCCTTCCCGGCAGATGCCTTAGCTGTGGCCGCCTTGCGGGGCGATTTGGGCTTGGCTTCGGAAGTCTCGTCAGCTTTTTTAGTCGGCATGAGGTGTGTATGATTTCAACGAGGCGAATAAAAACGCCCTCAAACGGATGCCTGAGGGCGTTTTAGGTGCCGTGTTTTCACGAATTCAGCGATTCTTGCAAGTGTGTTTGTGATTCCCGCGACGAATGCAGAACTCGAAACACCTCGATACCATTACCAGAAGCGAAGGGACGATAAAAAATTCCGTATTGCTTAAAATCCTTGAGAGGCCAGCGCCGCAAAGAATGTAGGCGCGAGTCTGCATAGGAACGAGGAGAGCCGAGCTTAGGGGAATGAATCAAAAGCTCTATGGAGCTTTGCACATTGCGAGCAAAAAGATTGGCGCGTTCTTGATTTGTTTGTGCCAAAAATAAGAATATCTCGCGCAAATCCTCCACTGCCTGTCGATGCAATTGCACACCTGGGATAGGTGTCATGCTGCGTGTTTCAATTCTCCATCTTGTTTGTCGCGTCGCGAGTTAGCTTCGCGGTTAAGGTCTGCGATAGTGCTTTCCCACCATTCTGGTGTTGCCTCAACCACTGGCGAATCAAGAGCTTCGAGAAGCTTTTTTTCTTCCCATTCTGTATTGCTTTCTTGAAGCAGGGCTGTCTCGATTTGTTCGCGTAGCCACGACTGTAAATCGAGGTTGCGGGCCGCCGCGCGGGACTCTATTTGGCGCATCGTCTCCTCGGAAATTTCTACCTGTAAAATGCTCATGAATAGAGTTTAGAACCCGAATCGCTCCATTTCATCGAAAACCTCGGAGGGAACGTGGGCTTGTGCCCACTCGCGCAGTTCGAGTCTCGCTTCGAGTTGTTCGTGGTAGCTGGGCGGATGTAGTTTTCCCATGCCCAACACCGGATAAGATTTGAACCACTCGCGCAAACACAGGCGTTCGGTCTTTGGTTGCAATGGCCCAAATTGGCCCAATACCTTGGCCCACAGCACGATGCGGGCACTGATTTCGCGGCGGCCTTTCAGTGGGCTGATAAGGCGAAAATTAGGGCTGTGTTGCCTCGGTAGGTACGCGAAATTCCAGTTGATTTTCTGCTCCCCTTCCTATAAGTCCCTATCCGAATGCAGAACGCACCGACACAATCCTCGCATCTCATCATGGGCGGCATTGATTGCTTCCGAGCTGTCAAAGCCGTACGCCTGCCTCCATTGTTCGCCGCTGTCGCCTTTCCAGAAGGCGCGCGTAAAGTACAGGGCGGAGGAATATCGGGACAGCAACTCTTCGAGCCACGCATGGGTTCGCGAAGAGGTCATTTTCGAGATGCGCCGTCCCAACGAAAAGTACGCCCCGTGAGATGAGATCATATCGTACCCCCACTGCCCAATCCCATTGGGAGAAATGCGTGCCCTCTCGACGCCGAACCAAAAATCACGCACTCCTTCATCGTGTTCCAATCCCCATATCAAACGCGCCATAACGTTCTTCGCCTGAAGTCGCCCCTTGTACAGTGGGATTGTCCAACTCCCATCATCGTCTCCACGCCGAAACACAAGTCGGTTGGCATTGCGCACCTCGCGCTCGGTATGTTCATTCGGCTCTGTTTCCCACAACAGCTCGAACCGCACCACTTCGCCTTGAAAAAGAACGTCGCCCGCCACAGTCACCTGGGGCATCTTTCCTTCATATTCCCACGGCGCCAGTAACTGCGAATCGGGCATAACCCCCGTTTCCTTTGGGCATTACGCTTCGGTGCGCTCGATCTCCGTCAAAACATCCGCTGGCAAATGCTCGCGCGCCCACTCATGCAAAGTGAAACGCGCTTCGAGTTGTTCGTGATAACTGGGAGCCGCCTTTTGTTGCGAAAGAAACTTTTCGGTGCCTGAGGCTTTCTTTAATCGTCCAAAATCGGCTTTTAATTCATGATTAACACAGTCCCCGTCACCCCCAACCGGGTTCTCTCTTGTCTTGAACCCCTGTGGAAATTACGTCTGCCCGCCTTCTTACATGGTGCCCCCGGTATCGGCAAATCCAGCCTTATCCGCGAGTTCGCCGATTCGAAAGGGCTTGACCTCAAAATCGTTTTGCTGTCGCAAATCGAAGCCGCCGACCTGCGCGGCCTACCTGCGCTCGACCATAAAACCCAGACCACCGTCTGGTATCGTCCCGAATTTCTGCCCACCGAAGGGCAGGGCATCCTCTTCCTCGACGAGCTGACTGGCGCTGAACCGCGCCTTCAGGTTGCTGCCTATCAGCTCATTCTCGACCGTCGCATCGGCGAATACCGTTTGCCCGATGGTTGGTGGGTCGTCGGCGCGGGTAACGCCCCCGACGATGGCGCAGTCGCCTACGACATGGGCAGCGCTCTGGCCGACCGTTTGGTGCATTTCAAAGTCGTTCCCGAACCCAAAGAATGGATTCGCTGGGGCCAAAACAACGGCATCGCGCCCGAAGTTCTCACCTTCATTCAGGTCAAACCCGACTTCCTCGAATCGAACCAGATGCAACAGGCGGCGGGCCAACTCATCGGCCCAACTCCCCGCTCATGGGAGCGTGTTTCGCGCGTCATTACCCAGGAGAAATCGCGCGATGCCCGCGAATTTCTCGTTGCTGGGATCGTTGGTGAAGCCGCCGCCGCCGAGTTCTTCCACGTCGTCGAGGAACTCAAAGACCTACCGCCAATGGACCAACTCTTCGAAAACGTCGAAGACGAGAAGAAACTGGCGAAGATGCTGCCGCAAACCCTGTCGGGCTTGTACGGCCTCACCTACTCGTTGGCGGGCTTTTGCTCCGAATTGCGTGACTTCCAGAAAGCTATTCGCATTCTCGAAGCTATGAGTACCGTCGATGATGAACTCCCGCGCGCCGAAGTTCAGGCTCTGGCGATGGAACTCCTTCTCGAAAAAGCCGGAAAACTCGGCCTTCTCTTCCAACTCGGCGATACACCCGAATACGGCGCCTATCGCAAAAAAGCCAAAGAAATCGTCGAATTGTAGTCATGCCTTCGCGCGACGACTTTGAATTTATCCTCCTCCCGTGGGAACATCGGGGCGCCACTTTCGACCCTCGCCCCGATGCCATCACTCATCTACACTTCGCTGGCTCGAACCGAACTGTTCTGCTCAAGGCAAAGGCTAATCGGCTTTTCTTCCGCTTCACTGATTGGCCTGTGGGGCACCGCGAAGCCACCTTCGCTGTTACCATTCCCTTCCTGAGCAACATTCGGCACGCCGAGCAATTTTTCCACGACGCCATCGCCCAAAAGCAGATCGCCCGCTTTGCGGTCTGCGAATATACGCACAAAATCCAGGGCCAAACCTCGCTACTGTGGCTCATGAACGAAAATGGTTCGAAGCAAACAGGATGGGCGCGTGAGTGGTGCGGCGGCGATTGGGTTGCTTGGGAGAGTGAGCCACCTTCCCATGCATTATTCGAATACTCAATTTGGCATGACCGATGGAATCCAGACATACCATCAAATATTATGGATGACGTTATCTGGCCAGCTATTATGAGTCGCCCTTTCAGCGACGCTGAACGCCAGAATATACCGATCCATTGGGTGTGTGGTTCTCGCGAAGAACTCAGCTGCCTGATACTCGCCTATTTTTGTTCCTTCCCTGAAGCTGCTCTTAAAGTCAATAACCATCTCGAACAATGGAATTACGAATACGGCGCAACAGGCGACAAGCGTGTTAGAGCATGGGCGTGGAACACAGCCACAAGTAGTGATTTCTCTTTCTTACCCTCAACTTTGTGGAGAGGTACTGGTTTGGCCCATCATTGTGATCTCATGTCTGAAATTGGACGTCCTTGGGCCGAACTCATGATTCAGCACAATTATGCTGTCGGCTTAACCTGGCATTACAACGGCAATGGTGACCCCGAAATCCGTGAAAACTGGTGGTGCGAAACTCCCGTTTTCGAACTCGATGTTCCACTCCCATTTTCCTATCCGCCCTCGCAGCACGAGCAAATGGAAGCGCGCCTGTTTTTGCGCGACTGGCTCCTCTCCAAACTCCCCGATGCCGATCAAGATGAGTGGCTGAACCTCAACTCGTCTTCCTGAAATGCCATTGTCCGGTCACAAAATTACGACGCATAATCAAAATTTGTGTGAACAATTACTAACAATTCGCGTTCGATAGGGGCACGAACGAATTGCGCACAATTCTCATTGGCGCGGTTCGAAAGGTGTCCCATGAAACCCAACTTCCATCCCTTGGCCCCAACCGCCCGTCTGCACTCGCTGTGGCTATCTCTGCTGCTCGTTTTCTGCTGTGCATTGATGACGGCTTTTGCGCCCTCTGCCCACGCTCAGAATACCTCCTTCCTTTCCAATACAGGAGATAGCCTGACTGACATCGACGATTATTACTATCAGTCTTTCAGTCTTAATCGAACTACGACCCTCGATTTGCGTTTCGCGTCCGACTACGCCGCCGATTGTGTGGTTCTCGCCCCCGGCTACCTCAACTCCTTCATTTCGGGCGGCACCTACCGCTACTACGATGGCTTCGATAACCGTTATGGCACCCGTCGTTTCACTCTGGCGCCCGGCAACTACTATCTTGCCGTTCGCAACGAGGTCTATGCCCGCAACGATTTCTCCTGCGAACTCGATTACGCCCTCACCTCTCTCGCCCCCGATAATAACGGCACCTACTCCTTCGGTCGTTGGGGCATTTCTGGCTCCCGCTATGTGCCCGCCAGAGGTGGCGTTTTCTACCACGCTTTCAACACCACCTCCACCGAGCGCACTTTCCTTGATGGTTGCAACTCCGGCCTCGAAACCTACATCGTTGCCCCCGGTCAACTCAACAACGTCCTCAGTGGCCGCACCTTCAGCTATTACCCCGCCTATTCCGGCAGCGGCGCCGAATTGCCCGGCCTCAGCGAAATCACCCTTCCTGTCGGCACCTATTATTTGGTCTTCATTAACGAATCAAATATTCCCAAAGCCGTGACCTACCAGATGGAGCATTGGAAGCGCACGAACGCCGTCTACCTCGACTTGCAGGCGCCTGCCTCGTGGACTATGTCGGGCAACACCGTCTCCATCAACATCGCCAAAATCCTCAACACCAGTTCGAGCATCACCTCTGGTTCACTGCGCCTTTCGCTATGGGCTTTGCAAGCGCCCTACACAGGCGGCTCCAACAGTGGCGTCAACATGGCGAACGTCGATTTGGCTTACCTGCGTCCCGGCTACCAATACACCAACCTTCGTCCCACTCTGAGCGCCACCTTCCCATCGGGCAGCACCTACTACACCGCTTTCATCCTCAACGAATGGACGGGTAGTGCATGGCGAGTCGTCGATTGGGTCAACATGTCGAACCGCACCACCTTCAGCACCCGCAGCACTCGGAGCATCAAACAAACCGAAACCACCAGCATCACAGCCGCTGGCGCTCCCCGTCCCGATGCCTCTATCGTCGCTACCCCATTGCCCGCCACTCGTAGCACAGCGGCAGTCTCGCTCCGCAGCACCCGCGCTGCTGTTGGCTCCTTCTCCGGTGATACCACCATCGCCGCGCCGTCCACCAATAGCGGTGTTTTGAACGCCGATTCGCTCATCGGACAGGGCCGTTCCAGAGTCAAACCGCGCTCCTCATCGCCCAATCCTTCGGCCTCGTCGTCTTAAACGTGTTTTCTCATAAAAAGAGCGCCCTATTTTCGAAAATAGGGCGCTCTTTTTGCCATCTTTTGCTCTCAAACTTACACCAATGAGAACGCCTTTTGCTCCCGTCAAATTCACCGGTTCGATATTGCTTGGCATAGTCGCGATGGGAGTGGTTTCATGCACCATCTCACGCGCGCAAACAGTGCCCTTCCCTTCCTCCAAATGGAGCCGCGCGCTCATTGTTTCTGGTGGTCCCAACCCCGAATACAACCAGTACGCCATCGAATCGAACGCGCGCTACGTCGCCGCTCTCACCGATAAAGCCAAGTGGCGCCGCATCCTCTTCGCCGATGGCAAACCGACCTCCAAAACTATCTCCACCATCGTCGACACCCCCGCCACCAGAGCGCGCGCCATCGCCAGCTGGATTTGGGATTTGAACGCCCCCGACGAGCAGACCCAATACAACGCCCCCACCCTGACGCCCATCACTGGCGCGGCTTCGCCCGACTCCATCAATCAAAACGTCGCCGCCTTCGTAT
>SDZD01000120.1 GCA_004172935.1 bacterium | reverse complement strand
CGCAAGATCGAGCCATTGTCCTTCCACCTCAAAGCCGACGAAGCGGCGGTTTAAGCGAGCGGCAACAACTCCTGTAGTGCCGGAGCCGCAGAAGGGATCGAGAATGAGATCATTGGGCCGCGAACTGGCACGAATGATTCGGTCGAGCAAAATTTCGGGCTTTTGCGTCGGGTGTTTGCCGAAGCGCTTTTCCCATTTGGTTGGTGCGGCTAATTTCCACACACTTTGCATCTGCTTATCGCCATTGTCGCTTTTCATTGCGGCATAGTCGAAGTAGTGCTTCGACTTCGGGGTTTTGCGCGCCCACAGCAGCGTCTCGTGGGCGTGCGTGAAGTAGCGGCAGGCCAGATGGGGCGGTGGGTTGGTCTTCTGCCATGCGATGTCGTTCAGGATTTTGAAGCCGAGCTGTTGAAGCGCGAAGCCAACCGAGTAAATGTTGTGGCTGGTGCCCGATACCCACAGAGCGCCATCGGGCTTAAGGAGACGGTGGCACTGAGCCAGCCACTGTGTATTGAACTCGTGGATTTCGGAAGGGGTGGCGCTTTTATCCCAGTCGCCTTTGTTCACCGAAACCATTTGTCCGTTCTGGCAGGTGATTCCCCCACTCGAAAGGAAGTACGGCGGGTCCGCGAAAATGAGGTCGAATGAGTCGCTTTTGGCGCGCTTCAAAAGTTCGAGAGCATCGCCATTATAAAGGCGAATGCCGTGCTTATTAAAGAGTGGTTCGGGAGCTATAGCTCCTAAAGTGGACGCGGATTTTTGATCGGGCGAGAGATTGGAATAAGGCTCGAAGATCGAAAACGAAAGTCCCAAATCGAGGTCAACGAGCGTACGGGCAGGAATTGGCAAGACGATCAGGATCGTAGCAAGATCACCCCGATCAGATCAAGGGCCAATGGTTGCCAGCGACGCCATCACCTCAAATAAAAAATTTAAAGCCGTTTATTAGAACATATGATTCTTAGTACCGTCCCAGAAACCACAATGAGAAGGAGAGACTACAATGAAAATCGCACTCATCAAATTCGCGAACTCGGCCCTCACAAAGTGGGCTGGACTAACCACTATCATAGGCTCTGTTGCAGTAACGGGTAGCAACGCAGCTGACGCCAATACCCGCTTTCCTACTATCGTCGCCCACACTGCCGAGGGCCACATCATGGATGGTCCACGCGGCTTACAACTCATCACCAAGTGCGGCCCTACGCCCGTCGATCCAACCCCAGAAGGCTTTTTGGTCTACCAGCCATTCCCTCACTTTATTCAGCCAACATCGGGCAGCAAAATGCTTCCCTGGCTAGCCAACTAAATATCTAGCGAGACGACAAACACAGTGCGCTGATTCGCACAGTCGCTCTCAAATCCCCAACTCCAGCTCCTCAACCTCATATAAAACTTTTGCAGCAGCAGAATGCGCTTTTTAGTAGCTCAATAATTTTGTTCACTGCGTTCCAATTGAGATTTTGCAATGCAACACCTGCTTCAAAGATAGGCAATTTCCTGACTCGATTAAAGGTTCTACATAATGTAAAAGACTACATCTGCTGTGATGTAAAATATTTTACACCCTCAAAATATTCTCAATTTTTATTAATAAATACATACTGACATCAGAATTATTTTGAGATATATTGGCATGAGAAGGCGTTCGCAGCAAGCGATGCCCGACCAATTCAGGAAGCTCGCATATCCTTCTTACTTAACAGTGGCTAAGGTTGTGTACATATATTCCTGAACAGGAAATCATAATTTCATGCCGTTAGCCTCGAAACCCACTTCGCGCATTTCCAAGCGCCCTGCTTTTACCCTGATAGAACTCTTAGTAGTTATCGCCATCATCGCGATTCTGGCCGCCATTCTCTTCCCCGTCTTTGCCAGGGCACGCGAGAACGCGCGCCGCTCCAGCTGTTCCAGCAACCTCAAGCAAATTGGCCTTGGCCTGATGCAGTACACGCAGGACTACGACGAGACCATGCCCGCTCGTTCGCACTATCCCACCCCAACCGCCGGGGGCAACGCCACTAACTGGGAAAACATGTTGCAGCCCTACGTGAAGAGCTACCAGCTTTTCCAGTGCCCTTCTAACACGCGCAACACCATCAACATGAACGACGATGTGGTTGACCAAAAATCGAAGGTTTCCTACGGTTGCAATACCGAGGGAGGCGCCAATAGCGGTCTATTCGTCTTTAACCACAGCACTGCCCCCATTGCTCTGGCGGCCATCCAAAATCCATCGACCACCATCGCAAACTTTGAAACCAACTCAAAATCATCCGATTACATCGTCGTTAGCAGCTACTTCGCAACGATGGGGACAGGAGATTGGGGCGCTGGTAACCCCTCGCTCTTTGCCGGGCACCTGAGCACCTCAAACTATCTGTTCGCCGATGGTCACGTCAAATCGCTGAAACCCGCAGCGACACTGGCACCAATCAACATGTGGCACCGCGACAATATCGCCTTCACAGGCGCCAACCTGACCAACGCACAGGCCATCATTCAACAATCTACCGATTTCTATAAGTAAACCAACCACACCCAAAACGCCCCGGCTATCCTCGATAGCCGGGGCGTTTGTACTTTCTGAATGCCAAAACTCAATGGCGGTCGTAATCGCCGAATAGGGTCTGAATGTAGTTGACCTGACCGTTCATATACGTCAGCGTTTGCAGTGGCATCAGCGAAAAATTCGCCTTCGAGGTCTGTCTGCCACCATACGGCAAAGTCAAAACAGCATCGAAATCCTCGATAGCCAGCAATACCTCATAAAACGCTTCCAGCCCTTCCAATGCTTTTGCCTCGCACTGCTCGATAGTCGTCCACTGCGCCCGTTCCTGCGCCATCGCCGGGAACATATCCATTGTGAAGGGTTTAGCTTCGCCAGCCAGAACCGAGGCGAATGTCAGAGAACGCTGTCCAGCATCCTGCAAGACTTCCAGAATGCTGCGCGGCTCAAGCGCCAGTGGCCCAAAATGGCGTACAACCGAGATCTCCGGGATGCTCGGCTTCCAATCCAACTTCTCGACCGGGGTCGAGCGCGCCGTCCGAAATAACGTATCCATAGCGCTGCGCGTCATGCTAACGATGTGAGATGAATAATCCATAATCTTCAATGGGTTTGCGGCGCGCCAGTGTAAACGGCAACTTCACAACTTCACAGCAACAGAGCCGCCTCATTTGTTGTCCAACCATCCATCATTATGGTGAGCAAAAATATGTTGGCACTGAGCGGTCTGTTTTTGGGCGGCTCACTGGTACTTTGTGGTCTAACCTCCCCGGCTTTTGCCGAGACGCGGGCCTATTGGCGTTTCGAAGACGGCACACCCGGCGAATATGCCGCAGTCGGGCAAAATGTCAGCGCCGATTCGGCAGGGCAAAATGCGCTGTCCGTTGCCATTCGCGAAACGCGCCCTCTCTTTAACGGCGATGTGCCGCTCGCCACCATCCCCCAAACCAACACCCCTAACCGCCTCGCCATACAACTCAACTACGCGGGCGATTTCTTCAGCCGCGACGCCCCGATCAATAAATTTGATTTCAGCCCCAAAGGCTCAAACGCCTGGACGGTCGAACTCTCGTTCAAAATGACCAGTCTGGACGGCGTCACCCGACTCTTTGGCCGTGATGGCAAAACCCCTGATGTCGATATACGCGGCCCCCTGCAACTACTCGTCAACGGCACAGGCGATACCTTCTATGTGCGCGCCGAAATCCTCGACGGCAGCAATACCTTCCGCGATGTCGCCAGCCCCGCGACCTATAAAGTCGGCAAATGGTACAACCTCGCCGCAACAGCCGATAGCACCTCGCTCAAGCTCTACATCGACGCGCTCGATGGCAAGGGTTATCAACTGGTCGGCCAGAAAGCCATTCAAGGCGCACTCAACGGCACCACAGGCGATGTCTTCTCAATCGGACGCGGCTACAACGACCGCCCCACCGATTGGATCGGTGGTCTACTCGACGAAATCCGCGTCAGCGATACCGCGCTCACGCCTGCTCAATTCCTCTTCGCCAAACCCGATGGGGGAGCCGTCACCGCTCCCGCGACAGCGCCCTATAAAGCACTGCCACCCATCAAGATTTTTTCGGGAGCCGACCCGCACGCCGCCTATTATCAGGGCAAATACTGGCTCTACATCACCGGACAAAACGACATCGGCCCCAAGAATCCAGTCACCTACGCCTTCTCCTCGCCCGACCTGAAAACGTGGACGAAGAGCGCTCAGCCAGCTCTTCAGTTCAAAGACATTCCGTGGATTTATACCGACAATCAAGATTGGCACGGCGCCTGGGCACCCGCCGTCGCCGAAAAGAACGGCAAATATTACTACTACTACTCGGTTGGGCCACAAACCTCGACCGCTCCTTCGCGCTTGGGCGTGGCTGTAAGCAACTCGCCCGCTGGCCCCTTCAAAGATAGCGGCAAAGCACTGTTTGCAGGTGGCAACGGCTTCGAGGCCATCGACCCGATGGTCTTCGCCGATCCGAAATCGGGCAAATACTACATGTATGCGGGCGGTAGCGCGGGTTCTAAACTGCGCGTCTGGGAAATGGCCCCCGACATGGTCAATTTCGCCAAAGAAATCCCAGTCGATAACCCTCCCCAATTCACCGAAGGCGCCTTCATGCACTATGCCAACGGCCAATATTACCTGTCCTACTCGCACGGCGGCTGGAATAACCCCACCTATTCGGCCTACTACGCCACCTCGCAATCGCCGACTGGCCCCTGGCAGTTCCGTGGCCAAATCCTGCAAAGCGACATGGCTCGTAAAGGCCCCGGTCACCACTCCTTCGTCGAAGACCCACGCACGGGCCAGTGGTACATCGTCTACCATCGCTGGCAAAGCCCCAACGGCGGCAACCCCTTTAAAGCCCCCGGCGGACGCAGCGTAGCCATCCAACCCATCACCTATGACGAAACCGGAGCCATTCTCCCCGTCACTATGAACGACGAGAACCTCCCCCAACTCGCGGGCGCCCTCCGCCCCCG
>SDZD01000082.1 GCA_004172935.1 bacterium | reverse complement strand
CCCAAACCCCGTGCGGCAGCTTCCGAAACCTTCAACACGCGCGCCAAAGCAGCGGCATGGCTGGCCGAAAAAACCGGGGCACTGGCTCCCCAGTTGCTGTCCGACGAGCGCACATTTTTGGAAGCCTACCGTATGGCGGCACGCACCATGCACCCCGATGTCGGCGGCGACCCCGCTCAATTTCGGCGCCTACAAAACGCCAAATCTCTCATCGAACGTGGCGCCCCGTGGTCGAAATAAAAGCCAACTGAACTAAAAACATGGATATTTTCAAGGCAACCGACGGTAACCAGTGGTACATCTCCATTGATGGTGACAGCTTCGAATGGTGCCAGCGCGAACCATTCCTCAACGATAAACTCGCCGCCCCGGCAGACTCCATTCCCGTTAACGACCCCATCGGCGAACCTGTGGAACTCACTCTGAGCCGAGAGCAACTGGAAGAGCGCGGCTTCACCATCAGCAAAGTCACCAGCCGATAACCAGAGCGCTTCACCTCATTATGCCAGTCGAAATGTATCTCTCGCAATGCAGCTTCGAAGGCGATGGAAAAATCCTGAACGAAGAGGATGAAGTCGTCTGGCAACTCACCACGCGTCATGGACGTGCCTACCCAATTTGGTCTGTTACCTATGGCCTGTTTCGCGATCTGGGCGCCTCCATCGCACAGGTTGGCAGCGATGAAATCCTCCTCGTCAACCGCGAACGCCAGTTGCCTTTGCCCCGCTTTATAATGACTAGAAACGGTGAGCATATCTGCACCATCATGCAGCGAAGTCTCTGCCTCAATTCCTACTCTCTCGCCTTTGCCAACGGAGAAAATTGGAATTTCCATATGCCTCTCTTTACCGTCTACTTTCAGGGGTGTTGCGACGGTGAAGGTATAGTTCAGGTGCGCGAATGGGCGAAGAGGCAGTGGGTAATTCGTATTGAGTCGGAGCATCCCCAGCCTCTACTGCTTTGCGCCCTCGCTTTCATCCATCGCGAACGTCTCCGATTCGCATAACGGGTGCTATCTCAAACCAACAGCCATCGGTTATGCCTGTCTCGCCCACGGCGAATATATCGCTGTGGCAGCTATTGAAGATATGGCTTCTGCTCCCAAAGAGAAATAACTTGTACAAAAACTGTGCATCCTTCTTCATGGCTGTGGTGATAACAGGGGCAATGCGATTAAATCTATACATGTTTTAGGTTGATGGATGAGAGGCACTCCAAAACACTCTCCGTCAACTGTGAGAAAGGAGCGCTATGCCCCATTTTCTTTTACAGAAACAACAATATCGGGCGCGCATTTAAACCGTGCGCGGCACCTTATGTTGGTTTTGTGTGCTGTCCAAGTGGGTGGGCTTGCGTTCAAAGGCGCTGATTCTCTCGAAGTGCTTCTATGCTATCAATCCAACCAACAGCAACACCCGGTGCCACCGAAGAAGAGCGCCGCGAAGAGTTCACGAAACTGTGGCTGCAAATACGTCTTCAAGTGATAGCCATCTGTCGCCGCTCTTTCCGTGATGCGGCGGATAGTGAAGATGTCCTTGGGCGAATCGCCCTGCGCGCATGGCGCGGCTTCGCCACCTTTCGAGGTGACTCTTCCTTTTCGACCTGGGTGATCTCCATCGCCAAACGCGAAATCGCTCGCACCCACGCCCGCGAAGATGCCCGTCACCAACGCGAAGTCTCGTTGGAAGTCGTTGCAGAAACCGCCCCCGAACGCTTGCCATCTCACTCCGATAAGACCAACACATCGTTGGGAACTCCGGCTGCCCCAAACGCACTGGCCACCCTGGTCAAAAAAGCTGTTGCTTCCGAAGAAATCTCAGACATCGAAGCCCGTGTGATTCTCGCGCGCATCGCGCAGCCCACTTTAAATTGGAGCGAACTCGGCTCTCAACTCGGCATGGACGGCACCGCCTGTGCCGTCGCCCACTGCCGCGCCATTCCCAAATTTCGGGTTTTCCTTTTCCTACGCCATCCCCAGTTCCTGGGTGGCACCGAGGCTATTGAGGAGGCGTTCGCTACTACACAGTCCGATGCGCGCGACCCGCTTTCGGCTGTTGAAGCCGAAACCTTTCGCTCCGTTGTATTAGAGCGGCGCGCTGCCTATCGTAAGCCCGGCTGGCGTCTGGCACTACGCGCGGCTTGCGGCAAAGTCGTCAAAAATCTTCCCCTTCCATAAATTTAAAAATTTTTCTACGAATCAGTAATGGGGCTTTAGGCTCTGGGTCTAAACACACGTAAGGGAAAAAATACACCATGCTCACGGATTTCAACTCATCTGACCTCACTCCCGAATTCTCGGAAGTACCCGAAATTAACGATTCCAACGACCTCATTACCGAAGTGCCCCAGACCATCGAAATCATCGATGGACAGGAATGCGTCGTTATTGGCGATGTGGAAGGCACTGCCGATTTCAGCCACTTGCAGGGCGACAACCCCTTCGGCTATCAGGGCACCTGCGGACTGTGTTCTTGCGAGAACATCCTCGACTCCTTCGGCATCCAGGTCAGCGAAGCCGACGTTGTGAAATACGCCATCGAGAACGATTTATGCTTCGAAGGCGACCCCATCAGCGGCGACGACCCCGGAATGTTGGGTGGAACAACAGTAGACGGACAGGCCCAAATCCTCACCGACCTCGGAGTCCCCGCACACGGCGAAACTGGTCAGACATTGGAAGACCTGGCTGCCGACATCGAAAATGGTAACGGAGTCATCGCTGAAGTTGATGCGGGCGTTATCTGGAACGATCCGAACTCCTCTGGCAACGGCCAGGCCAACCATGCCATCGTGGTTTCCGGCGTAGTCCGCGACCCAGCCACAGGCGAAATCGAAGGTTTCTACGTCAACGACAGCGGAACCGGCGAGGCTGGCAAATTCTACGATGCTGCGACCTTCGAGGAAGCATGGACCAACACTGGTGGTAACTGTGTCGTTACCGATGTCGTGCGCCCATAACCCCCAATTTTCACTGCAACTTCAACTTCTGGAATTATCATGAACACATCCATCAATACGCCCATCGAGGCCACAGCCCCCGTTAAAAAAGTTTTGTCCTACTCCGAGATTCGCAATACACAGCGCACCCACCCACTGCAAAAGTCGCTTGTCCCAGTCGAACACACGGTTTCACTTCCCATCCCCACCAAGCGCGCCGGACACCTAGCCTATGCATTCTTCGCCGCCCCCGCCGTCCGCCAACCGGGCAAGCCGATGCGTCAGGGTGCTCCCGACCGCTGGTGGTTGCTGGATGCTCACGGAAGCGCCGCCGTCATCATCTACGCTTTGTACGATGTGCAGCCGTTCTCGACCGAAAGCTATGAGGTCGTTACTCTTCCTCTTGTAACCGGGACACTGGCCGACTTGAAAGCCGCTCTTTCCAATCTGGAAACGCAGATGAACGCGCTCACACCAGTCTTCTTCGCTGGCGACGCTGGCGATGCCGGGGCCAAAAAAGAACTTTCTACAGCCCTCTTCGCTGTGCTACCCGAACCTCTGCAACCCCAATATCGCGCCCTTGCGCCGGATTTCTTTGCCTGGCTCGAATCGTAAAGCCAAGGAAACACACCATGCAAACCGAAATCAGCGCTGTTTTGCAAGAGACGCGCACTTTGGCCGAGCAACGGGGCTGGGCGCAAGTCGCGCAGCTCTCCTCTTCTTTGTGTAGTGACAACGGCTCTCAAATCCTTGTTGTTGCTGCCCCCGCCGGAGTAGATGGCACGCCTTTGGTCGAATGGGCCAAAGGCGTGTCGCCCGAAAGCGAAACCACCGTTATCTCATTGGAAGGTTTGGCCCACGACCCTACCGCCGCACTTAAGGCCACCAAAATCATCGCCGTCTTCGAATGCGGAAAAATTATCGAAGCTGAGGCGATGGAAGCACTCGCCAGCACCTTCTTTGGTCGCCCCTCTTCTTCCTATGCCATCGTTTTGAGTGGCGCCGAATTGGTGGACTCGCCCGAAGAACTCGAAACCGCCCAGCGCGCCGCATGGCGCGTGTTGGTGCCCGAACCCAAACCGGAATGGGCCGGACAGGATTTGCTCCAACAACGTTGTTTCTTGTGGAGCGAGGCCGACCCCAAAGAGTTCCTGCGCCTTCGCGTTGATCGCGATAAAGCCGCGCTTTCGAGGTGGATGCAATCTCCTTCCACCGATGCGGGCACTCTAGAACGCAACGCGGCACTCTATGTTCTGGAACTGGCCGAAGAGCAGGTGCGCCGCCAGGACGACACCACTGGTCTCGCAGTCGTCGGCGAAAGCGCCCTTGAAGTGCATCGCATAAATAACGCCATTGAATCGTTGTCCAGCACACGCCGCCATATGGTGCGCCGCCTCGATGCCGATGCCTCTTCGCTAGAGCGCCAACTGACCGCTTCGCTGCAAACCCTCGAACAAGACATGCTGCATGGTTTGCCCGCGTACTTGCACTCACAGGCGCAAATCAACAAACAGGCCGATGTGCAGCAGGTGTTGAACACTTTCGTCAGCACCCGCTTCTCCGAGTGGCAATCCACGACACACTCGCTACTTTCTGTGCGTGGACGTGAAATGAGAAACGAGGTCGAAAACCTGTTTGGTGGTATCGACTGGGACTTGATTAACCGTGTGGCGACCCGCCAGGGGAAAACCAGCACCTATCCTCAAGCCATCGTCGATGAAGTGATGAGGAACGGTTCCAGCCGGATGCCATTCTCCACTCAATCGGGGGCCGAAGCAGGCAAGGAAAGTTCGACCACATCAGATTTCATGCGTAAGGCGCTCGGCGCCGTGGTGATCGTTGGTGTCGGCGCCGTGCTTCTGGGTTCGGCTGGTATTATTGCGGGAACGGTTGCTGCCGTTGTCGGCGTTCGGAAAATGCATCGCAACGACGATGAACGGCGTGCCGAGGCTTATGGACGCACCGTGATTCACGATGTCATAGGCCGAGCCATAACCCATGTGCGCGATTTGTCGCACACCGCCATTGGCCCCACTCGCGACGCCGTCAACAAGGAACTGCGCGACCTCGAAGATTTGCTTTATCGTGGGTTGGCCCAATACCGCAATGCTTCCCCGCAGGAAGATGGTATTATGGGACGCAACCCCGACCGTGAACTCTTGGATGGGCTGCGCCTTCGCATTGTGGCCTCCGATCAAACCCAATCCGTTTTCAATTCGGAAAGCAATTGGTAAGACTTTTTCTGAGGATTACGGCGCGACTTGTACAAATCCTCAGATGCTTAACTCGAAAAGCGTGGGAAAAATTAATACCACGAAACCGCTGTCAGGGGAAAATTAGATGTTGGGCCAATCGCCAACAAAGTCAATACATGCGACGCCAACACACTCCTTCCGAACACGCGACAAACACTTTGAATTATCATGGCAATTGAAATTAAACCGGAGCGCGAACGGGCGCTCAAAGAAGCGGGTGGGGCAGTGGCTCAACTGGCTGCCGTTGCAACTGCACTGGGAATGAAAGAAGCCGCTGCCAAGTTGCACAAAACACACGAGCAGATGAAGTCGGATACCTTCAACCTCATCGTGTTGGGCCGCTTCAAAACCGGAAAATCTACTTTGATGAACGCCCTGCTGGGCCGCTTGACCAAACCTGTGCCGGAACTGGGCGGCAAAGGCGCTATGGCAACCAACCCGTTGCCCTGTACTGCGATTCTGACCAGCATCCGCTATTCCGATACTCCTTACGTCAAGGTGTGGAAGATGGACGGCAAATCCGAGAACTGGTCGTTGGAGCGTTACCTCAAAGATTCGCGAGTGCGCCCCAACGAAAAAGAAACCCAGACATTTTTTGCGGGCATCCGCGAGTTCGAGATCGGTCTCCCCGTCGAACTTTGCCAGCAGGGCATCACTTTGTGGGATTCGCCCGGTTTGGATGACATGCCAGAGCGCGACCTGATTTCCAAGCAAGCAGTCGAAATCTGCGATGCCGGAATCGTGAACTACATCTCGATGCCAGCTATCGGCCACGGTGAACGCGAATTCGCCGAAAAGACGGTACAGGGAAGCGGCGTGCGTGTCTTCTCGGTGGTCAACATGTTCATGGGGCAACCCGCCGACGACCAGTTCAAAGCCTTCGTATGGGATCGCCTCGTGACCATGAGTGGTGGCGGCGACTACAATGGTCAGGACCCGAACACCCGCGACATCTTCTTTGTTAACTCGCTTCAGGCCGAACAGAGCCGTTTGAAGGGCGATGAATCGGGCGTCGAACAGTCCGGTCTTGCTCCGCTCGAAGGCCGTCTCACCGACTTCTTGCTCCGTGAACGCCACCGTGTTCACCTCGAACGCCACATCAAAGCCGCCGAGCTTCAGCTTGTCGCTGTCGAACAGGGCATCGGACGCCAGCGTGCGGCTCTGGAAACCGACCAGCAAAAGTTGAAATTGGCATTTGCCGAAATCCAGCCCAAACTGGCCGCGATTCGTGCCCGCCGCGAAAAATTGCCCACCATCTTCGAGCGTTATCGCGGCGAAGTTCACCGCGAACTGAAATCCAGCTTTGAAGCGATGATTTCGCAGCTGCGCCGCGATTTGCCATCGACTGCCCAGAAGCAGCCGCTCGAATCCATCAAGAAAACAGGTGCAGGTCTGCGCCCCAGCACAGTTGAGGATGAGTGCCGCAAAATCTGCAACCGCATCGTCGAAGAGCGTGTACAGACCTGGAGCAGTGCACCTCCAACTGAACCGGGTGCCCGCCAGGCGTTGCAACCCGTTCTAGACCGTCTCAAGGAAGAAATCATTGATGAGTTCGCGCAAATCGACCGTGACTATCGCGATGTCCACTTCCAATTGACTGGCTGGCAACCGGAAGCTAGTGCCGCCCCCGATGCTGATGACAAAGGCCGTGTTGGCCCTATCGTAGCTTCGTTCTTTGCAGGTGACCTTGCTGGTCTGACAACTGGTGGACGCGGTGGATACCGTGCTGCAGGAGGCGCCGTTGCTGGTCAACTTGTTGGTGCATTGGCTCTTGGCTTTCTTGGTGTGGGGGGAATCGTTTTCTTGCCTGCCGTATTGTTGGCAGGTGCGTTAGGTTCCATCGTCTTTACCCGCATGGGATTGGAAGAGCGTTGCTGGAAAGCGGTGTTGGAGAAGTCCGATGCCTTCCTGCAAAGCGTCCCAGTTCATGCGGCGCCTAAAATCGAAGCCTCGGCGGTAGAAACTCTGCGAGACTTGGAAACGGCTATCATGGAAGAAGCCGGCGCCATGATTCAGGACGAAGAAAACAACATCCGCCGCATGTTGGAAGTCAACCAGCGCGACCAGAGCAGCAAGGACCAGGAACGTGTCAAGCTCGACACAGTTACAAACACCATTGCTAACCAAAAGACGGCTCTGAAGAACGTTATGCTGCGCGTCGCCCAGACCATGCAATAACGCCGGGCTTCCTCTCCCCCCACCCCCCATAACGAAACGAACAGGTACGAGTACGATGAGCACTTCCACTTTCCAAAATGACGTGCAGTGTGGGGACAGTCATATGTTCCAGCACGGCCCCGATTTTTCACCGTCCAACACACTTCTGCCTCCTCGTCAGTGTGCGACGATAACAAAAGAGGAGGTGAGCGCATGGATCGCAAGTGCGCAAAATTTGGTTGCTGGGTGTCGTTCCCTGGAACCAGACGCAGCACGGCGCTTAGAATCTCTGGTCTCATTGCTCCGAAGCGGAGAAGCCACTATCGCCTTTGGAGGGCATTTCAAATCGGGCAAGTCCACACTCATTAATTCGCTTTTGCGGCGGGACATTCTGCCTGCCAGCGGTTTGCCCGAAACCGGCGCTATGTGTATTCTGCGCTCCGGGGCACATGATTCGGCTCACCTTCGCGATGCAAGTGGGCGACGTTCACTGGAATGCACTACCGACGCCATCCGCCACGAGATTTCGCTGACATCTTCCAGTGGAGCGCGGCGCACACAAACCCATGATGTCGAACGTCTGGAACTTGTGCTGTCCAACATACCCATTGGCCCGCGTGCTTGCTGGATTGATTCTCCCGGTATCAACGATACCGCCGAAATGACCGAATGTGCGCAACGCGCCGCCGCCGAAGCTGATGTGTTGTTGTGGGTGCTGAACACTCGCCAGTTTCTCTCTATCGCCGAGGTCGATTTTCTCAGTGAGCGTGTGGAGCTATATGGACCGCAGTCGGTAGCCCTCATAGTTAACGCCTTCATGATGAGCGAAGACTCCGCCGAATGGGAAGAGTTCTTGAGCGAACAGATGCCCGTCCATCGCGAGAAGCTGCTCGACAGAGCATATGAAATCGGTCTCGACCCCGATAACATGCCTTCAATCACCGTCGTCTCAGGCAAAGTGTTGGGGACGCAAAACGATGAATGGAGCGAACTTTATGGCGGAAAGGCGATTGTTGAGTTGATGAACTCATTCTCATCCGCCGAGAAACCGCATGTACAGTGCGCCCGTTGGGGCCGCGTTTATAACGAGTTGTCTCTGCTCGAAGAGCCATTCGCTCAGAACCTGAAAAGCGATGTCGAGCAATTGAAAGAGATTCGGACTCAACTTAAGGCGGGGCAAAAACCTGTCGCCGATGCGGCGGCAAAGAACCGGGCGGCGTTCAAGAGCGGTGTTGAGAGTGCCATTGATGCCTTTCAAGTGGACTGGGAAATCCGTGCCTACAACTGCGGTGAAACGCTCGCCAATTCGATTGTTCCTCCACACATCTGGCGTGATGATACCTACTCGAAGTACCTGAATGGTGCGCTCGAATCGACTAACGCCGAAGCGCGCGCCACTTTAGTCACGGCGATTTCTTCGTTGGCGCAAAAGCACAATCAAACCCCGCCTGACTCCGCGTGTGTGGACTCGTTGGCAAAACTGCTGACACCATCTCCGGTTGTGGTTATTGTGCCCGATACGCCCGCTCCGGTTTCGGTCGATAACTTCGTGGACTCGCTGGGGTTTCGCGGACAGGCCGCCTCTGCTTTCGCCAAAGCGAAGGCGAATGCCGAAAGCACTCAGGTAAACGTCCGTCAGGTGACGGCTTACGCCGCTACCAGCCTACGGGCTAATCGTGAGCAAGCTATCGCTGTTGTGCTAGAAAACTGTGTCGGGGTTGGCGACCGCTTGCCGCGCGCCCTCACGCCAGACAGCTTTTCTGGTGGGCAGTTCACCCCTTGCCCCGTTAGTCTGGATGTGAGTGCGGCGGATGAACTCGGCACTGCTGCCACCTATGCTTTCGAGCGCAACGGCGTCTTTTCCTGCCGTGCTTCGAATTTGCGTACCAATGGAGCCTGTCTGGTGCGCTTACATTTCGCCGAAACCAAAGCTACCCGAATCGGCGAACGACGCTTTCACGTTTCCGTGAACGGCAAACGAGTGCTAAGCGAATACGATATTTTCGCCCGTGCTGGTGCCAATAAGGTTGTCGTCGCAGAGTTCACGGCGCAAATCGACCCGGCGGGCAACGTGCAACTTTCTTTTGAAGCGGGTTCTGCCGGACAGCCTCAAGTGTGTGCTGTGCAGGTCATTCCGCAAGAAGAAGTGACCTCGCGTTTGAGCCAACTCAAAGTGCGCGTACAGCGCCGCCACGAGCTATGGCGCGATGTGGTGTTATTGAAAGAAGAAGCCGGGAAACTGGTGCAGCGGTTTTAGCCGTTCGACCTCGTCACTTTTATGAACGCTTTTGGAATAGATTATGGCCGCGCTCTTTCAGTTGTCTGTCTGCGCGATGGCAGAGGGCCACGTGCCCGAACGAGGCTTGTGGGCGACGGTTTTCGCGCTTCCATACCGCACGCTGTAAGCGCGCCGCTTTCTCCCCCAGCGCTGGATGAACCTCTTTTGTGGGGGAGTCGCGCACTGGAAACCAAGGCTGGCATTGCTGCGCTTCGCCCAACGGATTCGGCAAGTGGCCCCTGGCTCGAACAACCCGGTGCCGTGCTATTCTGGCGGGGATTGATGCGTCGCCTTACTGCCTACATCGGGCGGGTCAAGCCACTTCCCAGCAATGGTTACGAAATTTTGGTCGCGGTGCCAACCGAGAATCTAACGCGCACCCCCGAAGATGTGAAGAGCCTCTGCCGTGAAGCCGGGTTCGAAGTTGTAACCGTTGTTCCCGCTCCCCATGCGCTGCTGTGCCGTTGGATGATGGAAGCGATGGTAATGCCGTGGGGCAATGGCTCGCGCACAGTTGCTTCTGTGTGTGTTGGGGATGATTCTGTCTCGGTGTGTGCCTACCGCGTGACGATGCGCGGCACACAACTCCCTCAGGTGACGGCCTCGTCGCGCTGCTTTTCTATCAGTGAGTGTGGCGGTGCATGGTGGACGACCCGTTTATTGCAAGAGGTCGCTGAGCGCTGGCGCGAAACGCCCGATATTGGGGGCGAGATGGCGCTTCGCGATGCGGCAACCGAGTTCGGTGCGCGTCTTAGTCGCGCCGCAGAAAATGAACAGGTAGAGTGGGAAGGGCCACTCGCCGAACGGATGTTCGAGGTGCTGCGCCTTTCGCGGAGAGAGTGCCAAGATTGGCCGGAAGTAGCGCCCTTAAGGCGACAATTGCCGGACATTCTTCGGCAGGCAGGGCAAGCCGTGAATGGAAATGGGCGCCTCGATCTTGTGCTGATTGGAGGAGTGGGCGCCATGTGGCCTTTTGCTTCCGAAATTGCCTCGACAGTTGGCCCCATATGGCAAAGTGGTTTTCCTCTGGAAGATGTGGCGCGTGGGGCCGCGTGCTGGCCCGAAGCGGGCGAATCGAACACGATGCTCCATCTGGATGGTTCGCCGTCAGGTTTTGAGATGGCGGCCTTTCCCGCATCTTCTGCTTCGGAACCGCTTGCGTTAGAAATGGGGATGTTTCCCGCGTCTGACCTGCCCCTTGAGTCCTTCGGAAATGTGGAAGCGGGAGTGGAAACCGATTTTTCAGGTTTTGTATCTGAATCGGGCAGTGCCGATTCAGAAGAAGAGGCTCCGCCCGAAGAACTAGAAGAAGAAGTGGAAGACGACATTCCACCTTCCCAACGCTGGCGCCTCAATTAATCTCTACGCAACCCTTCAAGGCCAATCATGATGCAATCCAACAACGAACTCGTCCCCGTTTCGCGCGAAGCGAAGCCCACAAAACAAGCATCCGTGAGCGAACTCGCAGCGCGTCACATCTCACAGGAGATGCCCCTGCTGCTGGTTTCTCTTCTAGAGCGGCGCTATCTCTCGGATTTTCAGGCGACTCATTGGAGCATCGAATCGCCGCGCGATGATCGGGCTTTGCCGCTCCTGCGGGAAATCACCGAGTTGGGGCGGCCTCAAAGTGGCGAAGCCTGGGCGCGTGCCATGCCGCACGTTTTAGCGGCCTGTCACGAATCTGGGCACGCGCTCGTAATGACGGTGCATGGCGATGGCGAACGGCATCGCGTTTATCTGGGCGGGCGACGCCTTGCCGGAACCGGGGCGCGTTCGACGGAGGATTATCTCGAAGGACAGGCGGGCGCGTTTCAGGCGTTCTTCACTGGATTGAAGCTGGCCCCTACGCAGCGGTTAGATTCGGAGGAGATGCCCGAACTTTCGTCGCTACTGTCGAGCGCGCCCGCGATGGCGATGGTGACTGGCATTCCTTCGGGACGAGGCGGATTGCCTCTCGATGGGCAGAGCCTCGATAATCTGGTGCGTGCCGTCGGCCCCGGACGTTATGCGCTAACTATCGTTGCCGAGCCGCTGGAAGCGCGTTTAGTGGATGAGGCGCTCGATGCCTGTCGGCGTTTGAAGAGTGAAATTCACGCTCAAACGCGCCGTACCGTGACGCAATCCCAGGGCGAAAGCGCATCGGAATCGCGCAGCGAAACCGAAGGACAGGAAAGCCTCAACTCGAAATTGCCCGCCGTCATGTTCGGTGTGGCGATTTTCTCGAACCTCGCCGGTATTTTAGTGCCGGGGCTGGGGCCAGCCGTGCAGCATCTCAGCGGCGCGGCGATGCAGGGCGGCATGTTCGCCTCGCAGCGTGCCGGACAGGAGTTACGCGAAAATTCCCAGCAACTGACAAGCGGCAAAACATGGAGCGAATCGGGCGGCACCGAACTATTGGATGCCAACGCCGAATTTTGTGAAAAGCTGCTCGATGCCCACATCATGCGCCTACAAGCCGCGCGTGGCGGGGGTTGGTGGCGCACGGCGGTTTATGTGGCGGCAGAAAACGAGGCTGTGTTGCACCGTGTCACCGGAGCATTGCGCGGTGTCAGTTCGGGCGATGTCAGCGCCCTCGACCCACTTCGCGTCGTTTCAGTGCCCGAACACTTGCTGCGCCCCGCGATGCGGCGCGGGCAAACTCTGGCGCTGCATCCCACCGGCGGCGCTCATGCCAGTCACCCGTTAGGAGAAGCCTTCGATTCGCTGGCGACCCCGCTCAATGGCGAGGAACTGGCCGTGTTTGTGAACCTGCCACGCCGCGAAATTCCCGGCTTGCCAATGCGGACTAAAAGCGAGTTCGCGCTTTCGACTCCGCCGCCCACCGAACACTCCATTACTCTGGGGACGCTGCATGACGAGCAGGGCAACGCGCTGCAAAAGGTGACGCTTTCGCCCGAATCGCTCAATCGCCACGTCTTCATTACGGGTATCACTGGTAGCGGTAAGACCAATACTTGTATGCAGTTGCTGCTCGAATCGCACGAGAAATTGGGCGTGCCGTTTCTGGTCATCGAGCCAGCGAAAGCCGAATACCATCGGCTTTCGCAAGTGGAGGGGCTGCGCGATACGCTGAAAGTGTTCAGCGTGGGTGGAAGTTCGCACCCGACGTTGCCGTTTCGCCTTAATCCGCTGGATTGGGTCGATGGCATCCCGCTTGGTCGTCACATCGACTTGCTCAAAGCCGTCTTCAACGCTTCGTTCCCGATGTTCGCGGGCATGAACTACGTGTTGGAAGAAGCCTTACTGGATGTTTACACCTCGCGCGGTTGGAACCTGTACACCTCGGAGAACGCGGCATTGATTGGCCGCGAGGGCTGGAACGAGAAAAGCGCGCTCATGCCAAGCCTGAGCGATTTACACGATCAAATCGAAATCGTGTTGAGCCGCAAAAAGTACGGGCAGGAAATTCATCAGAACATGAGCGCGGCTTTGCGTTCGCGGCTTAAATCGTTAATGGTGGG
Organism: bacterium; assembly: GCA_004172935.1. Classification (GTDB taxonomy): domain Bacteria; phylum Armatimonadota; class Abditibacteriia; order Abditibacteriales; family Abditibacteriaceae; genus Abditibacterium. Next base: position 7,451 of record SDZD01000082.1, on the reverse strand, counting down.
CAACAAAGGGTTGATGCTCAACACGCGCCATTCGACCCCTCTCGAAGACCTTTTCGAAGGCCCGGCAGTTATCGAACTCCAGAACTTAGGCGACGATGAAGAAAAAGCCTTCGTGATGGCGTTGCTTTTGACTCGCCTTTATGAGTACGCCGAAGTACGTGGGCAGGGGCGTGTTTCGGGCACTGGTTCGCTCACCCACTTGACTCTCATCGAAGAGGCACACCGCTTGTTGGCGGCGCCACGTGGCGGAGGCGGAGATGGTGGCGACCCGCGCGGCAAAGCGGTGGCGATGTTCACCGATATGTTGGCGGAGCTTCGCGCTTATGGTGAGGGCTTCTTGATTGCCGACCAAATCCCAACCAAGTTGGCGCCGGAAGTTCTCAAAAACTCCAACGTCAAAATTGTGCATCGTCTGGTGGCGCCCGATGATCGTGAAGCGGCGGGCAGCTGCATCAACCTGATGCCCGACCAGATTCGCCACCTGAACACGCTGCGTGCGGGCCAGGCACTGGTTCACGATGAGCGTTTGGGCGAAGCGATTCTGACCCAGATTGTGCCCGCCAAAGAAGCGCGTGCCCCAGCCCTGACTGACGAAGAACGGCGTGAGCGTGAATCGCGCATCCCGGTTAAGGCCCGCCGCCATCTGTGGCGCAATTCGGCTTGCCGCGCGTGCCCGTCGCCTTGCGACTTTTTGAACCGTGTCGCGGGTTCGTCTACGCCCAGTGGAGTCGATAATGCGCGTGAGGCGTTCTTTGCTTCGCTGCTGTTGGATGATGCTGAAGGCGCATGGAAGAAGTGGTCGCGATGGAACAAGTTGTGGCATGAGCGCGCGATGGCGATGCGCGGTGCCGAGGGTAAAGAGGCGTTGGGTTTGACCTACTGCGCAGCCTCACAGGGGGCCTACGAATGGTTGGGAGGCATTTGGGCGCAGCGCGCTAAATCCAGAGATAGGGCCGAACTGCGCGCTTATGGCGAGAGCGGCGATGGCGACCCTTCGCTTACGCCAGAAGAACGTATCGAGCGTGAAAATGCGGCCAGCGCCCTCACCGATTTGCTGTGGTGGTGGTGCCGCAAGTCGGGGTTCGGCGAAACCTCGCTCAACGATGAAGAGCGCGCTCTGTTCGAGAAGGCACGGACGCCTTTACTCGAACATGCCGGAACCAACTCGCCGCACGACAGGGCTGGATGCGAGGCTTGCCCTGCGCGTTGCCGTATGGTTCCGTTCGTGGAGCCACTTTTGGGCGATGTCGAGGCGCGGCTGAAGACGACACTCAAGCCTGCCGTGCCCGTCGGAAAACGATTGGAGGTAGTGCGCGAGGCGGCGGCATTGGCTCAGAGTCAGTCTCCTGCCTTGGCGGGACGTGCCGCAGATGACCCGCGTCGCGCGGAGTGGGACTACTGTCTTGTTGTCAATACCGACAACTTTTTACTCAGTGCCAGTCGTACCGAGTTGTTGAAGATGTTGAAGGATGAAAGCGAAGCCGAGGTGTCGGCTCAAAACCCTGTTGTTGAGGATTCAAGCGCGAACAACGAGTTACTCGCGATCTTCGGGCGGAGCAGTTAGCCAGTTTATAAAGAGGAGAAAAAACTTCGGGACTTTTATAACCCGAAGTTTTTTCATTTTATGGGAACAATCGCAGTACAATCGCACATTACATTGCGTTGGGGAATTGCCTGACAGGTTTCAAGAGAAAATTTTACCCCGATCACCTGAGAAAGAGCCGTATGTTGCTCTATAGACATCTATTGTTGGCGACAACAGACCGGCTTGGAATCTTTTCCCCGTGGTATTTAATGTACTTTGATTTCTCCCCATGAAAACAATCGGTTCACTCTATTCGCTATTTTTAGAATCCAATCGAGATGCCTTTGCTCAGCGGCACTTTGTGCTGGCTTACCATGCTTTATCGGGAGCGATGCACTGCGCCTTACATCTTCAAGATTCTGCTAAGTTAGCAGAGGTCGAGGTGAGTGCCACCGAACAGTTGCATGATATTCAAGAGCAGTTTTCTTCTAGTGCCCCAGAGCAGCAGGAAGTGAACCTTTATATCTCGCTGGTGCAGATTATAAAGACGCGGCGTTTTCTGCTTCAAATCAAGTCCACAAGCAAATAAGCATACAATTCACAGGCTAAGTTTTGTGTTCGTTCTTTCAGATATTTCCAATGTGAATGAGGAGTGAGCTACTGGCTTTGCTGAGGTCTATACTTTTGCAAGATGCGGCACATATCGAAATATGCCATGTGGACGGGACCATAAAGTATTGGGCGTTCTAAAGAGCGTTTCTTTGTCGTGTCGTTCTCTGTCGCCTTTGTCCCATTCCACTCCCACGTTAGCTACAACAGGCGGGGATATTCCCTGTTCAATTTGTCATTCCTCATGAAAAAATCTGGGCTTTTACTGTCTACCTCATTTCTTCTTGCACTTTCGGCGACCTATGGCGTTTTGCCTGGTGGGCAATTCGTCGCAGTTGCCCAAACCAAAGTCGCTGCGCCCGCACTGCCAACCCAACTCAATGGCGTTCAGGAGATTAAGTTACCTAATGGGCTTACGGTGCTGACCAAGGAAGTCCATACCGCCCCTGTGGTGTATTTCTCCATCTGGTACAAAGCGGGGTCGGCCAACGAGCAATTGGGGCAAACGGGCATGAGCCACTTGCTCGAACACATGATGTTCAAGGGCACCAAGACACGCAAGCCGGGCGAAATCAGCGCCATGTTGCAGCAAAATGGTGCTCAGTTCAACGCCACGACCTTCTTCGACCGCACCAACTACTTCGAGACGCTGGCCTCCGACCGACTCGAATTGGCGATGAAGCTCGAATCGGACCGTATGGTGAATTCGCTGTTCGATGAATCGGAGCATCAGAAGGAGATGACTGTGGTGCGCTCCGAATATGAGGGAGGCGAAAATGATCCCGGCTCTGCTCTTTCCAAGGCGGTTCGTCTGGCGGCTCATCAGGTACACCCCTATCGCTGGCAGACCATTGGTTTTCGCTCCGACATCGAAAACATCTCGCGCGATGAGATGTATGCGTATTACAAGAACTACTATGTGCCTAATAACGCGACCATCGTAATGGTTGGCGATTTCGACACTAAGACTGCTCTTGCCAATGTGCAAAAGTATTTTGGGCGTATTCCCCAGAAGCCGATTCACCACTCGTTCATCACTCCCGAACCCGAACAGCAGGGCGAACGCCGCGTAACGGTACGCCGTGCCGGAACTACTTCGCAGGTCGAGATCGCCTATCATATCCCCGCTTTCTCTCATCCTGATCGGTACGCACTTGATGTGCTTCAGGGGGTTCTATCGGGAGGGCGCACCGCTCGCTTTTTCGGGGCGCTTGTGCAAAGTGGTTTAGCCTCTTCGGCTTATGCCTACGACTATGGGTTGCGCGATCCAGACTTGATTTATATGGCTGCTGCCGCGCAGCCGGGAAAAACCAACGCCCAGCTCGAAGAAGCTTTGTTGGCTGAAGTCGATAAAATCCAGAACACGCCTATCTCGGATGCAGAGTTGAAGCGCGTAGTGAAGCAGTCGGAGGCGGCTTACATCTACAATCAGGATTCGGTGCAGTCGCAGGGCAGTTTGCTGGGCGAGAACGCTATGCGTGGAGATTGGCGCTATGGCGAAACCTATCTGGATAATTTGCGCCGTGTGACGGCGGCTGATGTGCAACGAGTTGCCCGTCAATATCTGGTAGAGCGCAACAGGACTGTGGGTTATTTCGAACCCACAGCGTCGGATAACGCTGTGCCAGCGGGTGGTGCTGGTGTTGGTGCAGGTGGCCCTGCTATGGTAGCTCCTGAGCCAGAGCCTGAGCCGATGAAAGCCGTTGTGGAGGCTAATGCGCTTCTTCGCGCTCCCAGCACACCTGCGGCTCCTGCTTCTGCGCCCAGTAAGTCGACGCGCGTGGTTCTGGATAATGGCCTCACTGTGATTGTGCAGGAGAATCATGCGAATCCGACTGTGGCCGTTGGCGGCGCCCTTCTTTCGGCGGGCGGGATTTTTGACCCCGCCGACAAGCCTGGCCTGGCCGACTTTACGGCATCGCAGCTTTCGCGCGGTACGACCACCCGTTCGCTGCTTGACATCGCTCGCACTCTGGAAGATGTGGGAGCTACGGCGGCTGTTGGCGGGGGGCAGGAGTACGCCACGGTTGGTGGACGTTCGCTGACTCGCGACTTCGACACGATGCTCGATGTGTTGTCCGATCAGATGCGTAATCCCAGTTTTCCTGCGGAGGAAATCGAGAAGTCGCGTCAGCAGACATTGGCCGGGCTTGAAGAAGCACGCCAGGATACGGGCACTCTGTCAGACATCGCTTTTACGAACGCCATTTACCCGGCAGGGCACCCTTTTCATAGCCCCACGATTGACGAGCAGGTGGCGGTTATCAAGAACCTCAAGCGCGACGATTTAGTGGCTTTTCATGAGAGCCACTATGCGCCCGACCGTTTGGTTTTGACGGTGGTGGGAGATATTGATACCGCCAAAGCTATCGAGTCGATTAAGAAAGCCTTTGGTAGCTGGCCGAAGAAAGGCAACTTGCCTCCTATCAACATCGCCGATGTTGCGGCTAACGCTGGAAAGGCTGCCTCTGCTGATGCGGCCAAGCCATTGGTTATTACCCTTCCCGACAAGGCTCAGGCCGATGTTATTTACGGGTATGCGGGGCATTTGAAGCGCAGCGACCCCGAATTCTATCGCGTTATCGTTATGGACACCATCATGGGCAGTGGGTTGGCATCGCGTCTGGGGGTTAGCGTTCGCGATAAATTGGGACTGGTGTACGGAATTTCTTCCGGCACGGATGCCAGTTTGGGAGCTGGCCCCTTCTCGGTGCGCTTTGGTAGCAACCCGCAGAACGTCGATAAGGCTGTCGCCGAGACACGGCGCCAACTGGCTTTGGCCCGCGACAAAGGTTTCACCAAAGAGGAAGTCGAGAAAGCGATTTCCTACATCACTGGCACCTACGCCGTGACGCTTTCAACCAACGCTGCTGTCGCAGGGCAGTTGTTGGTGAGCGAGGTTTATGGCCTTGGCGGCGATTACATCCAGAAACGTAACGGCTACTATAAGGCCGTGACGGTGGAGCAGGTTAACGCTGCGGCGGCTAAATATCTGGACCCCAATCTGGGAACTCTGGTTATCGCTGGCACCTACAAAGGCACTCCATAACAGGAGGCTCTCTAGCTTCGGCCCTCACAACCGTTAACGGTTGTGGGGGCCTTTTTGTTGGGTTTAGAGTTGGAATATCGTTGTCTTCTGGTCGTTGATTTGGGTGGTTATTTGACCCATAGAGAAGTTCATGGTGGCGTTCAGAGGGCGAGTTGGCCATTCGCGTTTGTGCCATTCCTGTTGGTTGAGGCCGATGGCGCTGAAGGCGGTGGTTATAGGGCCTTCGGGGCTTTGGTCGGTGAGGGTGAAGGTGATATCTTCGGGCCATTCGCCGCGTGTGGTGGCGGCGATTTGGTGCCACGTTCGGTGTAATTCCAGAGCTAATGCGTTAGCGAACAGAGTTGGGTCGGGAGGTGGGGCTATGCTCATCAACTGTTTGGCCCACCACAGGGCGGCTGTGCGTACGGCGGTTGCGAGTTGTTCGTTTTCTGAGGCGTAGAGATTGCCCGTTGGGGGAAAATCGACATCGCACTCGATGGAGGCGTGGTTAATTTGGAGCCAGTTGATTTGTTGCTCGGTGGTTAGGTGCGTTAGCGGGGTGCGGATGGGGATTTTCGCGTAGCGGGTGCCAACACAGGCGGCTCGGAAAAGAGTGACGTACTCTTCGGGGGCGAGCATGATGATGCGCAGGGGAAGGATGGGGCGCCGTGGCAAATCGCGGCGCATGGCATCGATGAGACGAAGGCGGGCGCTGGAATCGAGCTGGTCGAGGTTTAGTTCGTAGGGATCGACCAAGTGGTGTTGAGAAAGCAGACCATGTTTTGGACTGAGGATATAGACATCTTCCTCGCGTTTGGCGAAGCTGCGCGCATGAGTGATGGCGGAGCTGAACAGCGCCCCGGTGTAAAGCTGCGCCGCCGGGAGGCGCAGAGGGCGTTGTTCGGCCCCGCAAGCCACGAGGTAGAGAGTATTCATTCAGTGGATGAAGGGTTTTTGATGGGGATTTCTTAGTTCGCTGTTTCTTTGACTGTGAGGCCCGCGATTGTCTGCTTCAGGAGTGACTCTTCCGCCTCGTTGGCGGGAAGAGGGGCTGATTGGAAGGCGGGAAGCAGCTTTTCCCACACTAAGTTGAGTTCGCCCTGCATGTCGTCGGTGAGGGCTGTCATGGCTATGGCGGTGTCAAATTCGGGAAGTACCACGCAGAATTGACCGTCTTTGCCGTCGCCGCGATAGGCGTTGTGGCGGCAACGCCAAAACTGGAAGCCATAGCCCTGAGTCCAATCTCTAGTGGCATCGTCGCCGTTTGGAACTTGTTTGGTGGTGGCTTGTTCTATCCAGGCGGCGGGCACGAGTTGTTGGCCGTTCCATTCGCCTTTTTGTAAGTAGAGTTGGCCGAATTTGGCGATGTCTTCGGTGCAGAGATGCAAGCCCCAACCGCCAATGGTGGCTCCCTGTGAGGTGGTGAGCCAGTGCGGGTTTTCGATGCCCAATGGTTCGAACAGGCGGGGGCGCAGGTAATCGAGCTGGGTTTGGCCCGTCAGCTTTTGCACGATGGCCGAGAGCATGTTGCTGGCGGGGCTATTGTAGAGGAAATGTGCGCCCGGTTCGTGGGGCACCGGATGGGCGAGAAAGCTTTGGACCCACGGAATTGAGGGCGTGAGTTCGGGTTCGGATTCGTGCCCGGTACTCATGGTGAGCAGGTCGCGCACGCGCATGGCTTTCAGGTTATCGGAGGGTTGTGCAGGGGCGTATTCGGGGAAAAAATCCAACACCAAATCGTCGATGCCAAGTTTGCCTTCGGCGACGACTAAGCCGATTGCGGTGGAGGTGAAGCTTTTGCTGAGCGACCACAGGACATGTTGCTTATCGGCGGCTTCTGGTTTCCACCATCCTTCGGCGATGACCTGTCCGTGACGCACAATCATGAAGCTGTGCATGGTGTTCACTCGTTGGTCGGCTGTTTCTACGAACTCCCTGATCGCCGCCGAGGAGATGCCTTGAGATTCGGGCGAAGTGCGGGGTAGGGAGGTGGAATGAGGAACTTCGGTTGGAACAGGATTCATACGAGTTACGCGCATCGCCAGAGCGACAGTCACGGTTTAGCAAACTCGGCGCGGTTTTTCGGAGGAGTTTGTTTAGTGGGGGACTGGCGGCTGCTTTTCTAAGAGTGGATTAAGGCGAAATACCGCTTGTTGTGACCAGCCGATGATGTAGTCGGGCCAGCGGATTTCGTCGGCGTCGGTGCTAATCCACTGGGCGCCGCTGGCGGCGGCTACATCGAAGCGGGTGCGGTCGTGGGCGAGGATTTCTTTGAGGTCGGCATCGGCG
>SDZD01000024.1 GCA_004172935.1 bacterium | reverse complement strand
GGTGATACGCTGGGTGGACTTCGATTCGGGGATGCGCCGCCGCTGGGAGTACAAGTGGATTAAGGGCGCCGTTGCACCGCTTGGCCAATTCCGACTTCCGATGGAAATCGCCGCGCCCAATAAACCGGGTCGCTATAAAGTCATCTACAGCCTGATGCGCTTGCCCTCGAAGAGCGCGCAAATAAGCCCACCTCCCTTCGACGCCCCGCAAGATGAGTGGCCCGGCGAATTCGCCGCCACCGCTTTTGCCGTCAACGTCAATTAGGGGCTAGTGACTGCCTCCGATTTTTCTGAATTGCTCGAACTCTGAAACACGTCGCGAATCACGGTTTCGAGTTCGACTTCAGAGATTGCCAAGTCCTGCACGTCGAATGCGGCCAACAGACGATTGACGTTTTCGGGCACATCGTCGCGCGGCACCGATAGGCTCAGTTGCATTCCCTCGACTTCGATATTTTCGCCCATTTGTGCCGCGCGTTCTCGCTCTTCGGCGGTAGGGGCGTGGTCGAGCGTTAACTGCACTCGCCGCATTTTTGCGAAGCGCGCCGAAAGCTCTGGCAGTGGCCCATCGAAGGCGGCGATGCCATCGTTGATAACAATGACCCTACGGCAAAGCGCCGAAATGTCAGCCATGTAGTGGCTCGTCAAAATCACCGTTATACCGGTTTTCTCGTTGTATTCGCGCAAAAACTCGCGCACACGGGCTTGCGAAATCAAATCTAGGCCAATGGTTGGCTCATCCAGAAACAGCACTTCGGGTGAGTGGAGCAGGGAAGCCGCCAGTTCGCACTTCATACGCTCGCCCAGACTCAATTTGCGAACCGGGACGTGCAGTATCTTGGTGATGTCGAGCAGTTCGCCCAACTCTTCGACCTTCGCCTTGAAGTCGGCCATCGGCACGTCGTAGATTTCGCGGTTCAAATCGAACGAATCGTAGGCGGGCAAATCCCACCACAACTGATTCTTTTGCCCTAGAACTAGAGAAAAGCGCTTTTGGAAGGCAGCTTCGCGTTTCCAGGGGACGTAGCCCAACACATGGGCCTCGCCCGATGTGGGGTGTAGCACGCCCGACAGCATTTTGAGCGTGGTGGTTTTGCCAGCGCCATTCGGCCCCAGAAAACCGACGAACTCGCCCTTTTGAATCGAGAAATTCAAGTCGGCGACCGCTGTTTTGTTTTGGTATTCGCGTTTGAATAGGCCGCGCACAGCTCCGGCAAAACCGGGTTGTTTGATGTGGGTTTGAAACTCGCGCCGCAAATCGCGTACTTCGATGGCGGCATCATTGGCAGAGGGCACGAAGCGCTTCGGGGCTAAAAGCGGGCCACCGTCAGGCCAAAGACCGTTTTAAAAATTATTATTTCAAGCGCTTGACCCTCACGTAACGGAGGGGTTTAAGCTGTTGTCGTCGCTGCCAAAAGCGACTCAGGAGAACTCCTATAGACCGGACTCAATGGAAGGTCGGCGAACTGTCGCGCAGGACGGGCGTATCGGTTCGCACCCTTCATCACTACCATGCCATCGGTTTGCTGTGCCCGTCGGCGCGCGCCGAAAATGGCTACCGACTTTACGATGCAAGCGACGTGATGCGCTTGCAGCAGATCAAATCGCTGCGCTTTTTGGGCTTTTCGCTCGAAGAAGTGCGCCAGTGTCTCGACCGTCAGGTGTTCAGCGGAGAACACATCATCGAGATGAATTTGCACCGCGTCAAGCAGCAAATCGAGAAAAGCCAGCGCCTGTGCGTGCAACTGGAAGCTGTGCGCGCTCAGTTAGAGCAAAGACAACAGGTTTCCACCGAAGATTTTGTCCGCATTGTGGAGGCAATTACCATGACCGAAAAATATTTCGATAACGACCAGATGGCTTACCTGGCAGAACGTAAGCGTATCGTGGGTGAAGAGCGCATCCAAGAAGTCGAGGCCGAATGGCCGCGCCTGATGGATGAAGTGCGCGCCGCCATTGCTAATGGCACCGACCCCGCCAGCGACGAGGCCCAAAGCCTCGCTAAACGTTGGATGGGCCTCGTCCAAGAATTTACTGGCGGCAATCCCTCCATCCAATCCTCGCTGTCACGGATGTACGAACAGGAGCCTGAGGCGGGCGGAATGAAACGCGAACAAAGCCGCGAACTCTTCGACTTTATCACCCGCGCCCAACAAGTCGCGAAGCCTTGAATTGAGCGGAGAAATCCATCCGTTTGGACAAACGGGTGGGTTTTTATGCCTTGCCTGTTTTTATATCCCTGCCCCTAAATTCCCATTCTTGTCTTGGCACGTCATTGTGCTACATTCGTCTAAATCAGCTAAATGCAGCCTGATTTTTCGACCGAGTTACCTCAAATTAATCCCGACGACGCGGCCAAGATGATCGAGGCCAAGCGCCGCCTACTGCAACGCTTCAAACGCGATGAGCGTGGTCAGTTCCAACCCACTACTCTTGAGACCACACCTGAAGAGCGTATCGCCAAGCGTTTGCCCGATGGACAGCATCTCACCAAGGGGTTTCCGATCCTCGATTTGGGTGTGCGCCCCGATATTCGCCCCGAAGAATGGACACTTCGTATCTGGGGCGAGGTTGAAAAACCGGTCGAGTTGACGTGGGACGACTTCAAGAAATTGCCTCGTTCGCGTCAGACCACCGATTTTCATTGTGTCACCACATGGAGCAAATATGAGGTGCCTTGGGGCGGCGTGCGTTTCTCCGATTTGGCGGCGCTGGTGCGCCCAACCATGAAGGCGCACTACGTCGTGCAGCATGGTGGCGAAGGTTATACCACCAACACGCCGCTCGAAGAGATGATGGACGAAGATGTTCTCATCGCCGACGAAATGGTTATCCAAATCAATGGCGAAGATAACGGCTGGCAGTCCGTGCCACGCGAACGCGGTGGCCCCGTCCGTATGATCGTGCCCAAATTGTATGCGTGGAAAGGCTCGAAGTTCCTCGTCGGCCTTCGCTTTCAAGAGCATGATGAGCCGGGATTCTGGGAAGTGCGCGGTTACAACAACCATGCCGACCCGTGGCGCAACGAGCGCTATTCATCGCGCTACTAAACAGCAGCCCCAAAAGTCGAAGTTGGCATCAACTTCGACTTTTGTTTTTGTCCGGTCTTCGGTTTTGGGTGCGCTTTATAAAAATGGTAAATTACCCGTCTCTGCGGAGAACTTTTGATTACCAACAATCTCTGAATTTGCCATAACGTTATGGAATCCAATATCGACACCCGCATCAGGCGTACTCTTATGCCAACCCGTGTGCTGTGGCACTCGGATAACGCCACGAACAGCGAAATCCTCACCAAGAACAACTGGGGGCAGGCTATCGAAAAGAACATGCCCTGCTGCACTCTTAACGGTAAGGGCGCTGGTGTTTTGCTCGATTTTGGTCGCGAACTCAATGGCAGCCTCCAGTTGGTTATCGGCCCTATCGGTGGCAACAGAAATGTGCGTGCGCGTGTCCGTTTTGGCGAAAGCGCATCGGAAGCGATGGGCGACCCAAACACCGACCACGCCAACCACGATTTCGAGATTTTGCTGGCCCCGATGAGTTCGCAGCAATACGGCCTGTCCGGTTTCCGTTTCGCCCGCATCGACCTTATTGACGATGTTCAAGTCCCCCTCATCGTTACCAGAGCCATCACGCTGGAGCATGAGCCGCCCGAAATCGGGCATTTTGTTTGTAGTGACAAACGCCTGAACGACATCTGGAGTGCCGGACGGCAGACAGTGCGGCTTTGTATGCAAGACCACATCTGGGACGGCATCAAGCGCGACCGTCTGGTGTGGTTGGGGGATATGCACCCCGAAGTCTCCGTGATACTTCGCTGCTTTGGTGCCCTCGACATTGTGCCCTCAAGTCTCGATTGGGCACGCGACCATTTTCCATTGCCGGGTTGGATGAACGGGATGCTGCCGTATTCGATGTGGTGGGTTATCTTGCAACACGACTGGTGGATGCAAACCGCCGACAAAAAGTACCTAGCGGAGCAGCAGGAGTATTTGCGCGGCTTGTTGCAGGAGTTTCTAAAACAGATCGGGGACGACGGCAAAGTGAATTGGCGAGGCGGTTTGTTTCTCGACTGGCCCAGTAGCCCGAACGCCTCGGCTGTGGCCGCAGGAAGCCATGCTTTGCTGGTGTGGTGCCTGACTGATGGCGCGAAATTATGCGACGTGTTGGGCGAAAAGGCTTTGGCGAACACTTGTCGCGAGCGTGCTGCCTTGCTGCGCAAAGTCGCCCCTGCATTGCCCCCGACGAGCGAAGCGTCTCAGCAGGGCAGCAAGCAAGCGGCGGCGCTGTTGGTTTTGGCAGACATGGCCGACGCGAAAAAGGCCAACGAACAGGTGCTTTCTCAGTCGCCCCTCAAAGGCCAATCCACCTTCTACGGATTTTACGCGCTGGAAGCTCAGGCTTTGGCCGGTGACATGACTGGCGCACTGAACGTCATTCGCAACTACTGGGGCGGAATGCTTGATTTGGGCGCCACCAGTTTTTGGGAGCATTTCGAATTGTCATGGGCTGAAAATGCGGGGCGCATCGACGAACTCCCGGTGGCTGGCAAAAAAGACGTTCACCGCGAATACGGCGATTACTGCTACATCGGCTATCGCCACTCCTTTTGCCACGGTTGGGCCGCTGGCCCGACCGCGTTCTTGAGTTCTACCGTTCTGGGAGTTCAATTCCTCGAACCGGGCGGCAAAAAAGTCAGCATCCTCCCGCAATTGGGCGACCTTCAGTGGGCTGAAGGCGATATTCCTACGGCTCATGGTCCCATTCATGTTCGCCACGAAAAGAACGCGCGCGGAGAAATCATCACCCGGCATCACGCGCCTCAGGGCGTGAGTGTTAAAGTTTTGAAAGCTAAGTAGGCATCGCGGTTATTTATAGTAGGCTCTGACTACTTCTGGTCAGAGCCTGTGTTGGAATGAGAATTGTTACCAGCCGATTAGCTCCCCCATCAGGTTGTCTCCCCTTCAATGCGAACTCTTGCTATCGGCGATATTCATGGCTTTTCTAGCACGCTCGAAAACCTCCTTGATTTCATTGCCTTCGATTCCGATAATGACCGCTTAATTTTTTTAGGCGATTACATTGATCGCGGCCCGAACTCGCGTCAGGTCATCGAGAAACTCGTCGAGTTGTCCGCTAATCCAAAACACATTTTTCTGCGCGGCAACCATGACGAATGGTTGCTTGAAGCCTACAAAGACAACAGTTGGTTTAAATCGTGGTTGGGGTGGGGAGTGGGCGGCAAAGAGACTTTGCGTTCTTATGGTGCAGCCTCGTTTTCTCCGGCGATATTATCACTCATTCCGCAGTCGCACTTCGATTTTTTGGAGAGTACCCGTCTGTTCTTTGAAACCGATGATTATATCTTCGTTCATGCCTCTATTTCGTGGAAGCCGCCCGAAGAAAATAGCGCAGACGAATTGCTGTGGCCTACTTTTGAGCAACTAAGGCCACACCCCAGCGGCAAAACCGTTATCTGCGGTCATAGCTCACAATCCCTGGGGATTCCGGCTAACAAAGACTATGGCATCTGTATCGATACTTTCTGTTCGGGGGAAGGCTGGCTATCGGCCTTCGATGTGGAATCCTTCGATGTGTTCCAAGCCAACAAACAGGGCGAAACCCGCCAATTCAATATGAGCGAGTTTTAAGTGCTTGATGCAGGACTGTTCACAGCGAGGATTTGTGGTTTTTCCGAAAATCGAGTGGTGATGCCTCGAACTCTTTCTTGAAAGTGCGGCCTAATTGGGTGGCATCGCCGAAACCACTGAGTCGCGCGACATCGGCAATTGAGAAAACCGTTTCTTTCAGTAGTTTTTCGGCGTGTTGCAGACGCAAGCGGCGCACATAGGCGGCAGGGGGAACGCCCATTTCGCGCGTGAAGACTTCGCAAAAATGGGCGCGCGAAAAGTGCATCATCTCCGCGAGCTGTTCCGTTGAGAGTGGGCGATGAAAATTGTCCTCGCAAAACCTCAGCACCTCCGCGATGGCTGCGCCGCGCGCCGGGCGAGTCGTGAAGGTTTTCTCGGCTCGCCAATGGGCCAGTTGCACTAACAGCGAGAAAAGGCGGGCGCGGACAGAAAGATGGTAGGGCAGCGACCTCTGCTGTAACTCGCGCCGCATCGAGGTTAAGGTGACATCGACGCGCGCGTGCGGCTCTGGCGAAAGGTGTCCAAAATGGTCGGTGTTGCCACGCGCGGCAAAAGCGGTGGGGCCAGTAGTCAGGAACTCATCCAGACCTGGCATCTGTTTTAGCGCGTCCCATTCGTGTGCGTCCCAAATCCATTCGCCGAAATAAATTGCGTCGATGGTTAAATCGACGGGGTTTCGATACATGTGAGTGTTGTTGGGGGCCATCAAAAAGATGTCGCCGCGCGCCATGCTGTGTGCGTATCGGTTCACAACGCGCGTCCCCCGTCCGCCGCGCACGATGTAGAGGGCGAAAAAGTTTTTATGCCAGTGAGGTATCGCGGCGGTATGGTGGTAGCGTTCGCGGCGGATGTGGAGGGGGAACGATTCTTCCAGCGGATTTCCTGTCGCCAGAGCGTTATCCCAGCGGCATTCGTACACATGGTTCAAATCCGGGCCGGGGTCGGTGTAGATATAGTCCACATCTTCCAAATAAGGCGACTTCATGGTTATCCGATAAAAAGGCGAAAACTACCGACAAAAACACGTAGGTTTGATGGCTGGGTAGGGTATATTTGAGGCGAGTTGTTCGAAGCAACTCACACGCATTGAGTATATTAATTAACTCTCATTGAGTTGCTTTTAGTGTAGTAGTGGATTGATTTTTTTTCTTTTGCCCCTACTGGGGAACGAATTTTGGGTTACGCTGGGCGGCATCATTCAGGCGATTTGAGGATTAAAGCAAAAGAGTTGGCTGAGTGAGGTGGCTCAGGTTGGATAAATTTAAATCCAATGAAAAAGACGATCCTCACCGGCGACCGCCCCACCGGCAAACTTCACCTCGGCCATTACATTGGTTCGTTGCAAAACCGCGTCAAGTTGCAAGACGAATATGAGACCTTCATTTTGCTCGCGGACGTGCAGGCCCTCACCGATAACGCAGACAGACCCGAAATCCTCAAGCAGAACATTTTTCAAGTCGCGCTTGACTATATGGCGGTTGGCCTCGACCCCAAAAAGTGTGCTTTCGTTATCCAGTCGCAGATTCCTGAAATCGCCGAACTCACTGTGTTCTACATGAACCTGGTGACTGTCGCGCATGTCGAGAAGAACCCGACCGTTAAAACCGAAATCGCACAAAAAGGCTTCGGCGAGTCCTTGCCGCTGGGCTTCTTCTGTTATCCGGTTTCACAGGCTGCCGACATCACTGCCTTTGGCGCTAACCTCGTCCCGGTTGGTGCTGATCAGGCGCCGATGATCGAGCTTTGCCGCGACATCGCCGAGCGCTTTAACCGCATGTATGGCGAAACCATCGTCGTTCCGGAAGCGATGTACGCCCAGTTTGGGCGTCTCCCCGGTACCGATGGCTCGGCCAAAATGAGCAAAACCGTTGGCAACACCATCAACCTCTCCGACGACGAGAAGACCCTTACCCAAAAGGTCATGAGCATGTACACCGACGCGAATCGCCTCACCGGAAAAGAACCCGGCAACGTCGAGGGCAATCCCGTCTTTACTTACCACGATGCTTTTAACCCCAACAAAGAGCGTGTCGCCGAATTGAAGGAATTGTACCGTGCGGGCGGCGAAAACGAAAAGGGCAAGCCCATTTTGGGCGACGTGACGGTGAAGCGTGAACTGGCTCAGGCACTCAACGAGTTTTTGGGGCCGATTCGGGAGAAGCGTGCCGAACTCGAAAAGACGCCCGACTTCGTGTGGGATGTGCTGCGCGACGGAACACAGCGTGGCAAAACGCGCGCAGAAGAAACTATGGCCAAGGTACGCGAGTCCATGAAAATAGCGTATTTTTAAATCACCACTTCGATGAACGGCTTCTCCTTCCTTTGTCTTATAATCGCGCTCGGTTTGGGGTTGCGCGTCATGATGCTCTACGCCAATTCTCATGGCGTACACGAGGAGCGTCGTTTGGAATACGAGCGCAACAATGCGGTCATCCAGCAAAACCCCTCTAACGCGGGCGCCTACGCGCGCCTCGCTGAGATGCTGTTCGAGGACAAAAGGGTGGACGAGGCCGTGGCATCATGGCGCTATGCCATTAACTTGATGCCACAAGGCCCGTTCACCACTAAATGGAAACGCGATTTACGCCGCGCGCTCGAAGTGCAAGCCACTCTGGCGCGTGGCGAAAAACCGCTCGAACAGCGCGATGTGCGTATCTGCCCGCGCTGTGAGGCGCAGGTGCCTAATGTCATCACGGTTTGCCCCAACTGCGGCGAGACATTGCACCTGTCGTTTGCTAATACCATTGCCCAAACCGATGTCGCCAAATCGTGGCTCAAAGAAACTCTCATCGTCTCCGGTGTGCTGTGGATAATAGGCATCATCTTCTCGGCGCTTCCCGTGGAGTGGAAAGGGGCGGTTATCATTTCGACTGCCATCGTCGTGGGCTTTTACGCAATCCGAGCCATCGGCGGGAAGAACTAGGATTTTCTCGCGGTCTGACAGTGCCCCAGCTTTTGCTGAATGGCGTTCAGCCTTCTTGGGGCTTCTTCCGATATTTGGGCGTGCGTTTGTTGGCTTTACGATAGGCCAGTGGTGAGACGTCGAAACTTTTTTGGAAGGCGCGAGAGAAGGCGGTTGCATTAGAAAAGCCGCACAGTCGCGCGATGTCTATGGCGGTGTGCGAAGTTTCGCGGAGCAGCTTTTGCGCATGTTGCAAACGCAAGTGGCGCAGATAGGTTGCGGGGGCCATCCCGACTTCCAATGTAAAAAGCCGCGTGAAATGGTTGCGCGAAAAGTGGGTGATGTCCGCAAGTTGTTCCACCGTGAGAGGTCGCGAAAAATGGGTTTCGCAGAAGTGCAAGACATCGGCGAGTTCGCGACTTTCGCCGCCGCGCGTCGAGGTGGGGTTTTCGCCGCGCCATAGTGCCAGTTGCACAATCAAACACCAGAGTCGCGATCTAGCGCTCAAGTGCAATGCCCGTTCGTGCCGCGCGAGTTCGCCCCGGATTTGGGAAACAATCGTTTCGACTTCGATTTGGCGCTGTGGCGACAAATGCAAAAAATGGCCCAGGCCTGCGCTATTGGCCTTCTCGTCGTTTTCACTTTCGGCATTACTGGCGATAAGTGGTGTGGCGCCACTTAGTTCGCTGAGTGCCTGTTGTTCCTCTAGAGAAAATAGCGTTTCGCCAAAGTAAATCGCATCCAAGACGACATCCGCCGCGCCGCGATAGAAATGTACTGAGTCCGGCGCGAGAAGGTAGACATTGCCACGGGCCATGCTCCACGCATGGTCGTTGATGACATGAGTACCATTACCTCGTCGCACGAAGTAGAGTGCCCAGAAGTTGAGGTGGCGATAGGAGTTCTCATCGAAACCGCGATACAACTCGCGCCGCACCACGAGGGGAAAGGTTTCGTCGAAAGGCTTGCCCTTTTCGTCGAAATTAAAGTAGCGCCCTGTGTGCCAACCGGAAACCTGCTCCAAGGCTATTGAGTGAGGTTCTGTTCTAGCGCCCGATGTTGACCTCCCTATATCGCTTTGGTCTATCTCTTCGCTTAGTTCAATAGGAGTCTTAGTGGAGCGGGGCATAGGTGTGGTGTAAAGAGGCAAGTTTAAAGGGCAAATGGATGTTTTTTGAGACTTTCAAATGGGTAGAATAGATTTGATCACTTCATTTACCTACGTGTATGACTTCGCAAGCCGAACTCACCCGGAGAGAATGTAGTGTTGCTATAGACCTTCCCGTAACCTTGTTAGTCATCAGGTATCCAATACCATCCCACAAGAAACCATAACGTTATGTTGAAACGAAACCTCACTTCCTCCACGCTGGCATTGCTTGCCATTGGTCTTGGTACTATTGATACCGTTCGGGCTGCCGACGGGCCGATGGGGGTTGAGCGCGTGGCGCGTTTGACTTATCCCGGTTACGAGGTTTCTGGTGACGGCACCGATGACGCGCTGCGTTGGGTGCAGATTGATTTGGGGCGCTCGTTGCCGATTGACAAGGTGAAATTGTTCCCGCTGGTGGATTGGGAACCCAATGCGCAAGGTTTTCCGTCGCGCTTCAAAATCGAGGTGTCCGACACTCCCGATTTCCAAACACCCACACTCATCACCGATCAAACCGGCGCCGATTTTCCCAACCCACGCGATGAAGTCGGCGTGTTCGCGGGCGCGGGCAAAAGCGGGCGTTATGTGCGCCTGACAGCTACGCACTTGCGTAACCAGAAGCTGGCGCTGACCAAACTTGAAGTGTGGTCGGGTGGCAAAGATGCCGCGCAGGGCTGCGCCTCCAAAGATTCGCAGCGCGGTGATATGGGGGTAATCGGCCTCACCCGCGCGCCGCGCCCTCAGGGCGACGAGGTTGTAACTGACAATCCACAGAACATCACTGACGCATCCAAGTGGAAACCTGTGGCGTACAAGGCACAGGCGCCACTGGGGGGTGTGCATTTGGGCGAAGGGCTATTCAAAAAGGCGATGCAAAACAATGTGTCGTATTTGATGAGTACGTTTAGCTTCGATGATTTGGCGCGACAGTTCCGCGACCGCGCGGGCAAGCCGAACCCGCCCGGCATGAAGAACCCCGATGGCTTCTGGGAAACCGCGTTGGCTGGATCGAATGCCGGGCGTTTTATGATGGGAGCGGGCAACACGCTGCGTTGGATGGAAGACCCGGCGCTGCGTGAGCGTCTGAACAAGGTCGTGGATGTTATTGATGAGTGCAAAGAACCAAACGGCTACATCATGGCTTATCCGCCGGATGAGATTTTCGAAAGCGAACGTGCAGCTTACACCCGTTCATGGACGACGCATGGCCTGATTGAAGCAGGCTACGCGGGCAACCCGAAAGCCTTCAACCTGCTGCGCGGCTACTACGATTGGTTCGATACCAACCCCTATTTGCCCGAACTATTACGGCGTGGCGGGCAAGGGGTACAGGGCATGATCGGTAACACGCGCACCTACTTCACCCCCATTGGCAAGCCTGCCGATTTACAGGTCATCCAGCGCTATTTCCAGGAGAATTACTGGCTGGACCAGTTGGGGAAGCGTGACCCCAAGGCAATCTGGCAATACCCCTACGACCATCCGCATAATTACTTGATTACTTCGCTAGAGCCGTATCTCGACTTGTATCGCGCTACTGGCGAAAAGCGTTACAAGGATGCCGCCGAGGGCGGCTGGGACTTGTATCACAACCACTGGGAGCATATCGGTGGCAGCATCGCTATTTGCGAGGCCAGCACTTACGAGCCAGATTCCAATTACTTGCACCGACACACGGGCGAGCTGTGCGGCAATGTTTTCTGGTCGCGTTATAACCAGCGCTTTCATCTGCTCAATCCCGATGATGAAAAGTATGTCGCTGAAATTGAGAAGTCGATTTACAACATCACGCTCCCCAACCAAATCGGCGATAAGGGCATTTTGTATCATGCCAACATGTTGGGCAGGAAAGACAGTGGTTCGGGCTTCAATAAGAACACCTGTTGTGAAGGGCAGGGCACACGAATGCTCGGTTCGTTGCCGGAGTACATTTACTCGATTGCGCCCGATGGCTTGTACGTCGATTTGTTCGCGCCATCCGATATTAGTTGGAAGCAAGGCAAAAGCACGCTGAAATTGAATATGCAGACCCAGTTTCCGATGGGCAATAGCGTCGCAATGCGCTTCTCGTTAGCTGCGCCTACCAAGTCAAAAATCCGTGTGCGTGTTCCAGGGTGGGCGACGGGGCCGATGACGATTTCCGTCAACGGCAAAGTCGTCGCGACGGGCAAGCCGGGGACTTACGCCGCGCTCGACCGGACGTGGAAAGAGGGAGATCGCATCGCGTTTAATTTGCCCGCCGCTGTGCGGTTAACGCAGTATCAGGGTGCCGAGGAAAACTATCGACAGCCGCGCTACGCCCTGCAATATGGCCCTGTGCTGTTGGCTGCTGTGGCGATAGGCGCTGACCGTCCAGAGGCGCGCTTTGCCTTAAGCGCCGATGATTTGAAGGGTCGCCTCAAGCCGCAAACTGGCAAACCATTGCACTTTTCTGTTGCTGGCAACGCCGATTACGAATTTGTGCCCTATTGGGAAGTGGCAATGGACCAAACGTTCACTTGCTTCCCTGTTGTCACCGCTCAGGACCCCGGCCCCGAAAAAGTGCAGCCAACCGATGTCGCGCTCGCCAGCAAAGGTGCGACGGCGACTTCTGATAGCGAATATGAGCAGGAAAAAGGTAACACTGGCAAAGCTATTGACGGGGTTATCGCCGACATCAACGACTTTTCCAATCGCTGGCACTCGTCGAATACTGCGCCGCATCCCCACTGGATCGAAGTGAAATTGCCAGCGCCCACAGCTATCAGCAAGGTCATCGTTCACTTTGCTGACCCATCGGGACACCCCTCAAGTTTTCAGGGCACCATAAGAGTTGGAGGGCAAAACAAAGTCATATTCGACGAGAAGGATTACAAATTGCGTCAACGCTACGAACTTACGCTCACGGGGGCGCCTGTTACAGATACCTTCCGCTTCACCATTCATGAGTCGGCCAATCCGCAGTTCCCCAATGCGGCTCAGGTCAGCGAAATCGAATTGATTCCAGCGCAAAAATAAGCAAATAGGCATGGCGTGCCGAGTTGCTTATATCAACTCGGCGCGGTCTACGTCGCGTGCCAATATCGCGGGAAGCTCTTTGGAGCGGGAGACGACCAGTAGCACGTCGTCTTTTTGCAGGATGAGGTCGTCTAGCGCCTCGCGTAGCAACTGGGTGCCGCGCCGCACGGCCAACACCATAATCTCGCCGCTTGCCTGCCGATGCAAGGAGCGCACGCTTTGCCCCAGCAGGACTGCGTTCGGGTGCAAGTACAACTCGTCTACCTCGACGCCCAGAGCGCTCAAATCGACACCTCCCGCTGAGTGGTGAACCATCATGGCGATTTCTGGTTCGACCACGGCATGAGCGATGCGAAGCGCGCCAATTTGGGCGGGCAAAATGACCTCATCGGCTCCGGCCTGTTTGAGCTTGCGTTCGGTCGAGGGCTGTTCGCCGCGCGCAAAAATCTTGATGGTTCTCGAAAGGTTGCGCGCCGTGAGGGTGATGAACACGTTCAGGGCGTCCTGTGGCAGCACAGTCGCCAGATAGCTGGAGCGCGCGATACCACACGCTTCCAATACTGATTCTTCGGTGGCGTCGCCACGATAGGCGATAAAGCCATCGGTGGTGATTTGGGCGACGCGCTCCTCGTCACGGTCGATGATGACAAAGGGCACATGGGCGCGTTGCAGTTCGCGCGCGAGGGTTTGCCCCATGCGGCCATAGCCGCAGATGATGACGTGTTGGTTGAGATGATCCATAGCGCGGCGAGTGCGATGCGATTGGGTGACACGGCGAAGTTCGCCCTCGGTCACGGCTTTGGTGATGCCCCCTAGAGTTACGACCACGCCCGTCCAACCCGCGAAAATGACTCCGATTGTCCATATTCGTTCGGCGACAGTCGCGACGGGGCGGACTTCGCCGTAGCCGACGCTGAACACCGAAATCACGACCATATAGAGCGCATCGAAGGCGGGCCAACCAAGCGCGATATAGCCAATGGTGGAAACCAGAATAATCAGTGCGAACAGCCAGACTGCGGGCAATACCATGCGGATCGCTCGCCATCCATCGCTCGCACTATCCCGAAGCGCTTCGATTTGCGCGTCCGATAACCCACGCGAGTTGTGCGTGTAAGGCATTGCCTATAACTTTTCGTTAGCCCGCATCCATTCGTCAAGGTTTTGTACCTTTTACGGGCAATAAAATACGAATTGGTGTTCTCTTTAAGAGGCTATTGGGCGGGCGCGTAGTTGGCCCCAACGTGTCCTTACCCAGAATGTGGCTTTAATGCCAATCAGTTGGCTTAAGCGACGTGCGAAAGAGCCGCCACCATTCCAGTAGCGCACGCCCGCTTGATGCGATAGTTCCAGCATATGACTCGCCCGCTCGAATTGTTCATCGTAGTAGTGCTTCCATGCGAGGTTGGTCAGAAATTGCCCGAAACTGTGCTGATGGGTAGGGGATAAATGCTTCATCAATCGCCCACTGGCGATTTTGAATAGGACGGGACGTTCCCCTTTGGCCATCGTGGCCATCGTGGAATTGGCATGAGCGATCCATGTCACCAGAGGAACATTTTCGTAGTGGAATTTTAGACCGTGGAGAGACATCAACACCGTCCAGGGTTTGTCTTCTTCTGTCCACAAATCCTCCCAGAATCGCTCGCATTTTAGGGCGACTTCCCTTGGATAAATGAGGGCATTGAGATGGACGAAATTCCAGATAAAGAATTCCGTTGGATCAGAGTGAGCGGCAAAATTCTCGTATTTGAAATTTTTGCTTTTGCCATCGGGGTAGAGCCGCTTATAGGAACAAAAGGCGGCTTTGTTGGGGGCGATATGAGGGGTCAGCAACTCCAGGAAACGAGTGTCGATCAGGTCATCGGCATCGTGAAAGTGGATGTAGTCGCCCTGAGCCGCTTCGAGGAGTTGGTTGCGTGCATGGGAAATGCCGCGATTTTCCTGTCCGCGAATGACGCGCGCCCCCCATGCTTCGGCTATTTGAGCCGAATCATCGGTACTGCCATCATCGTAGCAGATGACTTCGCTGAAAGGAATCGTCTGGTTTTTGATGCCTTCCAGCAGAGAGGGGAGAAATTTGGCGGCGTTATAAACCGGAATCAGACAGCTGACTGCGCCAGAAAAAGCTGGTTTCCGGTCAGTGGGGGGATTTGTGTGATGCAAGTAAATGTTCCTTTGAGGAACAACTCTTCAGGCCGTTTTATTGATGTGCCTATAGCTTTTCTGCGGTCGAGAGTAGCCAGTCGAGATTCTGGACACCCTGTTCAGAAGAAAGAATGAGTTGGTCTTCCTGCCAACACGTTCTTACAAAGTTGCCAATTAGGTAATCGACCGGGTCGGAGTAGTGTGAGATGTAGCCATCAGGTGCCACGTACTGCGCCATATAGGTTCCATCCGGGCTTTTTACGCCCGAATACTGCACTATGCGTCCGTTGAAGGAAAAGCGGCGACGCGGTTCGCGGTTATCTACACCTTTGTCGAACCAGCGCACGATGATGCGGCACATGATCAGTCGGCCTTCGGCGCTACGCACCCCAAAACGGGCCGTTACTTCGGTGGTGTAGGCTGAGCGCGAAGGCAGCAACTGGAGCGTCTCCTGGACGATTTCTGCGCCATCGCCGCCCAAATACTGCGCGACTGAGAGCGGATGCGGCGCAAGATCAACCCACAACTCTTTCGGGTCGCGCGGCGACTTGGAATTGCTTGTCTCAATCTCCATCGCGAAGTCGCCGACTTCGAATGGTGATACACCCGCGAGGCGGCACAAAATTGGTGTCGCCGAGCCGTATTGAAGCTGGGTGGCTAACACCAGATTACGTTTGGTGGCGGCTTTGAGCAACTCACGGGCGCCATCCATATTTTCGCGTTTGCTGCGTTTGGGCGCGTACACCAGCGGTTTCTCGCACAGCACGTGAGTACCCGCTTCCAAGCATTGCATGGCGTGGACGTAGTGCAGAGGTGAAGGTGACGCGATGCAGATCGCCTGAGGTTGTGTTTCGCTCAGCAGTCGACCTAAATCGGAGTAGCCTTGTCCTTCAAAGCCCATGTGAGTTTGAAGTTGCGACTGTGTCCGTTCCACGCTTTCGTCGCTCGAACCCAGAAACGACACGACATCGCATGAATGGCGGGCGAACCAGCGCGCGTGGTTTCTACCGATGCCTGATGCCCCCAAAATAGCGACACGCAAGCGCGCACGCGGTGGCGCCACTTCGCCATAGGGGTCGTCGGTGGTCAGAAAACGCGCAAGTTTCGCTTTAGCCCCTTCTTCGCGAGTTGAAGGGCTTTGGCCAGAAGGTTTTTTTTTACTTTCCTGTGCCGGAGGAGTTGGTTCAAGAAAAATAGCTGGTGTTACGGAAGCGCGAATTTCCGTTGGGTCCAGTGGAAGACTGAAATCTTCCGTCTCGTGTTTGGTCAGTGGCTCCAATTTCTGAAGGGGTTCACTTTCAGAAATTGGCTCTGGTTCGGGTAGGGAGAGCGAATCATCGAATCCCATTTGCCGCAATTGGTTGGCGTTGTCACGTACTGAGTTCGCATCTTCCAATTCCAGATCGAAATCGCCGAGGGAGGTAGCACTAGTTTGTGGTGTTGGCTCTAACGCCAGGTCATCAAACGACGTGTCGCTGCTCTGTTTTTCGCTGTCTAGTTGAAGATCGTCAAACCCATCGAAGTCCGATTTGGAGGATGGAAGAGCCAACGACAGGCCGGGGAAATTGTCGCCGCCCAAAGACTCGTTCACGCGAATGCCCGCCGATAACGATGATAAGTCGAATTTGTCGGCGTCATCGTTTTTTGAGGTGGGGGTAGGTTCGTCTGGCGTATCTAACGTCAGATCGAAATCTTCTTCCTCATCGGTTTCTGTTTCGGGAGCGCTTTCGCTCAAATCGAAAGCGTCGAAGCCGAACGGATCTTCGTCAGTGTCGGTTTGACCCTCGTTTTCGGATGCGGCGGGTGTAGAAGACGAAGAGGTTTCTTCGGCGTCCGATTTCGACTCCTGCGGCTTATCATCGAAAAACGAAAAATTGAACGTGTCCACAAGAAGGCAGTGTGCCCTTTTTTGAGAATCTGGAAAGGGGCCAGAAAAGACAAATGCCGCACTTTTTGAAAAGTGCGGCATTTGTTGAAGCGGTGAGCGCGCGGGATTATCCTGAACCGGATACTTCCAAGCGCTCTTAAGGCTTTTCAAGAAGGTGGTCTGAATGGTTCAAACCTTGCCTTCAAGAGCGAGTTCAGGACTCGCGCTCACCTCGGCCAATTAATTTTCTACTACTACTAATATGGACCACCTCCTTGGTTGGTTATCCAACAGTATGAAAGAGGGCAAGTGACCTTGCAAGGACCGGAAGCGTAAAACTCTGTGAGTTTTTATGCGCGTCCATAATTTTAATGCTGGCCCTGCTGCTCTGCCTTTGCCCGTACTGGAACGGGTACAGGTCGAACTGCCCGATTTGCATCACACAGGCATGTCGGTGATGGAATGGAGCCACCGCTCGAAGCAATTTGAAAACGTCAATCAAGGGGCCGAGGATGGCCTGAAGCGCTTGCTTGGCCTTAACGACGACTGGACTGTGTTGTTCTTGCAAGGGGGGGCGAGTTTGCAGTTCTCGATGGTGCCTATGAACGTGTTGCAGAACGGCGCGAAGGCCGATTATTTGGTTCATGGCGCGTGGGGCCGTAAGGCTATCGCCGAAGCCAAGAAAGAAGGCGCTGCCCGCATCGCCGCCAGCAGTGAAAGCGCCAATTGGAAACGTGTTCCACTGGCAAGCGAGTTCGATCTCGATAGTGCGGCCAAATACGTCCACTTCACCTCGAACGAAACCATCGAGGGAGTGCAGTGGCCCACCGAACCTGAAACGAATGGCGTGCCTCTGGTTTGCGATGCGTCGAGCGATATTTTGTCGCGCCCCATCAACGTGGAAAAATATGGCCTCATTTATGGTGGCGCCCAGAAAAACATCGGGCCTTCGGGAGTGACGGTTGTGGCGATACGCCGCGATTGGATCGAACCCCTGCCACAAATCCCCACCATGCTCGCTTACGCGACGCACGCCAAAGAGCACTCGCTGTACAACACGCCGCCGACGTTTGGCATTTACATGATTGGCCTCGTGTGCGAGTGGATCGAATCGTTGGGGGGCGTAGCTGGGATGCAAGCGCGTAACACGGCCAAGGCTAACGCCTTGTATGCTCAGATTGATTCAAGTGGGTTTTATACGGGGTTTGCTGACAAAGAGAATCGTTCGCAAATGAACATCACGTTCCGTTTGCCGAGCGAAGAGTTGGGGGCACAGTTCGCCACCGAAGCCACCAAAGCTGGTTTTATTGGCCTTAAGGGGCATCGCAGTGTCGGTGGTTTGCGGGCTTCGCTTTATAATGCGGTCGAGCTGGAATCGGTTGAAGCACTGACCGCATTTATGCGTGAATTCGAGCGTACACACGGTTAATACCTTGGCTTCACTCTCTAACTGACCAAACCTCGCATATCCAGTTAAATTAGAACTTTATGGCACGCAAACCTTTGGCGTATACGACCAAAACGCAAGCGCTTTCGGCGCACCTCATCAAAATGGCGAGGCAACTGGGACCAGGGGCAAGGCTCCCAACAATGGCCCAACTCGCTGAGGAAACGGGCACCAGCGTCATGACACTCAATCGTGCTCTGTCCGAACTCGAAGCACAAGGCTGGGTCGTTCGCCGCCAAGGGTCGGGTACTTATGTCACTGAGCGCGCCGGGCAAAACGCTGTTGGCCTTGTTTACGACCGCGAAGGATTGGGCTTTGGCGAATCGCCCTTCCGCTCGTTGTTGTTGCACGAGGCCCAGCGCCGTGCCGAAGAAGGCGGCGAACGCTTCTCGGTGTTTTTGGCCGAGCCTTCGCAGAATGTTCCGGTCCACCCCGACTTGGCCGAGGCCATCAAAACTCGCCGCGTTTCGGGGTTGTTGTATGCCGCGAACTCGCGCTCCAAAGCGCTGGGTTGGCTTCTCAAGCAGAATCTGCCACTTGTCGCTTTGGCCTACGCACCGCTCGCGCCCTATCGCGTTCGTATCCACCATGCGCAGACCGCCGCGATGGGCACGCGCGAATTGCTTCGCCAGGGTTGTAAACGCATTGCTTTGTGGATGCCTGTTGGCGTTGGGCTTGGTCCTGCCGAAGGCGAAGAGAGCTTTGAAGAACTTGATGCTTACAAAGCTGCCCTCGAAGAAGGCGGCGCCACATACGACCCGAATTTGGTGTATCGTTTGGGCGATTTGAGCGATGCTCCTTCCACCGAACGCATTCGCAATCGCGAGCAGGGGCAAGCTGCCGCCCGCGAAGTTTTTGAAGCTCAGGGCAAGGATTCGTGGCCGGATGGCGTTGTCTGCCTTGATGACGATATGACGCGCGGCGCTCTGGCGACATGGCTACATCTGGGAATCAAAGTCGGCAAAGAGGCCGATGCTACCCTTAAAGTTGCCAGCCACACCAACAAAAACTCCGATTTGCTGTGGGGCTTTGAAGAAAGCCTGACGCTGTTGGAATTTGATCCCGCTGATGTCGCTGGAGCCATGTTCTCGATGCTCGAAACCCTGCTCCGCGACGAAGAACCCGAATCGCCCGTCGTATCCATCGCACCTCGCCTGGCGAGCTAAAAGCATGATTCGTTCTAGCTAATGCCAAACGTAAACGCATTAGCTGTTGCCCGCTTACTTCGGTGAGCGGGCATTTTTAGTAATTGGAGTCATAGGAAATATTGTTTGGACGAAGACACGCCTATGAGCCGTGTTACTGATTCGCCAGTTGTGCGAATTCTTCACTGAGAGGATGATTGGGCATCTCTTCAACATGGGGAAAATTGAGGGAATGCGCTGGATGGAATGCCAGAAAATTAATCCGCGCGAAACGCATTTCGCCTAAAATAAGCCACGATGAAAAGACCGGTTGGAATCCTGACAGGGGGCGGCGATTGCCCTGGCCTCAACGCTGTTATTCGTGCTGTTGTGCGGCGCGCGACTCTGGCCGAAGTGCCCATTCTTGGCATCAAGCGTGGTTGGGATGGACTGCGCGATGGTGATTTCGCACCTTTAACCCGCTCATCAGTTTCTGGAATTTTAGCGCGTGGCGGCACCATTCTAGGGACTTCGCGAACCAATCCTCTCGCCGATGCCGACTCACTTAACCTCATCCGTAAAAACTTCGCGGAGTCGGAGATGGAGGGGGTAATCGTCGTTGGCGGCAATGGCACTCTGGCGGCTGCGCGCGAGATGTTTCACCGTTACAACATGCCTGTTGTGGGCGTGCCTAAGACCATTGATAACGACTTGCGGGGCACTGACATGACCTTCGGTTTCGACACGGCGGTTTCTATTGCTACCGATGCCATCGACCGTTTGCACACCACCGCTGAAAGCCACGACCGCGTGATGATTTTGGAAGTCATGGGGCGCATGGTTGGCTGGATTGCCGCCACTGCGGGTATTGCGGGCGGTGCCGACATCGTGTTGGTGCCCGAAAAGCCGTTCAAGATGTCGGAAATTGTCCGGCTTATCGAATCGCGCCGCAAGCGTAAATTGACGTTCTCCATCATCGTTGTGGCCGAAGCGGCCCGCCCTGATGATAGCGAAGACTTCTTGAGCGACGAAACCAAAGAGATGCTTTACAATGAGCGCAACCTTGGCGGTATCGGTCGCCAATTAGCGCGCGAAATCGAAAAGCGAACTTCCATCGAAACCCGCGTTACTGTGCTGGGCTACACCCAACGTGGTGGCAGCCCGACACCGTATGACCGAGTTTTGGCAACTCGCTACGGTGTCGGGGCGATGGAATTGGTGTTGGAAGAGAAGTGGGGCCAAATGGTGGCTATGCATGGCCCCAAGGTGACGCATGTTTCGCTTGACGAGGCGACCCAGTCGCCCAAAGAACTCGATTCCGATTTGTATCGAACAGCAGAAATGTTCTTCGGTTAAGCGAAAAACTCCCCCTCAACAATTTTTCAAATTAGCTTGTGTAGCCGCCGTCGATGCTGAGGCTGGCTCCGGTGATATAAGCCGATTCTGGACTTGCCAGATAGGCAACTAGGCTCGCGATCTCGTGGTCTTGTCCCAAGCGTTTGAGGGCGAGCATTTCGGTGAGTGTCGAGATGTATGGCCCATCGGCGGGGTTCATGTCGGTGATGGTGGGGCCGGGTTGGACATTATTGACCGTGATGCCCCGTGCCCCAAAGTCGCGGGCCAAACCACGAACGAGACCTGCAACTGCGGCTTTGGTCATTGCGTAAACGCTGGCTCCAGGAAATACGGCCCGTTCGCCGACGATGCTACCAATGGTGATGATGCGGCCCCCTTCGCGCAGATGGGGCGAAGCTGCTTGCGCTGCGGCAAAAATGGCGCGCACGTTGATGGCGAACATGCGGTCGAAATCTTCGAGGGAGTAGTCGTCCACGAGACCGGGGACCAATATGCCCGCACTGTTGACCAAAATATCGAGGTTCCCGAACTGTTCGACCGTTTGATTTACGGCATTTTGGACGGCAGATACATCGGCGCTATCGGCTTGAATCGCGAGGCTTTGGCCGCCCTCATCTACGATAGATTGCGCCAATGCTTCGGCTTTTTGTGTCGAGGCTGAGTAGGTGAAGGCGACGGTTGCGCCATCTTGTGCTAGACGACGCACAATCGCGGCGCCGATGCCGCGCGAACCGCCAGTAACGAGGGCTACTTTGCCCGCCAGAATTTTGTGATCGGTATTCATAATTAGTTTCCTTCGTTTTGGACTATTTAGTCCAAAAATGGCACGCAAAACGGCGCGTCCCTGTGTTGGCTAGAAAATCGGATTCAACGGATGCGAAGGCTGTTGAGGGCGAAACTGGCCACATCGCGCAGTGTGTCGGCGTCTTCGCCGCCTCTGGCACCGACCTTCATGCCTGCTAACGTGGAGTTCAAGAAGCGCGCGGCTTTGCGAGTATCGAGCGTATCGGGCATTTCCCCTTTTGCCTTGGCTTCATTTAGCGCCTGTTCGAGTATTGAGAGCATGGTTACTCCGCTACTTTGGAGTACGGCGTTGACCTTAGCGTCGTTTTGGCCGAACTCGCAAGTGGCGTTGATACCCATGCACCCAAACGCGCGGGTTTCGGAACTGTCCAGGGCCATCGAAAGCAATATCTCTTCTATGGCGGCCATTGGTGAGGCTGTGCCACGAATTGTCTCTATGTAACCGGCGATGCTGTTCGCGTTGTACATCTGTAGGGCTTCGAGGTAGAGCTTGTGTTTGTCGCCGAAGGTGTCGTACAGGCTTTGGCGCCCAATGCCCATGCCTTTGATGAGATCGTCCGTCGAGGTCGCTTCATAGCCGCGCGACCAGAAAATAGCCATTGCGGCTTGCAAGGCTTTTTCTCGGTCGAAGGCTTTGGGACGCGCCATGTATCAGATGATACTGATTTTGGACTGATATGTCAATAATAAAAAGCGGACGAAAAAATCAGGCGATTTCGATGTCCATTTTCTCGGCGGCAAAACCACCGTTCGCAGTCACTTTGCCTTCGATTGTCCAGCTGCCGACGGGGGCGTCGGGCCATTGGGCTTCGAAGCGCAGGGCGCAGCCGGAATCGAGGCGGATGGCGCGCAGTTGTGGCGGGAAACGGCGACCACTGGCCCAGCGCCAGAACGGTGTGGTTTCGCCTTGACGAGTTGCGCTGAAATCGAAACTCTGGCCTGATCCGAAGGACAATGCGAGCGGATGAGAGGCGCAATTCTCGATTTCGATGGCTAATTCGAGAGTGCCGGGCGCGAATTGGAGGGTTTCAAAGCACAAACGCACGTGGATGCACGCAGGAGTGGCCGCGACGACGGCGAGTGGAAGCGAAGCTGTCTCTTCGAGGCGTTTAGGTGTTTGAGACAGCGATGAAAGGGCAAGCAAAACCAGCGATGGGCCACAGATTGCTTCACGCAAAGGATGGTGGGTGCCATCGTCGGTAAGACGGCGCGGACGGAGCGGTAGTGCCATAGATGAACTCAACTGCTCGTCTTCCGCATGACGAGCGGGACGGGCGAGTAAACGCGGTGTATTCAAGCTCGGCTTCAACGTGGGGGAGCCAAGTGAGTAAGGGGCGCGTAAAATGGTTCGAGGCGGCATTGAAAGACTTCGGCTTTAACCGCCAAAACATCATGTCAACTTCCAGTGCATCAGGGCAATCGCCCGAAACAATTCTGTCGGTCGAGAATGTATTCGACGGAAAAGTGGTTCGACTTCGCTTATATTCCATTAAGTTGCCATCTGGGCACATCGGCAAACGTGAAGTTCTGCAGCACAACGGCGCAGTCGCCATTTTGCCAGTTCTTCCCGATGGAAAAATTGGGCTTATTCGCCAGTGGCGTACTGCTGCCAACGAATGGTTGCTCGAACTTCCTGCTGGTGGCATCGAACCCAACGAAGTACCCGAAGAGTGCGCTAGGCGCGAATCCATCGAGGAAATCGGCTACAAAATCAACAAATTGTCGTCGCTATTCGAGTGCTTTCTGGCTCCCGGTTATTCGAGCGAAGTCATTTACGGCTATTTGGCCGAAGACCTAGAATATGTCGGCGCCCAACCCGAACCAGATGAGAACCTCGAATTTGTGCCTGTGACGCTCGATGAAGCGCTGGCGCTGTTGGATGAGGGCAAAATCCGCGATTCGAAAACTATCTGTGGCTTGCTCGCCTACGCGCGAAAGATCGCAAAATGAGCGCGACTTCCCGTTTTCAGGCGCCCATTCGCTGGGGCATTCTGGGCTGCGGCGACGTGTGCGAAGTGAAGAGTGGCCCCGCTTTCCAGAATGCCGAGAACAGCGAACTCGTCGCTGTTATGCGCCGCGACGGGGCCAAGGCGCAGGATTTCGCCGCGCGTCATGGCGTTCCGTTTTGGACGAATGATGCCGATGAACTGATCGCACGCCCAGACGTGGATGCGGTTTATATCGCCACGCCGCCGGGGAGTCACCTCGAATTGGCTCTGCGTGTCGCAGAGGCTAAAAAACCGTGCTACGTCGAGAAGCCGATGGCGCGTAGCGCGGCGGAGTGCCGCACCATGATCCAGGCGTTCGAGGCGACGAATACGCCGCTTTTCGTGGCGTTCTATCGGCGCGGTTTGGAGCGCTTTCAGACCGTGAAGCGCTTGCTCGAAGAGAAAGCTATCGGCGAGATGACGAGCATTTCGTATCGACTAAATGTAGCGCCCTCGAATGATTCGCCCGACTCGTTACCGTGGCGATTGGAGGCAGAAGAGGCGGGAGCTGGGTTATTCTATGACCTCGCCTCCCATTTGCTCGATGTCTTCGATTACATGTTTGGGCCGCTCGAAAACGTGACAGGCATTGCTACCAATGCTGCTTCGCCGAATCTAGCTGTCGAAGATTCGGTGGCGATGTCGTTTTCGGTGGGCAACGTGACGGGGAGTGGGAGTTGGAATTTCGCGTCGTGGGGGCGCGCTGATCGCATCGAGATTTGGGGCGACCGTGGCAAGATTTCGCTTTCGTGTTTTGGAGGCGATGATGTTCGCCTCGAATCGTCCGATGG
Organism: bacterium; assembly: GCA_004172935.1. Classification (GTDB taxonomy): domain Bacteria; phylum Armatimonadota; class Abditibacteriia; order Abditibacteriales; family Abditibacteriaceae; genus Abditibacterium. Next base: position 68,185 of record SDZD01000024.1, on the reverse strand, counting down.
TCTCAAAACCTTCAACGGCAAATTGCCGCCCCATGTTCATCAGGGTTTGGTACAAACCATCGTCGATGAACTATTGGGGACGGGGAGTGCGCTTTCAACTGGTGAGACTGCGCTGCGCACTATGACCGTGATGGACACGGTTTTAAATTCCTACTACGGCGGGCGCGACGATGAATTTTGGAAGCGCTCTAACTCGTGGCCTAAAAACCGAGTCCCATGAAACTTGAATTTTTCCCATCCGATAAGCCCAATAAAACCGGCGTTTTAGTCGTTCCTGGTGGTGGCTATGCCGGGGTAGCCATCGACCACGAAGGCTATCAGATTGCGCGCTGGCTGAACGAGCGTGGCTTCGATGCCTGGGTGCTGACTTACACCACTATTAGCGCGCAGACGCCCTCGCCCATTTATCCGGCACCGCAGAACGAAGCGCTTGATGCCATCAAGCAAATTCGCGCGCAGAACCGGGTGGAGAAATTGGGCATCTGGGGATTTTCGGCGGGCGGCCACCTGAGCGCTGTGACTGTGACAAACCCCGATGCTCACCTTGATTTCGGGGTGTTGGCCTATGCGGTTATTTCGATGGAGCCGGGAGTGACGCATGGAGGTTCGCGGCACAACCTCATCGGCGATAATCCCGACCCGGTGTTGCAAAAATCGCTGTCGGCGCAAAACCGCGTATCGCTGCAAACACCACCCATATTTCTGTTCCATACCGCCAATGACGGTGCTGTACCCGTTCAGAATACGCTGTTGTTCGCTGCCGCAATGGCTGAGCATCGGCGCCCGTTCGCGACGCTCATTCTGCCTGATGGCCCGCATGGAGTGGGGTTGGCTCTCAATAATCCCAAGTTGAACTGGTCGGGCGAGTTAGATCGTTGGCTGAAGGATTTTATCGCTCAAGAGAACAAATAGGCTCTGGACAACAACACGGCGAGGAGGCCTAGTCCCGCGCCGAGATTCGATGTAAAGCCGCGCTTGGTGAAAACCCGGCGCGGCTCTTTGTGTTTTGGCTGGTAATAAATCGAAAAAAGCAGGTAGGCAATTCCGCCGTAAAAGGCGAGTCCTTCCACAACCATTCCGAGCCTGAACTGAGACAAATAGACGAGTAGGGAGCCGATAATCAAGACGAGTAGGCCGAAAATGATGTTGAGAATCCACTCGAATTTGGGGCGCATTAAGATTCCGACGCGCCACGTGATCTGGTGTGCCCAATGCAATTTTGTCACGGTCCTTCATCGCGTCGAGCCTCTTTTGTTCCACAGCGCGAGCAAACCCATAACGAGCGCCCACTATACCAATTGACCGCATCTCCAGAGAGGTTTTTGACGAACTGAAAATCGTGCTGGCAATTGCGGCGGCGCAGCCATTTGAACATTAGGGAGAGGATAGATCATTAGAACTTGCGTCCCTCTTTCTGGTGATGAATCCGCTCTAATTGGGGTGCGGTGAGCCTAAACGTGCAAAGCAATGAGGCGAAGCGAAATTTCCGTGAAACCTCACCGCTATACTTTTGCACTTCTCAAAGGAAAAAATACGTGTCGCAACCAACTAACGGCCACTATGCCAACGGCCAGAACTCGTCTGTCAACGGCGTTTCTCACGTCGAGAAATTTAATATCGAATCGATTCCCGAAATTAAAATTCCACCGCGCGTCCTGATGGGGGCGGGGCCAAGCGCTTCGTATCCCGAAGCCTTGCGTGCCATGAGCGCCAATACGCTTGGGCATCTCGACCCCGAATTTCTGAGCATCATGGGCAACGTTGGCACCATGTTGCGCCGCGTGTTCAAGACGCAAAACCCCATCACTGGCGCCATTCCAGGCACCGGGACGGCGGGTATGGAAGCCGCGCTGTGCAACCTCATCGAACCCGGTGATGAGGTGCTTTCACTGGTGTTCGGGTACTTTTCGAACCGCATGAAGCAGATGTCGGAGCGCATGGGTGGCGTTGTGACGGCTATCGAGCGCGAATGGGGAACGGCCTTCACCATCGAAGAAGTGAAAGCGGCCCTCGACAAGATGAAGAACCCGAAAGTGGTGACGGTAGTTCACGCCGAAACCTCGACGGGCATTTTGCAGCCGATTGACGAGATCATCAAATTGGCACACGAGCGCGGCGCGTTGGTTGTTATCGACGCCGTGACCTCGCTGGCAGGTTGTCCGCTGTTGGTGGACGAGTGGGAGTGCGACGTTGTGTTTTCGGGCACGCAGAAGTGTGTGGGAGCGCCTCCAGGCTTGTCGCCCATCACTTTTAGCGCGCGCGCTATGGAGCGCATCCGCAATCGCAAAGTTCCGGTGCAAAGCTGGTACTTCGATATGTCGCTGGTCGAGACCTATTGGGGCGACTCATCGGCGGGGGGGCGCGCTTACCACTACACAGCGCCCTCGAATGCGCTGTTCGGCTTGCACGAAGCGCTGCGCATGACTTTGCTGGAAGGCGTCGAGAATCGCTGGGCGCGGCATGAGATGCACTCGCAGGCGGTCATGGCGGGCTTGCTGACTTTGGGACTGGAACCCTTCGCGCAGGAAGGCTATCGCCTGTGGCAGATTAATGCCGTCAAGGTGCCAAAAGGATTGGATGATCTCGCTGTTCGCACGCGATTGCTGCGCGACTACAACATCGAAATCGGCGCGGGACTTGGCCCGGTTAAGGGCCAGATTTGGCGAGTTGGTGTCATGGGCTATTCGGCGAACCGTGCCAACATCTTTTTGTTGCTTGGGGCATTGGAAAATATCCTCAGCGATATGGGGCAGAAGGTCGAGAAGGGCGCTGCTGGCGAAGCGGCAAGCAACGTCTATTTGGACTACGACCGCAAAAAGAATGCATCCACCGAGGCGCCCATCGCGCTAGAAGTGAGCGAGGACAATGCTCCCGTTATCGGCGAAGCGATTCCGGCTGAGTCGGTGGCTCAGGGCGTCGCTCACCAAGAATAGGATTTTCTGTTGTCATTGGCGCCGCGCGGCTTTTGGTCGCGCGGCGTTTTTGTTTGGCCTCGCCTCGAATTGAATATGGGGTGGAAATCAATCTTTTTAGCTGTTTTATCAATCTTTTAGGGCGAAATTTGGCTTAAAAGATTGACTTAAAGAGGGAACGCTTTTGGATTTGAGCGTGAAATAGGGGGAAAAGATTGATTAATCAATCTTTATTCAATTCACCACAGAGACACGGAGGCACAGAGAGGGTTGAGAGATGGTTCTCACGATGGCGCAGAGAAGTCTTCAGGAGAGGCGGAATAGAGGAGAAGGAGAGTATTGGCATGAGAAAGGGGGAGGAATGAGGCAGTTCCAACGAACTAATTCATTGTTTTCATTATACACGATATTTTCTAATTAGGGAAGGGGGGATGAGGTGTTATTGAGGGCTGTGTGGGGTGGGAAAAACTTTCTTTGCTTCTTGATTATCCCATCGAGTGGTTATTAAAGCGTTTTCTAAACGAAGTGATAATGTATGCCGCGTTAGAGAATCTGAATTGGAACTGTAGAGCCTTCGCGGACTCAGGATGACGATGTTGGGAGGCCCGCACTTAACCTATCACTTCAATTGGCGGTTGATTTAGGTGATTATCTCTTTGCGTGGGGCATTGGTTTGGCTCTTGCCCTGCGAGAACTACGGTAAGGTTTGTTTCTGATTTTTATGGCTAACCAAAAAATTAGCGGTTCCGGTTTCCACCATGTCGCGATTCGCACTCACAAATTCGACCAGTCGGTTCGGTTTTATACCGAGGGATTGGGTTTTGTGCAAAAGATTACCTGGGGCGAAGAGCCTGCGCGTGCTGTGATGCTCGATACCGGCGACGGCAATTACCTCGAAATCTTCGAGCGCGCGGGTGAGGCTCCCGAAGTTGTGGGCGAGCCGAACATTCTGCATTTTGCGTTTCGGTGTGATGATTGCGAGGCCGCAACCGATGCTGCGCGCACTGTCGGGGCTGAAGTGACGTTGGAGCCGGTTTCGCCTGAACCGTTCACGAATTTGGGACTGAAAACCAAAATTTCGTTCGTGTTGGGGCCTGATGGAGAGATAGTCGAGTTTTTCGAATCCAACGATCTTTGACGTAATTTCAGCGCGTGGAAAGGTTTGTGCGCTAAAATTGTCGCGTCGTATATTTCTGCTAAAAGGAGGTTCTAACCAATGGAAGGCTACTGTGTGAAATGTAAAACCAAACGGGAAATGAAAGACCCCAAACAAATCGAGATGAAAAATGGCAAGCCAGCCGTTCAAGGCACTTGCCCTGAGTGTGGCACGAAGATGACAAAGATTGGCGCATCTATGCCTGCCTAACTTTAGCTACATAAACCATTGACCCGAACGAGGTTTTTCTCGTTCGGGTTTTTTGTTGCACTTAGCTCATGAAATTCCGCACTTTGCCGAATACCGATTTAGAGTTGTCTGAGGTGGGCTTTGGTGTCTGGACATTAGCGACCGATTGGTGGGGCACACACACCGATGAGGAAGCTATCGCCATGTTGCGCCGTGCGCGCGATTTGGGCATCACCTTCTTCGACACTGCCGATACCTACGCCAACGGGCGCGGCGAGACGTTGCTTCGTGACGCCTTCGGCCCCAATCCCCAAGGCGTCGTGTATGCCACGAAGTTTGGCTACGACATTTACAATACCACTGCCGAAGAGCGTCGCGGCCAGCAGGAGTTGCCGCACCGTTTCGACCGCGAGTTCGTGCGTTTTGCGTGTGAACAGTCGCTTCAGCGTTTGGGAGTTGAGCAGATTCCGTTGTGGCAAATCCACAACGCGCGTATGAATGGCGTGGTCGAGGACGAGATTTGGGAAATCCTGGATGAACTGAAGCAGGAAGGCAAAATCGCTCACGCTGGCGTGGCGCTTGGCCCTGCCAACGGCTGGATTTGGGAGGGTGTCGGTTTCTTGAAGCATCGCCCCATCGAGTCGATGCAGATCATCTACAACATGTTCGAGCAGTGGCCGGGCAACGAGTTCTTTCCTGACGCGCGCGAGAAAAACGTTGGCTTGCTGGTGCGTGTGCCGCATTCTTCGGGAATGTTGGAAGGGCATTACACCGCTGACACGGTGTTTGGCCCCAACGACCATCGCCGCCACCGCCCGCGTACTTGGTTGCTGAACGGCATCGAGAAACTCAAGTCGCTCGATTGGTTGACCGAAGGGCGCAATGCAACCATTGGCCAACAGGCGCTCAAATTCATTCTCTCTGAGGCACAGGTGACGACGATATTGCCGAACATCTACAATGTGGAGCAGTTGGAAGAATTTGCTGCTGCGCCCGACCTTCCCGATTTGTCGGCTGAAGATTTGGAGCGTATCGCTCGCTTGACGGAAGAGAATTTTGGAGTGCCCGAACCTCAGATGAAAGTGAAAGGCGAAGCGCGCGAAGTGCTGGAAGAGTGGCAGTCGAAAATCGCGGTTTAGAGCATGTCAGGGCTGTTTGCAGGGATGCTGAGTGAAGATTAGGCAGAAGTGTAGACAGCCCTACAGAACCCCCCAGAGGTTTTGGCGTCGTGTTTTTCGATGAGAATTCCCTTTCGCAGGATTCCCGATGCGCCCCAGCGCTCGGGGTATGTTGAAGAGCAAATCAATGAAGCGATAGCGCGTGGCGAATTTCAAAATCTCAAAGGGGCTGGTAAACCCCTTGCGCTACGTGGCGACCTGAGCAAAGCCGACGAGATGCGTCAGAAGATGCGCGGCGATGCGGGGTATGGGGTGCCGTGGGAAGAAGTTGGTCGTGAAATAGAGGTAATGACGCGCCGCGCCGAGGGCGAATTGCGGCGAGCCATCGAATTTCGCTCGGCTGGTTTAGCTTCTGCCAAAAGCGATAAAAGTAAAATCGAGGCAGATTTTAAGGTGCATCTGGGGCGCGTCGAGACGGCGATTGGTGCGGTTAATTCCTTAGTTCTTAAACATAACTTGTTACTGCCCCAAACACTGCCGCATTTGTATCGACAACGGCTTAAAATAGAAACGCTTGTCGAGCGTGTTGCACCCGAAGCGAAAAAATTCATCGTATAGAATCGGCTGCGATGAATCTCTATATTTGTGCCCTTGGTTTCAAGCGGCGAAAAACTTGCCTTAACGATTGTGTAGCGAAGGCTTAACTGAGAAATAATGGCGCTATTGCAAAAAATTATGATGGTCGAGGACGATCCTGATATTCAGGCCGTCGCCTCGTTAGCATTGGAAGCGGTTGGGGGGTTTGAAGTATTGGTCTGTTCCGGCGGCACCGAGGCGCTGGAGCGCGTCGATGGATTTGCGCCTGATCTGGTTGTACTCGACGTGATGATGCCTGGTATGGATGGCCCGACCGTGTTGAAGCATTTGCGCGAACGTCCGCAAACAGCGAACCTGCCTGTCGTATTTATGACAGCCAAAGCACAGTCGCATGAAATCGCCATGTACAAAGAAATGGGTGCGCTGAGCGTCGTTACCAAACCCTTTGACCCCATGACGCTGCCGCAGACTCTGCTTGATATTTGGAACAGCAACGGCCCTGCTCGCTCAGGAACTGGTGATTCATGAATCAAACCTCCCCCCAACTTTCCCCCGCGTTGCAAGAGCAACTGAAGAATCTGCGCGAGGGTTATGCCGCCAAATTACCCGAAAAACTCACGCAAATCGAGTCGTTGTGGCAAATCGTGGGCAATGAAGCGCGCGACCAGTGGCCCGACGATGCCTTGTTCACACTGCACCGCCTCGTGCATTCGTTGGCTGGGAGTGGAGCCACTTTTGGTTTCCCTGAACTTTCGTTGCACGCGCGTCGCGCCGAAGTCGAGCTGAAAAATTTCGCGGCCAGTGAGAACGAAGGCGAAATGGACGCCGCTCAGCGAGAACTGATTGCCACGGCGCTGGCCGACTTGCGCACCTTCGCTTTGTATGATGAGAGCGTGGGGAACGTCGAGATGGATGAGGCGAAAGCCGTTCCCACTGAACGTGGTGAGTTGGTGCTTTTGACTGACGACCCCGACACCATTTCGTGGGCAAGTGCCATCGAAACTTTCGGTTACAAACTGAATGTTTGCATTTCGCCGCGCGCCTTTTTGAGCGCGATGCAAGAGTCGCCAGCGGCTCTTATCGTCAACTGCGAATCGAATCCGTTGGAAGCGCGCATTGATGGCGTTCCGTTGTCGTCGCTACTCGCGACATCGCGCGCGGGCGAGAACTTCCCGATCATCTGGACTGCCCGCCAGGGCGACTTACGCACCCGTTTACAAGCCGTCCGACTTGGTGGCGCCGCGTTCTTCCCTCACCCAGTCGATGTTGATTCGTTGCTGGTCAAATTAGACGATCTCACCAGCCCGCAATCGCCCGAACCGTTTCGCGTTTTAGTTGTCGATGACGAGCCTTCTCTCGCTCGTTTGTTTGGTCTTGTGCTGCGTCAGGCTGGCATGGAAGCGCGTGAGGTTACCGAACCTCTCGACATCATGAATCATCTGGTCGAATTTCGGCCCGACATCATTCTGATGGACGTTTATATGCCCGGCTGCAAGGGAACCGAACTGGCTTCCGTAATTCGCCAACAGGAAGCCTATTTGGGTATTCCTATCGTGTTCTTGAGCGTCGAGTCGGACATCGCCAAGCAACAGGAAGCGATGAAGCAGGGCGGAGACGATTTTCTGTCCAAACCTGTGGAGCCGCGTAATCTCGTTGGGGCTATTTCGACACGTGCTGCGCGCGCGCGTGTGTTGCGTCAACTGATGGTGCGTGACTCGTTGACTGGCCTTCTCAATCACACGAATTTGAAAGAGCAACTCGAAATCGAGGTGTCGCGCGCCATGCGTTTGAATCAGAACCTCGCGCTGGCTATGCTCGACCTCGATCACTTCAAATCGGTGAACGATACCTACGGTCATGCGACGGGTGACCGAGTGCTTCGCTCATTGGCGCGGATGCTGACACAGCGCTTGCGCGCGACAGACGTGGTGGGACGCTACGGCGGCGAAGAGTTCGCCGTGATTTTGACGGGGGCTAATGCTGAAGCCGCCGCCAAGCGATTGGAAGAAGTGCGCGAGGCGTTCGCCTGCTTGTCTCACTTCGCGAATGGGCAGGAATTTAAAGTGACGTTTTCTTGCGGTGTTTCGGGCGCGCCACCCAACGGCGAGAGCGCGGGCATTTCGGAAGCTGCCGACAAGGCGCTTTACGAGGCGAAACGGGCAGGGCGTAACTGCATCGTTGTGGGGTGAGTTGTTGGCCCCGAATAAATTCGGGGGCTATAAGTCCGCCTTGCGGACAACTGTTCGCCTTCGCGAACACAGCGGGGGCGCTGAGCGCGGCTGGATGTGGTTTCTTCCGAGTTTTTAGGTTGTGAAGAGAGACACCACGAAATATGGGGTGTTGGGGATGCGTAGGGCGAAGCCGTTTTGGAGCGATTGGCGGGCGAAAGGCGTGGCGTCGAACTTGGTGCCGTGAAGTACCATACCCCTACCACTGGTGCGGACGGATTTTTTATATAAATCTCTGGGAAACCAAGACTGTAGGGCCACTTCGCCTTTCGAGGGCGTGCCACTTTTACGCAGGGTTTGTTCGATGGCGTTTGCGTCTGCTGGGGGATATTGGATTACGGCCAATATTTGGGAGTCGCTTGGCCCCATGATGCCGTCGCCTATTTGTTTGTATTCCCATATCACGGCGACTGGGTTGCGGGGGACTGTTATATAGCGGCGTAGTTCCTTGAGGTCGGGGCTGAGTAGGGCGGGGGAAGGTTTGGTCGTTGGCAGGGGCGTCGCCGCCTTATTGGTGGGGATGCATCCCGCGCTAAGAAACAGTGCCCCTGCCAACAACAATCGGAATTGAGCCATTGCTCTTATTATCCCATTAATTTCCTGCGGGGTTATAGTCGTCGGGGTTGTCGGAGACGCCCGATGCCAGCACGCGCACGTTGGCGCGTTGCAAATTCGCGCGAGTAGGGATGCCCCACACGCGGACACGGTCGCCGCCTTTGACGTTGGTGAGGGGCACATAAGGCAGAACTGTCACGCGGTAGGTTTGGCCGTTGGCGCGCATGTTGAATTGTTGGCCTCTGGGCGCTCCGGCCACAATGCCGATAACCGCGATGGGTTTTGCTACGTTTTTGGGTTGCGCCCATGAGGACGCGGGGAGCATTAATGCCCCTGCTAAAGCTACGAGAGAAATTCGCTTCATGACGAGAAATACATGAGCAAACAGAACACCACAACTCGCGCTTTTTGGTGCAAGGATTTCTTGGAGATTCTGACTGGGAGAAATGCCCTCAAATAGACGGTGGTTACGGACTGTTGAGGGGCTGTGGGGGAGAGATTGAACGCTTTGTGATACAGATAAAAAAATAGCGATTGTGAGATAGGCGGGTGATGTCATATCTCGCAATCGCTATTTTCTTGTTCCCTACAAAACGTCAAAATAGGGCGGACTTGTCGTACTAACCGGACTTCGAATTTAGATCACGTGGCCGAAGGTGCCGACGCTTTCCAGGTGGGCATAGGCCATAGCGGTGTCGCGCTTGGTCGCTTCGGATTTTGGATTACGGACTGCAATGGCTTCGAACAATTCGATTAGGGCTTTCATTTTATGGACGCTCTTTTTGTAAGGTTTTTTACTTTCTGTCATATAAACGTGGGCCGAGCGTAAAGGGATGCTTAGAATAAACGTAAAGTCGCGCCATAAGGCCGATATGGTGCCTCTCTGTTAAAGATTTAAGCAACTGGCTCAGCAAAATATGTGGTTTTTAGCGAATTGAGATGGCTTTCGGGCTACATATTACTGTATTGAGTAGCAATATGGTGGCAAATACATCAATATTTGCTGAAGAAATGCTCAAATGACACAGTCAAGCCTTAGATAGTTATTAAGTAAGGGGTACTGAGCCGAAACTGAGATTTTGCCAACTTAATTCATCTATAACGACGAAGTCAGTTGGGTTGACTTAATTGGAAATAATCACAGGCGATACTAACCGCTCTTCTCGTTATCCATAGGACTGCACTCAAAACGGACACTCGGCGCTCAATCAATGTTGAGATTCAAGTCCGTTAGCACGCATTTTGTTTTGGTCGCTTCAATCGCGGTTGCAGGTTCCTTGGCGACTCGCACTGCTTATGCGAAGCCCGTTCCCACACCCCAATCCGTTCTTGGTTTCGAGCCGACCAGCGATAGGACTATCGCCGATTGGCCGCAGATCACCAACTACTTCGCGCAACTCGATGCGACCAGTGATCGGGTCAAGGTTCAGGAGATTGGCAAGTCGACTTTGGTGAAGCCACTTATTGTGGCGTTCATCAGTGCGCCAGAGAACATTCGCAATTTGGAGAAATACAGGCGAATCAATCAGAAACTGGCCGACCCGCGCATGGTGAATAGTCCTGAGGAGCTACAGGGCTTGCTCAAAGAGGGCAAAACCATCGTTTCCATTTCGTGTTCGATTCACTCGACCGAAATCGTGGCTTCGCAGATGTCGATTAATCTGGCCTATCAACTGGCGACGGCCAGAGATGCCGAAACAGAGGAGATGCTGAAGAACACGATTCTGTTGTTGATTCCTTCTCCGAATCCCGATGGGGTCGACATCGTGGCGAACTGGTATCGTAAGAATTTGGGGACGAAGTACGAAACGACCTCTCCACCGGAATTGTACCACCACTACGCCGGGCATGATAATAACCGCGACTGGTTCATGTTGTCGTTGAAGGAAACGCAGAGCATTACTCGCTTTTTCTGGCAGCAATGGTTTCCTGAAATTGTTTACGATGTTCACCAACAGGGAGCGAACGGGTCGCGCTTTATTTTGCCACCATTTTTCGATCCGGCTAATCCACGGATTGCTCCCTTAATTTTGCGCGAGGCGGGGTTGATGGGATATAAGATGGCTTCTGACCTCGAAGCAGCGAATATCGCGGGCGTTGCTACCAACTCGACTTACGATACGTGGTGGCATGGCGGCTTTCGTGGCACTCCCTATTTCCACAACTCCATCGGCATTTTGTCGGAGGCGGCCAGCGCCAGCTTGATGTCGCCGCTGACGATAACTCGCGAACGCCTTGAGCGTGGTACCAAGGTGCGTGGTTTGGATTCGCCGCTGGAAACTGCGACCAACTTCCCCAATGCCTGGCAGGGCGGGACATGGGGACCACGCGACATCGCGCGCATCGAAATGATTTCCAGTCGCGCCTTGTTGCAGATGGCGTCCAAGTTCCGTCTGCGCTATCTGACCAACTTCTACGAATTGGGAAAAAGCAATCTGTTGCCGCAAAGCAAAGACCCACAGGGATTTGTTGTGTATGCTGACCCTGCCAAAAAGGAAACCACCGCTCGTTTTCTGGAAATTCTGATGGGGCAGGGAATGGAGATTCATCGGATTGAGCAAGACACCGAGATGTATCTGGGCGGAGAAACAACGGGCACTGCCAGCAAAGTTCCGGCGGGGAGCTTCGTTGTTTTCACCAGTCAGCCACAAAGGAACAACGTGTTGAGTTTGTTCGAGAAGCAGACTTACCCGAATCGGCTCAAGCCCAGTGGTGAGGCGGAAGTGCCCTATGATGTGGCAGGATGGACTTTGCCGCTGCAAATGAACATTGATACGGCCAGCGTGTGGAAATTGGGGACTACCCCGGCGGCGATGGTGAAATTGACTGACATTAATCAGGCGCGCCAATCGTTGGGGTTGTCTCCTCAAACGGAGCCTTTCGCCAAATTGCCCAATCCTTTGAAGACCGCTCCTAAAATCGGGTTGTACAAGAGCTTCACTGGCTCGATGGATGAAGGCTGGACGCGGTTGGTGCTCGATACCCACCAAATTCCCTTCACCTCTGTTTCGGATTCTGATTTCCGGGCTGCGAAGTTGGATTACGACGCCGTCATCATTCCGTCGATGAGCGAGAAATCAATCGTCGATGGATTGGATGCCGACCGTTATCCGGCGCAGTTTGCGGGGGGACTTGGCGAGAAGGGCGTTGATAACTTGCGTGAGTACGTTGAGAAGGGCGGCAAATTGATTTGCTTCGATAGCTCGTGCGACTTCGCTATCAATCGCTTCAAGTTGCCTGTTAAGGATGTATTGAAGGGCGTGAAGAGCAGCGAGTTTTATAACCCCGGTTCGGTTGTTCGCCTTGATGTCGATACAAGCAACCCACTGGCGAAATCGTTCAAGGCACAGACGCCCGCTTACTTCATCGACAGCGCCGCCTTCGATATTTCCGACCCGACCAAGGTGAAGTCGGTGGCGAAATATGCCGACAAAGATGCGCTATTATCGGGGTGGATGATGGGCGAGAAGTATGTGAATGGCAAAACGGCTTTAGCTGAAGCCGAATATGGCAAGGGGAAAATCGTGCTGTTCGCTTTCCGGCCCCAACACCGCAGCCAGACCTATGGCACCTTCCCGTTCATCTTCAATGCTTTGGAGAAGTAAGGAGTAGCACCAAGAATGAAAAACGGCGCGCTTTCGATTGAAAGCGCGCCGTTTTGTCGTTCGGTTTCCCGATTATTTTTTGCCCATAAGCAGGGCGCGTTCGTATTCGCGGTTCATTAGCGAGATGTTGACCATGCCGATTTCTTTCGGGCAGACGGCTTCGCATTCGCCTTCGTTCGAGCAGGAGCCGAAGCCCTCTTCGTCCATTTGGGCGACCATGCGGATGGCGCGTTCGGCGCGCTCAGGATCGCCCTGAGGCAACAGGCGCAAGTGCGCGATTTTCGCCGAGGTGAAGAGCGCAGCCGAGGCGTTTTTGCACTGAGCGACGCAGGCACCGCAGCCGATGCAGGCGGCGCTGTCCATCGCCTCTTCTACTGAATCCTTCGGGATGGGGATGGCGTTGCCATCGGGGGCCTGTCCGGTGTTCACCGAAACGTAGCCGCCAGCCGAGATGATACGGTCGAAAGATGAGCGGTCAACGACCAGGTCTTTGATGACTGGGAAGGCACGGGCACGCCAGGGTTCGATGACGATGGTGTCGCCATCTTTGAACGAGCGCATATGCAACTGGCACACAGTAGTACCCTCGTCGGGGCCGTGCGCGACGCCGTTGATCATCAGGCCGCAAGAGCCGCAGATGCCTTCTCGGCAATCGTGTTCGAAGGCGATTGGCTCGTCGTTGTTTTTGATGATCGTTTCGTTAACAACGTCGAGCATCTCCAAAAACGACATATCGGGCGAAACGTCCTTCGCATCGTAGCTCGTCATCGCGCCCTTATCCTTGCCATTCTTCTGGCGCCAAACGAGGAGTTTTAAGTTCATCGGCTTCTTCGAGCCGTTGGTTTGAGTAGCCATAGAGTAAAGCCTTTAGCTTTTAACCATCAGCTTTTAGCGACGAGTAGAAATCCCATCGTTAAAAGCCAATGGCCAATAGCCCTATTTGTAGCTCCGTTGTGCTGGATGCACTTCTTCGAATTCGAGCGGTTCTTTGTGGAGTGGTGGCGTGTCGCCGTTGTTCCATTCCCACGCCGCGACGTAGGCGAAGTTCTCGTCGTCGCGCTGAGCTTCGCCGTCTGGCGTCTGGTACTCTTCGCGGAAGTGACCTCCGCACGATTCCTCGCGTTTCAGAGCATCGTAGGCCAGTAGTTCGCCGAATTCCAGGAAGTCGGCCACACGCGAAGCGTGTTCGAGGTGGGGGTTGAGGTTATTAGCCTCGCCCACGACTTTGACGTTCTTCCAGAACTCTTCGCGCAAAGCCCGAATCATCTGGACAGCTTTGGTGAGGGTTTCACGGGTGCGGCCCATGCCGACGTTCTCCCACATGATGTGGCCGAGTTCACGATGGAACTCGTGAACTGTTTTGGTGCCCTTGATGGACAACAGTTTGGTGATGTTGTCCTGAGCTTCCTTGGCGGCCTGTTTGAACTCTGGGCGCTCGGTGGTGACCTTTTCGAGCTTTTCGCTGGCGAGGTAGTTGCCGAGGGTGTAGGGGATGACGAAGTAACCATCGGCCAGACCCTGCATGAGCGCCGACGCACCGAGACGGTTAGCACCGTGATCCGAGAAGTTGCACTCACCCAGAGCAAACAGGCCGGGGATGGTTGTTTGTAGATGGTAATCGACCCACAGGCCACCCATTGTGTAGTGGACAGCGGGGTAGATACGCATCGGGTTTTTGTACGGGTCTTCTGCGGTGATGTGACCGTACATGTGGAAGAGGTTTCCGTAACGCGCACGGATGGTGTCCTCGCCCAAACGCTTGATGGCATCGGCAAAGTCGAGATAAACGCTCAAACCCGAATCGCCCACGCCGCGTCCCTCGTCGCATACCGCTTTGGCAGCGCGCGAAGCCACGTCGCGTGGCACGAGGTTACCAAAGGCCGGGTAACGGCGCTCCAGGAAGTAGTCGCGATCTTCATCGGGAATTTCGCTTGGTACGCGCTTGTCGCCCGCCTTTTTAGGCACCCACACACGACCATCGTTACGCAGCGACTCCGACATCAGGGTCAGTTTCGACTGGTAATCGCCCGAAACGGGGATGCATGTCGGGTGAATCTGCGTATAGCAGGGGTTGGCGAAGAAGGCGCCTTTCTTGTGTGCGCGCCATGCTGCCGTGACGTTGCAGTGCTTGGCGTTGGTGCTCAAGAAGAAGACGTTCGAGTAACCGCCCGTGCAAAGCAGGACTGCATCGGCCATGTGCGTCTCGATTTCGCCCGTCACGAGGTTGCGAACGACGATACCGCGCGCTTTTCCATCGACGATGACAACATCGAGCATTTCGCGGCGTGTGTGCAATTTCACGCTACCGCGCTGCACCTGACGCATCATCGCTTGATAGGCGCCCAGCAAGAGCTGCTGACCTGTTTGGCCGCGCGCATAGAAAGTGCGGCTAACCTGCGCTCCACCGAACGAGCGGTTGTCGAGGTAACCACCGTACTCGCGGGCGAAGGGGACGCCCTGAGCGACGCACTGGTCGATGATGTTGACCGAGACTTCGGCCAAACGGTGAACGTTCGATTCGCGAGCGCGGTAGTCGCCGCCCTTCACGGTGTCGTAGAACAAACGGTAGACCGAGTCGCCGTCGTTGGCGTAGTTCTTGGCCGCGTTGATACCACCCTGCGCGGCGATGGAGTGCGCGCGACGGGGTGAGTCGTGGTAAGTGAAGGCGTGGACGTTATAACCCAACTCGGCCAGAGTGGATGCGGCAGATGCGCCCGCCAGACCCGTACCAACGCAGATTACGGTGAATTTGCGTTTGTTGGCCGGGTTGACCAACTTCATCTCGAATTTGGCTTTAGTCCAGCGCTCGCTAACGGGGCCGGTGGGAACCTTGGAATCGAGAAAGGGGGAGGCGACTTGACCACCGAACCCGTCGTGTTCCACTTCGGTTTCGGCAGGAGATGCAGGAGTGATAGTTTCGTTATTCATCTGAAATCTTCCCTTCTGTTAAATCTTGAAGGAGCGAGGCCAGTGCCCCGCTCCTGTGTTTTATTTGCCCACTCCCATTTGGGCGACCTGGTTGCTTGCGGCCTGTGTGCTGGCAAGAGTTTTGGATGGGTCAATGACTCCGCTCAAAATCAAGGCCGGAATCAGCAAGAATCCACCCGCAATTACGATGGTGAAAATTTTACCGCCCCAGACGATGATGTTTTGATAGCGGGGGTGATTGGCTCCCAGCGAGGTCAGGGCACTGGAAAGAGCGTGGTACATGTGCATACCAAGCAACAGCATCGCGAGGATGTAGATGCCGCTGACGAGAGGATTCTTGAACTCGTTGGTGACCAACAGGGCGAGGTCGGTTGCTTCTGCGGCAGGGGCGCCGCTAGCGGAAGCGACTCCGGTGCTACCTACTCCAACAACCGTATCGGAGGCATGGCCTCCGCTGATTGCTGGAGAAGCGACAGGGTGGTGATATTTGAAATGCCAGACGTGGAATGGAACGAAGAGCAGAATGGCAATTCCCGTCCACATCATCATCGTGGAAGCCCACGTTTTTTTGGAGCGTTTCGATTTGGTGCGGCCCCACTTTTTGGTGTGGTAAGGGACGGGGCGGGCTGCGGAGTTGCCTTGAACCAAGACAACGGCATCTATAACGTGAATGAGGAAGATGCCGAGCAAGCCCAGTTCGATCAGGATGACAACAGGCTGGGCGGTGAGGAAGCGGGCATAACCATTGAACTGGGCGCCGCTCCACATGAGCTGCAAGTTACCAACTAGATGACCGATGAGAAAGAGGACCATCGCGAGACCGGTCACGGCCATTAAGACCTTCTTACCGACGACGGTGTTAAAACGCAATTTCGAGATCATACAGAGTGCGAAAACGCTCGCCTTTCAAGCGAAAAACGCGCGCCAAAACAAAAATTTTGAGGGCAGGAAAAAGGCTATCAAATAGAGCCTTGCAGCTAGACGTTTGAGTCGCGACAAGCGCGGCGTTTTTGCTAATCGCTGTGCGCCATACGGCGCGTGAAAGCTATCTAAATCGAGATAACTTATAAAGGCCAATGCTGTGAAAAAGGAAGTTATTCGTTTGAAAATTGTAATGAAGGCCGACTTGTCTCTTTTATCTTCTTCTTCGCGCGCCTGTTTGCGCGTTCGTGGTCGGCGCCGTGGTATTTCTATGTGGTTGTTCGTGTTCACTCTTCCAATTATTTTGGGGACTTGTGGACTCGTCATCGACCTGGGGCAGCTCCATGCGCGGCGCGCTCAGGCACAACGGGCCGCCGATGCGGCAGCTCTGGCGGGGGCGCAGGTTTCGGGCGCTGATAACTCCAACGTGGTCCCCAAAGCATTGCATTATGCCGAGATCAATGGTTTTAGTGCGGCGCGCGGCGATCAGGTTATCGTTACCACCAACTACGAATCGGCAACGCTTGGCAATGCGGCGGCGATTAACACCGTGCGCGTTCAAATCAAGCACCCCGAACGGGTTTTCTTCGCTCCGGCCATGGAAGGAATGATGAAGGTTCTTGGATGGAGCAACGGGGCCGCGCAGTTCTCGCGCGTGGTTGGCACCAAGGCGGCTGCGCGTAAATTCGTTTACTTGCCAATGTCTACTGGAGGGAATTACGGTATTGCTTCGGGGCAAGATGGCTTTATCACCAACATTATCAATGGGCCGTTTGCTCGTTATAACGACGCCGATCCGTGGTCAACGCGCTATTTGATGGATGGTTCGCCCAACCCGCGTTATACCGAAACCAATGGATACAGCAACTACACGTTGAAAATTCCCGACGATTGGAGAACCAAATTCCCCGATGGTAAAGCGTATCTGCAGATTTACGATCCCGATTCGCGCAACGCCACTCCCAACGAATTCGATTTGTATGTGGGGCGCAACACCAATATCACAGACCCACCACCCGTCGACCCGCTAGTCAAAACCAAATACGAAATCCTCAAGATAGACAATTCGGGGAATTTGTCGCCCATCGCCTCGGCTATTTATGGCGGCACCAGCGACGCCGATATTGCCGCCAACTTGAAATGGGTTACGCCTGATGGGTTCGCTATCGACCTTAATACATGGGGAGCGGGCGATTATCGTGTGCGAGTTTCTTCAGTGGATGGTTGGACGTGTAACGATTATGCGCTTCGTGCCGGGCCTGTTGGGGGCCTGGGAATGGATGAGAATACGTGGAACAACACCTACGGTGATAAATTGGGGACTGCGCCCAGTAATGTGTATGCCCCCATGCAAGCCGATGGCCGCCTGATGATTGGTTTTCGCTCTAACGGGACTGCTCAGCTCAAATTGGGTTATCTGGGGCCAGAGTTTGCTGGGCGCACAGTGACCGTCTCGCATTTCGACCTTGACATCAACTCGCAGAGCGTCAATTATGTTGTTGACTCCTTGCCCGGCGTTACTTTTCCTGGTGTCATCCCGCCCGAACCCGACGGTAAATGGTCGAGCGATACCATCACCCTGCCGTCTGATTTCAAAGGTGGCAACCTCGCGGCGCAATATGCGGCGGGCATTAGCTCGGCAGGTTATGACGGTTCGAGTTGGGAACTTTACGGCGAAGGGACTGGCGACGGCTTCGTGCGCCTTATCGAATAGGGAAGATGTCTTGCCACAGTGGCGCGACTTCGTCCTTGGCTGACAGGATGGGTTGCACTTGCAACTCGTCCCACGGCCAGGCGATGTTCACTGTGGGGTCATCGAAGCGGATGCTGCCCTGATCTTCGGGAAAGTAGAACTCGTCGCACTTGTACATAAAGTCAGCATCGTCCGAAAGCACCACAAAGCCGTGTGCCATGCCACGCGGCACTAGCAACATTTGGCCGTTCTCGTCGCTGAGTTCTACCGCGACGTGCTGGCCGAAGGTGGGCGAATCGGGGCGAATATCGACGGCGACATCGAGAACACGCCCGCGTGCCACGCGGCACAGTTTGGCCTGAGGGTGTTCGATTTGAAAGTGGAGGCCACGCAGCGTTCCTTTTTGCGAACGCGAGTGGTTGTCTTGTACCCAGTGGTTTTGAATGCCCAGTGCCCGAAAGTCGCGATCCGAATACGATTCGAGAAAAAAGCCGCGTGCGTCGCTGAAGATGCGAGGTTGGAGAATGACGACGCCCTCAATGGAGGTTTTGTGCAGTTGCAAGTTCATAGATATTCGGACTGGTTGGGTAGAGTATTTCTCTGGGAAATAATTGCCATTTAAGCGTAGCGAAACATAAAAGAGCTGTTGCTTAAAAAACTCAAGTTGTGTTGTGTGGGCTTAGGATTTCGCGATTAGGGAAACCTTTATGGTTTCCCTAATCGCAAGTTACAATGGTGCTTCCCACACCGGCTTTTCGCGGGCGAAGTCGAAGTAGACGCGGCGTGGCATCGCGGCAAAGATGCGGCCTTTGAAAGCAGTGTCTTTGGCGGCGGTGTTGATGCCTTCGCGAATTTCCTGATCGGAGTAGCGCGTTGAGATGTGGTAGAGAATGATGTCTTCAACGCCCGCTTCCTTGGCCACACGCAAGGCATCGGAGACTGTCGAGTGCATGTGCCCGACATCTTCTCCTGCGGCTTCGGCATCGTAATCATCCGGCAACAGGAAGGTCGCTTCGTGCAGCAGGATTTTTGTGCCCGCGACTTCTTCGGGCGAGAGCGGCCAACCGTCGCCGCCTACGGTAATCCATTTCTCATCGACTGGGGCGGTAATGGCCGCGCGGCCCACTTCAACCTGGGCTTGTTCGAGTTCGCGTTCCGTGAGTCCTCGGTTTTGTGGGTCTTCAAGTGCCGTGCGGCCCAGTTCGCGTCGCACCGCGTCGAGTTCGCTCTGATTTAACTGGGCGTATTCGGGCTTGACTTTGTTCTTGCGCCAGATGAGGTGATAGCCGAGTGAGCGCGGGGCGCGCTGGGGCGAATCGTCCACGAAGTGACGTGTACGAAACGATTTGATGAGTCGTCCGGCGACGCCAGTATCAATCCAGTCGCCTTCTTCGAGGGCGCGCCACACAGCGTTGCGCGAAGTGCCAGGGTTGAAGCGCAGCGAGAAGCTTTCCATGTCGCGCCACGAGCGGCCCATGGTGGGATGTCCGAGCGTGAACGGCCCGGCTTCGCCGCGCTGGTTGATGACCTGAAGCAAACCGCCGATGTGGTCGCGGTGCGAGTGCGTCAGAAGCACAGTGTCGATTTTGCGGATTTTGTAACCCAGTTGCTGCGAGGCGCCGTCGCCCGCGTCGATGAGGGTTTTCCAGTCGTTGAACCACAGCCACGTCGAAAAGCGGGGCGATGAGTGAAGGGCGAGTTGAAGTTGCATTTTCAGGGGGAGCAGTTTGACCGCAGTTGCTTGCTTCAGGACGCGGTGAGCAAATTTACGGCGACATCGACCAATTCCTGAGTGCCAACTGGTTTGACCAGATAGCGCTCGAAACCGGCTTCTTCGGTGAGTTCTCTGTCTTTGCCCGAAGCATAGGCCGTGAGGGCGATGGCAGGCGCCAGAAAGCCGCGCGCTAACAGTTCCTGCCTCAACTGCAAGCCATCCATGCCGGGCATTCCAATGTCGGAGACAATGAGCGATGGACCGAACTGTGGAACGACTTCGAGGGCCATGTTGCCTCCCGGCGCGACGCGCACAGTGGCTCCGGCTTCTTCGAGCAGACGTGCCAACATTTCGCGGGTGTCGGGTTCGTCATCTACAACCAAAATTCGTGCTCCTTTGAGGCGACCATCAAGAACGCGCAGCGGCGAGGAAGTAGGGACAAAGGTTTGAGCCGTATCGAGCAGAGGGATTTCGACCCAGAAGGTCGTGCCTTGCCCGTAACCCGGACTTTCGACTCCTACCTGACCGCCATGCAGTTCGACGATATGCCGGACGATGGCGAGTCCCAAACCTAAACCTCCGGCTTTGCGCGTCGAACTGGAATCGCCCTGACGGAAGCGTTCGAAAACGTGCGGCAAAAATTCCGCATCAATGCCCAAACCTGTGTCGCGCACTTCCAGTCTTGCTATTGGGATTCCGTTTCCCGTGCGCGTGCGCCGACGCAGCGAAATTTCGATGATGCCTTCGGCGGGAGTGAACTTGATGGCGTTTTGCAGCAGATTCCACACGACTTGCCCAACTCTACTGGCATCGGCGCGAACATAGAGGTGAGGATCTATGAGTTGTTCGACTTGGAGCTTTTTATCGAGCCAAAGGGTGCGTAGCGAGTCGACTGATTGACGCACTAAGCCATCGAGAGCGACATCGCGAAGTTCGAGGCGGAGTTTGCCTGTGGTGATGCGCGAGACATCGAGGATGTCGTTGACCAGTTGCGCTTGAGCGATGGCATTGCGCTCGATGACATCATAGGCCTGAGAGCGCAGCGAGTCGTCGATGTCGGGGGAGCGCAGCAATTCGAGCCAACCCAGAATAGGAGTCAGTGGTGTTCGCAGTTCGTGCGATACCACGGCTAAGAACTCGTCTTTGGCGCGGTTGGCGGCTTCGGCCTCATCGCGGGCGCGTTGCGCGGCATCGCGAGCTTGCTGAGCCTCCTGGAGCAGACGAGCGTTATCGGCGGAGACGGCGACTCGACGGGCTAAGCCTTCGGCCAACGAAAGGGTTATCGCATCGAGCGGCAGTTTCGGTGAGGTGCTGAACCACACCATCGCTCCTTGTGAGCGTCCACGAACTGCCACCGAGGCAATAAGGGCTTCCTGGATTCCCATCTGGGCCAAAGTGCCATCCAATGGCCCGATTTGCTCCAGTTCTTGCGCCGAGCAGAGCAGACCCTGTTGGCTCTCCATTACGTCAATGATGGCCTTGTGGATATTCGTGCCACGTCTGAGCAATGCTTCCAGTGCGAGTGTGTTGCGCGAATCGCGTGCTTCTGGCCCTGCAAGGGCTGTAACTGCCAGTGTGGACCGCGTTTCGGGGGTGACGAACGCGCACCAGTCAGCGACTTGTGGCACGCACAGGCGAGCGATAGCTCGGAATGTTTCGGCTTCATCGAGCGCTGAAACCAAGATGGCGCCCGCTTCGGCTAGAAAGCGCTGAGAAGCATCAGCACGCGCGCGCTTAGTGACATTATCGAATACGACAATGGCCGCCGAGATCGTGCCATCGCTATCGCGAATAGGGGCGGCATTGGCGCGGATGACCCCCATCTCGTTATCGCCGCGCTCAATGATAATTTCATCGCCTCGCACAAATTCGCCTTTGTAAAGCGCGCGCGATAGAGGCCATTCATCCGATTCTAACTCGCGGCCATCAAGGTGAAAACCGCGTCTGCGTGGCTCCGTGGGGGGAAGGTCTCTGGTTTCCCAGCCACTAAAGGGCTGCCCCCAAATCTCATCGGCCTTTTCGTTTCGCAAAATGAGCCGTTCGGTGTTGGCTTCGGCGATGATTACACCCGAAGGCATCTGCTGCAGAATCGCTTCGAAGCGGGCGCGCTCGATTTCGAGTTGGGTCACTAAATCTTCGAGGGCGCCTTCTGCGCGCATCCGCACGGTTTGCTCGATGAGAATGGCGCCCACACCCAGCATCTCGCCGCTCTGGAGAGTCTCTCCGCCCACGCGAATGGGGTAGAGTGCCAGAGTGCAATGACGAAAATTAGCGTCTTTGTATGTGCCGCGCGCGAAATCTATGGCGCCCGAAGGTTTTCCACTTCGCCAGACCTCTTCGAGGAGTTCTTCCAGATATTGCCCGCCATTATCTTCAAATTCCAATTGGCCTGGTCGTATGCCGATATGAGCCTCGACCGGGTATTCATCAATGCGTGCCAGTTCTTCGTTGACTAGCACGTAACGGTGGTCGCGGTCGAATAAGGCGAAGCCGACTGGGGCCGAGTCGAGCAGGGTGTTGAGTAAGGCGAGCGATTCGTGCTGGCGGCGCGTTAACTCGCGTCGTTCCTGATGCAGTCGCGCGCGTTCGAGGGCCTGGGCGCAACTGGTGGCCAGCGTTTCCATGAAGACGCGCTCTTCCTGGTCGAAATCGCGTTCGGTGTCGAATGTCAGGCCCAACACGCCGATGATGCGTGTATCGAAGCAAAGAGGGAGCGCTACCAGCGCGTGTGTGCCAGATTGGTGAGCGTAGGTGAGAACAGGATAAAGCGCGATTAACTCCGGGGTGTTGACATCTCCCACCCATATCGCTTGTGCCTGTACGAAAGATTGGGCGACGGGGGTGGGGTCTTCCAAACTCATCTGGCTCCAGCCCGCGACTGCTTCCGCCGAATAGCCGCGCGATTGAGACAGGCACAATTTGACTTCGCCGTTTTCGTTTTCGCAGGGCACCACGAAAATTGCGCCTACGGCCTCGACGGCTTCAAGGCAGCCGTTAACGGCTATCAAGGCCACTTCATCTGGCGAGGAGGCATCGGAGAGCGCCTGAGAGAGCTTCTGCATCTGGCGGGCGAAGTGCGCCGAGCGCTGTTCGCGCTGCAAGAGGTCGCGGATTTCTTTGTGCACACGCTGCTCTTCGGACAGATCGAAGGCGAAAGCGATAACCGCGTTACCATCGGGCAGGGATATGGGAGAGATTTCGGTGCGAACCGGGACAAATGTTCCATCGACACGCCGGACCAGGGTTTCGTAGGGGGTTGCCTGTGCGTCAAGACCACGCTCGATGCGTGCGCGTGCATGGTTCGAAATTTCTTCGCGCGAAGCGGGAGCGACTAAGTCATTGGCATTCTTGCCGAGGAGTTGTCCAGGTTCGGCTACGCCCACCAATTTGGCGAGAGCCGGGTTAGCATAGAGTACGAGGCCGTGGCGTACTACGATAATGGCGAGAGGAGCGGCGTCGAAGAAGGCGTGGAAACGCGCTTCCGAATCCGCGAGGGTCTCGGAAGGTGTGATGACTTCTTGTACGTCTGATACCGCAGCCAAGGGCGAGGAAGACGCGGAGAGTAATTGATCAGAACCCGTCACATGTCCGGGCTTCTTTGGGTTTAGCACTATTGAGCCGGCACTCCTGAGATAAAACTCAACTTTGAATTTATCTCACCGCTTCAGTGTGAGCGCATTTCACCACTTGTGGCAGTGCTTCAAACTCCGAAAGTGCTTCGTATTTTGTGGGACGTCATTGCGCCCATTTTCGGGCTGATTGCTCTGGGCTATGTCGTCCAAAAGCGCGTCGGACTCGATCTCAAGACTCTAACCCGATTGAATTTTTGGATGTTTGTGCCGGCGTTTTTGTGGGTTCACATCTTTGAATCAACGCTCAAATGGGCAGAATTAAGCGCTATATTTCTGCACTTTCTCATCTTTTTTCCGCTTCTGGGAGTGATTACATGGTTCTCGGCGCGACTGATTCACCCCCCCGACCGCCTACGGCGCGCGATAACTGCGTCGGTGCTGTTTTACAATTCGGGCAACTATGGTATCCCCGTCGCGCAGCTTGCTTTTCCAGGACAAACCCTGCCTCTGCAAATTCAGGCCGCGATGGTGATGTTGCAGAATATGTCCAACTTTTCGTTGGGAGTGTGGATTATCGCAGGCGGACGGGGTGGCAGACGGCGTGACACGCTGAAAACGATGTTCAAATTGCCGATGATTTATGTGTTGGTGATCGCCTGGACGATGCGCGCACTTCATCTCACACCTCCTGCGCCACTGAACACATCGCTGCACTGGCTTAGTGAAGGTTTGGTCCCTATCGCGGTGACGACGTTGGGGGCGCAGATGGCGGGTTTGAAGGTGCCTCGTTTCAATGCGGCACTGGTGCTTGCCTTGAGTTTGCGCCTTTTTGTGGCGCCGATTTTAGGGTTCGCGGTAGTTTGGGGGTTGGGGCTGCATGGCACCGTCGCAGAGTCGCTCACGCTCTCGACTGCGTTCCCCACTGCCGTCAACTCGGCGCTACTGGCTCATGAATTTGATAATGAGCCGGAATTCGCGGCGGCGGCAGTATTCTACTCAACGCTGTTTTCGGTGTTCAGCGTGTCTCTCGTTATCTGGGCAACGCGGGTTATGCAGATGTAAGTAAAAAGGCGCCGCCAGCGAATTCGTTGGCGGCGCCTTTTTATCGTTTATTATTTTCAGAAAATGTGGAAGTGGCGCGCGGCGAATGCGGCGGCATAGAGGAGCAAACCGATGAGCGAAACCGCCAATCCTTGATTGCCAGCGAGCGGGGAGTGAGGACGCAGCCAAAGGCTATAGGGCAACCCGAATATAGGCACGAAAAAGGCCGCGATACGCAACGGGATGGACATTGGGCGATTCGCGGGGCGGTTGCATTTGCGACAGACTGCTTCGCGTGGCGTGGAATAGAAGGTGTTACCGCAGAACGAACACTTCACTTTGATGAGACGACCGCTGGAAGAGCCGGATGAATTGGATGACCGACCTGATGATGACGAGGAACGTGGTGGAGCAGACGAGGGTGACTTCATTGATCAAACAAAAATCCGACGCTGTTATGCGATGAGCGCACAAATAACGCATAACTCACATATAAGTTGCACTTGACAAGTTATCACTGATTGATAGTATGAGCAAGAGCGAGATTTGGACCAAAAGACGACCTCCGAGTTTCAAAACAAAAGCCACCCCGTTGGGAGTGGCTTGAGTTTTTTATTGGGTGTCTTCTTCTTTTTTGCCCTGAATGCGGCGCCACTCATCTTCTTCGAGGCCCAGCGAGGAAAGCAGAGCGTGGTTATGCTCTTCGCGCGCCAGATTGCGCCATTCGCCGGTTTCCACGTAGTAGACCTGTTCGGCAATGTTAGTGGCGTGATCGGCGACGCGCTCCAGGCTGCGGGCCACTAGAAGGTAGCGTGTAGCTGATTCGACTCGGCTTGAATCGGTGCGCATAAGGTCAATCATGTCGCGCTGAACCTGGTCGCATAAATCATCGACAGCGTCGTCATCGCGGGCGACTTGAATCGCCTGTTTGGTGTCGTGCTGAACGAAGCATTGCAGTGCATCGCCGACCATTTTGCGCGCAAGGCCAGAAAGCTGGGGCAGTTCGGCGGGTGGACGGCCCTGACCCGCGAGTGAGCGTGTCACTTTGCCGATGTCGCAAGCGTGGTCACCGATGCGCTCCAAATCGACGACGATTTTGAGGCATGAGGCGACGAAGCGTAGGTCGCGCGCCATTGGCTGTTGCAATGCCAACAGTTGGGTGGCGCGGGCCTGGATGCCGAAGGTCATGTCGTCGGCGAAATCGTCGTCGTTGATGACTTGTTTGGCGAGTGCCAGGTCACCGCGCACCAGCGAGTCCATGCCCTTGGCGTGTGCTTCTTCAACGAAGCGCCCCAGCCGGAGCAAATCTTCCTGTAATTCAGAAAGCTGTTCTTCAAAGTTACGGCGGATAATCATAGTCGTAGAGAGTGGAGCGGACTCTTTATTAGCCCCGTAGTTTGATTGTCCCATGTTTTTTGGTTGTGACAATAAAAATAATGGATTTATCCAAAGCGTCCGGTAATGTAGTCTTCGGTGCGCTTGTCGGTCGGATCAGTGAAGATTTTGGAACTGGCGTCCATCTCGACTAATTCGCCCAGCAAAAAGAATGCGGTTTTGTCGGAGCAACGTGCTGCCTGCTGCATGTTGTGGGTCACGATGATAATCGTGTACTGCGAACGCAATTCGCGCAT
This sequence comes from bacterium, assembly GCA_004172935.1. Lineage (GTDB taxonomy): Bacteria > Armatimonadota > Abditibacteriia > Abditibacteriales > Abditibacteriaceae > Abditibacterium. Next base: position 42,325 of record SDZD01000024.1, on the reverse strand, counting down.
CAGTTCCTCGATTTTAAGAGTCGAAATCGGATCGAGCGCCGAACAGGGTTCGTCCATCAACAACACTTCGGGCTTGGTCGCCATAGCGCGTGCGATGCACAAACGCTGTTGCTGACCGCCCGAAAGTCCAAAGGCTGATTTCTTCAGGTCGTCTTTCACTTCATTCCACAGTGCAGCGCCCTGTAACGACTCTTCGACGATTTCGTTTAACAGACCTTTGTTCTTGATACCGCGTAGGCGAGGCCCATAAGCGATGTTGTCCCAAATGCTCATTGGGAAGGGGTTGGGCTTTTGGAACACCATACCGACACGCTGGCGCAATTGGACAACGTCAACGCCACGGGCGTAGATGTTCTCGTCATCGAGCTTGATGTCGCCGGTAATTTTGCAGTTATCGATGAGGTCGTTCATGCGATTTAAGCAACGCAAGAACGTCGATTTGCCGCAGCCGGAAGGCCCGATAAGAGCGGTAATAGTCTTTTCGGGAAACGCCGCGCCCACACTTTTGAGGGCGTGCTTGGAGCCATAATGCAAATTGACGCCCTCGGCGGTCATTTTGGCCGGTCCGTTGAGGGAGGCATGGCTGGCGTTTTCTTGCACAGATTGAGCGACAGATTGATTCACGGCACGTTCGGATGAAGTGACGCCTTGGGCGTCTGGAGTAATTTCGGCCACGGGTAGCTCCGGTTTGGATGTATCAGGTTTGGTTGAAACCAACATTGGGAAACCTCTTATTTAACGCCTAAGGCGGCGTCAGGTTACTAAAGCTGATGTTAAGCGCGGGTACGAGTTGCGTAGCGGGCAAGAAGCGACAAGATAAGAATCATCGCGACCAGAACGAAAGCGCCACCCCATGCCAGAGCATTCCAATGATCGTCGGGCGAAGTCGCCGACAGATAAATGCGAACCGGCAGCGAAGCGGTTTGCTTCGAAGGGTTCAAGTTCATGTAAAGGCTGTCTGCGGCTGTGAAGAGCAGGGGAGCGGTTTCGCCCGCGATACGAGCAATTGCCAGTAGTACGCCAGTGATAACGCCGCCCTTGGCCGAGCCAAGCACGATTTTGAGTGTCGAGTGCCAACGTGTGTCGCCCAATGCCAGAGCGCCTTCGCGCAGGGCATGAGGAACGAGGCGCACGATTTCTTCGGTGGTGCGCATCACGGTGGGAATCATCATGATTCCCAGCGCTAAGCCGCCAGCCCAGGCCGAGAACGTAATCGGTTCTTCCCAGCTGCGAGTCGCCTGTGAGACGGGCAAAACCGCGATGGAGTACACGAACACGCCGATGATAATCGAAGGAATGCCGTTGAGTACGTCGGTGGCGAAGCGCACGACGAAGCCGAAGCGGTTCTGGCCGAACTCCGAGAGGTAGATGCCTCCAAGAATGCCAATGGGAAGACCAAGGCACGAAGCCAAACCTACCATCATCAACGTACCGACGATGGCGTGCTTAAAGCCCCCGCCCGGTTCTCCCGCCGGACGCTGTACTTCGGTGAAGAAGGCCGGAGACATCACTTTGATTCCCTGTATTGTCACGTAGTACAAAACCAGGAACAAAGGAATAATGGCTATTAGCGTTGCCAGCAAGCACAGGCCGCGCATTACGTTGTCGCTCAACTTGCGCTTCGCCATCAGCGAAGACGACATTGGCGGTAACGGGCGCACTCTGGGCACAGATGGAGTCTGTACTGGAAGAGAAGGGTTCATTAGAGACGTACGGCTCCTTTGACTTGGCGGCTCATATTCCAGATGAGAAGGCGGGCGAAGGCGTTAACCACGATGGTAATGCCGAACAGCACCAATGCCAGATACATCAGCGCTGATTGCTGTCCACCGGAAGCTTCAGCAAATTCGACCGCGAGTTTGGAAGACAGGGTGGCAGCAGGTGAGAGCAACGAGAAGTCGGCGGAAGGGGCGTTACCAATGACCATAGTAATCGCCATCGTTTCGCCAAGTGCGCGAGCCAGACCCAAAATGATAGCGCCGATGATACCCGAACGGGAAGAGCGCAAAATGGGGCCTTTGATGGCTTCCCAGTGCGTCGCTCCTAATCCGAAGGCCGCTTCGCGTTGCGTGGGCGGCACGGCTTTGATGACTTCGCGTGAAACCGCCGAAATGAACGGCAACACCATGATCGCCAGTACAAGACCGGCGGCCATCATGCTTTGTCCCGTTGCCGAACCGCTAAAGAGGCGACCTACAACCGGGATTGAACTTGCATGTTCCGAAAGCCATGTTTGCAGCGGCATGATGGCTGGGATGAGTACCAGACGACCCCACAGACCATAAACAACTGAAGGAACAGCGGCCAGTAGCTCGACCATGAAACTCATGGGAGTGCGAAGCCATTTGGGAGCCAGTTCTGCGAGGTAAATGGCGGTGCCAAGTCCGATGGGAACGGCCAGAAGGAGTGCCAGAAACGACGAAACGAGCGTGCCATAAATGTAAGGCCACGCTCCATAGGTATCAGGACTAATTGGGTCGTCCGAGGTCTTCCACACTGAACTCGTCAAAAAGCCGAGTCCGAATTGTTTAACCGAGGGCGAAGCCGCTGCGTAAAGTTGGACTCCCAACCATGCCACCAAAATCAGGATTAAAGCAGCAAAGGCAAAGGTAGACCAGTAAAAGATGCCGTCTGTTGTGCGTGCGTCAAGCTTACTGTTGCGCTTAAACAACGAGGGTTTTTCAGGCTGTGAGGCGATCATAAAAAGCGGAGAGGCTCCGCGATAGGCAAAGCGTCCGCCTTTGCAAGTTTGCAAAAAGGAGCGGACGCCTTGCCGGGGCACACGGGGCGCCCGCGATTATTTCAATCCGTCAATCGTCTTCAGGTTCAAATCAGCGACTGATTTGGGCAGTGGTGCATAGTCGAGAGCCGCTGCGTCTTTTTGTCCGTCTGTCATGGCCCATTTCAAGAACTCTTTGAGAGCCGCGCCTTTGGCTGCGTTTTTGGGCGTCTGATAGACCATCAAATAGGTGAAGCCCGCGATGGGATAGGCTTTGGCGCCAGCTGCGTTGGCAATAGGTGCTGTCACGTCTTTTTGCACATCGGCCAAAGCGCCTTCGGCGGTGGCGGTGGTGGCATCGACGGTGGGTTCGACGAACTGGCCGTCTTTGTTTTGCACCGAAGCGTAGGGCAAGCCGTTCTGTTTGGCGTAGGCCAATTCGACGTAGCCGATGCCGCCGGGAGCCGATTTTACAGCCGAAGCCACGCCATCGTTGCCTTTGCCGCCGATTCCGGTGGGCCAGTCAACCGATTTGCCAGCGCCAACTTTGGTTTTCCAATCGTTCGAAGCCGATGCGAGGAAGTTGGTGAAGATGTAGCTGGTGCCCGAACCGTCGGAGCGGTGAGCAACGTTGATTTTGGTGGCGGGCAGAGTTACGCCGGGGTTGCTGGCTGCGATGGCGGGATCGTTCCAGGTTTTGACGGTGCCGAGATAGATTTTGGCGATAGCGTCGCCCGTCATTTTCAGGTTCTTAGGAGCGCCGGGAACGTTGTAAGCCAACACGACTGCACCTGCAACGGTGGGCAAAGTGACGGCGGGAGCGGGCAATGCGCCCTTTTCCTTATCGTTGAGAGGCGCATCAGAAGCGCCGAAGTCAACGGTTTGAGCTGTCAGCTGTTTGATACCTGCGCCCGAACCGACGCTCTGATAGTCAATTTTGACGTTCTTCGCCTTATTATAGGTGTCGAACCATTTGGTGTAGAGAGGAGCGGGGAAGGTCGCACCTGCACCAGCGAGGCTGGTAGCGCCTTCGGTAGAAGGGGCGCTGTCGGAGCTGGTAGATGGAGCAGCTTCGTTGGTGGAAGGAGTGGTGTTGCCTGTTTCGGCTGTGTTGCCGCCGCAACCTGCGAGGGCTGCTGCAAAGCAAAGTGCTGCACCTGCTACACAAAGTCGTTGAAGAATCATGATTTGGATTTCTTTCGGGTGATTTGAAACAGGGCAAGTGTCGGCGTGCGAATGTTAAGACGATTTTAACACGAGCTAAAACACTATGGGTTTTGTCACAAACAAAGCCCATATTTCCTTGTTAGTGCAAAGAGATAATCTTTCGATTATCTCTTTGCTTCCTAATGTATTGTTCCGCGAAGAGTTACTTCAACTTCGACTTGTTGTTGCTAACAACTGCGCTTGGCAGTGGCGCGTAATACAGTGGAGCTGCCATCTTCTGGCCGGGACCCATCGCCCAGTTCAAGAACTTCAACAGCGATTTGCCCTTGGGGGTGCTTTTGCTGTCGGTGTAGAACATAATGTAGGTGTAGCCCACGATGGGGTAAGCGTTGCCGCCCTGGTTAACGATGGGCGAGCGCGAATCGCGTGCGGTTGCAGCGGCGGCTCCCTGAGCAGCAGCTGTTGCGCCAGCAACCGATGGCAACACGAATTTGCCGGAGCGGTTACGCATGGCCGCGTAGTTCAAGCGGTTCTGAATTGCGTAAGCGAGTTCGACGTAACCAATCGCACCGGGAGTGCGCTTGACGAGGTCGGCGACGCCATCTCCACCTTTGCCGCCCAGGCCAACTGGCCAGTTGACGCTCTTGCCAGCGCCGTATGTGGCCTTCCATGAAGGCGAAACGCTGGAAAGGTAGGTGGTGAAGATGTTGGTTGTGCCCGAACCATCGGAGCGGTGAGCCACAACGATTGGAGCTGCGGGCAATTTCTTGCCAGCGTTGAGCGCGGCGATTGCGGGGGCGTTCCAGGTTTTGACTTTGCCAGCGAAGATGTCGGCCAGAACGGGGCCGCTCAATTTGATGCCCTGAGGAGCGCCATTGACAACGATAGCGACTGCGCCAGCAACCGTTGGGATTTGAACGATTTTGCCGGGGAGCTTTGCTGCATCCTTGTCGCCCAGCGGAGCATCGGAAGCGCCGAAGTCAACGGTTTTCGCGGCCAACTGTTTGATACCAGCGCCCGAACCAACGCTCTGATAGTCAACCTGGGTACCAGTAGCTTTATTATAGGCATCAAACCATTTGGTGTACAAAGGGTAAGGGAAGGTGGCACCCGCACCAGCTAAGGAGTCCGCCTGAGCGACGGAAGCAATGGAGGACGAAGCCGCGACGAGACCGAGCGCCAAAACGCGGCGCGATGATGAATTCAAGAGCATAGGATTAAATTGGTGGTTGCCTTGTGGAATTTGCGGTTACATTTTTATCCTTCCCGTTCGCTGTTGGTTTAAGAGGAGATGAAGATGTCTCCGCAATCTTCTAAATTGTTGGTCAATCCAGTGCCAAACAATACTGGTTCATCTCTTATGTCGTCCGCGCAAGCCCTCATTCGCCATCTCGAAGACAATTCGTTGCCTCTACTTCAGGACATCCTCAATGATGTCCGCGCTACAGGAGGTGCCTCGTTGCGCTATGTCAACGAGAGCGATCTGCAACTCGCTCTTTACACGGTGCTGCTTAAAGTCGTGGACGTTTTGCGCGAAAAAGCTGGTGCCCCCGAAGAAGAACAGCGCCCCGATGTGCGCGCCATCTACCTTCGCTCTATCCGCGACATGATGGATTTCATCGATGGCCAAAGCACCTACACCTCAGGGCATACGCAGGCTGTGGTTGGGCACGTCGGCAAAATGGGCGGCATTATGGGCCTCTCCGATTCGCACATCGATGAACTTGAGTGCGCCGCGTGGATTCACAACATTGGTCTCATCAACCAGAGCCAGAAGTTGGCAGCTTTGCCACGCCCTTTGACTCAAGATGAACTGAAGAACGCCCGCAACCACACGACGGTCGGCGCCGAAATGATTCGCCCCGTCGAGTTTTTGGCGCATCTGGTCCCCGTCGTGCGCTACCACCACACCCGTTTCGATGGGCAGGGCACCCCCGGCGAACCCAGAGGCGAAGAGTTGCCGCTCGGCGCCCGTCTCATCAACCTCGCCGACGCCTATCAGGCTATGCTCGAACCGCGTGCCTACCGTCCTGCCCTTTCGCGCTCGGAAGCGCTGACGCAAATCGACAAGGGCGCGGGCGGACAGTTCGACCCCAAATTAGTCGCTCTAGCCCACGATTTGGGCTAACCTCGCCTCGCGATGGCGAATCGGGCCTATCTCTATTTCACCGACGACGTTTCAGCTCTTACTTCCGAGCAGCATTATAAACGGGCAGATGGAAGCGAGCGGGTATACATGGATTCGCGCCATCAGCTGCCGCTGGCTTGGTTATTATTTTTTCGGCCAGAGCATATATGGGTTGTCCTAGACACCGAGCATGGTTGGTACGATATGTATTTCGTGCGCGATTGGAGTTCGGCTAAGGATGAATTTCTTCGCCGGGTGCCGTTGCTTCTGAGCTGGTTTCCCAATGAGTTGTCCCAATCCGATGTCGAGACTTTTCTGGGATGGCTCGACATGCTCATCGCTAACCCCAATGAGAAGTTTTTGGTGATCGACCCTCATCAGGTGATCGAAGGTAGCAGCCCAGAAACAGACAGCGCACCCAGCATACGTTCCACCCTTCAATCGTTGGAAGATGCGACCTTGAGCGAGCAGGAAAAATTCGAGCGCCTTGATGTCTGGTCGAATTGTAAATACTCCTACAACTTCTTGGAACAATTCGATACCGTCTTCGGAGCCTACTATGGTGGTTATTTTGAGCCATAATTTATGGGGTTTTGCCGAACTGAGGTGAAGCACTTTTGACTGAGAAGTCACACTCTTTGCGAATGAAAACAGTCAGCGTTGGGATTTTAGGTTTGGGAACGGTCGGCGGCGGCACCTATGAGGTGCTGCAAAAGAATAAAGAGATCATCGAAAAGCGGCTGGGCGCGAAGCTCGAAATTAAGGCTGTCGCTACGCGCACTCCCTCGCGCGCGGCTAGTTGGGGCTGCCCCGCCGACATCGTTTCCAACAATCCCGACCTCGTTTTGAACGACCCTGAAATCGACATCGTGGCCGAACTCATCGGCGGTGTCGAACCTGCGCGCGACTTCGTTTTGCGTGCTTTGCGTTCGGGTAAGTCGGTAGTCACGGCCAACAAGGAACTGCTCGCTAAAGAAGGCCCGTTGCTGCGTCGGGTTGCCGATGAGAACAACGTTGACCTGCTGTTCGAGGGCGCTGTTGGCGGCGGTATTCCTCTCATCAAGCCACTGCGCGAATCGTTGGCGGGCAACCGTGTCGAAGAAGTGCTGGCGATTTTGAACGGCACCACCAACTTCATTCTGTCGAAGATGACACGCGAAGGCGCCGATTATCACGCCGTTCTCGCCGAAGCGCAGGATTTGGGCTACGCCGAAGCCGAACCCAGCTCCGATGTCGATGGCTTCGATACCCAGTACAAGCTCGCTATCGTGGCTGGAATCGCCTTCGACACTCCCGTTGATCTCGACGACATCTACCGCGAAGGTATCACCAAAGTTTCGGCGCGTGACATCGAGTACGCGGCGGAACTGGGCTACGCCATCAAGCTCATCGCTTTGGCTCGTCGCCACAAAGATGGCTCCCTTGAACTGCGCGTCCACCCTGCGCTGTTGCCGCTGGCGCACCCGCTTGCCAGCGTGGGCGATGCTTTCAACGCCATCTGGGTTCGCGGCGATGCTGTCGGCGAAACTATGTTCTACGGTCGCGGCGCAGGTTCGCACCCGACGGGCAGCGCAGTGGTAGGCGACCTCATCGAAGCTGCCAAAAACCGTTTGCGCGGCATTCGCAACATCGACCACGCTCCAGAAGAGAAAGTACGCATGTTGCCCTTCTCCGAGGCGTTGACTCGTTTCTGTGTGCGAATGCAGGTGAAAGATCGCCCCGGCGCCATCGCCCAAATCGCGGGCATCCTCGGCGATAACGGTGTATCCATCGAATCTATTGTTCAGAAGAAGACCGAGCGCGGCGAGGCCGAAATCTTCTGGATGACGCACGATACCACTCAGGAGGCCATGAACCAATCGCTCAAAGGCTTCGAGGCATTGGAAGTCGTGCGCGAAGTCAGCTCCGTTCTGCGCGTCGAAGGCGAATAAGGTACTGTCTTCTCAGAAAAAGCCGCCCCAAATGGGGCGGCTTTTTTTATGCCATAGGCCCATTTGAGACAGAACCTCAGCTTTTCATATGAAATTATTTTTGGCGAAACTCTGTGTGTGCGCTTACTTCTAAAGATATTACGATATGAAGTTAGTGCTCCGGTTTGTAATTGTTTTCGCGTTGCTTATGAGCAGTTGGAAGGCTGCCCATGCTGTCGCTGTGTTCGATACAACCAATAATGTCCAGGCGCTTTTGCCCAAGTCGTTGCAAGTGCAAACACGCATCAGCGGCGCGTTTGCGCAGACGAGCGTCACGACGATTTATTCGAACCCCAATGGCTCACGTATCGAAGCCCGTTTGATGTACACGGCGCCGCCCGGTGCGGTGGTTACGGGCTTTGCTTACTGGTATGGAGACGAGAAGGTGCCCGCGCGCATTGTGGCGCGTGAGCGAGTGGCGCATATCTATGACTACATCACGCGGCGTCAGCGTGACCCGGCTTTGGTTGAGTTGTTGACGAAGAATTCCTTCAAAGCCACTGTTTTTCCTGTCCTGGCACAGCAAGACCTTAAAATTGAGGTTCAGTACGTCGAGGTTCTCGACGCGAGCAAGGATTCTCTCCAGTGGAAGTTTCCGCTGCGCGCCGAAACCCAGACTCCGCTCGATATTTCGTTTCAGGCGCAAATCGAAGACTCTTCCGATGCTAAGGCGAGCGAAGGCGAAGTTAAAGATGGTGTATGGGCTTTGCAAAAATCAAACGTCCGTTCGGGCGATGACCTCACCCTCAAATTTCCTTTGCGCCCGATGCCGCTCCGCGCCAGTTTGACGTGTGCGCGTGGCGCTGCTCAAAACGATGGCTTCTTTTCCCTGTCGCTTGTGCCCGATGCCGTTGTGAACAGTCCTTCTCTCAAAATTTCGGGAGTGGAAACCTATGATGTCCAATCGCCACGATTGGAGAAATTGGCGGGCGGTGAGATGCTCGTGGTTTCGGGCCGCTTTAAGCGAGATGGAAATGCGGTGGTGAGTCTGGGAAATCGAAGCCTGAAGTTGAATTTCCACGGTGAGGTTGCGTCTAGCAGCACTGCTGAAAAATTATGGGCGCATGACCAGATGACTGCCCTATCGGCTGATGAGAGCAACGCCGAACGGGTGACCGAACTCTCGAAACGCTTTGGCATTCCCTCGAAGTGGACGAGTTGGCTCGCCATTCCCAAAGTCGAAAGAGAGCGCTATCTGGCAGAGGTATTGGCACAGGAGCAATATGAAGCGGCGAATTTGCTGGCACAAAGCATCGCGCAGGGAGAGCCAAAAGAGATTGCGGCGCGTAGGCGTACATTGACTGAACTTAATGCTTCTGCCCGCCAAGTTAAACGGGGCGTTGTTGAAGTCGGCCCCTCTCTGAACAGGGAACTACGAAGAGTGCGTTCCACTCACGAAGCTGTTGAACTCCGCGATCCTCAGGCCGCTGCCATCTGGAAGAAGCGTGAGGCGAATCTCATTAAAGCCGGGGCGCGTGACCCGCTCGAACTACAAAACAATTCCAATAGTGCCAGCATCCAGATCGAGCGCATAACGCGACAAATAATGGATGAGGTCGAGACAAAAAACAATGGTCGCTCGACGGCACGTTACGCTGCTCTGGTAAAGCAATTCAAAGCTCAGAACGAAAAGTTCCGCCTTAATGCGGGCTATAATTCTAGAACGAGCAGCGACGCTTTCAACACGCGGATGCAATTTCTCGCTGTGCAGTTTCAGACCGCCCGTTTTGAAAATCGTGCTCCAACTGTGGTTACGTCGCTAAAGCGTCGTTTCGAGAGAGCTATTACATTAGGGCCTCTCTTTGGTTCCACTGGTGGGCGGGCAAACGATTGGCAAGAATTTGCTGCCCAAAGGGTGTTCGGAGGAACTCTCGCTTTATGGGATCAGAAGATGGCTGATGAGATCAAGGCTGGGCACGAAAGCGGGCCTGATTTCAAAAAGTACAAAGCGCAGTTTGAACGTTGGAGGCAAAAAGCTAACCTGTCCAATTATTATGCCTATCGCTCGCAGCAACAGGCCGGGCAACGCATTTACCCGCTCAGCCACCAGTTGGCGCAGCTGCTTATGCAGGAACAGGAAGACAGCGAGCAATTCGAGTCACTGCGAAAGCAAGTTTTGAATTTGATGGATGCAGGACAGATGAACAACTCAGGTGAAGATTATTACCTGTACAACATTTTTGGCTATAACGATTACCGCTATTACCGCGAAAGGTACTCTTTCGGCTATTTCCTGTTCAGCGAACTCGACTATGCGTTCAAGACCCGCCAATCAATTAAAGCAGGTGAACTGCTCGCTGCTCGACTGCAAAAGGCGCCTGTGACTCGTATCGAGCAACTGCAAAACGACATCCGTCATTTACAGGCACTAAAAGTCAGGCAAGATAAAAAATCTAAAGGCCAAAATCTATTCGAGATAAAACCCACAGATGTTGTGTTTTCCCTATCGGATGCATTGGCGAGGGAGATTGCTAAGACTCCCGATGAAACCCCCATCGCGAAAAAACGGCGCGAGTTGCTCGAATTCTTGAATCAGAAATTTCCTGAGACACGCTATGTCCCCAACGACAACGAATGGCGAGAGTATTCTGGGCCTCAGGAACTATGGCGTGCCAAGCGAGGAAGAGCGCATGAGACGGCTTACCGACTTCTCGAATCGCGAGCTGCTAAGGCAAGCCCTATCAATATCGCGCACCTCGAAGCCGAACTTGAAGAGCGCGCTCGCATCGCGGGTAAACCCGCGTCGGCATTTTTGGATGTCGAGCGTGAGCGCCGCACAGCGGGTGAGCCATTTCTCACTGCCGAACAGTACCGCCTCAAACCCGGCGACCCGCTTATTTCGGTGAAAGCGCCGCGTGCCAGTCGCCGTGTCATCGCCATTTTGCCATCTGGCGAGATTCTTCCTCTCACATGGAATGCGCGAACTCTCGCGTTTGAAGCGCGCTTCGATGTGCCAGCTCATGCTATTGCTGGACCTTATGCCGTACAAGTCATTGTCGTTGGCGAACGAGGCGAACGCCATCAACTTGTGATGCATTTTTCAGTTGAAGACAATGGCCCCGATGGAAACGCGCGCCTGTTCTTCAGTCCTCAAAATCCACGCTTGGAGCTTGAATGTGACGCGCGCACTGACCGCGTGAGCGCGTTCCTTGCCTCAGGTGAGCGTGTCGAACTGGCGCGCGAAGCGACGGGGCGCTGGAGTGCGGCTCTCCCATCGCAGGTTGCATCGGGCGATAAGGTACGTTTCGTATTGACTGACGCGGCGCATAACCGCACGGAAATCACGCTTGATCTGACTCCTTCTGAGCCAAAGTCTGGCGGGTAACGATTCAGTTCTTGAGCGTGTTCGCTGCGTTCCAATTCATGACGGCACGGTATTTCGCTGTGTCGTCGTTTTGGTTTTCGAGTAGACCCCAACTTCCCCATTTGCTCCAACCACTGACCGACGAGAAGTTGCAGAACACGTCGCCGCCGCAGTCGCGCCATGTGTCGAGGTATTTGGTGTACAACTGCCCCATGCGCTCATCGCGGTTCGCGGCCAGAAACAACTTAGTCAGGTCTTCGTTGTTTTCGCCGCCCGCTGTGCCAACAGCGTGTTGTCCGCCTTCGTAAGCGATAAGTTTCAACCCGTACTTGTCGGCGATGGCTTTTTGCTCCTTGTTCCACTTGATGGTTTCGGGAATCGAGACGTTTTCCAGGTAATCGAGAACCTGAGTCGTCGTCCATGTCGCCACCGTTTCGGCGGGAACTTTGGAATTTGGGTCGGCGGCTCTGGATGGACTCATGAGTCCGAAGTAGGGCGCGACCGCGAGAGCATCAGCATTTTTTCCGGTGTCTTCAAATCCCAAAATTTGTTCGGACACGTAGGCATTAGCGCCCTGTGTTGCGATGACGCGCACGATGCGTTTAGAGGCGGCTTCGCGTCCACCGAAGGCCCGGTCCACAACGGCGAAGATTTCTTTCGAGCGGCGTCCGGTGTAGTGCCAGCCCGCTTCCCACGGTTTTTCGCCGAGCTTGAGTGCCATGCCCTGTTCGCCGACATAATGGCATTGCTCGAAGCCGCCGTTCCACACCTCGTTCGAATATTCGATATACGCCTTCAGCGATGGCTTTAAGCGCGCCTTGAGCATGGTGGCGAATTGGAGAACGTAATCGTCGCTGGCGCGCACTGGCAAGCAGAACCAACCGTTCTGCTTCTGTTTATTGCACAAGTCGATCATTATTTCCAACGGTATGCCCTTGTGGCTCCAGGTCGCGTCGTCGGTTTTAGGGCGTTCGTTCCACTCTTTGACCTGCGAACCGTTGGTTTGCATCCAATCCATGAAGCGCAGCGTGTTGACTCCCTTCCAACGCTCCAAAAATACCGGATTGAAGGGATTGTCCTGAACTGTCTTTTCGGTGCCTGGCATCAAGACGCGAATATTGCGAATGTAGTCGGTTGGCTCGGTCGAGAGGATTTGCAGGAAAATGCCGCTTTCGGCCTGTGGCTCGAACACGATACGCCCCGGCGCGCTCGAAACAATTTTGCTGGCGTTGTTGATTTTTACCTCGCCTTTGCCTTCGTACAAGCACACGTATTGCCCGTGCGGAAACTGGCCCCTCATATCGGTCAGCATCGGGGTTTCGGCGAAGCAATTGGGTTCGAGTGCTTTGACCCAACCATGTTCATCGAGTGAGAGTTTTGGACCTTTTCCCCAGCCTTCGCCCCGTCGCTGCGAAATCCAGTAACGTGAAAAATGGAAGACATCGTTGAAGGGCAGTTCGGTGTTCCAATCGGCTGGGCCGGCCAGGTTCATTCCCATGCGCGATTGGGCAGGGGCGGGTTGATTGGCGACGGGAACGGCGGCATCTTTTGGTGGCGTTTGGGCTGAAGCACACGATCCCAGCACTGGCAAAAGACTGACGAAGAGCAGGGCAGATTTTAAGTTCATGGCGGAAAAAGCAACAAAAAACGTGGATGATACCGGTAAACGCTTGTCTTAAAAACAGAAACAGTAAACGCAACAAAGCCGCGATTCGCTAAACCTAAGTCTCACAATGACATCTCTTTCGAGCGGTATGATGTGGCGCGGCCTCATCGAGAGCTACCGCGCCCACCTTCCTGTATCCGAGCAAACCCCTGTTATCTCGCTCTGCGAAGGCAACACGCCGCTCGTGTATGCGCCCCGTCTCGCGGCGCAAATCGCGCCCGACTGTGAACTTTACCTCAAGTTTGAGGGCGCCAACCCAACTGGCTCCTTCAAAGACCGAGGCATGACGATGGCCGTCTCCAAAGCTGCCGAAGCCGGGGCTACAGTTGCCATCTGCGCTTCGACTGGCAACACCAGCGCGGCGGCAGCGGCTTACTGCGCGGTGGCGGGGATTCGTTGCGTGGTTCTCATCCCCAACAACAATATCGCCCTTGGAAAACTCGCTCAGGCGATGGTTTCGGGCGCGACCGTTCTCGCCATCGAGGGCAACTTCGATGATGGTCTTCGCATCGTCAAAGACCTAACCTCGAATTACCCCATCGCCATGCTCAACTCTCTTAACCCCTACCGTTTGGAAGGGCAAAAGACGGGTGCGTTCGAGGTGTGCGACTTTTTGGGCTTTGCTCCCGACTTCCATTTTATCCCTGTCGGCAACGCGGGCAACATCACCGCCTACTGGAAGGGCTACCGCGAGTACCACGCCCTTGGCAAAATCGAGACTCTGCCCAAAATGTGCGGCTTTCAGGCAGCGGGCGCCGCGCCTTTAGTGCTAGGGCATGGTGTCGATGCTCCCGAAACGGTGGCAACCGCTATTCGTATCGGGCACCCAGCGCGTGCCGAAGAGGCTTTGCGTGCCCGCGACGAATCGGGTGGTTTGATCGACTCCGTAACCGACGATGAAATCCTCTTCGCCCAGCGCGAAGCGGCGGCTCTTTCGGGCATCTTCGGTGAGCCAGCTTGTGCCGCACCTCTGGCGGGCATCAAGAAGCTGAACGCGCAAGGCTACTTCGCCAAAGCCCGGCAGGAATTGGGACGCAAGCCCGTCATCGTTTCGGTTGTTACCGGGCACGGTCTCAAAGACCCGAACACCGCCATCCGCATTTCCGGTGCGCCCACTGTCGTCCCCGCCAAAAACGAAGCGGTTCTCAAAGCCATCGGTTTTTAGTGGTTTGTTATTGTGGCACAGTGGGATTTCAACGACGGCATCATTCCGTTCGTCGGCAGCTTGATGATGTACGGGGCGTATTTGTTTCTACCTCGTTCATTCGAACCGTGGAAAGAAGCGAAGCGACAACTTGCAAGATGGCGCGCATACGAAGTTCGTCTCGAAGCTCCTGACGAAGCATCGAGAACGCTATTAAAGCAGAAAACGTTCGATCCAGAATTTAATACTTTGGGGGCATTAGGGTTTGAATATTGGGGCGATTACGTCGCCCGTGTTGGTATACAAGAGGCTCGCAACTCTTCTACTGCTCCCTTGGCCTCACCTGATATAACTGGCTCAAGGGAGTTCACGCTGGTAAATTTGGTTGCTTCTCGCGTTTTTATCCACAAAGGTCATGGTTGTATCGCCTTTGTATTAGTTTCATCTTCAAGGGGGCGACACCCCCTTGTGCAGATTGCATCTCAAGGTGAGGGCTGGACTTATACGAGTGAGGCTGACGATAACGTGAGTACCAATGCAGGGCGCTCGCCACGTGCTTTGGAGTCGTATCATGGAGCTATATCACCTGAGCAATTGTTGAAGGCTCACCTCGAATGCCGTGCGCAAATTGCTCAAGTTGGCGGTTTTAGTTGGGGGGCATCACTTACTATGCAAGAGGTGCTGATTGAGGAAGAGAAACATGCCCAGGCCGCGCGAGATTTCGGATGCCGCCACTCGCCGCTTTCGCTTCTCATCTGGGAGTGGCGAGAAAAGCGAAAGGGATATGGAGACTGGCTTGGTGAACTGACGGGTAAAGTCTCATTGCCCAAATCCTCAACTAAGTAGCGGGATTTTTACTACTACGCAAAAGCTCTTCAACCAATTTAACAGCGGCTTCCAGTCGCTCTTCTCGGCTACCACGTAGTAGGTGCCACGGTACATCCCCTGCGCTGAGTTCCTGTACGAAGTGTTCGTGCATCTCATGGCGGATGGCTTCGCCGTCGCGGATACCGTCCTGCACGAAGGGAATTTCGTCGCCCGTCAATAGATAGAGATCGGGGCGATGTGAGGCGGCGATTGCGTCTACTGCGGGCGAGAAGTTCCCCATATAGCGCCTGTGCCATAGGCGTGTGGCGAAGGCGTCGGTGTCGCAAATCAAGAGGCCATTACAAGCGCGTGCCGCCTCGTTTTCGCGGCGTAGTTGCTCGGCGGCAATCAGGGTAAATTCGCGCGACTGCCAGACATAATCCTCGCCCGTCCAAAAATTCTCGCAGTATTCGCGGCCATATTCGGGCACCCACATCGTGTTGAAGCGCTCCGCCAAATCTTGGGCGAGTGTGGTTGAACCTGTGCTTTCGGCGCCCACAATCACCACCCGTTTCGCGTAGTATTGGCGAAGCGGGGCATCGAGAAATTCCCAGTTGCTTAGCGGCGCGGCGCGTACGCGCGTGCCCGAAATCGGCACTTGCACGCGCGCCATATCGACCTCGACATGCTCGCATCCCAGACATTGGGTGAAGGGTTGCCCGTAATGCTCCGATGTGAACACCACGTCGGGCGCGCGACCAAGCCAACTGGTAGTCAAATAAGCCCACATCTCCGAGTCATCGTCGTGCCCGTAGTAGATGTCGTTGATGAGCCAGACCTTGGCCTGGGGAAACATCTCGCGCAACCAGTCGGCGCGAAGCGCACCTTCGGGCTTTTCGCCGGGACGCCCGCAAACCATGATGTGCAGGTGCTCGACGCGCGATAGCGCCGTTTCGATGAGGAAGCGGTGCCCGCGATGGGGGGGATAAAATTTGCCAATGACTAGGCCCACAGGCCACGTTTTCATATTCCCATTTTAGCGACGAACCATCAGGCGGCGACAACTTCGCGCTTCCATGAAAACAATCCGGTGATGGCGATTACCAGAAACAGCGCGAATAATGCGGCAGTTAAACCCAGCCCGCGAGATAGATAAAGAGGAACATAGATCGCATCGGCGACTATCCAGAACCACCAGTTTTCGAGGCGTTTGCCGTTGAGAAGAAACTGAGCGCCCAGCGAAATCGCCGTAGTAAGCGCATCCCACAAGGGCGCCGCGCCGTTGAAGGCTTGCGACAGCATCATTAGAATTGGTGTCGCAATGGCTATTCCAACTACTGTTGCTGCCAGCATTTTCGGAGTGGCGCGCGAAATCGGTAGCGGTGTTCGCTCGCGTCCGCCATACACCCACGAGTACCAACCCGCCAGGCCGAACGCGAAATACACGATTTGCAGAGTCATATCGTTGTACAGGCGTTCGCTGAAAAACAAGGCGAAGAAGAAAATGTTGTTGATTATGCCAATGGGGAAATTCCACACGTTGTTGCGCATCACCAGCGCGACACACCATAATCCCGTTGCGAATCCCCATGCTTCCGCCCAACCAATCGGTAGATGATGAGTTGCTGCCCCCACTACCAGAGCCAGGCAACCTAACGCCCCTATGCCCCACAAAACTATGCCCCAATTCGCCTTTTTCATATTTTTCCGCCCGTTGTTTTACCAGTAGTCGTGACGGAGCGGGCAATATAGGCTTATTGGAGGCCGTGCGATGGCGAGCTTTTGAGCCAGAAGGCAAAACTCTTTTACGATGACCTTTCGCTTTTTGCCACCCTCGCCACAGGATGAGCGCGCCGGGCGTTTTCTTATGGCGGGAACTGTGTTGGCGCTCATGGTCATTGGCGCGCTATTGCCTCTGCCCGCCGCGCGTGGCCCGGTTTCGGCGGTGCTGTGGGGGGCGCTTGCTGCTCTCGCCTGGAAGTTGTGGAGCGCGCAACATGCTCTCGATGTGCGCCGCAAGCGCGCCGAACGCGGCTCCATTCGGCTGGTTCGAACGGGGGTTTTCATCACCGATATGAAGCCCGACGAGCGCGTTATCGCCTTCGAGGATATAGATCATCTCTCTGTTGGCCCCGGCAAACTCGAAATTCATCACAAGGGCGGACTCGAAACTCTGGCGACGCGCGAAATCGAGAACTCGCAGTTGCTTACCGAAGAACTCAAACGCCGCGTGCGACTGGGCAGCGGTGCCAGCGACTTTATCCCCCTGTCTCCTATGTAACCCAATGGAACAACGTTTTAAATTCATCTCGCCCACAGTGGGCGAACTCAAATTCTCGGAACAGGGCAAGCTCCTGTTGCCCCTCAGCGTCGTCGCATGGCTTGGCATGAACCTCATTCCGTGGCCCAACGCTTACCTGAAATTGGGAGTTGGCGCGGTTGTGGCCGTTGCCGTCATCGTAATGATAATGCGCCTTTCCGACATCCAGCGCCGCGATAATCAGGCCAAATACGGTTCCGTCGAGTTGGCTCAATACGAGATTCGTGTCAGCCTCTCCGAGCGTTCGTTGCTTCGCATTCAATGGCCCGATCTCACCGGATTTGAGATGAAAAATGGCTGGCTCCAACTTCGCTACAGCAATGTCCAACTCGAACAGGAGAGACACATCAAACGCCTCGACCGCGTTCGTTTGCGTGAATTGGAAAACTCGGATGCCCTTGTGACGGCGCTCAACGAAAGAGTCCCCTCGCCCAAATAAACTTCACTGCATCCAACGAATTTTATGGGCGGCATAAATCACCGCCCAGCGCTTTGCCGTTAGGCCCGAAAAACTAACCACTACAAACCAACTACTAAAAACTCAACATGAATCCCATTGCTTCAGGAAAAGTCCGCGAACTCTTCGATGCGGGCGAAAATTTGGTTCTGGTCGCTTCCGACCGTATTTCCGCATTCGACGTGGTGTTGCCCACGCCCATCCCCGACAAGGGCAAAATCCTCTCGACCCTGTCGGTGTTCTGGTTTGCGCGCACCTCGCATATCGTGGATAACCACCTTTTATTGCACCGAGTCAACGACTTCCCTGAACCCCTGCGCGAATACGGCCTCGAACACGATTGGGATGGTCGCGCCATGCTGTGCCGCAAAGCCGAGGTTTTGCCCGTCGAATGCGTCGTGCGCGGCTACCTCAGCGGCTCCGGCTGGACTCAATACCAGCAGAGCGGCGAAGTGTGCGGTGTGAAATTGCCCTCTGGCCTACGCGAGTCCGATAAATTGCCCTCGCCCATTTTCACGCCCACCACCAAGGCCCAAATCGGTTCGCACGATGAAGCCATCAACTGGGAGCAGACCTGCGATATTCTCGGTAAGAAAAAAGCCGAAGCCGTGCGCGACGTTTCTCTGGCGCTTTATGATTGGGTTGCCAACTATGCGCTTGACCGTGGCCTGATTCTGGCCGACACCAAATTCGAGTTCGGCGAAGTCGATGGCGACATCATCATAGTCGACGAAATGGCGACGCCCGACTCCTCGCGCTTCTGGGATTCGAAGCAGTACGAACCGGGCCGTGGTCAAGCCTCGTTCGACAAACAGTTCGTGCGCGACTACCTTCAAACCCTCGACTGGAACAAAACCGCCCCCGGCCCCGAATTGCCCGCCGAAATCGCCCAGAAGACGAGCGCCAAATACGCCGAAGCCTACGACCGCTTGACGGGCCTACGCTGGCCCGACCGCGACGTTCGCTCCCTGCGCACCGAAACCCAGAACTAAGAGAGTCATATAGTAGCGCGTTGGAAAGTGCGACCAACGCGCTACTATATGGTTAATTCGCGAAGGCCAGCGTTTCGAGTTCGGCCAGTTTTTTCTTGCTTTCTTCTTGGGCGATTAGTGGTTTGTTTTTGGTGATGAGTTCGCGCGCGGCTTCTTTGTTTCCGGCTTTGATTTCGAGTTCGATTTTATAAAGCACGGTTGGGTCAACGGGGACTTGCCATTTGTCCAACCACTCGACGACTTTGCGCGCCTCGTCGAATTTTTTGGCTTCCGTCGCTTCGCTTAACATGCCTATTGCTGCGTTATAAATGGGTTGGTTAGGGACGAGAGCGGCGCCGTCCCAGCCCTGCCGGATAATCCCTGTCGAATACGAGATCATGGCACTGGCGTACTGTTTTTCACCTCTGTAAATATCGCCATTGAGGATATGCAGTTGTTGCAGCCACTCAGTCCCCAATTTACGCTCCGTGAACTTGGTAATTCCCGCTGATACAAGTTCGTGCGCTGCCACGTATTCCTTTTTCTTCAACTTTCGCTCCGTTTTCTTCACCATGATTTGCAGCATTGCCGCGTCGGAGGTGGTGGGGATTGCCCATAACGTGTCCATCATCTTCACTCCCTCTGCTTCGCTGGCCGCGATTTGCTCGGCGGGAGCGGGTTTCTTTTCGAGGGCATCGGCTTCGTCGAAATACAGGCTGCTTTGCGTCAGCAAAATGCCCTCTTTCTCGCGTGGCCCCGCTTTAGGGTGCGTTAGCAGCGTTCCCAGTTCATCGCGCGTCTTGGTGTATTCGCCTTTGCTGAGCAGGGCATCGCTCCGCCCCAACGCCACTTCTTGAGCGCTGAGATACGAGTCGTTCGCAATTTTGCCTACTTTAGCCCATAGCGTGAAAGCGCCATCGTAGTCCTTCGATTTCTGCGCGGCAGTCGCGGCGTTCTTCAGCGAATCGTAGCGTAACTGTTCAGTCGCTTTCGGGCTATCGGCAGCCTGTTGCCACAAAGTGCTGGCCCGTTCGCTGACGCCGATGGCATTGATGTCTCTGGCCCAGTTCGCCAACACATAAGGCCGCGAAGTCGCTTTCTCGTCGTCGGTTCGTTCCGATTCATCTATCAATTTCAGTTTGGCTTTATAAACGCTGTCCAGCATCGCTTCGCCGTTGGCGACGGGCGTCATTTGCTGCGCGTACACCGAGGCTGAATCCAGATAGCTATTGGCCTTTGTCTTGTCTAATTTTGCCGCCATCTCGTAGCTCTGGGCGGCGCGATTGAAATCTTTGACGACTCCGCTTTTGAGGCCGATTTCCACGTATGCCTGTGCCTTCTGTTTGTCGCTGGCGCCTGTAATGGCGACGACTTTCTCGTAATCCGCGATGTCAAAGCTCAACTTCGCTGCTTCCAGTCCCACGCGCGCCCGCTCTTCGGGCGGCGCCGAAGTGATGTCCCGCGCCTGTTGGTAGGCTTCGATTGCCTCTCTGTTCGAGCCATTGCCTTTGGCGAAGGCCGCTCCCGCGCTATCGAGCGTTTTAAATTTCGCTGCCGCATCGGGGGCCAATTTAGCCGCTTCCATTAGGGCTTTGCCCGCTTCAGTCGCTTTGGTGCCTTGATCCCACTTGCGGCGAATCTCGTTCTCTCCCTCGCCCGGAGCGTTCAGAAGTTCGGTTGCTTTGGCCTTCCAGCCCGCGAAATCGGTTGGGGTTTGGGCTTGAAGTGGCACTGTGAGCAGCAGCAAACACAGCGAAATTTTGATGGCGGAGTGCATGACGAATTGAGAGAAAAATTTCGTGATGCAGTGTTATTCATCGCGTCAAATTTCGCCAAACGTAGCCTAGCCTTCAAACCATGTGAAAGAGGGATATGCTTCCAGAAATTACTCTGAAAGAAAAGCAAATGCCGCTCAAATTCGAAAATTCGCGCCGCTAAACTGGCTGCTCGTTCGTCTGGCCATTCCGCATTTCCAATGAGTCTTTACCGCAAGTACCGCCCCCAAACCTTTGAAGATGTCGTCGGTCAGGAGCATGTAGCGCGCACGCTTCGCAACGCCCTCACCGCCGAGCCTCCGCGCGTGGCGCACGCTTACCTGTTCACCGGGCCGCGCGGTATCGGCAAAACCACCAACGCTCGTCTGCTGGCCAAATGCCTCAACTGTTCGCAAGGCCCAACCCCCACGCCCTGTAACCAGTGCGATTTCTGTGTGCGCGTCGCCAAAAACCAGCCGGTGATGGACCTCACCGAAATCGACGCCGCCTCCAACACGGGCGTCGATAACATCCGCGAAGCCATCATCGACAAAGTGGGCATGGCGCCCGCCGAAGGTCGCTATCGCATCTACATCATCGACGAAGTCCACATGCTCTCGAACAACGCTTTCAATGCGTTGCTCAAAACCCTCGAAGAGCCGCCTGCTCACGCGATTTTCGTTCTCGCCACCACCGACTCTCACAAAGTCCCCGCCACCATCACCAGTCGTTGCCAGCGCTTCGACTTCCGCCGCGTCACGCCCCCTGACATCGCTAAGCGGCTTCAATACGTCGCCAGTTCCGAAGGCATGGTGCTGCACGCCGATGCCGCCAAACTCATCGCTCGCCACGCCGATGGTGCCTTGCGCGATGCCCTGACGTTGCTGGAGCA
Source organism: bacterium (assembly GCA_004172935.1). Taxonomy (GTDB): domain Bacteria; phylum Armatimonadota; class Abditibacteriia; order Abditibacteriales; family Abditibacteriaceae; genus Abditibacterium. Next base: position 21,026 of record SDZD01000024.1, on the reverse strand, counting down.
GGTGTCGGCCTTTTCGGGCGACGAAATCGGCGGCCCCGATGTGCGCCTCGTGCTGGGCGGTGTGCCCCAGGAATTGCTGTTCGGCATGATGGATAGCGTCTCTGCGGGCGATACACGCGGCGCGCTGCAATTCGTCGAAAACGCCGTCGATGAGGGCGCATCCTTCGGCCAGTTGGCGCGTGACCTCACCTCCTACGCGCGCGATTTGTTGTTGCAAACCGTCGGCTTCCCGCTTCCCGCCGACCTCTCGAACGAAGAACACGCCGCCCGCGAACACCACGCCGCCGCGATGGGCCGCGCCAAGCTCGAAGGCTTTCTGACCCTGCTGCGCGAATCGGAAAAGGAGATGCGTCAGTCGACCGACCATCGCCTGTTATTGGAGTTGTGCCTCGTGCGCGCCTGTGAAGGCCACTTCACCGTCGCCTCGACCCAACCCGCAGCGCAGCCGCAAGCCCCCAGCGCCCCGCGCGCCAGCTGGCGCGACAAAATGGGCATTGCTACGCCTGCTGCCACGAATCCTGCTCCAACGCCACCGACGATTTCGGCGCCAACTCCCGTTGAAACCCCTGTTGCTGTTCCAACGCCGCCGCCAACTCGCGTCGAAGCGGTTCATATTCCTGCACCCACCGAGGAAGAGGCCGCGCTTGAGGCCGAAGCGGTCAGCATGGAAGAGCCGGAAGAAACGCACGTCGAGGAAACGGTTTACGCCGAAGTCGAAACTCCTGTTGCGGTCCAACCCGTCGAAGAAGTGCCTGCCGAGGTTGTGCCCGTCGAATCTTACGCTCCCACCGAACCCGAACGGCAGGATGAGCCAGAAGTCGAGGTTATTCCTGTCCCCGTTCAGAAGCCGAAAAAACAGGGGCGGCGTATTTCCAATTTCGACGAATTGATCGAGCTTTGGCCCGCCGTACTGAGGCGTGTGCGCAATAAAATCTCGATTCCGGCGGCGTCGTATCTCGTCGATGCCACCCCCCTCGAATTCACCAACGAACAGGTGGTTTTGCAATTCTCCAAGGAGTTCCACCACGCCAAGGCCACCGACGCTCTGGGACGTATGCCGTTCGAGGATGTCATCAATACCACGCTCGATAAGCCGCGCCGCCTGAAGTTCGTTTTAGCTGCACCGGAAAAAAAAGTAGAAGTAGTGATTGAAGAGGAGCCTGAAGAAGAGGAAGATGGCTTGGACAGCGAAAACAATAGTGACCTCGTCGGCTACGCCCAAAGCGTCTTCGGCGCCGACATCGTTGGGCGCTCTGGCTAATAAATTTGTCCATAGCCCTTGACTTAGAGTGCGCTCTAAGCAAGTACATTATCTTTCATGCCGGAAAAGACGTTTTCGATTCGAGAGGTGGCTATAGCAACCGGCGTCTCCGCTTACACACTTCGCTACTACGAGCGGGTAGGGTTACTGGGCAATGTCGCCCGCTCGAACAGCGGGCACCGCAGCTTCTCACAGGCCGACTGCGACTGGGTGGTATTTTTGTCGCGGCTTCGCCTGACGGGAATGCCGATTCGCACCATGCAGAAATACGCGGTGCTACGCGCACAGGGCGATGAAAGCGCCAAGGCACGCCGCGAACTGCTCGAAGCCCATCGGACGACGATTTGCCAGCAGTTACAGCAGTTGCAAAGCAACCTATCTCTCATAGATCGAAAAATCGAGCTTTACCGGAATATCGAGGAATCATGAACACACGTACATTGGGTCACGGTTTGGAAGTTTCAGCACTTGGTTTAGGCTGCATGGGCATGAGCGATTTTTACGGCGAGCGCGACGATGAAGAATCGCTGCGCACACTCGATCGCGCTCTGGAACTGGGCATCAATTTCTGGGATACGGCGGATATGTATGGCCCGTTCCTCAACGAAGAACTCATCGGCAAATCCCTCAAGGGGCGCCGCGACCAGGTGGTACTCGCCACCAAATTCGCTATCGTGCGCGACCCCAACGACCCAACAGTGCGCGGTATCAATGGGCGTCCCGAATACGTCAAATCGGCCTGTGATGCCAGCCTGAAACGTCTCAAAGTCGACCACATCGACCTTTACTACCAGCACCGGGTTGACCCCACCGTGCCCATCGAAGAAACAGTTGGCGCCATGAGCGAACTGGTTAAGGCCGGCAAAGTCCGTTTTCTGGGGCTTAGCGAAGCTGGCACCGACACCATCCGCCGCGCCAACAAAACTCATCCAATTTGCGCTCTGCAAACCGAATATTCGCTATGGACGCGCGACCTCGAAGACGAGATTTTGCCGACCCTGCGCGAACTGGGCATCGCTCTGGTCGCCTATTCGCCGCTTGGCCGTGGTTTCCTGACTGGTCAAATCAAATCGTTCGACGACTTGGAGCCAGACGACTTCCGCCGCAATAACCCGCGCTTTCAGGGCGAGAACTTCCAGAAGAACCTCGACCTTGTGGCCCGCATCGAAGAGATGGCCGGGCAGCACGGCTGCACTCCGGCTCAGCTCGCTCTGGCGTGGATTCTGGCGCAGGGACAGGACATCGTGCCCATTCCTGGCACCAAAAAAGTCTCCCGACTCGAAGAAAACGCGGGCGCTGCCGAAGTCGAACTTTCCAAAGAAGACCTCGAACGAATCGAAGAGATCGCCCCGCAAGGCGTCGCAGCGGGCCTACGCTACACCGCCGACTCAATGGCCGCTCTCAATCGCTAGTCTTGCTCACGACTGAATTTGCACCCAAAATAACGAAGCCCACAGACACCAATGCGTGTGTCTGTGGGCTTCGTTGTAAGTAGTGGGTTCGCTTACTTCATGAGCGAATCGAACAGTGGCGCCATCGTGTTGGCCCACATCTCGTAGCCTTTGGCAGAGAGGTGCAGATGGTCGCTGTTGTAAAGCTCCTCGAACACATCGCCTTTGCCTTCGTGCCCCCGAAACTTGGTCCCCATATCGAGGAAGCGAATCTTTTTTCCGTCGTCCAGTGGTGCGATGAGAGAATTGATTGTTTTGATGCGCCCAGAAAAGTAGTCGTTCTGGCGTGGCAATAATCCCAGCAGCAAAATCTGTGAGTTCGGTAGTTTTTGGCGCAATGTACGAACAATTTGGGCGATAGCGGCAGCGATTTCCTCATCGCTACCGCTATTTTGGTCGCCATACAGGTTATTGGTGCCAATTTTCAACACCACGACTTTGGGCGCCAAACCATCTACTTCGCCATGCTCTAGCCGCCACAGCACTTGGCGCGTCGAATCGCCACCAATGCCATAGTCAACGGCTTTCAGTGGGGCATATTTGGCGTCCCATACCGCTTTGCCCGTGTTCGTCCAGCCTTGAGTAATGCTGTCGCCGAGAAATATAACGCCGATGTCGTCTTTTTTGCGACCCTGTTCGGTGCGCTCCAAAAATCCGTTGTGCGTGTTCATCCATGCCTGTGGGTATTGAGGGTAGAATCCCCAACCCACGATATTGGGCTTCGCCTGAGTTGGCGGCCCCGCCGTCGGGTCATTTGCCAGAATTTCGCGTGCTTTCGCGTTGGCTTCTTCATCAATGGAGGTCGTGCCAATTTCGTCGATTTCGATTTTTAGTGCGCTGGCGTTCGGACTCCAATCGGTGCCCTGAAACTGAATTTGGTTGACCTTGTTCCACTTCCCTGTTCCCAGTGGTTCGCGCAATGTCACCCACTCGCCTTCTCGCAATTTCGAGAGGTCGAATAATACCGTCGCTTTGCCCCCGTCCGCATCCTCGCGCATCAGGTTCACTGCCAGTTGTTTAGCCACGTTGCCGGGAAGGACTCGTGCGCGCAGTGCCAGATGGGTTTGCCCCGCAAGTGCCAAATCCATCCCATTGACAACGATGCCCGCGCCCCCAGATGTCGTTGTGTCGAATTGAACCGCTCCTTCAACACACTTCACGTTGTCGCCATTTTTCCAGTCGGGGCCGTAGGTGTATTCGGCGCCCGCTGGCCCAAAGTCGCGAATGATGCGCGTGATATTGGGGTCGTAACTTGTTTTCAGTGGCGCATAAGTGGGCGCCATTTTGAGCGCGGGCGCTTCGCCTTCGTCCACTATCAGTGGTGCCCCCGGTGCCAGTTTCGCTGTGCCGATAGCATCAATATCCACACGTAAGCGGGCCGCGCCTTCGCCAAAGTTGGTGCCCTGCAACTGGATTTGAGCGACGTTGGAAAAATCGCCATCTCCCAAAGGTGCAAGCAGCAATGTCCACCTGTTTTCTGCCAATTTGCTCAAATCGAAACTGACCTGTCGTGTTTCCTGCCCTTCGCGTATGATGTTGATCGCCAACGTTTTGGCCCCATTATTCGGCAACGGGCGGGCACGAAGCGCCAGATGTGTTTCGCCAAACGGTGTCAGGTTGGCGCCATTGAGAACCAAACCGCCGCCGCCCCATTCGGTCGTATCCAGTCGCAACGAATCTTCGGTGCCTTTCACGTTATCGCCGTTTTTCCATTGCGGCCCATAGGTGTATTCCAATCCTTGCGGCCCTAAATCGCGAATGATTTTGGCGATGTGGGGGCGCCCATCAGGCGCGGCGGGTAGGGGCGTCTCGCCATCGGGCACCTTCGCTACACGGGGCATATCGCCCTGGTTGGCCGGGGCCGCGCCGAGTTGAGTGGGACGGGCGATGCGCCACATGCCATAACACTGGCCATTCAACCAGACGTCGCCGCTCAGGGGATGCACCCGAATCCACTGTACCTCGTGTGGCCCATCGCCCGTCGAAATGTTCTCGAACGACTCGCCCGCATCGCACGACCGATAGACCGTTGCCTGGGTAGCGTAGATGTTCGCGGGGCCACCCCCATAAACGATGTCACTCTTCCCCGGATCGACGGCTACTGTAATGCAGTGCCTGTTGCCGTATTGGTCGGTCGGTATGGGAAGCGTTTTCCATGTGCCCTTCTCCCAACTCTTCAGTTGGCCTTGCGAAGCGAAATACCAACGCTGGCGCCCGCCATCGAATGCCACGTCCTCGAAGCCGCCCTCGACATCCGTCAGTTTCTGCCACGTCACTCCGCCATCTTTCGACTGTACGAGTGCGTTACCCTTTCGCCCAAATAACTCGCCCTTCGCTGCGTGGGTATAAACCCCATCGCAATCCGCCATGACCGTCCATGTCGCGCCTTTATCGTTGCTACGCCAATTCGAGGCGAAGAGGATATTGGCATCCTTCGGCGATGTGTACGAGATGTTGGTTCCGCTCCAACGGCACTCTTGCCCATTGGCGTCTTTGGCGAATGCCCATGTTTGACCCCCGTCTCGCGAAATCCGTGTGCGGCGCACCCCGCCCCAATCCTCTGCATCGCCGCACCACATCACCTCGCCGCTTTGTCCGGCGCCATAGTCGTGCCCGCCCCAGCCTTTGCCCGACACATCGCGGTAGTTCCACATCTTGCCGTTATCGTTGCTGAAAGCCCCGTTATTATCCTGGAAGCCCAGAAACACCGTGTTCGGTTGTGTCGCCGAGAAATTGAACGACTGGCCGAGCATTATGCCGTTAAAGCCGTTGTTGCTCCACTGGAACGTCTTTCCTCCATCCCGCGACTTTGTGACCCAGTCGCCTCCAATGCCCCACACGATATTCGCGTTGGTTGGATGCCAGGTGAAGTAACCATTGCGCGTGTTGAAAGGCAAAAATGCCGGGCCACCCTGAATCAAGGCGTTCGATTGCACTGTGCCCTGAACCTCGCCAATATCAGCGCGGCTTTGAAGTCCTGTTTCCAGCCGAATCGGAGTGAAGTTCTCGCCGCCATCGTGCGAGATGTAGCGTAACCAACGCCAGTTAGCGTTTTGAACCCACACCAGCATTTCTTTCGCATTGGCGGGAGAAACTGTGATGTCGCGAATGGCGGCATCTTTATCGCGCGAAATGCCCTTTGCTCCCAAGGCCCGAAAACTCTTGCCGCTATCTTGCGAGATAAATAGGCCGTCTATATTGCTAATCCACACTGTGTTCGGCTGGCTCGGAATTACGTTCAGGCCATAGATATTGCCCATATCCGCTGTTTTAAGAAACGTTTGCCCTTTATCACTCGACCGATAAAACCCGTTTTTGCCCGCCAGATAAAGTGTGCCGTTCGCCGGATTCAGTGCGATGCGAGCCGCATTGTAGTCGTCCACTGCTTCGAGCGCCGCGATGCGGTTAAGCCCTTTCCATGTCGCCCCGCCATCGTCCGAGCGAAACAGCCCGCGTAGTGGCGACGAATAGTAGGCGACCATGCAATACCCTTTGGCCTTATCGAACGAGGTCGGGTCGAACTCGACCCGACCTGCCTTCCCATCGGGAACCGCCAATGTTTGTGTCCATGACGCGCCTTTATCTGTGGACAAATACATTCCGTTCGGGCTTTGGCCCCATGTCGGATTCCAGTTGTCGCCATTGCCGCCGATGCCGATGACACGGTTCGCGTTTTTAGGGTCTATGGCGAATCCGTTGGCCCCGCGCGCGTTCCAGCCGCGTGTCGAAAGCCGCCATGTTTGGCCCCCATCCAATGAGCGATAAAAACCACCGACATCAATGGGCAACAGCAAAAAATTAGGGTCAGTGGCCGCAATCGCGGGGGCTGCTCGCGGCCATTGACCACCCTCACCACCAATCGTCACTCCTGGCATTCGCAGCGCTTGCGGCGACACCAGTGGCATTGGTTGCCACGAAATATTCGAGGCAGGTTGAGCCAGCGCACACTGCAAAGAGGATGACGCGCACAGTCCAAACGCTATTAAGTTGAAACGGGTTTGCATGGGAGCGAACCTTTTGAAAATCAACTAACAAAATCGTGGCATTCATTCAAAGCCCCACGAGACCAACAGGCTTTTAGTAGATGATTCGTCCCAATGTGTCGCCGGGTTTCCACTCGATTCGCCCATGCTCGAAGCGGTTAACGCGGCCATCGCCAAGTCCTTCTTCATCACTGGTAGGGAAGCCCAACCGACTATTGAATGCGCCCGCGTTCTGATAGGCCTTCAAAATCAGGCCATGAAGTTCGTGTGCCCCTGTGTTACCACTCCAGTAAATGGCTTTTCCATCCGCGAAATATTGAACTCGTCCCGTTCCGGCTGCTAATTCTGAGCTGGTTGGTGGCCCAAAGGCACGGTCCGCGCCCAGTTGGAGCCATTTGTCGCAGATCGCACCATACACCTTATAAGTCGGGCGTCCATTCGCATAAAACACGTTGGTATAGTCCCACGGTGGCGGCTCCATCAGGTCTCGCAACCAGTTATAGACCGTATCTCCGTGTTCGATGGAAGAAGTCGCCGCATATCCCTCCGTATAGCCGTTCCAGGTGTTGAATGTGATGCCTTTAATGCCCGGCCTTTTTACCTGACTCATCCAGTTTCGCCACCTATCGTCGGTATACGAGAGATTGTCACCCCAGAATCCCGCTCCCACACCTGCCCACACTTTGCGCCCATCGAAGCCATTGGAGACATCGAGAATAACCGGAACTCCCGTTTTTATCCAATCGCCAACCGCTGCTTTTTTCCAATCCGCCATGCGCTGGATATTATTATTCTTGTTGTTGTCAATGGCCGTTTGATTCGGGCGCGAGGAGTTCACTAGCCCGCTGAACACTTCCGAGGCGAATCCCTGAATCGCCAGCACTGAGGCCGTTCGCTCAAATGCGGCGCCCGCCTCGCTGGGGCTGGGCGAATAACGTTGCATTCCTATGGTATCGAGCGTAAATCCCACGCGAATCTTATAGCGCCTGTACACCTCATCGGCTGCGACATCGAAGGAGCGAGCAAATGCCTCATCGTCTGCTCTGCCCGGCACCTGGCTGATGAGATTAGAGCTGACGTGCAGGATATTCACCGCATAACGGGCTTGCCCATTGCGGTCATATATCTTCGCCCACCGAGGCATATTCCCCTTGAATAGCGTAACTAGGCTGCCGATGCGCTCAACCAGTCCCGATACCCCGTTGGGAAATTCGCCTTTGAACTCCCAGTGAGGTATCTCTGGATGCTTGTCATCAAAGCCGCTCTCGATAGCGGGCATGATAACTAGCGGGCGTCCCCCGACCGCACTGATAACACCGGGCACCGAAGTCGAGTCGAGCACCATCGGCGACCATTGGGGCATGTTGCTCCAGTAGCTCATTACTACCGTATTGAGATGGTCCTGAACCATCCTGTCCATCACCCACCCGCGCGTCGAAGGATCGCTATTCCAATGCGAATCTCTTGGGTCTTTGGGGTGGGTGGTGTAATTAACGTTGTCGCCCGCTTCTCCTGGAAAGAAGTAGGTGCCCTTCACCGCCTGACCTTGAAGGCCGGGAGAGGCGAGCAAACCGCGCCATTCGGGATGCTTGACATCGAGAAGTGTCCCCAGGTTAATTCTGGGAATCGATTTGAGCCGTGTCTTATCTTGCGCCTGTGAAACAACAGGAGGCATACCCAAAAGAAAAGCAACTGCCCCAAACGCGATGCCCTTCAATGTGCCCCCACGTAAATGAAAATTCATAATGCTCTTGGTTAGTAGGTTAGTAAAGAAATAGTTATATATGGATTCGCAACGCAATAGGAAATCCGCGAGAGAATAAATTGAGCCGAGCTATATAATAGCCCCGTTCATTGGTTAGTGGAAAACGCTTTTATCCCCCTGTAGGGGCGAATCTTGTATTCGCCCTCAAACAGTTCCTGTTCAATAACAAACAAGCAAGTCGATAGCGCTATCTGCACTCATGCGAGCCAGTCCGGCGCCCTTAATCTATTATCCAAAGGCTCTAAAATAAAATTTTTAAGCGTATTTTAAAATTCCCCTTGACAAGCTATTCGTATTTCTGTAAGATTTGTAGGGCCTTCGAGAGAGGGCGCACAAATATCCATCGCGGGATGGAGCAGCCCGGTAGCTCGCAAGGCTCATAACCTTGAGGTCACAGGTTCGAATCCTGTTCCCGCCATAAGAAAAAGCCCTTCGCGAAAGCGAAGGGCTTTTTTAGTTTCGAGCCTATTTTTAATATTCAACCGGGACACCCGATGGCAACGGAGTGCCAAAATTGGGGGTGCCGTCGCTGTTCCATGTGAATGGTTGAGTGCGAACCGTGCGCGTCCAACCGGAGCCAGATTTTCTAGCCGAGTGATAAACGATCCAGTCACGTTTGCCATCGTTGACGAACGAGGCGTGGCCGGGGCCAAAAACGTTGGCTGTCTTTGCGAACGCCACTTGAGGAAATTTCTTCCAATTCTGTGGGCTGAGAATATCGTCGCCGCTGAAATCCAATCGGCCCAGGCAGTAATCATCCGACCACGAACCGCTGGCCGAGTACACGATAAAAAGCCTGTTTTTGTGAATCAGAGCCGTTGGCCCTTCATTGATATGAGGGGTTCCGTTCAGCTCCCACGATAATTCGGGTTTGGAAATCAAAACGCGCGGCCCGCTGACCGTCCACGGGTTGCTCATCGGCGCGATGTATAGGTTCTGAGCGACGTTTTCCGTGCCTTCCCAACCCGACCACACGAAATACAACTTCTTCTTCCATGTGAAGACGTTGCCGTCAATGGCCCAACGATCTCCGGTGTCGAGTTGTCCCATCATCTCGTATTCGCCCTGTGGGTCATCCGTTTTTGCGCGCAGCACATACATGCGATGGTTGGCATTCTTGCCGTCATCGCCCGCCACGTAAATGAACCACTTGCCGTCGATGAAATGGATTTCCGGCGCCCATAATTCTTGAGAGTAGGGTTGGCCCGGTTGGACAAATATCGCCTTGGTGTAGGAACCGATGCCCAACAACTCGCGCGACTTACCGACGAAGAGTTGTCCACCTGAAGAGCCACAGTAGTAGTAATAGCCTTTGTGGCGAGTGACCCACGGATCGTTCCCCGATACGAGTATCGGATTGGTAAACGTGCGAGGCGCGCAGTATCTATTGGGCGAGACTTGAGCCTTAGCCGCTGGGGCGAATGCAAGGCTTGAGGCACAAAGTACCCCGCACAGGGCCACAATTTGGGCGAATTTCATTGGCTTGAGTAGTAAATGGTAAACGTCAGAAATTTTCGCAGTTCCTTCCACTGCTCGCCATGAGATTCTTCGCGCACAACTGATTTTCTTTGCCCTAATTGGAATGTATCCCTTCCCACTGCAAAATTCGTCCTACATCAAGATATTGTTGGTGGCTTGAGTGGGCGCTGGAATGTCGGTTTCGTTCAGCATCTCTCGCAGGTCGATTTCGATGGTGCGGCTCATTGAGGTTATCGGCACATCGTTGGGGCCACCTTCAAATGGATTCTCCGAGCTTTCGCCGATTTTATCCATGGTGTGAAACACCCATGCGGCAATGATGCTGGAGGGGATGGTGAGCCACACATAGCCACCCCCTATTTTCTGGAACTCCTGAAGCATTCCGAATGGCACGAGGATGATGAATAGCCACACGAAAAACAGGTTCAACGTCGCGAACTGGCGCGGATATGGAAAGTTCTTGATGCGTTCGCAGCGCCCCTGATCGTTGTAGAACTCGGCGATTCGCTCTTCCATCTGGCACTGCCGATATTCGGTCAAATAGCCTTTTTCCACCAGTTCGCGCAGTTCCCGCGATTGGAGCGTAAGCAGATGTGTGGCGCGGTTCTTCTTGCTGAGGATGTAGGCCAGCTCCAGCGGGTCTAGCAGCGCTTTCAACTCCTCTTCCAAATTGCCTTCCCACTCTGGCACATGGTAATTACGGCGGTACTCGACATTATATTGGGCTTGCATGTTCTCCCACGGGCGTTTTTCGCGTAGTTGGTAACGCACAGTGGTTATCCATGCCAGATGCCGATAGAACAAACGTTGCTGAATCGAGCGAATCTGTTCCGCTTCGGCGGAATTGGCTGGCATGGTAATGAAATCGAGCGTCAACACGCCCCATATCCGACTGCCGTTGATAATGCTGCCCCACACCTGTCGCGCTTCCCACAGCCGCGAGTAGGAGGTATTGTTCTTGAAACCCGTAATGAACGCGACCGCTGTGCCTACTGTGGCTATTGGCAACCAAGGCAGGGCCAGCCATTTCCAGCCCGCGATTACATAAAGCACAGTGGGTACGGTGGCGATAACAAAGAAAATCGCGGTTTCGTGCCGTGTCCAGAGGCCGACTTCTTTCAGAGAGTAGTGTTTTCCTGTATGCATAAAGCAAATGTGATGCTTTCCTTACAGAAATGGGAGTCTCTTATTATGCTCTGTTTTTACTCAGGAATGACGACAACATTTTTACTGGCTCGCCAGTGAAAAGCTAGTGCTATCAGCAATAATCCCACTCCCACCGCGCATACGCCATTCCAGCCGTACAGGCTCCACGCATAGACCCCCAGATAAGCTCCAATCGAACCACCCATCGAATAAGAAGCGCGATAGATGGTGTAAAGGCGGCTGTGTGCTTCGGGCGCAAGGCTATAAACCGTCGCTTGATTGGAAACCGTCGCCGTCTGAGCCGCCAGGTCCAGCACGATAACGCCCACAATTAGTCCGGCCAGATGGGTGCCGAAGCCCCATAGCACCAGAAAGCCGACCAACATCGCAATCGCCGCGAAGCCAACCAACGTGCGTGGGCTGCGCTTATCGGCCAGTCGCCCCGTAATCGGAGCGCCTAATGCTCCTAATGCACCTACCAAACCGAACATACCCGCCACCGTTTCACCGTAATGATAGGCGGGACTCTCGACCAGAAACACCAGAGTCGCCCAGAACGCGCTCAACGAGCCGTAAAGCAGCATCCCATTGATAGTCGCCTCACGCAGAACAGCGTGTTCTCTGGTCAGATGCCACATCGAATGAATCAGCTTTTTATAGGGCAGGGTAATAGTAGGGTGGCTATACGGCAGCAAACGGTTCAGCACCAACGCTAGGCCAATCATCAGCGCGCTCGCGACTCCATACATCACGCGCCACCCGAACGCTTCGCCTACCGCGCCGCTCAAAGTGCGCGACAGTAATACCCCGATGAGCATGGCGCTCGCGATGCTTCCTACTGTTTTTCCGCGCTCTTCGGGGCGTCCCAACTGAACCGCGAAGGGAAGCACTTGAGTCGAAATCACGCTGGTAATGCCAATTGCCAGACTCGCCACCGAAAGGCACAGCAAGTTGGGCGAGAGCGCCGCCCATGCCAGGGCCACCGTCACTAGCGCCAGCATCACCAGAATCAAGCGCCGCCGCTCCACTGTGTCGCCCAGAGGCGCCAGCAGAAAAACGCCAAGCGCGAATCCGGCTTGCGTCAGCATCGGAAGCACGCCGACCTGGCTATCGGAAACGTGGAAATAGCGCGCGATTTGTGGCAAAAGCGGTTGATTGTAATACAGGTTGGCAATCGCCAGGCCGCACGCGACGGCCATTGTTAAAAGCAGGGGACGTGTTAATTGGGCGGGAGGCGCGACGCTCTCGTTCGCGGCGGGACTTAGCGCCTGTCCCGGCGAAACGTTCAATGATCTCATATTCTAAACACCCGTTGGGGAACTTCTATTTAGGTGTAAGGCAAGCCGAATGATATGCCCAATATCTGTTTAGTGACTAATCAATACTTATAAAATATCATTCGTGGAATTACGACATTTGCGTTATTTTGTGGCGGTCGCCGAAGAACTTCATTTTGGTCGCGCTGCAACACGCCTTCACATGGCGCAACCACCCCTCAGCCAGCAAATCCGCCAACTGGAAAACGAAATCGGTGTACAGCTTTTCGAGCGCACCAATCGCCGCGTCGAACTCACTTCGGCAGGGTTGGTTTTCCTCGAAGAAACACGCGCCATCCTCGCTTCCGTCGAGCAAGCCGTCACCCACGCGCAACGCGCCAGTCGCGGCGATTGGGGCTGGTTCGGAGTCGGCTTCGTCGGTTCGGCCAACTACGATGCGTTGCCCGCCATCCTGCGCCGCTTCCGTGAGCGTTACCCCGAAGTCGAATTGGTGCTGGAGGAGATGCTTGGCGAAGAGCAGGAAGACGCCCTGCGCGAAAATCGCATCCATATCGGCTTCACGCGCCTCTCCACGCCTGAAGCGGGCTTTGGAATGGAATCGCTGATGCAAGAGCCGCTACTATTGGCTCTGCCCGCCACGCATCATCTTGCCACACAGGAGAACATCGAATTGCGCACCCTCGCCAACGAGCCTTTCATCCTGTTCCACCAACCCTCGCCTTCCAGCTATGGCGGCTACATTGTGCGCGTGTGCGAAGAGGCTGGTTTCACCCCGCGTATGGTGCAGCGGGTAGGGGAGGTACAGACCGCCATCAGCCTCGTTTCGGCGGGTATCGGCATTACTCTGGTGCCCAGCACCGTACAGAATTTTCAGCGCGAGGGAGTGGTCTATAAAAGCCTCGCTGAACCCGCGCCCTGCATCGGATTGATGCTGCTCTACCGAGAAAACGACACCTCGCCGATTCTGCCCCGCTTTCTGGAAATTGCCCGTGAAGCCGTCGAAAAACGTGAGTAACTCGAAAATTCAGGCATAAGCGATTGATTGGCTAAGTCTTAAGATAGCCCTCTCTAAACTCAAAACGATGGTTAATTTCGATGTTTCACCTTTTCAAGCCTTTATCTTCGACATGGACGGCACCCTCGTCGATAACATGGATTTTCACCGTCAAACCTGGATTCAGTGGGCGCCGCGCGAGGGGCTGAACATGTCAGCGGACGAAATCTGGGCGCAGACCCACGGCACCATAGGCGAAATCGTCGCTCGCTTCTTCCCCGATAAAAGCCCCGAAGAGCAGTTCCAAATCGGCGAGCGCAAAGAGGCTCTTTACCGCGAAATCTACAAGCCCCACCTCGCTTTGCTTCCTGGCCTTGATGCTTTTTTGGAGTGGACCAAGCAACACGACATGCCCTGCGCAGTGGCAACAGCGGGCAACAATAACAACATCAACTTCACCATTGATGGCCTGGGTATCCGCTCCTATTTCCGCGCCTACGTCAGCGGCGACGACGTGACCCACGGCAAACCCCACCCCGAAGTCTTTCTCCTCGCCGCGCAGGAATTGGGCATCGACCCCGAAAAATGTCTGGTTTTCGAGGATTCCAAAGTCGGAGTCGAAGCCGCCCGCCGCGCCGGAATGAAATGCGTCGCTCTCAACCTCATGAACGCGCGCGAAGATTTCGGCGATACCAGCCACGTCATCAAATGGGTCGAAGATTATCGCGACCTCATCAACAATTCGTAAAAATCGTGCATCCTCTCCTCCTACATTTAAGCCTCAAAATTCTCTTATTCCAAACTTCCCCAACGCATCATTGCAAATCCGAACCATTTCGTCGGGATGAAAAAAATGCTTTGTTAGACTTGTTTCAATCTCAATTAAGGGTCTGATACATGTTTTTTCTGGGAACACAAAAGATTAACGACGCCGGCCACCTCGAAATTGGTGGCTGCGATACAGTAGAACTCGCGAACGAATACGGCACGCCTTTGTTTGTTATGGACGAAACGCACATCCGCGCTCAAATGCGCGCGATGAAAGCGGCCTTCGACGCTCAAAATGTCGAGTGCCACATCACTTACGCCAGCAAAGCCTTCCCCTGCCTCGCCATTGCGCGCATCGCCGCTCAAGAAGGTCTGTGGATCGATGTTGCCTCAGCGGGCGAACTTCTCACCGCCTTGCGCGCCGACTTCCCCTCCGAGCGCATCATTTTTCACGGCAACAACAAATCGGTCGATGAACTCGAAATGGCGATTCGCTCCCAAATCGGGCGCGTTATCGTCGATAACTTCGATGAACTCGAAATGCTCGACCGCATCGCGGGCGAAGCCGGTGTCCGTCAGGCCATCATGCTGCGCCTCACCCCGCGCGTCGATGCCCACACCCACAAACTCATCCAGACCGGGCGCATCGACACCAAATTCGGCTTCAACATCGACGGTGGCAGTGCTCGCCGCGCCGTTGAAACCGCGCTAAAGAAGGAAAACCTCGAACTGCTTGGCGTCGGCTGCCACATCGGTTCGCAGATTTTGGATGCCCCGTTCTTCACCCTCGCGGCAACCATCATGGTCGAATTCCTCGCCCAGATTCGCGACGAACTCGGCGTTGAATTCGAACACCTCGATCTCGGCGGTGGCCTCGGCGTGCGTTACATGCCCGAACAGACCCCTCCTTCGATGGAAGAGTACGCCTCTACCCTCGTCGGCACCGTGCGCGCAGGTCTGGAGAAATTTGGCCTCGCCACACCACACCTCGCCATCGAACCGGGCCGTTCCCTCGTTGGCGAAGCGGGCACTACGCTTTATCGTGTAGGCACCATTAAGCGCATCCCCGGCGTTCGCACCTACGTTTCGGTTGATGGCGGTCTCAGCGATAACCCACGTCCCGCTCTCTACGAGGCGCGCTACTTCGCCCTCAACGCCAGCCGCGCCAACGAAGAACAGGCTGATCGCGTCGCCATCGCGGGTAAGCACTGCGAAACCGACGTTCTCATCGAAGAAGCCGACCTCGCCAGCCCCACACGCGGCGACATCGTCGCCGTCTACGCGACAGGCGCCTACAACTACGCGATGGCCAGCAACTACAACCGCTTCCGTCGTCCCGCAGTTGTATTGGCAAGTGAGGGGCAAGCCGACCTCATCATCGAGCGCGAAACCCTCGAAGACGTGTTGGCCCACGACCTTCTTCCCCAACGCCTGATCCAAAAAGACACCGCAGCGGTTTAATCCGCAAAAATAAAAACGGGCGGCACCAACTTGGTGTCGCCCGTTTTTATTTTTAACCTAATACCCTCATCATCCAGCCGCGCAAAGCGCCCCTTGTACTTAGCCTAAAGCAAACTTCAAATGAAGTGAGAGGTTCGGTAGGGGTATGCCAGCGTCGTCATCCTGAGCCTGCAAAGGATCTACACCCCCAGTTCAGATTCCTTGGCGCGATATCAACTATCACTTCATTTGCAATCTGCATTCATCCACGACTGGGGCCAGAACTCGCGGGGCATAGAGAGGCGCAGTTCGAGTTTTTCATGAGCAGAAAGCGGCGAGTTAATGGAGAGCAGTAACTGCTCTTCCTTATCTTCAACTCCTAGACAATACAGGCCTCGTACCATTGGTTCAATACAAGTCGGAGCTAACGAATAGGCATATCCCCAAGTTGGAGGTGTGCTATCGTCTAATCGTCCCCAAGAGATTCGGCATTCTTCGTCTGGTTCTTCCAAATTTCGAATAGCCAAGAAACGCCATTCGTTGCTGAGAATCACTATGTGTGCCTCCACATGTATTCTTTGATCTCCAATCCCCTCAATCATTAAAATATCTTCGATTTTTAAGGTGCTGCATCGCCTTAAGCCAAAAGCCGCCGCAACTCGTCGCGCTTCCAACTCGAATTCCTCGTTTACATCTTCAAATTCCATGCTTCCAACTCCTCGCGGCTAAAGACCTGTATCCACTCCGCTTTCTCGTGTCGCGCGTTCAAGCGACCAGCGGCTCCGATGCAACCACCGGAGGCTATGGCTCGGTAGTGAAGAACTTCATGTACTTCAAAGCTAATGCGGGCTACCCCTCGTACTGGAACTACACGACGCAAAAGTGGAAGGACGACGAAGTCAGCCCTGCTGGCTACAAACAGCGCCCCTACGACATCTGCACCAACAGCCACTTCGATGGCTTCGTGGCCGGATATATGGATGGCCACGCCAAATGGGTGAAGCTGTCTCAAGTTTGGCCCAGCCGCACCCTGACGCCAGCAGAGGCTGCCATCACCAGCCCATCCTTCGCCTTCGGTTTCGACCCTCGCCAGAACTAGAACAGAACATCGCTAAAACAATGTAAAGACGCGCTTCGGCGCGTCATTTACTTTTGGGGCTAGTTGTGTGGTGTTTATCCTGATGGACTACTGCCATGAAGCGCAAACGCTCCCTCTGGCTATTGGCTCTCGTACCTCTTGTCGCCCTGATATGGGCCATGAAAAGCGCCGCCTCGTGGCGCCCTCAACTGCTCATCATCCAAAGCAACGCCGATTATCCCTTCTCCATTCAGGATGGGCGTTTGCTGCTTGTAGAAAGTGTTAACAACATCTCCGGCTTTGCCACATGGGATATGAACACAGGTCAGTTGCTGTGGAAGAGAGACAAACGCAGTAAATGGATTGCCTATTCCTCCCAAAATCATATCATCGCTGTGGTGCGCAGTGAGGTTCCTTTACCAATGGAACTCACTAACCTGCATGGTGTGAATTTGGAACTATGCGACGAGCGCGACGGCCACGTCATCCGCGCTCTCCAGCCGGGGAGTGATAGCAGTGAGGGCCGTTTGCTCGCCTACGATTTCTCCACCGATGAAACCGAGTTCCGTGTTGTCACTTCCGAGTCGTTGCAGCGTTGGAACATTGCCACTGGACGTTTGATTGTTAATCACAAGTGGCCCCGTGCAAAAGGCAGTGCGCACATAACCACCGCTGCATTCTTCCGTGGCGATGAAAAAATCTTGGGAATCGTTGGAGGCAAAGTCACTATTCTAGATGCCCGTAACGGAACTACCATACGTGTCCTGCCCCTGAATTATAAATCGGCCCCCTATACCAACTCCCCTAATTTTTTCACCGTCAGTCCCGACGACTACTCTTTTTACGAATCCCTCGATTCTACCGATAGCAGCCGCATATTTCGCATCAGCGATGGTAAGCAGCTATGGCAAAGTAACGATTGGCCCACATTTTCCTTCGATGGCCAAATATCTTATATCCCGTCCCCCAATGGTCTCGACGTTTTCGAGGCTCACACAGGCCGCCTGTTAAGGCATCTGCCCGGTCCAAGCACCTACGGTTTTGATCCCTCCGCCGATGGCAACTGGCTTTATGAAGCCCGCGACGGCAAAATCTATCGTTGGCGCGCTCGCTAACTCTCTTTCATGAAAATCAAATTCTTGCTGGCTGTGGCTGTTTTGGCCGCGCTGCTAACCCCTCATCCATCTCAAGCCGACGTAAAACCTCAACTTTTTGGCGTTCAACAAGATGCCTACATTCCCTGGTTATCGTGGAAGGGGAAGCTGTTGGCCGTTATAAACGAAAATACCAACAGATTTCAGATATGGGATGTTGCGACACGCCGCTCTCTTTGGAAAAGCGACGATTTTCTGTTGGCGGTTTCGCGCGATGAAAAGACGGTTATGGTCGCCCACGCCGCCCAGCCCATCGCAGAGGAGGAACTGAGCGATATTAACGGCGTGTCGTTTCTGCTGCTTGATGCGCGCACTGGGCACCAATTGAAGCGCATACCGCCCGTAATTTCCACGAACCAGAGCAATGAGGTCGATGAGTTGCTCGAATATGGTTTTTTGGATGATGGCAACGACTTCATTCTGGCGACGCAGGATTACCTGCGTGTCTATAACGCCCGCAGCGGTGCCTTGCGCATCGCTAAAAAGTGGTCAGGACTGAAGGCCGATGTCCCCCTGACATGTGCGACCCTCACTTACGATAAAAAGCATATTGTGGCCTTTGACGGCGACTTCGTGGTTCTTGATGCCCATAGCGGGGCACTGGTTCGCCGTATGAAGCACATGAAGCCCTCGGTCACAAGCGAAGAGGTGTGGGAAGAAGGCCCGGACATGCTGGAAGTCAGTCCCGACAATTATTTGCTCGTCGAAAAATTTGCAGCGAGTAACAACAGCCGGGTTTATCGTCTGAGTGATGGAAAACTCCTATGGTCAACTTCGGATTGGCCGACGTTTTCCTGGGACGGCAAACTCGCTTATGTCCCCACCGAACTCGGTCTTGAGATTCACGACGCTCATACAGGTCGCAAGCTCAACCGCTTGGCAGGGCCGAAAGAATATGGGTTCGAGCCATCCCCCGACGGCAATTGGTTCTACGAGGCACGCGACAACAAAATCTACCGCTGGCGCGCACGCTAAATTTTATGGATTTTCAACAACGGCTCATCTACCTCATTTTGGCGCTCCCCGCCTTCATTGCTGCCTTTACGATTCACGAGTTCGCTCATGCCTATGTCGCCGACCGCCTGGGCGATGATACCGCGCGCCGTGCAGGAAAGCTGACTCTCGACCCCTTCAAGCAACTCGACCCTATTGGTTCTCTGTTTCTGGTCGGAACTATTCTGTTGGGCTTGCCCATGATTGGCTGGGCCTCCGTTCCCGTCAATAGAAACAAACTCCGCAACCCCCGACGCGACGATTCGCTCGTGTCCGTTGCTGGCCCTCTTTCCAATGTGGTGCAGGCATTTGTCTGGCTTGCACTGCTGTATATGTTGCGTTTCGCCGCGAACGCCGCCCACGTGCAGTATTCGGTGCAGGATGTCCTCAATATTGTCAATCGTCATCCCGATATTACTTCGCCCTGGCTTAGCCTTGCTGCTGCCTGTGGCATTGGCGTGACACTCAACTTATCGCTCGCCGTGTTTAATATGTTGCCTATCCCCCCCTTTGACGGTGGATACATCATGCAAAACATAGTGCCCGAACTCAAGCCGCTGTTCGATACGATTCGCCCATTTTCATTCATGATCATCCTTTTGCTCATTCAAGCGGGACCCATCCTCGACCCAATTTTCGTTCCAGGTGCTCGTTTCGGCGCTGGCCTCGTATTAGGGGCAATGGGACACGACCCAAATGATTTCAGCATCGGGGGTTAAATTCTCATAAGCACTTCTCCAACTCAAGATCCCGAACGCTTCGTCGGCCATAAAATCCGCCTTCAAGTATTCGAGGGGCCGCTCGACTTGCTGCTCTATCTGGTGCGGGCGCATCGCTATGACATCTGCGATATTCCCATCCATAAAATCACCTCACAGTTCGTCGAATATCTCGCCCTCATGCGCGAAGTTCAGGCCGACTACGCGGGCGATTTCCTCGTCACCGCCGCCACGCTCATGCAAATCAAATCGCGCATGTTGTTGCCGCGCGCTCAGTCGCAAAACGAGGATGTGTTGGACGAAGAAGCCATCGACCCGCGCGCCGAACTAGTCGAGCAACTGCTCGAATTGCAGCGCATCCAGGACGCCGCCGACGACCTCAAGCAAAAGCGCGAAGAGTGGACCGACATCTTCCGCCGCCCCATCCTCGCTTCCAAAACCAATCTCCTCGGCGACGAAGAAGACGCCCTTTTTCTTTCTATGGGCGAAGTCTCCAGCTTCGACCTGCTCTCCGCTCTCAAGCGCGTTCTCAAGCGCATGGAAGAGGCTCCCGTGGCTCTCGTCCAACGCGAACCATTCACCCTCCCCGAACGCCTCAAAACCATCGCCGCCCGCATCTATCACACGCAGGGCGGCGCCACCTTCGACTTCCTCTGCGACGATTGCACCTCGCGCCTCGAAGTCGTCATCACCTTTCTGGCGATCCTCGAACTCATCAAACGTGGACGCCTCAAAATGCGCCAACTTACCCTCTTCGATGAAATCTACCTCGAACGCATGACGCCCCAATAATCTGCTCGTCCACCCACTAAAAACTAAAACTAGAATGACCCGTATTTGGATTCTCGGCACTTGCGGCAGCGGCAAATCTACTCTCGCCCGCCAACTGTCCCAGCGGTTAGGCGCCAATTGTATCGACCTGGACGAACTCCACTGGCGTCCCAACTGGCAAACCGCCCCCGAAGCCGAATTCTTCGCTTCTCTGGAAAGCGAAACGCAATCGTCCTCGTGGGTAATCGCGGGCAACTACACCAAAGCCCAGAAGCACTTTTTGCCTAAGGTCGATACCATCATCTGGCTCGATTATTCGTTCCCCTTTATCTTCGCGCGCCTTCTGAAGCGCACATGGCGCCGCGTCTTCCTGCACGAGCCTTGCTGCAACGGCAACCAGGAAAATCTGCGTCTGGCCTTCTCCCGCGACTCCATCATCCTCTGGCTCTTGCGTACCTATTGGCTTCGTCGCCGCACTAACTGGAACACCAAGCGCCGCGCCCGCCATCGTGGCATTAGGTTCATCCATTTCCGCCATCCGTCTCAATGCGCGAAGTGGCTACAATCCATCGGTCAAACTGAACAGGCCCGATGAATTCGTCCGACCTGATAGAAGCCCTTCTTTTCGCCTCCGAAAAACCCGTCCCCCTGCCCCGATTAGCTCAGGCCGCCGAACTCCCACTCGAAGAAGCCCAAGTCGCCCTCGAAGCCCTGCGCCGCGAAAAAGAACTCGTCGGTGCCCTACGC
>SDZD01000023.1 GCA_004172935.1 bacterium | reverse complement strand
CGTCCGTTCTTGGCTAAGGGCAGTAACCCTTCCACAACGCTCCATTGGTCATCGTTCAAGTCGCTGGAATAACGCATCATCTCATTCTAACTCACTTTTGATACACCCTCTGAGCCTGCAAAGGATCCATACCTGCAACTCAGAAAATGTATCAATGATGCGAGATCCTTCGCAGGCTCAGGATGACGCAACTCTTGCTTTCTGCTCCCGATTCGGGGCGAAAGAGCGCTCTTATATACCAAAAAAGTCGCACATAATAGGTGGCATGACTTGTAGCCCCGAATTTATTCGAGCGATAACGATCTACTTCCGCAGCAAGATAACCCCGATCTGCCCATACGCCTCAGCGCGCTTCAGGTTTGTGTCGGGCACTTGCTCCGTCATTTCGATGGCGTGCAACGGGTCCAAATAGGCCATCGCCGCGACGAGGTCTTTCATGGCGTCGGCGTTCGGGTCCCAGGTATTGGTGGTTGGGGTTTGGTTCCAGATCAGCCGCTTTGCCCACTCGCGTTCGAGAAAAATGCGACTCTCTCCCGGCCATTTTCCGGCGCGCTCCTGCGCGTACATCACCAGCGAAGGGTACCATCGGTCGCCGTTCTCAATGGTGTTGGAGGGTTTGGCCAAGTCGTAAGCCTTTGTCCACAGCGGGGCGGCGAAAGTGCCATCAAAACTTTCGGCGACACCTGCGGCTTGTGAAATCACAGCCGAGTCGGCGCTACGCACGTTCGACAGCGCGGTCAATGCCTCGCGCGCCACATCGAACTGCTTCTGCTGCACTGCTGCGTGGGCGATGTCGAGAAAAACTTTGGCTCGCTCGTACTCTTCTATGCCAGGGACTAACGCAAGCGCCGCTTTGGGTTCGGTGCGTGCCAGCAATTGTGTGTAGCTTAGGCGCGCGCGTCCAATCTGATATTTCGGGTCTTCCTCACCTGTGGGTGTCGGGTTTTTGGCGGCTTCGGCTATAGATTTTTGCAACTCGTCCCATCCCTTTTTGGCGGCTTTGATGTCGTTATCGGCCAGCCAAATTTGCATGGCATTGGCAAGCAGAGTTACCTTGGCCGATGCCGACCAGTTCTCGCTCAGCGATTGCAGCGCTGTTGGCGAGGTGTGTATCGCCATCTCGCTCCATTGCCACGAATTTTCGGACATTGGGTTCTTGCCCAGTTGGTCGGCGATTTCGGTGGCGTAGTCCAGCCACATCGCCGTTTCCTTGGCGTCGATATGCGAACTGATTTGAGCAATTCCAAGCAAACGAGTAATGGTTTCGCCCGAAATGCTGCGCCGTTCCTTTTGCTGCGCTGTCAGCCATGTGCGCACCTGTTGGCGTAGCGCCGGGTCGGTCGAACTGGCTTTGGCCAGTAACACCAACCTATCCAATTCTGCGATAGCCCCGGCGTTGCTCACGGCGCGTAGCTCTGCTTCGCGCTGCAACAGCCGTTGGGGTTCGCGCCGCCCCAGTTCCTGCAGATACTCCTGCCAACGCCATACGCCATTACCGCCCGTTTTTCTCCCCAATAGTTGCTCGATACGCTCCGACCCCAACACATCCCAATTGCTTTTCCACTCCGAATCCAGAGCCGCCCGCCCTAATGCGATGTCGGCGAGGTCGGCTTTGCTCTTCTCATTGAGCCGAGCGACTTCGGGGAGCGCGATTTCGATGGCGCCGCCCGCCTCTTTGACCTGGAATTTGGCGAGAGCGAGACCCGTGGACGCCAGCAATGTCACGTTCTTGAGCGGGACTTCAGGTAGCGAGAAGGCGCCGTTCTCATCGCTGACGACAGGCAGTTCATCGCCGCTCTGGGTGGCGACATAAGCACCCTTTATCGCTTTGCCCCCGGTATCGACCACGCGCCCTTTCAGCGTGCCGCTTTTTTGCAGGCCGATGTTCACGCTCCAGTTGCCGTCCTTCGCTTCGGCTTTCTCTTGCGTGCGGTCGCGCAAGAAGCCGGGCGCGGTCACGCTTTGCACCCCTACGCTGGTCACAAAGCCAGAAATCGAGCTTTTGAAGCTGCCATCGGCCTCCGAATCAACGTTTTGAACCGAGTACGAGCTGCCGCTACGCTGAACGAGTAATGCCACTTTGGCGCCCGCCAATGGCTTGCCGTCCTCATCAATGACACGGCCCGCGATGTCGTGCGAGCCGCCCTTTCCGGCGCTATCTTTCACCACAAGGCGCAGGCTGGGGGCCTTGCCGATTTCGACTTTAATGGTGACCTCCCCCTTAAATTCCAACCCATCCGATTTGATGGTGTAGGTGCCTGGTTGCAGGGCATTGAAAGAGAAACTACCATCTTCCCCGGTCGAAGCGAAGTTGCGACTTTTTTCGTCATTCTCCGCGAACAGCGAGACGTTGCTAATGGGCTTATCGGTTTCGTCCACGATAACGCCCGCCAGTTTTTGACCGACTTTCAATTCGACGGCACCCACATTAATAGCGCCGTCGCGAGCTGGGGGCAACTCGCTCGACCAGTAGTTCACGAAGCCATCGGCGTTCACCGACAGGGTCGTGGCACCGCTGGGAATAGTTATCTCGAAGTCGCCGTTTTTATCGCTCTGGGCATTGAGAGTCGCGCTTTGCTCCGACGCTGCCGTAACCATTGCGTTCTCGACGGGCTTTTTGGTGGCAGCACTGATGATGCGCCCCTTCAGTTTGGTTCCCGCCTCGGCTTTCCAATCGCCGATGTCGCGCACTTCGCCCACTTTAAGGTCGTTGACCTGCTTCGGCTCCACCAGAAAGGGCAACTTTTGCAGGTACGAGATCAACTGAAGTCGAACCGAATTAGCGCCGATTCCAGTGAGTTCGAAACGCCCCTGAGCATCGGTGATGCACTGGTTCTCCATGATGTTGCCAATGTAAATTTTGACGCCCGCCGCCGCTGTTCCATCGGGTTTGAGTAAGCGCCCCTTGATGACCGACCCTTGAGTGAGGCGAAGCGTCGCCTCTTTCTGGTCAACCGCTATGGCGGACACCTCGCGTTTGAAACGCGCGTCCTGCGCCTCGATATTGATTGTGCCCTTACTCGGCATCGAGTCGAATTTCCATTTTCCCTGCGCGTCGGTTGTGGTTCTCAACGCGAAGTCGTCGGGCAACTTGAGCGCGTTGCCCGCGACGAGATTGCCCCGCATAATAAGCGGCGTGAAGGGCAGAGTAGAAATGAGCAAACCGACATTTGCAGCGGGTTTGCCGTCGCCATCCACCGCCACTCCCTCAACGCTGCGCCCCGGCAACATTGAAACACTATTGTCGCCCGCTTTAAGTTGGAACACGCCCACTGCTAGACCGGGAGCGACAATACGCACCGCGATCACGCTTTGATTGGTGCCGTTCTGTAGCGGTTCGATTATCAGCTTGTTGTGCGATTCCAAGGCAAGTGTGCCCTTCTCATCGCTGACCATCTCCTTGACATCGTATTTTTCCCCCGGCATCATAACCTCGATGACGCGCACTTGAGCGCCCGCCACAGGTTTGCCATCGGGATTGTTAATTTGCAGTCGCACCGCATCGGCGCGGCATAGAGCTAGGGAACCTAACAGGGAAAGAAGAACGAAAGAACGTTGCATCGGGCTACGATGAATTAAGCTCACCTGAGTATGTACGCTGGCGCGCATAATATTTGCGCCTCATAAAAGCTAATGTTCGGCTGGAAACCTTTTAAAAAGCAACAATCCCCTGTAACTAACCCGTCTCACGATAATGTTCAGGACGAACCCGGCGATATTCTCAGCGAAATCGTCCGCGTGCGCGACGATACCCTCGGTCAGGATTTGCGCCCGATGCAACGCCTCATCCGCGACACCACTTTTCTGCTGCCACTGCACGAGCCACCCACCCAAACCGAAAACGGCACTGTTCTGCGCTATATGACGTTCGAGGAGAACGATGTGCTCTGCGCCTTCACCGACGCCGACCGTATGCGCCAATTCTTCCGCGACTACCCCATCAATAAGCAACCCGTCACTTCCTACCAGACGGGCAAAAGCCTCTGTCAGATGGCCGAGTTCGACGAACTACGGAAAATCATCCTCAACCCCAACGCCGATATTCTGTTCGCCCTCCACCCGATGGTCTTCCGCACCATCGCCCACGGCTTCGTCATGGGCCATATCACCCACGAAGCACTGCGCCCCGGCGCCGCCATTGGCCGCAGCGTGGCCGGAATGCCCGGTATGGACGCCCTCGATACCTTCCGCGTCACCCTCAACCAATTCGGTGCCACCGAAGCCTGGTGGGCCGCCCTCTTCCTCCCACCCGACGAAATGCGCTTCTGCATAGGCGTAACCGCTCCCGCGCGAGCCTTCGAAGTGCTCCCCGACCAACTGGCCCAAGATTGGGTAGGCCGCTGGCCCCTCCCAACTCCCCTCCACGTCTTCCCCCTCGACGGCACCAACCCCGAACGAGACGCTGCCTTCCGCACCACCGACCAAATCCTGTAAAGCCAGTTCAATGAACCCTGTATGAGCTATTGCGTAGTAAGAACCGAGTGAAACTAGAGGTTATATTTTTGCTCTACAGGGTCTTCGCGGCTCTGAGAACACGCTTGAATCGCCCAAGATGACTTCTTGCTGGCAAAAATGCGATTTTGGCCGCTATACCCCTTATTACGCAATAACTCCGTAGGCACATGGCGGGCCATGTCCGCGAGAGACTCCCGCACTCGTCCGCGAAAATATGCGAATCCAGTGAGTAGCCCTCAACTCCCGCTTAATTCTGTGGATCGGCTATACTGATTCCAATGAAATTGGCTTGCCCTGCGAAAAGCAGCCCATTTTCTCAATAAGGGCGTTTCCACTGGAGGAGATTGATTAATCAATCTTTCACGCTCAAAGTCCCCCATTAATCAATCTTTTAAATTGATTCCACCTCCTAAAGAATTGATTAATCCCTCAAGATAATTGATTTTAGACACAATTCAATTCTCAATAAGCCGCCCGATGGCGCCCACATATTGACAACTTGAATACCCCGACAGAAAATCTCCTTACTTTTACAGATATGTCAAAGTCCCCCTTCAACTTGCCCATTCTATTGGCGGCTTTCTACATCGGAACAGCCCTCAGCACTCCTTCCACAGTTGATTCTGCTCCTAAAAACGACTCTCCCCTCATGCTTGAGTCAGTCAACTTCAGTGCCCCCTCCTACATCCATTCGCTGGCGTGGTCACCCAATGGCGAGACTCTGGCGGTTGGAACAAGAGACTCTATCACATTTTTTTCGACGAGTGGGCAAATACAAAAAACCTACTCGACGCTCCCAAATAAACTCCGTCCAACTTCCGAAAAGCGCGATGCCGGTCCAGAAACCCCCAATGCAGGAATTGTCTCTGCCTTATGGTGGGCGCCCGATGGAAAGTCGCTTGTGGCGCGAGTCTATGGCGTAGGGCTTCCGCTCTGGAATACTCAAAACGATCAACTGCGCTTCTTTTTGGACGACCATCCAGAGGGAACAACCGCGTTGGCATGGTCGCCCAGCTGTGATAGCATTGCCTCTGGTGGCGACGACACCCTTATCTGGCTGTTCGACACCAAAACGGGCAAAAGGACTGAAACCCTCGACTTACATCTGTTCCCAGTCCATCAGTTAGCTTTCGGAAAAACCGATGACGAACTTGTCTCACTCGGCATCCGCCCCCAGTTCGGCCCACAGAACACCGAAATCAAGCACTGGAGCATAGCTAAAGGGTTGCCCACCACCGAAATCATGCAGGATTACGGCGTCTCCGCCTCTGTTTTATCACCGCAGGGAGACACCTGTTCATTGCTCTTCAAGCAAGGTGAAGACGACTCGCTACGCATCGCGGTTTGGCTATGCGACACGACAACCGGGAAAAAGATTCGCACGCCTTTGATGTTGCCGTGGATAAAAGGCATGGTTCACCTGTTTTCTCCCAGCGGAAACACATTCACGACCTACTCTTATGTTAAAGTTCCGGTGGAAAAACGACCCGGCACAGTACCGTTCCGGGAAAGCGCCCGAACATATTTCACCAGAAATGCTAAGCCGTTGATGGAGATTTCACGGAGCGTACTTACCCCCATTTCTCCCAATTCGCTTCCTCCCAGAGCTGCTGCTATCTCAACGCAGGGTATTTTGGCCGTGTCTTCGGGTAAAAGCATCCAACTCTGGACTCCCCCCTTTTAATCTCAAGTAATACCGACATCATTACTCAGAAATGAGAGGATAAGCCGGGGGAAGAGTGAGCGGGCGCTTTAGACTGATTAGTCCGGCGATATTCGGCGCTCTTTCCGTGAGGCAAGTTGCGGCGCGTTTCGTCGGGGTCGTTTTATGTCCAAGGTGAACCCGACGCTCCAGCGTTTTTTTGCTTACTACCGCCCACACCGCCGCCTTTTCGTTCTCGATTTTTCGTGCGCCATCCTATCGGGATTGCTAGAGTTGGGCTTTCCACTCGCCGTCAAAAGTTTCGTCGATAAGCTGTTGCCCAGCCAGAACTGGGGCCTCATTCTCGGAGCCACTGCCGGACTATTGATGGTCTACCTCGTCAACACCGGTTTGCAGTACACCGTCAACTACTGGGGCCACGTGCTTGGCATCTCCATCGAAACCGAGATGCGTCGCAAAGCCTTCGACCATCTGCAAAAGCTGTCGTTCAACTTCTACGACAACAACAAAACAGGCCACCTCGTTGCGCGCGTCACCAAAGACCTCGAAGATGTCGGCGAAGTCGCCCACCACGGCCCCGAAGACGCCTTCATCGCGGTTATGACCTTCATCGGCGCTCTAGTGCTGATGTTCTCGCTGCATTTCCAACTGGCCCTCATCACCGGTTTGGTCGTGCCCCCAATGGCGTGGATTTCGAGCCGCTACGGCGCCGCTATGGCGCGCAACTGGCGCCAACTATTCCAGCGTGTCGGTGGCTTCAACGCCCGCATCGAAGAAAACGTCGGTGGCATCCGTGTCGTGCAAGCCTTCGCCAACGAAGACCACGAGCGCAAGCTGTTCGCCGACGAGAACGAGAAGTACCGCGCCCTTAAAATCGAAGCCTACGGCCTGATGGCCAAGGGCCGTTCGCTCTCCTATATGACCACGCGCCTCGTGCAAATTCTGGTCATGGTCGCGGGCGCCTACTATGTGCTGCACAACGACCTCAGCGTTGGCGGCTTCATGGGCTTCCTGTTGCTGGTCAACGTCTTCTTCCGCCCCGTCGAACAAATCAGCCAGGTCATGGAAACCTACCCGAAAGGCTTCGCGGGCTTCCAGCGCTACACCGAACTGCTCGACATCGACCCAGACATCGCCGATGCTCCCGACGCCGTCGATGTGGGCCACCTGCATGGCGACATCCGCTTCGATGCCGTCACCTTCGGCTACACCAATCAGCCGCCCGTTTTGAGCGACATTGACCTGGAAGTCAACGCGGGCGAAACCGTCGCCTTCGTCGGTCCCAGCGGCGCTGGCAAAACCACGCTCTGTTCGTTGTTGCCGCGCTTCTACGAACTCGATGGCGGTAGCATCACCATCGACGGCATCGACATTCGCAAAATGACGCTCGCCTCGCTGCGCCGCAACATCGGCATCGTGCAGCAAGATGTCTTCCTCTTCGCGGGCACACTGCGCGAAAACATCGCTTATGGCGACCTCGACGCCAGCGAAGAGCAAATCTGGGAAGCCGCCCGTCGCGCCCATCTCAAAGAGTTCATCGAAGCTCAGGCCGAAGGTCTCAACACAGTCATCGGCGAACGCGGTGTCAAGCTGTCAGGTGGCCAAAAGCAGCGCCTTGCTATCGCTCGTATGTTCCTCAAAAACCCGCCAATCCTGATTCTCGACGAGGCCACCTCCGCGCTCGACACCCAGACCGAGCGCATCATCCAGAAGTCGCTCGTCGAACTCTCCAAAGGCCGCACCACCCTCGTCATCGCCCACCGTCTGGCAACCGTGAAAAACGCCAACCGCATCATCGTCGTGACGGAAAACGGCATCGCCGAGCAAGGCGACCACCACGAATTGCTGCAAAGCGGCGGCATCTACAGCCGCCTCCACGCCGCCTAAATAACAAGGCCGCCCCTTAGTGAAAAGGGGCGGCATTGTTATTTAAAACCTATTCCAAAGCACGCTGGTATCAAAGCCATACAGGTTGTTGCCGTCTTCGCTGTACGCGGTTTTCTGTAGCGATTCGAGGCCAAACGATTTGACGTGTCCATCCACAAACCCCACGTTCAGCGCATCTTTGTGGCGAGGGTAGGGGCGCCCCATATTGGGTGCGTAAGGAGCGACCACGGCTGAACCCGATGTGCCGAAGTTGTTTTCGCAAAGCAGCACTGTCTCGGCAGATTTGGTGATGGAAGACAGCGCCACCGCCGTACCTTCGCCGCTCAGATGAGCGCTAATGCCGTAGCTGACAGTCCAATCGGCGGGAGTCCCGTCCCACGTGTCGATTTCCCATGTGCTGCTGGGGCACTTCCAAATGTTTTGGCTGTTGACGTAAGGGGCAAGCCGAGCGGGCAACCATACGTTGTAGGCGTTGTTATACGGCGGCAAATAATCGTCGTAATCCTGCGCGTACTGCATGATGCCCATATTGATCTGGCGGACATTTCCCGCGCAGCTAATCTTGTTCGCAACACCGCGAACGCGCTCAAACACGGGCAACAAAGTCGAGGAAAGCATCGCGATAATCGAGATGACGACCAACAACTCCAGTAAAGAAAACGCCTTTTGGCGCGACTGTCTATTGACAGACTGACATATGAGGAGGGACATATTATCTGAATTGAGACTATTCTAACTGAATTTAGTTACACGTAATAGGAATAAATAGATGTATTTTCCGAAATAATTAACGAACACACTTGATAGGTTAATCCGCAAGTTTTGAACTTCAATGCCCCCACTGTAAAAGCGAAGTCGCCAAAACGAACCGCCCGTTATTCGACTTGGTAATCCAACACGGCGTTGATTTCCCAGAACACCGCCCCCTCGAAATCACCGAACTCCCCTGTAGTTCGGTGATTTCGAGACAGACATAATCTTCGTTGATTATCAAAACGGAGCGATGGAGAAGGAAGCTGGCGAAATCCGCCCATCGGGCGATTTGACGAACCAAACCGCGATGCCATCTCTATCATCCGGCTGTGGTGTGATTTTCAACACTTCGCCCACCCCTGCGAGTGTTCCAACTTCCAACTTCGAGTAGTTGACGAATATCTCCATGCACGGAAATCCGAGGTTTAACTCTCGCGCATCGCCCTGAAATAAAAGTTGCCGGAGTTCTTCGCTAAACGTGATGCTCCACGGCATCGCTCCGTCGAAGACTTGGGCCACTAAGGCGGGCCAAACCGGATGAATCCCAAACTCCGCCCCAATGAACTCTTCCAGCAGCAATTGATCGGCAGATTTCGAGGAAGGCACAAAATAAGTGTGCCATGTGCTTTTGACTCATCGCTATTTCTCTGGGGGAGTGCTTTACTGGACTATCATGAAAGGCCGCACTCTTTTCGTGGGGTTAGTGGCACTCAGTGCTATTTTGGCAAGTACCGGAGCGCGCTATCAGGCCAGGCGACGCGCCGAACTAACCAGGCAGTTAGGATCGGCGCTCTCTCTCGACAACAAGCCCCGTGCCATCCAACTACTGAAGTTAGGTGCCAACCCCAACGCCAAAGGCCACGACGGCATCCCCCTCGTCTTTGGCGCCCTCGACATCGAAAGCCCCGCGCTTCTCAAAGCCTTTATCACAGCCGGAGTCGATGTCAACACGACTTCCACCGAAGAGGGCCGAGTCCGCACCTTGCTCTCGTCTGTGGGCCACTACGCCGAAGTTCTCTATCCCGCACAGATCGAGGAAATGAAGCTGTTGCTCGACGCCGGAGCCAACCCCAACCTCGGCCCCGAATCGGTCATTCAAGCCAACATGGGCGGCTGTGGTCATTGCGGTGCCTGTTGGAGCAATCCTCGACAAGTCGCTCTGTTGCTCAAACACGGAGCCAAACTGCGAAAGGGCGATACAGCCGCCATTCTGGAAGCCGCCCTCTACGATGATGTCGGCGAGGAAAAAGACAGCGGTACTGCCATGATTCGCCTGTGGCTAAAGCTACCTGTCCCCGTCAAAGAGCGCCGTCCCGCCATTGCCAACACCATCCACGAACTCGCACGATACAATTCAGCGGGCCACAACAACAAAACCATAGCTCTCCTGAAAAACGAAATGCGCTAGTTGAGAACATACGCTACAAAGCGCTTCGGCCCGCGCGAACATCCCGAATGGATGCGTAAATAAACAAACGAAAACGGCCCTCAAAATCATTGAGGGCCGTTTTCGTTCGGGTAGTTTTAGCGCAAGAAGGCTTCGTGTAAGCCACCGTCAACCGTGATGATTTGGCCGGTGGTTTTGCTCAGTTGGTCGGTGAGCAAGACATAGAAGGCTTCAGCTTGGTCGCTCGGCTCGATGGGCGCTTTGGTCAGCGTGCGCTCGGCGTAGAAGCGGGCCAGTTTGTCGCGCAAATCGTCGTCGCTCTCGGAGTCCGAATATTCGATGTCGTATTTGGCGAGGCTCGAAACCACACGGTCGCGTGGGAACATGGTGCTGCCTTTGACCACCGTTGCGGGCGCCACGCCGTTAACACGCACGACGGGCGAAAGCTCGACTGCCAGTTCGCGCACCAGATGGTTGGCGGCGGCTTTCGAGGTGTCATAGGCCAGCGAGCCTTTCTTGGCGACAACGGCGTTGGCCGAAGTCGTCAGTACCAGACGGGTTTTCATGCCCTGCGATTTCCACACGCGGTGGTAGGCTTCATCGGCGACGAAGTAGCTTCCCGTCACGTTGATGGCGAAGGTGAGCGCCCAACGGTCGTCGGGGATGTGCCCGGTGGTGTCGGGCGGAACGAAGATACCCGCAGTCACCGCGATGGCGTCGATGCCTCCATAGGCCAATACCGCTTCATCAAGTGCTTTCTTGATGGAGGCGCGGTCGGTGATGTTGGCCGCAATGCCAATGGCGGGGCCGCAACCAGAGATGCCCGTACCCGCGACGCCTATGCCCTGACCAAGCTTGGCGCTCAGTTCGTCGGCGGTTTTCTGCGCTGCTTCGGCGTTCAAGTCAACCGATACGATGTGCGCGCCTTCGGGAGCTATGCGGTGCGCGACTTCGCGCCCGATACCAGAACCTGCGCCGATGACGACGACGATTTGGCGGGCCAGCGATTTTTCGGGTGGCATCCGCTTCAATTTCGCTTCTTCAAGCAGCCAGTATTCGATGTCGAACGCTTCTTGCTGAGGCAAAGCCACATACGACGACAGCGCTTCGGCGCCGCGCATAACCTCGATGGCGCAGCCGTAGAACTCGGCGGTAACGCGCGACTCGGATTTATCCTTGCCCCACGCGATCATGCCCAGTCCGGGGATGAGAATGACGGTCGGGTTCGGGTCGCGCATTGCGGGCGAATCGTCGTGCTTCGAGTTCTCGTAGTAGGTCGCGTAATCGGCGCGGTACTTCGTCAAGCCTTCGCTCAGTTTGTCTTTGAGTGCTGCCAGGTCTTCGCTTTGTGGGTTCCACTCGACGTACAGCGGTTTGATTTTGGTGCGCAGGAAGTGGTCGGGGCAGGAGGTGCCGAGTTCCGCCAAACGCGCGGCGTCGTTCGAGTTCACGAAACGCAGCGTCTTCTCGTCGCTTTGCACTGTGCCCACGAAACGCTTTTGCTGCGAAACCTGACCGCGCAACCACGGTAACAGGGCGCACAGCGTTTCGCGCTGCTCGTCTTCGCCCAGCGACTCGAATTTCTGGCCACCGAAGGTCTCGGCGCCCTTGTCTTTCGCTTCGATGTAGCGCGCGGCTTTTTCGATGAGTTCGAGCGATAGCTCGTAGCACTCTTTGTCGTCGTTGGCCCAGTTGATGAGGCCGTGTCCGCCCAGAATGACACCCTTGGCGTTGGGATTCGCTTTGAGAATGTCTTGCAGGATGAGGCCCAACTCAAAGCCGGGGCGCTGCCACGGCGTCCAGATGACATCGTCGCCGTAGATTTCTTTGGTGAGCGCTTCGCCACTGGCGCTGGCCGCCAGCGCGATTACCGCGTTCGGGTGGGTGTGATCGACATGCGCGAAGGGCACGAAGGCGTGCAGTGGTGTGTCGATGGAAGAAGCGCGTGGGTTGAGGTTGAAGGTGGTGTGCGAATAAAGCGCGACCATCTCATCTTCGGCAACTGTCTTAGGGCCGCGATTCTCTTTGCCCGCATACAGCTTTTGTAGCGCCATAACCTTGTCCTGATACAGCGAAGAGAAGTTCTCGCGCTTGCTGGTGCGCAGGTCGCCGCCGCTGCCCTTGACCCACATCACGGTCACTTTTTCGCCCGTCAGTGGGTCGATTTCTTCGAGTTTAGACGAGGTGTTGCCGCCTCCGGTATTGGTGATGCGCCCGTCCTGACCGAGCAAATTGGAGCGGTAGATGAGGCGGCCCACAGCGTCGAGGCTATCGGCTTTGGCGTCGTCCCACAGGTACGAGACGTATTGGAATTCAGTGGCTTGCATGGTGTTTGATTCAGGCATTCAAGGCGTTAGGCCTGTTGCACATGGCTTAAAGAGGTTCTGAGTACGTCGGCAGAACGGAATAACGCTTCCTGCTCCGATTCGGAGAGCGGAAGCGGTAACACACGACTGGCACCGTCGCGGTTGACGATGGTGGGCATTCCGAAGGCGATGCCGCTAATGCCCGCGACGCCATCGGTGACGCTGGCGACGGGCAGCACGCGGTTTTCGTCGCGCACGATGGCAGCCACGACATCGACCAATCCGGCGCCGATGGCGTAATAGGTGGCGCCTTTTCGCTCGATGATGTCGTAGGCGGCGCGATGGGTGCGACGAAAGATTTCGTCTTTATGCTCCTGCGTCATCACGATGCCCGCCGCCGCGCAGAAGTCGTCGAGCGGCACGCCGCCGATTTGCACCTGCGACCACACCGCGACTTCGCTATCGCCGTGTTCGCCGATGATATAGGCGTCCACATTCTGCGGCGCGACCCCAACGTGGCTCCCGATGAAGTGGCGAAAACGCGCGGTGTCGAGGATGGTGCCCGAACCCATGACGCGCGAGGTCGGCAGTCCCGACAGTTGAAGCGACAAAGCGGTCAGCACATCGACCGGATTCGTCGCAATCAACAACACGCCCGTTGGGTTGGCTTCCACTACTGCCGGAATGATTTGCTGGAAAATGCCTGCGTTCTTTTCCAACAGTTGCAAGCGCGTTTCGCCCGGTTTTTGATTTGCGCCTGCCGTCACAACGGTAACGACAGCGCCCGCGCAATCGGAGTAGTCGCCGACGCGCACCCGCACTGGCGGTGCGAACGGTGCGCTGTGCGCCAAATCCATTGCCTCGCCTTCGGCCTTGGCGCGGTTGGCGTCGATGATGACGATTTCAGAGGCAATGCCGCTCAGTAGCAAGGCGTAGGCGAAGCTGGCTCCGACATTGCCTGCACCGACGACGGCGATTTTTACGGGCGCTGAAATGGCGCTCGCGGTGCTTGGTGCATTTGTTTGCATGATTTAGGCGTAGCTTGTGCCCTTTCCGGCGTCTGGGCGACGGGCGCTACGCTCGTTGGCACGCTTGGCTTCGTAGCCGCTGGCGCGATATGTCGTCAATGGGTCGGTAGGTACACCCTTCGATTCGCGCCATGCGCCCAAAATCGGCTTCACATCGGAGTAAAACGCCGTGCGCAACAACTCTTCCGCGCCGATGATGTCGGTGTTGGCCTGGAACTCGGCCAGCTTATTGCGGTCAACCAGACAGGCTTTCAGGTACAGCTCCTGAGCGGTTACAACGGTTTGCAACATGGCCTCGACTTTCGGTTTCAGGTTGTGGCTCTGGTCGATCATGTAAGCGATTTTGCTGACATCGCTTCCCCGGTGCGCGGCGTTACGAATTTCGTGGAAGATGCGAAACACGGCGTATGGGTCAATCGAGCCAATCGTCAAATCGTCGTCGGCATATTTGCGGTCGTTGAAGTGGAAGCCGCCTAACATGCCCTCGTCAATCAAGAACGCGACGATGTGTTCGATGTTGGCGCCGGGAAGGTGGTGTCCGGTATCGACCAGAACTTTGCCGCGCTCGCCCGCTTTGCGCGCAAAACTGGCCGCCATGCCCCAGTCGGCGGAGTCGGTGTGATAGAACGCTGGCTCGAACGGTTTGTACTCGACCAACATCGTCATGTTTTCGGGCATGGCGTCGTGCCACTTCTTCAGCGCCCGTTCCAGGCGGTGCTTGCGCGTAATGATGTCATCCTGACCGGGGTAGTTGGTGCCATCGGCTAACCACAGCGACAAAAATTCGCTGCCTGTCACCTTGCCAATCTCGATGCAGCGTTCCAGATGCTCATCGGCCAACTGGCGCGAGTGTTCCAATGGCGAGGTGAAAGCACCATATTTGTAGGCTTGGTCTTGGAATAGGTTGGGGTTGATTGAACCAATCTTGATGCCCTCTGCCTCTGCTAACTTCACGACCTCGGCAGGGTCTTGGTCTTCCTTGAAATCCCACTCGACGTGAACCGCTATCAAAGGAGCGGCGGCAGTCAAGCGGTTAACTTCGCCTGCATCCTCGATTTTCTCTTCGATGGTTGCGGCAGCGGCGCTCTGGTGGAATTTGCCGAAGCGGGTCCCCGTGTCGGCGAAGCCCCAGCTGGGGACTTCGATCTGGAATTCGTCTAGCAGTGGAAACAGTTGCTCATTGGTCATGATGGTTTGGATTGGTTAGTTATGTACTTTAGCGACTAGGATACGTCGGCAATTTTAATCAAGATGAAACACTTCGCGCAGTGGAATTGAAACAGGAGAGTTATCCGGGTTACTGGGCATGATGTCGCCCATGAACTTCCACCACTTCTGGCAAGCGGGCGTCTGGGCAACGGCATCCCAGCGCGCCTCGTCCTCGATTTCGACGTAGCCGAAGAGTTGCCGAGCTTCTTCGTGTAGGAAAATAGAATAGTTGTGCGCGCCCCCTTCCTTAAGCGCCGTCTCAAGGTCGGCAGGAATGGGATTATGGCGCGCTTCATACTCGACCTCATGGCCGGGGTGAAGTTGAAGAACAAAAGCTTTGCGAATCATAGTTGCACGTGAGATTCGGGTCTGACTACTTATAAAATCGCGCTTACACCACTAAAACAGTAAGTTTTTTAGGGCCATGTGCCCCTAGAACTAAGATGCGT
This sequence comes from bacterium, assembly GCA_004172935.1. Classification (GTDB taxonomy): domain Bacteria; phylum Armatimonadota; class Abditibacteriia; order Abditibacteriales; family Abditibacteriaceae; genus Abditibacterium. The sequence continues at coordinate 77,298 of SDZD01000023.1, read as the reverse complement.
TCGATGTCCCCGGTACGGCTGGGGCCAGTGATGAAGCCCATCAGACTTGGGTAGTTGTCACCGTACTTCGATTGCATCAATTCGAAGGCGGTGGGCAGGTCGGGAAGCAGCTGATCGCGGCGAGCCATAACGATATGGTGAGGTGGCAAAACGCTGAGGACTCGGCCACCTGCACTGGGGTTGCTCATCACAACGGACCCAGTTTGAGCGACTAGAGCATCGCACTGCGTGATACCTGCATCACACTTCTCCATCTCGTGAGGATCGTAGCCTTTTTCCACCCACATCGTTTCCAAGCCTAGCACCGCTTGCGCTTTATCGGTCAGTTCGCCGTGGTGAAGAGCAACTTTGCGCCAGCCGTTTTGCTCGGATATGCGCTTGAGTTGGGCGCCCAGCTCGGCTTCGTCGGCGCACACAATGAACTCGGTTTTCAGATCGACCGAGTTGGCGGCGAACAAGTCGCGCCATTCATCCCACGATTCGCCGACGGGCGGCAACCACGAGCTAACCGGCTCCTGCCCCATGATGGGCAGAGTCGATTGGAACTGCGGCTCCTTATGCGCCTTCGATTCGCTCTCATGATGGCCGGGGCGCGGCGCCGGAACTGCCAGAGCGCGCCGGATGGCACTCAGGATGCCTTCGCGGTTGGACTTGATTTGCTGTTGCATCATTAGGTTTCTCGCAAAGATGCAAAGGGAAAATTTACCTCGTGTCTTTGCGTCTTTGCGAGAATTATTTTTGTCGTTTGCTCCAATAGGCGCGGAACGATTGCTTCGCCACCAACGGGAACTCGCGGTCTTTCGTCCACACATACATCGGGTCGATTTTACGGCCCTTAATCAGAGGGTGGAAACGCTGTGCGAGTGGCGCCAGTTTCAACGCCAGACGGAACAGTTTCGGCTGGTTCATGAAGAACGCGAAGCCCTGCATCGCCGCCTTTTCCCACCACACCGACTTCTCTTGCACGGCGTTGCGGCGGTTTTGCAGCAAGTGGTGCGCGAGGTCGATTTTCACCGGGCATGTCTCGGAACAGGCGCCGCACAAACTGGATGCGCTCGAAAGGTGCTTCCATGTTTGCAACTCGCGCAGGTGCGGAGTGATGACCGAGCCAATCGGCCCCTGGTAAGTCGTGCCGTAGGTGTGCCCACCGACGTTCTTGAAGATGGGGCACACGTTCAAACAGGCGCCGCAACGAATGCAGTGCAGTGCGTCGCGCTGTTCGGGGTCGGCGAGTAGGTTAGTGCGCCCGTTATCGAGCAACACGATGTGCAACTCTTCCGGCCCGTCGATTTCGCCAGGTTGGCGTGGCCCGGAGATGAGAGTGTTGTATCCCGTCAGCGCTTGTCCTGCGCCCGCTGTCGCCAGCATCGGCAAGAACAACGCGAGGTCGCTCATCTTCGGTAGCACCTTCTCGATGCCGAAAATCGCGATGTGGATGCGCGGCAAGCCCATCGTCAAGCGCGCGTTGCCCTCGTTTTCGGTGATGGAGATGGTGCCGGTTTCCGAGATGGCGAAGTTGGCGCCCGAAATACCGACATCGGCGGCGATGTATTTCTCGCGCATCACTTCGCGCGCGATCATGGTCAGCTTTTCAGGGTCGTCGGTCGATTCGGTGCCCAGTTTTTCCTTGAACAAGTCGGAGATTTCGCCGCGCGACAGGTGCATGGCCGGAAACACGAAGTGGTAAGGCGCCTCTTCGCGCAACTGCACGATGTATTCGCCCAAATCCGATTCCGCGACTTCAAAGCCTTCTTTTTCGAGCGCGGCGTTGAGGTGAATCTCTTCGCCCGTCATCGTCTTCGACTTGATGATGCGTTTGGCGCCCGCATCCTTAATGACCTGCACCACGTAATCGCGCGCATCATCGCCGTTCGAGGCCCAGAACACTTTGGCTCCGCGTGCCTCGATTTTGTCGGCGAAGTCGCGCAAATGTGAATCGAGACGCCCAATCGTCTCCCACTTCACATCCCCCGCCGCCTGACGCGCCGCTTGCCAGTCCTGGAAATTTGACTGCTTGGCCTTGCGCGCCACGCCATATTTCCCCAGCGCCGATTGAATCAAGGCGCGGTGCCGCAAATCGCGTGTGATGACATCGGCGTCGTGGTGGAACTGCGACGAGGGCTTTTCAGGAGGGTTATGGAAGTTGTCGTCGTGCGCCGCCCCCGACCCAGGGGGCGCACTGCGCGCATCGAGCGCTTCTTCTTTCAAGGTTTCGGGAGCAATTGGCATTTTTTGTATCACCTCTCGCAATGGAGATAATTAAACACAGAGGAACATAAGAGACACAAGGGAATGAAGGAGTGGTGCAGTGCACATCGAAATCTGTCCCCAATATTTGATATTTTATTGAGGAGGTTAAGCGCCTTTTCCGATGGGACTAACTCAACCTCTATGTGTTTTATATTCCTCTATTTTTAATCATCTCTACGAGAAAACTATCACCATCCGCTCGCCAGAACTTCGGCGAGGTGTAGGCATTTGATTTTGCGCTTCTGGCGGTCGAGGACGCCTTGAATGTGCATCAGGCAACTGCCGTCACCGGAAATTAAGTAGTTGGCCTCGGTTTCGGAGGCCGACTGGGTTTTAACTTCGCCCATCGCCACCGAAATAGAGGGGAATTTGGCCGAGAATAATCCGCCAAAGCCGCAGCAGGTTTGCGCCTCGCTCATTTCGACCAGTTCCAAACCTTCGACATGGGCGAGTAGGGCGCGCGGTTCGTCTTTGATTCCCAGTTCGCGCAGTCCATGACAGCCATCGTGCCACGTGACGCGGTGCGGGAACTTGGCGCCCAATTCGGTTACTGCCAGTTCTTTGACCATGAATTCGGCGAACTCGAAGGTTTTGTCGCGCAGGGCATGAGCTTCGGCTTCGCGCGGGGTGTCTTTGAACAGTTCGCCATAAAACACTTTCAGCATCGCGCCGCACGAACCGGAAGGTATCACTACCCGGTCGGCATCTTTGAGGGCATCGAGAACCTTGACGGCGACCTTACGCGATTCGGGCCAGTAGCCCGCGTTGAACGGAGGTTGACCGCAACAGGTGAGCTGCTGCTGGAATTTAACCGTGTGGCCCAACCGCTCGAAGATTTTGACCATCGCTTTTGCGGTTTGTGGATAAAAGGCGTCCACGAAACAGGGGACGAAGAGCGTTATTTGCACGAGATTTGAACTTCCCAAGTGTGACGCGCCCCGTGTGCCACTTGTAACCATATTTTTGCTATATATCAGTCGCAAGAAAATAAAAAGCAAGCCGTAACACGGCTTGCTTTGTTCGATATGCGGCTAATGCTACTGATATTTCACTTCGGCATTCGATAGGTTGGTGCGAATCTGGCCGTAGGCGGCTCCCGAAAACGCTTGATTATCGACTGTCCACATGTTGACGCTGCCGCCCCCATCAAGGTCGTTCATGGTGCGAAGCGGCTTCATTGATTTGGCGTGCCCATCGGCGAAGCACCAGTTCGCGAACGAAAGATGTCCTGAGAACACATAGTTGTTCGGCCCGCCCCAATCGGTGTTGTTGATGGGTAAGTCGGAATAGTCGCCGGTTGTTTCGCCTATCATCAGCACCTGCGAGGGGCTATCTACGCGGGCGAGCGAGACGCCATCATAAGCTCGCCACATCGAATCGGACGGAATGCCCGTCGCCAGTACGCCTGCGTTCGTCGCCAACTGCGGCGCCCCATACGAGCGCTTGATTCCAATCGCCGCTTCGCCAGCATCCGCGCCGTTAGTGGCATTTAGCGTGTTGGAAGGGCAGGAAAACAACTGTGTGCTTTTCAAATAAGGCTGAGTAATAACTCGCCATGAACCGATGTCGTTGGCGCGTGGTGGCATTTTCTCGTCGTAGTCCTGCGTGTACTGCAAAATCCCCAACCCGATTTGCTTCATGTTCGACATGCACGAGATTTTGCGCGCGTTTTCGCGGGCGCGAGCAAAAGCGGGAAACAAAATCGCCGCCAGAATCGCGATGATAGCAATGGCTACCAATAATTCGATAAGAGTGAAGGCTTGGCGGTGATTGACTTGTGGAGTGCGTGTCATAAATCTTTGTCTTCAAAGGTGTGGGTTTTGCCCCCGACCTCAAGATAACCTCGCTAATAAAATTATGCCCAAAGTCACCCACTTTTTATCTATGGAAACGATTGGAATTCGCGATTTTCATCCGAAGAAGCCCCAAGCAATTCTTAAGCATGAAGACAAGCTAAACAATCTGAAAGGAACCCTCCACATCCATCCATTTAAAGCCCTGAAATGATAAAAAGCGGGCACTTTAAAGAGGTGCCCGCTTTGTTCGGTATATCGCTACGCTTACTGAACCTTGGTTTGCCAGGCGGCAAGGCGGTCTATCAATGGTGGGAAGGCATCGTTGACTTCCTCAATGTTCCACATGTTGGTTGGTGTTCCCGTTGCCAGAGGTTTCATCGACTTAACGTGGCCATCGACAAACAGGAAGTTCACCTGTCCCAGATGACCAGCGAACATCTGGTCGCGAAATTCTATCGGAGTCCCGCTCACGTTCGCTTCGGGCCATTGCCACGTGGGAGACGATTCGGTAACCAGAATAGTGCGTGCCACATCATTGACAGCTGCACTTGATACTCCGCCCAAATCGGGCATCGGAGCACTACCGCCCATATTGGTTGCGCCTACATCGGCATTTATACCGTTGCAGACATACGAGATGGGAGTGAGGGGAACGGAGTTGAGTGGCCATGCGACGCCATTGTTAATGGCCCCTGTATTCGAGGGACATTGAAACAACTGCGTGCTTTTGACATAAGGCTGAATCAAGCCGCGCCAGCTCTGGTTGGTGCCGGGATTGTAACGTCCGGGGAAACGTTCGTCGTAATCCTGCTGATATTGCAAGATGCCAAGACCGATTTGCTTCAGATTCGATTGGCAGGAAGCACGGCGCGCATTCTCACGGGCACGGGCGAAAACCGGGAACAAAATGGCTGCCAGAATGGCGATAATCGCGATGACAACAAGGAGTTCGATAAGTGTGAAGGCATTGTTTCGATTGACGATGAGAGACTTTTTCATGGAAATTTCTTCTGGAGCGACTAACGAATCATAGTCACTATTTGCCTGGGATTGTATATGTACAGACTGGATTGGGTTTTTCTCGTTGCATGATTGGCTCCGCAAAACGTGTGTTTTAGCTTGCCACTGCAAAGATGTGGTGGCAAAACAGGCTGTGTTACAAAGCCAAAAAATAAGGGTGGATTACAACTGTAATCCACCCTTGAAATCGCCTTCCGAAGCTCGATTTAACCTGAATTAATTTTGGTTTGCCACGCGCCCAGGCGGTCGAGTAGGGTCGTCGGGCCTGCCAGATCATCCTCAATCGTCCACATGTTGACCGGGGTGCCAGTCGCCAATGGCTTCATAGATTTAACATGACCATCGACAAACAGGAAATTCGCCTGTCCAAGATGACCCTTGAAGACCGCCCCGGCGAAGGTGTTGGCATCGGGAGCGTTCATGTAGATTTCGGGCCATTGCCACGAAGGATCCGATTCACCCACCAATACGACCTGAGCAACGCTACCAATCGCCGCGATGGACTGTCCGACGTTGATATTTGATGCAGGGGTACCGCCGATATTGTTGGTTTCGCCGTTAATCGAATAGGAACGGGGCATCAAAGCACCGCCATCATCGGCGGTTGTTGTTGCGTTACCTGTGTTGGAAGGACACGCGAACAACTGTCGGCTCTTGACGTAAGGCTGAATCAGAACGCGCCAGCTCAAGTAAGGAGTGGTTGTGCCACCAATCGTGCGCCCTGGCATCTTCTCATCGTAATCCTGTGTGTACTGCATGATGCCCAGACCCATTTGTTTGAGATTGCTCTGGCAGGAAGCACGGCGCGCATTCTCGCGAGCACGCGCAAAAACCGGAAACAAGATGGCCGCCAGAATGGCGATAATCGCGATAACAACCAACAACTCTATAAGAGTGAAACCAGATTTTAATTTGGCTTCATTGGGCGAATGGTGATTCATATTTTTACGTAAACGCGAATAATATTGTTATTTATGCTACTCGCTGAGCCAGTATTCCCAAATATGGTAAAGGTTTAACATGCCTGAATAACCATATTCTTATCCCAAACTCCCATCGAAACCAAGGCTCACCATTGAACAGTTCGAACCAGAAAATATCTGTATGATGAGGCAACCCCGATTCGAGTATTATTCTCTGCACTTAGAAGGTAGGCAGAGAATAAAGGCAAAAAATAAAGGTGGATTACAGCTGTAATCCACCCCCCAGAGGTTGCTTTCTGAAGCCCAATTTAGCCTTAGTTCACTTTGAGTTGCCAGGCGCTCAATCGGTCGAGCAGGGTAGCCGGACCAACACCGTCGTCTTCGATAGTCCACATGTTGACAGGTGTGCCCGTCGCCAGAGGCTTCATCGATTTGACGTGACCATCGGCGAACAGGAAGTTGCATTGACCCAGATGTCCGGCAAACATGTTGTTCGCAAAATCGGTGGGCGAACCATCGACATACATTTCTGGGTAGGGCCATGTCGGGCCGCTTTCGCCAACCAAAACAATTTGAGCCGTGCTGCCCAAGGCCGCCAGCGAAGCCGAGGCTCCATCGTTGCCTGTAGGGGCAGTGCCGCCAATATTGCCATTGGAACCATTGATCGAATACGAAGCCTTCGGGCCGTTGACATCGTAGCGGGGGTAAGTCGTCAGCGTGTTTCCTGTGTTAGAAGGGCAGGCAAACAGCTGAGTGCTTTTGATGTAAGGCTGAATGACCTCACGCCAGTTCTGAGTCTGTGCGCCAAAGTTCACGCGCGAAGGCAGCTTCTCGTCGTAATCCTGCGTGTACTGGAAGACACCCAGGCCGATTTGCTTGAGGTTGCTCTGGCAGGAAGAACGGCGGGCATTTTCACGGGCGCGGGCGAAGACGGGAAACAGAATGGCGGCTAGAATCGCGATGATAGCGATGACAACCAGCAATTCGATAAGGGTGAAACCCTTGCGTGCTTTAACAAAATAGGAATGAATCATATATCCGGCGTCACCTCTCCATTGCCAGCGACAATTTCATGATGATGCTCCTCTGAAGTAAATATGCCCACAAATGTTGGATATATAACACCTGGGACACCACATTTGACAGTTCTTGTGGTTACTGTAACTTAAAGGATTCCCAAAGAAGCACTCACGGCAAGGTACGCTTGCCATGAGGCTTCCGTTTTTATCAGTATCTGGCCCAACTTTATTGGCTGGGGCGTACTCGCAATCCAGACACTGCCCCATTCGAAGAACCTGTCATTTGGACGTTGTCATCGTCCATTGACACACCGCCCACGGTGTAAGTCCAGTTGATCTTGCTAAAGCCGAACTGCACCTCTTCGGTAGTTGCCCCTGCATTGCTTTCGCGCGTATCAGGCATAACCTGACGCACCGAAAGGATGCGCGCATCGGACAAAGTCACCGTATAGTAATGCTCTTGTGATGCTTGGCTCCCGGCTGTTCCCCGTTGAGGAGTACGATAGAACTTGAAGGTAGCGCTAATGTTCTCATTTTTTATCAGCGCTTTCATCAGTAGCGGCGATGCCTTGTCGATACGTTTGCGAATGACCAGTGGTTGATAGGTGCGCCGCCCCGTAGGGTTTGCTTGCGTTTCCTGCTCATAGCCAAAGCACTCAATGGAATTTTCGCGCCCCTTCTGTATCACTTCGCCTTTGATTTCTACGCCGCTGGCTTTCAACGAAAGGTGAACGTCCTCTTTTTGTTGCGCATAGGCGCTAGTGCCCATCAATAAACTCAGTCCCAATAAAAGATGTGACGATTTCATCGCCAATATCTTGACATATTCTCAGAAGCGTTGTGAGGAATTAGCTTCTTAACCAATGCCATGAGCCAAAAAACTTGTGGTATTGGCTCACCTTTAGTGCATTCAACAGATATGAGATGCCAGCAATTCAGCTCATGAAATCTCTCTTCTCTCTTGGCCTTCTCGCCGTTGTCACCGTCGCTCCAATTCACGCTGAACCAACAGCTAAATCGACAGTTGCTAAGCCCCTAACGCGCGTCCTCATCGACCGCGACGAACTGCGCTCCATCGAAGTTGTTACCGACCGTCACGAGTCGATCTCCCAACTCTTCGCACGTCAGCGCATTGCTCTGGCAAGCAGTCCAATCGTAGACAACAAATGGGTTGATAACTGGTCACAACTCAAAATCTCTAAGCCCACTCCCGTATTCGTCTCCTACCCCCTCCATAACGATGATGGTTTCCAGATGAAGTTCTACGGCCATAACTTGGAACTCGTCCCACCCATTCCCGCTGTGCTTGAACTGTTCAAAGGCGCCCCTAAAACTTCCGATTCGCGTGTTTACGTTGTGTTAGCCTTCGATGATGGCCGTCCCAGCCCTGCTTTTCTCGACAATAAATCCCGCCGCGCCCGTCTCATCGGCCGCGTACAGGTCTTCGGTGCCTGGAATGCAGAAAGCGAAAAAGCGTATCTCGCGTTCTCGCCTCCAGCTCATTGATTAATGCCCCTGCGCAGAATTCATCTGGTTCCAGTTGGTCGTAATCCCGTGTAGGGGCCAACCTTGTGTTCGCCCTCCTTCAGTTCCCTATTACTAACAGATTCGGTTGTTATGCCTGTGTAGGTGGATAAGTTGTACAGAAAACACATATAGCCCCCGACTAAAGCCGGGGGCCATATGTGTTTTTTCATCTCTCTCGTTTATTCTTTGCCGCTAGAGAATTTGGCGCCTTCGACGATATAGCGTTGCATTGCCAAGAAGACCACAACCAGAGGAAGCACGCCTACGAATGCCGCCGCGAACAACTGCGCATAGTTGGCTTTTTGTGCCGTGATAAAGGTGGAAAGCACCACCTGAACCGTCCATGTCGAGGTGTCTTGCCCGACGATAAGCGGCCACACGAAGGAGTTCCACGAACCGATGAAGCACAACACTCCCAGCGCCATCAAAATGCCCAGCGAGTTTGGCAATAGCAAGCGCCAGTACACGCCGAAGTAGCTTAAGCCGTCCAGTCGCCCCGCCTCCTCGATTTCGGTAGGGAAGCGCAGATAAAACTGGCGAAACAGGAAGATGGAAAACGCCGAGAACAGGCCGGGAACGATAATGCCCCAAGTGTGGTTCACGCCGCCCAGTGCCGCGATAACTGCGTAAGACGGCACGAATGTCACCGCGCCGGGAATCATCAGCGTCGCCACGATAATGCCGAAGACCACGTTCTTGCCGCGAGCCGGAATGCGCGCCAGAGCATAGCCCGCCATCGACGAAATCAGCATCTGGAACACAAGAGTCGTGATAGCGATAGTCGCTGAGTTGCGCAGTGCCGAGCCAAGCGGCGCTTCGGGGTTGTTGAACACCGCGATGAAGTTCGAGAACTGCGGCGAGGTCGGCAACCACAACCATTTGGGTGCCTGAATCTGCTCTTCCGTAAGCAAAGCATTGCGCGCCAACAAATAGAACGGCAGCAAAAACAGCACGCTCAAGAAGCAGAGCGCGACCGTACGCAACACGCCGGGCAGCTTGCTCCCCGACTTACCTTGCTCCGAATGGCGATTCGATTCGGGCGATTGCGCTGGAACTGTCACCGGAGCCGGGCCGGGTGAAAATGACTGGCTTTCAAGAGAATTCATTTTGAAAAAATCGGGAGTTGGTCAGTCCTTATCCCCAAAGCCCAATACGCGGCTTTGAATGGCAGTGACAGCAAGAATGAGCGCGGTGACGATGAACGCGCCCGCCGTGCCGCGCCCAAAGTCTTGGTCGGTGAGCGCGATGGAGTACAGGTAAACCAGCGGTGGACGCGCCGCCAGATAAGCGCCGCCCGCACCAGCAAGAATGTTATAGAACTCGTCGAAGGCTTGAAACGCCGCGATGAAGTTCAAAATGAGAACCGAAATCGTCGTGGCGCGCAGTTGGGGTAGGGTAATGTAGCGCAGCGTCTGCCAACCCGGTTTGGCGCCATCTACCGAGGCCGCTTCATAAATCGAGGGCGGAATTTCCTGCAATGCGGCCAGGAAGATAATCATGTAAAACCCGACTTGCAGCCACAAACGCGCCGATACCAACACTAGCCAATAAGTCGGCCCCTGCCCTGGCAGCGGCGAAATCCATGAAATCGCGTCTTTGCCGAAAAATCCGATCAGGTTGTTGGCAAAGCCCGACTCCGTGCCGGAGAACATGCTGACTTTCCAGATCAGCGAGGCAATGACATACGAAACCGCCGACGGAATGAAGAACACCGTGCGGAAGAATGCTTTGCCTCGGCCTGCCTTGTTAATCAGCAACGCCAGCCCCAATGACACACAGTAGGTGAGCGGCACGATGAAGGCCGCGAAGATGACGATAACTCCCAGCGAGCGCAGGAACATCGCGTCCGTCAGCAAATCGAGGTAGTTGGCAACTCCAACGAACTTTACCGGACGAATGGTGTTCTGCGCCTGTGAGAACGACAGAATCAGACCCCAGATGATGGGGATGAGCGTAAAGATGGTCAACCCTATCAGCGCGGGCGAGACGAACGTCCAGAACGCGAGATTCGCCGAGCGATTGGATGAAGACCTGCCCTCTGGTGGCTGCGGCGGCGATTGAGACAATGACGGAGACATAAAAGAAAAATGTAAGCGCTTACTCTCTTGGCCGAGGGCAAACGCGGTAGTTGGTTTTAACGGGCGCGGAACGACCAGTTCTGCGGTTCGAGTCCGTTAGTCGTCCACACCTGAATCGGCGTGTTGTCCTCGGTCTTGCCGCCGCTGACATCCAGTGATACTCCCAGATTGGCTGCTGATTGGAGCGAATAAGTCCCGCTCTCGTTTTGTGTGAAACGCCATTTTTGTGAAGGCAAGTCGGCATATTTTGCCAGCACTGCCGGGGCGCCAGCTTTCACTTCGCCCTTCACGGAAAGTGCTAGTCCCGACTTGCGTTCGCTGATGCGATACAACCCATTGCCTACGAATTGCACGTTCCACTTCTGGCCCGCGCGATTGTCGAAGTAATCGTTTTCAAGCGCGCCACCGTCGGTCACTTTCTTGACTGGGCTAATCACGTCGTGGCTCGCGAGGTTCGAAACGATCTTCACGTTCTGATAATCCCACACCACATAAGGCCATCCATCCGGTGCCCAACCAAGCTTGTTCAAGTTCATGGTGGTGGCGCCGTTTTTGGCTCGTGACCATTCCATGTGAGTCGTTAGCCACTCGTCGGTGCCCTCTTTGAAAACGCCAACATGCCCCGGCCCAACCTGGTCATCGACGAGGCGGCCTGTTCCGTTGTCGAAACTCGCCGTCCAAAACAGCGACCCGCCGCCCTCGTTCAAATCCTTGCCCTCTTTATCGAGGTAGGGGCCATAGACATTCTTCGAGCGGCCAACACGAATGTTGTAGCTCGACTTGGCACCCGCACAGCAACCATCGAAGTTGATGAAGCAATAGTACCAGCCGTCATGGAAATAAATAGCCGATGCCTCAATCGCATTGCCGGGAGTCGTTGGGCGCGTTGCGATGCGCTTGTAGGGTGGCGGCGACACCAATAGTCCTGTCTGAGCGTTCACTTCGCCCACGCGAATGCCATCGAAGTAAGAGCCGAACGACAGATAAATCTTGCCATCGTTGCCCTCGAAAACGCATGGGTCGATGGCGTTAAATCCGGTGGTTTTATCCGATTTAACGACCAACCCATCGTCGTGCCACGTCTTCGGATCGAGAGTCTCATTCGAGGCCACACCAATGCCTGACTGCTGGGCACCCATCGCCGAATACGAATAGTAGACGTGGTACTTGCCGCCGAAAAAGCGTGCATCGGGCGCCCACACGGTATTGTTTCTGTTTTCCGGTGCCGTCTCCGCTACCCACGAAGGCGCCGTGGCCAGCATCGCGCCGCGCTTAGTCCAATGAATTTTGTCGCGCGACGAGAACATCTGTGTTCCCGGCCCCGTTCCGAACACCCAATATTCGCCTTTGTGCGAAACGATGGTGGAGGGGTCGCGCACCAACACGTTGGTTTCGATGGCGCGAGCAAATGGGGTGAAATAGGCGCCCCCTAAAACCGCGACACCGCACGCCCCCACAATGGCCCATTGCCAGGGACGCAAGCGCCGCGCAAGAAAAGTGTTAGTCACGGTAGGTTGAAAAATTAAATAGTAAGCGCTGCGCCTAGCGGAGCAAGCGCGCCAATTCGCGTTGGCATTTGCGCTCGGCTGTGTTCAGTTCGTCTTTGGCGTTGCTTCCACCCAAAATGTTGGTAACAGCGTCGCTAATCGCCGTGTTCATGCCGTTCGTCCACGATGGCCCCGTCGCGCCGCCATGCTGCGCGAGGTCGCGCGCCGCTTGCGCCGGAACCGGCGCGCGCAATGCCGTCGCGGTACGTGCCACGCTCTGGCGTGGCGGCACGTGGAAGCCATAAGACAAATTCCAGTCGGTCTGGATTTTCTGGTTCTTCATCCACAACCACTGTACAAAGCGCTTAGCCTCGTCCACGTGTGGTGAACGCGCGTTCACCATCTGCGACCAGCCACCAGCGAATGTCGCTGGCGAACCGTCCTTGTCGAACGCGGGCCACGCCATGCCGCCGATGTCATCCGAATCGAAGCCGTTCTTTTTCGCGTTGTCGTCGAAGAATTTCTTGATGCCGGGATATGCCCACAAGCCGCCCCATGCCATTGCGCACAACCCTTGATTGAAGGCCGAAGGGTCCCACCAGTCGGCGGGAGCACCGCGTAGCAACGTTCCGGTATCGTTCAAGGTGCGCAACTTCTCGTAAACCTGCGCCGTCCGCTCGGTGTTGAAAACCAATTTGTCTTCTTTCAGGAAGTCCTGACCCGCCGACCAAGGTCCAATCGTCATCAACGCTCCGGTGCCGCCATCATTGCCCAGAAACAAGCCTTTGCGTCCCTTGGTGTTCAGTGCTTTGGCCGCTTCGATAAGCTCATCGAAAGTCGCGGGGGGCTTCGAGAATCCGGCTTTTTCCAGCAGCGACTTGCGGTAATAAATCAAACCGGTGTCGTCCACCATCTTCACGCCATAAATGTGCCCATCCACCGTGTTGACTGCTAAGTCGGCGGGCAAGAAGTCGGCTTTGACATCGGCTGGATACAAATCGTCCAGCGTCGCCACCTGTCCGGCGACCACCATCGGAACTGATAGATGCGAACTCTCGAACACATCGGGGCCGCCCGCCACGAGTAGGGCAGTGTTGAGTTTGGTGCCATAATCGCCGGGAACCCACTGCACCTGAATGCCGATGTCGGGGTTTTCCTTCATGTACTGGTCGGCATAGCGGAAAACGGCGTCGCGTGTGCCATCTTCGCCGTACTGATGAAACCATTGGGAGAGAGTGATTCGTTTTCCCGGCATGGAATAACGGCTGGTGCAACCCGCCAGCAGCGCACCCGCGCCCAGAGTAGCCCCGGCGCCCAGAAAACGGCGCCGCGATAGACGGCTGGATGCTAAATCAGAAAAAGACATATCTTTGGAACTACTACGCGCTCACTAATTCCCCGGCCTACTGGCCACGGAGAAAACATATAGATTTGGGAAATTCAACGAATTGGTATACCTGAGACTGATTGACTTGGAGTTAAAATCTTGGCTCCGTGTTTCTAGCTCTGTCAAGCGAAATGCCAACGTCAACACACAAATACCGATATTCACTCAGCTTCCTTCTCGTATGGGGTAAATCTGCCTGACACATCGTGTTCACGAGACGATTGTACCCATTTAAGAAGCCAATCTAACCGCCATTCGCCGACTTTTATGTTGCATCCTGACATAGCAATCCGAAGTCTGCACCGCGTTTTCGGTAAAGTATTTAGTGCTTCTTCTTCGCAACTTGAACCGTCGTCCACGTGTCGCAATTTTCTGCTTCGCGCGCCCTGACCGTTGCGAAACACCGAAAAAACACTATGGCAAGCGTGGCACTGCAAGGTCTGAGCAAAACCTACCAAGACCCTCAATCCGGTAAAACCGTTGCGGCGGTTAAGAATTTGAATCTCGATATTCGCGACGGCGAATTTCTGGTGCTCGTTGGTCCATCGGGCTGCGGCAAGTCGACAGCTCTACGTATGTTGGCTGGTCTGGAAGACATCACTGGTGGCGACATCCTCATCGGTTCGCGCCGTGTCAACGACATCGCACCAGGCGACCGCAATATCGCGATGGTGTTCCAGAACTACGCGCTCTATCCCCACATGAGCGTGTACGACAACATGGCGTTTTCGCTCAAGCTGCGTCGTCTTCCCGGCTTCTTCGGTCGTTTGACTGGCGGCGAAGAAGTCAAAAAGGCTCAAGCCGCCATCGACAAAGAAGTGCGCGATGCTGCCGAACTGCTCGGCATCACCCAGCTTCTTGATCGCAAACCCAAAGCGCTTTCGGGCGGTCAGCGTCAACGTGTGGCTTTGGGCCGCGCCATCGTGCGCCACCCCGAAGTCTTCTTGATGGATGAGCCGCTTTCCAACTTGGACGCCAAACTGCGCGTTCAAACCCGCGCCGAACTCACCAAGTTGCACCGCCGCCTTGGCGTCACCACCATCTACGTTACCCACGACCAAGTCGAGGCTATGACGATGGGGCAGCGCATCGCGGTTATGAAAGATGGCATTTTGCAGCAGTGCGACACACCGCTCGCTCTCTACCATCACCCGGCCAACATGTTCGTTGCGGGCTTCATTGGCACTCCGTCGATGAACTTCCTGACCTGCAAAGTCGCCATGCAGGGCGCTGACCCCGTTCTGAACGCTGGTTCGTTTGAAATCAAACTGCCCCAGTCCAAAGCGGCCTCCTTGAAATCCTACGTCGGCAAAGATGTCGTCCTCGGTATTCGCCCCGAAGATGTCCATGACCGCGCTCTACTGGTGGGTACGCCCCACTGGTCCGACGCCGCCATCCCGATGCAAGTCGAAGTAACCGAAGCTATGGGCGCTCGTACCATCGTCTACTTGCGCGCTGGCCAGCAATCGCTCGTCGCCGAAATCGACGCCGACACCAACGCCAGAGAAGGCCATACCCTCGATGTGGCGCTGGATACCAACGCCTTGCACCTCTTCGATCCCGAATCCGAAGTCGCAATCGTCTAAAAGCATCATAAACAAACAAAAAGGCCCCCAACATTGGGGGCCTTTTTGTTGTCTAGTGGGTCTTATTTATCCTGAACATGAACCCGAAAATCGACGGCGGGTTTGTTATACACCCAGTCGTCGTAGGAAATCATGCCATACACCACGTCTTTAATCTTGGTGTCTTTGGGCACTGCGAAGACAAGGACAACATTGAGCGAGGCCGCTGGCAATACCTTGCGTAGAAATGGCCCACCCGCATCGAAAGCTGCATCGTAATAAAGCGGCGCATAAGATTGGGCTTCCAAATCTGTGAGTGAGGTGTTGGTCGGTTTATAGTTGATGGAAAAGGGGAACGAGATAATTTTTTGAGTTTGGTTTTTGAGGCGGCAACTCACGATTACCAACTCCTGTCCATCCTTTGCCTTCACTGTTTCAGCGCGTTGGTAGATGGTGGGGTATTTGAGATCGTACGACTCGGCCCGTGTTACTCCCAATACTTTGAAACCATAAAGTCCGCTCGAAAGGTCTTCGTTGATATTTCCCACGATTTTGCCGACCTGTGTCGCGCCACCAGCGGGAAGTAGTGAGATTTTGTTCCCTTTCACGCTCACACGCATATTAAGCGCCTTCGCGACATCACCGATGGGAACATAAGTCGTGCCACCAATATTGCGGGCGTTCGTCGAAATCGTGTGCCCCCCCACGCTCAGCGTCCACTTACCTTGAGCCACGGCGCACAACCCTAACGCGCCCAGAATTGCCGGAACACCCAGATAAAGTGCCTTTTTGCTCGAACTCATTTTCATTTTTTGCATTCCTATCACCAAACATCTTGCATTTTGGAATAAGCATGTCAGGTGCGCAACTGAGAAAATAACAAGGTATCAGTTACCAAAAATCACAAAAGAACAGGCGCGCACTTAAATCAGATGCGCGCCTGTTCTTCTACAAGGTAAATCTTTTTCTCGACTAAAACTTGGCGTCCATAGCCGCCAGGTTGGCTATGACTTCGGTTGGCACTACATCGCAGTTGATGTCGGGGCTGGCATTGCACGCAGTTGCGCCAGTGTTAGAGTCGAAACGACCCCACTGGTTGAAGCCGCCACCCACAGTGGCAGTGCCTTTCAGCGATTTGACATGTCCATCCGCGTACAGCAGGTTCATTGTCCCCAGATGTCCACCAAAGCCTTCGTTCGCGAAGCCGGTGCTGCCGCTATTGCCCCAATCCCACCACGCCATGCCTGAGTTCGCATAGTTGGAAGTGCGCTCTCCCACCAAAATTTTGCGCGAAACCTCGTTGATAGCTGCCGTGGAAAGTTGGTCGAAGCGAGGATTCATGGCGTAGCCCGTCGCCACTTGAGGGAGTGCAGCTGTCTCGCCATCTGTGATTACCTGGCCCTTTGTGTTGCTGGGACACTGAAACAACTGTGTGCTTTTGATGTAGGGTTGAATGACCTGCCCCCACACCACATAGTTGCCGGGACTGGGGCCATAAGCCCGTATCGGGTAACGCTCATCATAATCCTGCTGATACTGCAACACACCCAAACCGATTTGCTTCAGGTTGCTCGCGCACGATGTACGACGCGCGTTTTCGCGCGCTCTGGCAAAAGCCGGGAAAAGAATAGCCGCCAAAATCGCGATGATGGCGATAACCACCAAAAGTTCTATAAGGGTAAAACCCGAACGCTTGGCGCTTGCTCCTGAGAGGGATTTGATGCTGAACATGATAGAAAACCTCCTGAATTAATGCTGCACTAACGCTAATTCAAATGAACACTCCCTCGATTTCTATTCTGTGAACATGTCACTGCCATAATTTGTCTGTGCATGTCGAGACGGACTTCCGAGCAGTGAAGCAACGGCTTTAAACCGCTGATTCCGTCTCTCAATATGTCGAGTGGATAGTATCAAAGACGCTAGTTTTGTGCCAAGCGTTTCACCTTCCTGAAAGCCGCGCTTCTTTTTCTGTGAAGAACAAGTTCAGTCATCAAACAAGTGAAGGCGCCCAAATGAGATCAAAAATCCATTTGGGCGCCTTCACTTACACGTACTTTTTCGCGCTCAATAGCCCTTGTTATTGCGGTACATCATCGGTGAGTTGAGGTAGTAGAACTTTTCAGGCCGCAGCGATTTGACGTGACCATCAACAAAGCCCACAGTCACGGTTTCGAGGTGGCGCGGGTTTGGCCCCATCCAGTTGGTATCGCCCGTTGCCGCCGCATCGAAGGTGGTGCCGCCATGTTTCACATCGACCAGAATGCGAAGCCCGCCATTTTTATCCGGCGAGTTCACCGAGACCATGCCCGTCGTCGGGTCGGCTTGTTTGCCGCCATCAGTAAACATCACCATGTTGGCCGGGCTTTCGAACGAGGCCAGTGAGCGCGGCTGATTCGCGTCGCCCAATGCGTCGTAACTCCCGATATAACTCACTTTATAGCTCACGCCCTGTGCGGCACTATTGTCGCTATCGCTGGGGCAGCGATAAATTTGCTCGCTTTTCAAATATGGCTGAATCGTCACATACCAACTCGGCGAATGCGCGATGGGGTATTTCTCGTCGTAATCCTGTGTATATTGCAGCGTCCCCAGCAAAATTTGCTTGACGTTGCTCTGGCAACTGGAACGACGGGCATTCTCGCGTGCCCTGGCGAACACGGGAAACAGGATCGCCGCCAGAATCGCGATGATAGCGATAACTACCAATAATTCTATAAGGGTAAAAGCTGAGCGCTGCAAATTGCGAAAAGAAAAACGGGGCATCGGATTACCTTAAAGTTTTTTGCGATATAGCAACTGCTATATCGCAAAAAGAATGTACCCAAAAACTCCCTATTTATAACACCCGCTCACTACATTTTTAGTGGAAATCGCAAAAAAAACGCCTTCCCTTTTCGGGAAGGCGCGGAGAATAATGAGGCAGTGCGATCTTTTAACTCAAAGAGTAAAGACCCGACTCTCAATAAATGAGGTGGAAAGAGGCAACCGGAGCACGACTAACGCGAAAACTCATGCAAACCTCCCTGCTTCGTAAAGCAATTCTAATCTACCCAATTAAAAGCCTTTTGTAACAAGCTATTCTGCTGACTTTGACACGGTCAATTATTAGTTGTTATAGCGAAACTTGAAGCGTCGATTTGGCGCACTATCTCCCGATACCATCCAATCGCTCAAGTCAGTGGGCGAAGCGTTGTCCACCCAGTGAAAATCTAGTGCCGTAGTCGCGCCTTTAAAGCCGAGTAAGGCGCGCGGCACCTCGATATGCAGTTCGTTGGTGTTGGCAACGAACCTTGCCTCTCCCACCAATGCCCATTTCGTTCCATCCCACTTTGCCACCGTCGTTCGTTTCCCATCCAAAACGCGAGTGTTGATGGCGTAATCATAGCCGTTCCACCCCGTCGCGTTATTCTGATCGCTGTCTACAAACAGCTGCATCCAACGCGCATCGCTCGAAGGCGAGAGCGCGTTCGCCGTGCGCGCATAAAAATATACGTTCTTCCCATCGCGTGCCACCTTGCAGCTCACGATGTCATTGCGCCCCGTCGAGTTTCGGTACTGCAAACCACCCGCATAGCCCTTGAAGTCGCGGTGCAAAACGTCGCCCCGCGTATCGAGGTAGTCCGGCCCCACCGTGCGCCACGCCGCGAAATCGCCCAACTTGATTGTTTGTGGCGCCGAAGCCGCTTCCACAGCACGCGCCCCTTTATATTTGCGGATGTTCGACACCAGTTGAAAGTAATAGTTGTCTGCCCAACCGCCTTTCATTGGCTCCAAATCGCGATTATATTCGGCGTTGTACACGTCCACGAAAAATGTGTCGCCTTTTTTCGTGCCATTGCCCAAAAAGCCGGGGCCAGAAGCGTCATCCACCACAAAGCGCTGCGCCACCCATTCGTTCCACTGCGTCACGAAAACCGCTTCGGGGTCGAGCTGAAGCGCCCCCTGCCACTGCTGCTCGAAGTAGCGCCCCTCGTTCGTCACTGGCGTCAGACCGTACTGGTCAATCGCTGGCTGCACCCCGTTTTGATACGACTTGCCTATATGTGAAGTCGGATGTGACGCCGAAGCAACCGGCGTCTCTTCGTTTATGTTCGGAGCATTTGGGGCGGGGTTCGGGCGTTGCGGCGAAGTATCCAGCCACGGCCACTTGCCCGCACCTGGGTCCCACGCCCACGAATAGCGCCACGTGAAAAAGTTCTTTACCTCGTCGCTCTGCTCCTTGCCATCGTCGAATTTCGCGTCACGCTCACCCAGAATAAGCGGCTTGCCCTTCCACTGAAACCACAGGTCGGAATACAGTCCCTTCGAATACATCTCATCCCACAGCTTTTTCTGCGTACTGGCCGCATGAGCATGAACCACGAAGCCAATCTGCGGCGCCGGATTGCCCTGCGCCCGCATCGAGCGAATCGTTTCGCAAACCGCCTTGACCGTATCGGGATAAGTGAACGCATTGGTCACATCAAAGAAAATCGCGTCCACTCCCGCATCCGCCAGCATCGACATGTTGCGCCGAATCACCCACGGGTCTTCGGCGCGATAATACCCCGCCTCCGGTTCGCCCCACCAGTGAAACGACCCCGGCGGCCCCCACTGCGGATTCGTCGGATTTTTGGCGAGTATCTTAGTGATGTCATTCGGTCCAATCGGCCCATGAAACCCATGCCAGATGTAATAGAACATCACCACGGTCTTATTCGCCCTCGGTGCCGGCACTCCCGCTTCGCCCGCGCGCGCCACCTGCCGCCCCAACCCATCAGTCGCCACCCACGTATCGGACTTCAAATCGAGCTTCGCCCCAGGTTGCGCCTGCGCCGAAAAAGTAGCCGCGCCCAAAGCCAGCGCCGAAAAAATAAATGTTCGTTTCATGAAAAATCCTACATCGAGGTCCGCCACATATACGAGAGGTTGCTGCGAATTCAGTGAGTGGTCCCTCTCCACGCATTGGGGAGGTTAGGAGGGGCGAAAACGAGGGGATGTTAGATTCTGCCCTCATATCCCAAAACTAACCACTAAAAACTAGTAACTAACCACTCTGTCACGGCAAAAAGCTATGATTGGCCCGTCCCGTAAAAAAGTCGATGACGAGCCAAAACACAAAAGCGCTCGATTCACCCAAAATCACGCCCAGCGCCAGAGGCACACAGCGTTTGTAAGCCTCATGCCCACCAAAACGGGTCACCAAACTCTTAATCGCCCATCCCAAAAAGAACGAGAACCAGGCGCGTTGTGTCGGAGCTGTCAGCGCCAGCAGGTAGCCAATCGGATGTAGCGGGAACCACGCGAAGCGCGCCCGCGCCGAACTCATGCCCACCACCATTAGCCCGCCCACAATCAGCCAAAACCAGTTGTTCAAGTCGGCGCCCAGTCCATGTAGCAGTATTTGCGCGTTTTGCGCTGGATACTGCGCCGCCACGATGGAAAACCACGGATGCAGTGCCAACCCACCCGCGATGTAACCCATGCGAACCTTGGCCCACAATCCTACCCCCATCGAAACCACGACCGTTGCCGCGATAAGCATCATCAGCTTTCTCGCGTGAATATCGCGGTCATGTGCCAGCTTCAATCCATGCAAAAACGATGGCATCAAAAAGGCCCGCATGTCCTGAAAGAACGACACCTGTAAAAAGGTGCCCGGCACGATGGAAGAAGCGGGCATCCACGCCCCCACTCCGGCCCCGAACAACTGTGCCAGCGACCCCAGCGGTACCCAGCCCTGATTGATGAACATCACGCCACCCTCGATAACCGCTCGCGATAGCACCGTCACCGTCACCAGATACAGGCTCCACAGCGCGATAGCCACATCCCAGCGCAATCCCGCCAGATGGCTCCATCCCACCAGAAACGCGAACGACAGCACAAAACCCCAGAATGCGACCGGGTAGGGCAGCGCCTCGCGCGCTTCCGATTCGCTGGGCTTTTGCTTGCCCACCGCGCGTCGCAAAATCAGCCTCAAATGTCCGCGCGCCGTCCAAGCTAAAATCGCTGCATAAGCCACATAGCCCCCGACCTGCTGAAACGCCGTAAAAGTGCGCGCCACCCCATCGCCCGAATGCCCCAGCGCCGGAGGCAGCGTCCCGTACGAATAGCCGAAATAATAGGCCGCGATATACTGCATCTGGAACAGCATCAGCCCCGCCCACAGCGAAAACGCCATCTCGCTCGAAAGCAAAAAGGTAATCGCCACGAAAATCGGCCACACGATCATCGCCATCGGTGCCATCTGATTCCACGGCGCCTCCGAAAAAAGGCTTCCCAACGGGAAACTGAGCGGAATCGTCGGCACATCTGGGAAATAAGCGTTCAACCCGTTGATGAAATCGAGCGCGAAAACTGCTCCAAAACCCAGCCACAGCAGCGGTTCAGAAAAGAACGCCCGCACCCTTGGTTTGCCGTTCCCATCCTCATCGCGTGTTAACTCTAACGGCAACTTCAGCAGCGGAAACGCCAATGCCTCATATTGCCCCCACTGCGCCCGCAGCATCACCGAAAGGCATCCCATCATCGCATACGAGGCCAATACCAGACTCGACCACGCCGCCAGCGGCACCAGCCATACCCCCCAGTACATGTTCGAGCCGCCATTGCCGATATACCAATCCTCCACCGCCTGTCGCGCCGTCCCGTCATAGCCATTGCCACCCGATAGTGCCGCACTAAACCACGGCTTCAAATAGGGCGCCAAAAAGCCCAGCCACTGGTTTTCGGGCTTCGCATAATAAAACGAGCCAATCGAGTGCGCCACAAAAAACGACTCGCTACCCATTCCCGGCAACAAGCACGAAAACAGCGTCGAGATATAAACAACCAGAATCTCGTTGCGACTAAAAGCGAACCGATGCGACAGCAACTTCAGCAGCGGGTTCACCACCACCAGCAAGCAAATCAATACCGCAATCGACCCAACCGGAAAATGCCCCGCTCCCAACTTGGTGTTGAGAACCTGCAAATCGAGAACAGGCACCACATACCCAAACCAAGCCGCCAGCCCCAGCGACAGCAAAACCGCCCGCAATGAAACCCCACCATCGCGCCCCCGAATAGGCACGGCAACAGATTCAGGAAAATCGACACTCCGACGCGGCTCAGTAATCATGTGGCAAAACGCAGAATCCTTGGAACGACAACCCCCAATCCCGTTGCGGCCCCTATAAGAAATTGCCATATAGCAATAAAGTCAGGCAAAGCAATATACCCATCTCCATCAAATCTAAAACATCCGCCTTCTAAATTTTCTTCTACTTTAACCGCTGTCGTGGCCCTCACTCTGAAATCGTATTTCCTTCCCTCAAGCCCTCTGCGTCTCTGTGGTTAAAAATTTAAATACAGTCCGCCCCTGTTGTATCGCGCAAGCACCAATCCTCATCAATCCATCGGTGGTTAGATTCACAAACTACTCGTCCCATTAAATCCATCTTTTCCCAGTGAAAGATAGATGAAACCCCCGAAATAATTGAATATGGACCGAAATTAATTGAATTATGGTCCATATTCAATTCTATATGCGACACTAAGCCCTCATCTCCGATATTTAGCGATTTAAAATACCAATTATGCCCTTCGTTCATGACGACTTTTTGCTGCAGAGTGCCGCTGCGCGCCGACTGTACCATGAGTACGCTGCGCAGGAACCTATTCTCGACTACCACAACCATCTCCCCCCGCGCGACATCGCCGACAACCGTCAATTCGCCGACCTCTTCGAAATCTGGCTCGAAGGCGACCACTACAAGTGGCGGGCCATGCGCGCCAACGGCGTCGATGAGAGCCTTTGCACTGGAGATGCCGCTCCCCGCGATAAATTCCTCGCCTGGGCCAAAACCGTCCCGCAAACCCTGCGTAACCCGCTCTACCACTGGACTCACCTCGAACTGGCGCGCTACTTCGACATCACCGAACTTCTGGATGAAAGTAGCGCTCCTCGCATTTGGGAACAAGCCAACGAGCGCCTGGCCACCCATGAGTATCGCGCTCAGGGTTTGCTCCAACGCTTCAAAGTGCGCGCGCTCTGCACCACCGACGACCCCGCCGACCCGCTCGAATACCACGAGTCCATCGCCGCCTCAAATTGCCCGGTGCGCGTTTATCCGACATTTCGCCCCGATAAGGCTTTCGGTGTCGATACTCCCGAAGCTTTCAACAACTGGCTCGCCAAACTCGGCGCCACCACCAACCGCGAGATTCAGTCGCTCGACGATTTGCTTGGTGCCCTCGAAAAGCGCCACGCTGATTTCCATGCTTTTGGCGCCCGTCTTTCCGATCACGGACTGAATCAGGCATTCGCCGACTTCGCCACCGAAGCCGAAGCGGGCGCGATATTCGAGCGCGCCCGGCTCGGAACTGCTGCCACAGCCGAGCAACGCGCCCGCTTCGCCGGATTCCTGATGCTGTTCTTCGGCGAACTCGATGCTAAACGCGGCTGGACCAAGCAACTTCACATCGGCGCCCAGCGCAACAACAACACGCGCGGTTTTCAAAACCTCGGTCCCGATACTGGCTTCGACTCCATCGGCGACTGGCCGCAATCGCAAAATCTGGCGCGCTACCTCGATGCTCTCGACTCGCGTGGTGACTTGCCCAAAACCGTCATTTACAACCTCAACCCCGCCGATAACTACGCGATGGCGACGATGGCGGGCAATTATCAAGATGGTCGTATCGCGGGCAAGATCCAGTTCGGCTCCGGCTGGTGGTTCCTCGACCAGAAAGAGGCTATGGAGTGGCAACTTAACGCCCTTTCCAACAATGGCCTGCTGTCGCGCTTCATCGGAATGCTCACCGATTCGCGTTCCTTTATGTCTTTCCCCCGCCACGAGTATTTCCGCCGCGTGCTGTGTAATCTCATCGGGCGCGATATGGAAAATGGCGAACTTCCCGATGACTTCGAACTCGTCGGCACTATGGTCAAAAACATCTGCTACAAAAACGTCCATGACTACCTTGGTTTGGAAATCACAGCCCCATAATCTACGAAGGGCGGGCTGCTTGCCCGCCCTTTCATCTCCAATTAAAGCGAGAATGGCATAATTAAGCTCTCCAATATTTGCTAAGTCATTCTCTTTCGGGGCGTGGGCATCTCGCCCGCATTCGGTCGTTTCTGGATGCGGGCAGGCGCCTCATGCCCCGAAAAAACTTTTTAAAATTATGCGGTTAGCTTTTCTGGGTGGCTTTGGCCACCACTATTTGCGCGGCGCCCTTGCGGCCAATCCCGACTGGCAAATCGCCGTTTCTGGCGATGGTCAAGACTCCGAAGCCGCCAAACACCTCGGCAACGCCATCAAAGGCTCCCATTGGTTCGACGACCCGCGCATCTTGCTCGACGAATTTAAGCCCGACATCGTCAGTATTGGCGCCATCTACGCCCTCAACGGCGAATTGGCCGCACTCGCCCTTGGGCGTGACATCGCCGTCGTCAGCGATAAACCCATCGCCACATCATGGGCCACCCTCGAACGCTTGCGCGAACTGACGAACGGAACATCGCGCGTCCTACTCACCGAATTCCCGTTTCGCTCTCAGAAGGAGTTCCGCGCCGCGCGTTGGGCAGTTCAAAGCGGGCAAATCGGCGAAGTCGTGCTGGCAACCTCCCAGAAAAGCTACCGTTTCGGTGCCGCCCGTCCCTCATGGTACGCCGACCGAGAATTGTATGGTGGAACGCTGCTGTGGATCGCTTCGCATTCCATCGACCTCATTCGCTTTTGTAGCGGCGTCCCTTATAAGCGCGCCATCGGTACGGGTGGCAACATCTCGCGTCCCAATTACGGCACGATGGAAGACCATGTTGCTGCGCTCTATGAACTAAGTAATGGCGGCACTGCCATTGTTCACGCTGATTTCTTGCGCCCTCAAAGCGCTCCAACGCACGGCGATGACCGCCTCCGCATCGCGGGAAGCAAAGGCGTAGTCGAAGTCCGCGATGGGCGTTGTCTACTCATTTCCGGTGCCCTCGGAGAGCGCGACATCACCAACACCATTGGCGGCACTCCTGTCCATGAAGAACTATTGAAAGCAGTACGCGGCGAATCCACCGAGTTCTATTCCACCCAGGAATCCCTCGAAATCGCCGCAATTCTGCTCCAGTCGCGCGACGCCTCCGAGGGACAGAGCTGGAAAGAGTTCGCTGGTTAAGGGTTAAATTTCGAGTTCGATTACCGTTACCGAAGCCGGAGGGAATGTCCACTCACCGACGTTATCCAATGGCTTCTCGGCGACTTGAACAACATCGGGGCACGATTGCAAAATCTCGGTTTCGGGGTCGGCGGCCAATTCAAAAACTCGGCCTCCGCTAACTGTTTCGCCTTCGATATTTAGCGATGCCTTCACCGACTGGTCGCGGCTGATGTTGACGACATGCAGGAACACACGGTTATCGGTGCGGCTCGCCGTTACGTCCAAAATGTCAGAACTATTTGACATCTCGACAGCGTGCGTGCCGCTATGACGCCTGAACAAGCGCATCACATGGGCGACGGGTAGCAAGAACGAGCGTCCCCCCGGCGTCGGGATAATCACCGAGTTGACCTGCCAGCGCGTGCCACAAAAATCCGATAGCGTGGCAATACCCAACACGTCGCCGTGGCGCTGATGCAACAGCATCATGCGCGCATACGAAACCCCGACCGCCCACGATGCCATCACGTCGCCCCGGTCGCGCCCGTTGATGGTGAAGTGGCACTCGGTCAGCGCCAGCTTTTTGCCCGTGCCTTCGACTTCGCCGCGCACTTTGAGCAGTTTTTTCTCGTGAATGCGAACCGCATCCATCAGCACATCCCAGGTTTTTACAGGGTCTTGGCGGTAGTTGGTGCCATCCAGAATTGGGTCGTCGGGGCTGGGATGGAACATGTGATGAAAGGCCACATATTCCAGATAGTCGCCCGCCACTTCGATCATGCGCGGCGCCCAGCCATCGTCGCCCCAACCGATGAGGCGCACCGTTTCATCGACGGCATGAATCGCCTGGGCAAATTCTACGGTTTTGCGCGCCGCCGTCTCCAAATCGAAGCCATCACGGTCGTAGGAGGTTTCGTTGCCGATTTGCCAGAACGGGACTCGCAAGGTTTCATGGTGTCCATGACTACGCCGCAATAAATCGTCTTCGCGGTTGCAGTACGAAACCCAACGTGCCGCTTCCTCGGCATCGGCGCAGCGGTCGCCGCCAACTTGCGGCGTCGCCCAGTTTTGGCGTCCATCCGACTCGAAGTTGACGCAAAACAGCGCATCGGCTTCGACCTCGTTGCAAAATTCGACGAATTCTGCTGTGCCAATCTGGTTCGATTCGATGCCACCCCACAGCAAATTCAGCATTGGGACCCGCTCTTCGCGCGGCCCAATTGCCTCTTGCCAGCGATAGTACGAACTCAGGCATCCGCCCCAACGCACCATACCCGGCGCCAAATCGCGGGTCACTTCCACTAAATCGGGGCGCCACACCGAGTTCTGATGGTCCCATGCTGCTTCGACCGAGCCATCGGTCGCTCCGAGTGGTTCCATGAACTGCATGTACAGGTGAGGCGACAACTCGTGACGCGGTGCAGGATTGACAACGATAGATTCGGGCATATTGGTTACGGAGATAGTGGATTTTAAATGATGGGGTGAAGGGGGCGCACGTTAACGAAAAGAGGGCGGTTGCCCGCCCCCTTCGCGCTTTTACTCGAAACTTTTATTCAGGCGTTCGACCTGTTCGGGGCTGAGCAGTATCTCGCCGCCGAGTGCCGAATCTTCGACGCTTTCGACGCGGCTCGCGCCGGGAATCGGAATCAACATCTCGTACTTCGAGAGGTGCCAGGCCAATGCCACACGCTGCGGGCTGATGCCGAGTTCTTCGGCAATGGAGGACAGCGTTTCATCGCTGCCAATGCCTTTGGCGCCGCCCATGCCGCCCAGTGGACTCCACGGCAAGAACGCGATGCCCAGTTCGCGGCATTTTTCGAGGCTGCCATCGCGCTCTGGCGCACGGTGGCCCAGGCTGTACTGGTTTTGGACGCTCACGATAGGCACAATGGTCAGTGCTTCCTCGATTTGGGCGGCGCTGACGTTGGACAGGCCAACGAAACGCACTTTGCCCGCTTTGTGGGCTTCGGCGAAGGCGCCCACCGAATCGGCGAAAGGCACTTTCGGGTCGGGACGGTGGAACTGCCACACGTCGATGACATCGGTATCAAGCGCCTTCAGGCTGGCATCGAGCGCGGTGAGTAGATATTCGGGGCGCGCGTTCTGGTCCCAACGGCCTTCGGGGCGAATGTGACCGCCTTTGGTGGCAATCACGACTTTTTCGCGCAAATCGGCTGGCAAACTGGCCTTGGCTTTGGCGAACAGGCGCTCGTTGTGGCCGGTTTCGGTGTCGTCGATACAATAGGCATCGGCTGTGTCCCACAGTGTCATGCCCAGTTCGGTCGCGCGATGAATGGTTTTAATGGAATCGGCTTCGCTGGGGCGGTCGTGGCGTACCGACATCGGCATTCCGCCCAGTCCAATCTCGCCGACGGATAATCCCGACGGCCCTAAAATACGTTGCTTCATAAAAAAATGTGCTTCGGTCCGCGCCTCACCGCGCGAGAATGAAGCCAAAACGCTTACAGAGTGGGTGATCCTTTGCCAAAAAATGCTTGCGATAGCGTAAAAGCAGTTGGATTAAAATGTTTTGTCGTGTCTCGACCCATTCCTGAAGACCAGCTTTTTTCCCGACGTTCTTTTCTGAAAAGTGCTGTTATTTCTACGGCAGGCGGCGCCTCTTTGCTCAAAGTTGGAGTTCGCGGTGCTTTGGCCCAAACCACGACGACTGCAGCTAACGGTAGCAAGCCGATTTTGTATCTGGTGGCGACTGCGCACAACGACACGCAGTGGAACTGGACGGTGCAGGACACCCTGCGCGAATGGATTCCCAGCACGTTTCGCCCGAACTGGGAACTGATGCGGAAGTATCCGGCCTACAACTTCAACTACGAAGCCTCCATTCACTACGCCTGGTTCAAGGAGTACCATCCCGAAGACTGGAAAGAGTTGCAGGATTGGGTCGCCAAAGGCCGCTGGAAGCTATCGGGTTCGTGGGTGAACGCCGTCGATGTTATCGTGCCCAGCGCCGAGTCGCTGTTCCGTCAGGCGCTGTACGGACAAGCCTTTTTCCGCCGTGAGTTCGGCCAAGTTCCCCGCGACATCTTTTTGCCCGACTGCTTTGGCTTCCCCTATTCGCTGCCATCCATCGCGCGCCATTCGGGACTCACTGTGTTTTCGACGCAGAAAGTCGATTTGTGGGGCGGTTGGATACCGACGCCGTTTTCGGTGGGACGCTGGGAAGGTGTCGATGGCTCGCAGGTTATCGCGGCGCTACGCCCCAAAGCCTACACCACCAAGATTCACTCCGATGTCGCGAAGGATGAGGGGTGGACGAAGGATTTCACCAATGCGGGCAACCAGCCAGTGAACATGCGCTACTTCGGTACTGGCGACAAGGGTGGCACACCGGGCGAGGAATCGGTTTCATGGGCGCAGAAATCGGTCGATGATAAAGATGGCGTAGCGCGCGTGGTGAACACCAGCGCCGACCAGATCGCCAAAGATTTGACACCCGCTCAGGTCGCGGCCTTGCCGGTTTACAAAGGCGAATTGCTGATGACGAACCACGGCACTGGCTGTTATTCGTCGCAAGCGGCGATGAAAAAGTGGAATCGTCAGAACGAGTTGTTGGCCGATGCCGCCGAACGCGCCGCTTTGGCAGGGCAATGGTTGGGCGGTGCGCCATATCCGCGCGAGGTGCTGAACGAAGCATGGCTTCGCGTCCTGTGGCACCAGTTCCACGACGACTTGACCGGAACTTGTATTCCGCAAGCCTACACCTTCTCGTGGAACGATGAGTTGTTGTCGTTGGGGCAATTCGCTGGAGTGCTGACGAGCAGCGTGAGCGCCATCGCTCGTTCGCTCGATACGCGCGTTCAGGGCGTGCCGTTGGCGATTTATAACTCGCTCGACCGTGCGCGCCGCGACTGCGTGGAGGCCACGGTGACTTTGAGTGCCGAGGCGCCTCATGTGCGTGTTTTCAACACGGCAACAGGGAAGGAAGTTGCGAGCCAGATGCTTTCGCAGAAGGGGCGTCAGGTGCGCGTGTTGTTCCTGGCGGAAGTGCCTTCGGTGGGCGTGCAGATTTACGATGTGCGGCCTTCGCAGGTACCTTGCCCCATCCCCAGTGAGATGGAGGCCATCATTTCGCCAGCCAATACTTCGCTCGAAAACTCGCGTTTGCGGGTTCGCTTGAATGCCGAGGGCGATATTGCCAGCGTGTTCGACAAGAGCGCCAATATCGAATTGCTCGGTCAGGCGGCGACATTGGAACGGTTCCACGATGTGTCGCGTGCTTGGCCCGCGTGGGAAGTGCTGTGGAATGTGATCGGCAAGCCACCAGAGGGCACCGTGAACACGGGAGTAAAGGTCGATGTCGTGGAAAGTGGCCCGGTTCGTGTCGCGGTCGAGGTTTCGCGTACATTGGGCGAGACTGTTTGGAAACAGCGTTTGCACCTGACCGAAGGCGGCGATTGGTTGCAGGTCGATAACGAAGTGGATTGGCTATCGCCTGGTGTTTTGGTGAAGGCGGCGTTCCCGTTGGCAGTTTCGAACCCGAACGCGACGTTCGATATGGGGTTGGGCGTTATCGAGCGCCCTAACGCCGAGCCAAAGCGCCACGAAGTTCCGGCGCAAAGCTGGGCCGACTTGAGCGACCCGAATGGGCGCGGCGGATTGGCGATTTTGACTTCGACCAAATATGGATTCGACAAGACCAACGACACGACGCTGCGTTTGACTTTGCTGCGCACTCCCGATTCGCAGGGAAGTTGGGGGCACCAGCAGACGAACGACATCGGGCATCATCGCTTTTCGTATGCTCTCGCGCCACACGCGGGCGATTGGCGGCAGGGCAATGTGCAGACGCGCGCCGCGCGTTTCAACACGCCGCTGTTAGCGTTCCAGACGACGGCGCATAGTGGCAATGGGCGTAGCTTCTCGCTGGTGCGTATCAGCACGCCGCAAGTTTCGATTCGTGCCCTCAAGCAAGCCGAGGACAGCAACGAAGTGGTGATTCGGCTTCATGAGTTGCATGGGCAGAGCGCGCAGAAGGTGCGCGTGAAATTTGGGGCGAATGTCGTGAGCGTTCGCGAAATTAACGCCGCCGAAGAAGTGGTGGGAGCTTACAAGGTGACGGAGGGCGATTTGGTCGCCGACTTCAAACCATATCAGCCACGTACTTTCGCGTTGCAGTTGGCGGCGGCGCCTCGGAAGATCGCGGCGCCTCAGAGCAAGGTGGTTTCGCTGCCCTTCAACTTGAATGGCATCACGACGCACATCAACTTGGGCGCGCACAATTTCGATGGTAAGGGCAACAGCATCGCGGGCGAGTTGTGGCCATCGTCGTTGGAGCGTGACGGAGTTCATTTTGAATTGGGCAAGGTCGGCTCGGCGAACTTTGTCGAGTGTCGTGGGCAAAACATCGTCTTGCCCAGTGGCGATTTCACACGCATCGTGTTGTTGGCTACGTCGATTAATGGCGACCAGCGCGGCGTGTTCAGTGTGAAGAGAGATGGCAAGGTGGCTTCGACCCATCCGCTTCGGGTGGCCGACTGGACGCAGCATATCGGGCAGTGGGATAGCCGCATGTCCAATCCGTCGCAGGGTGGCGGCGGCGGGCAGGTCGTGAAGGAAGTTAAGGACGGGCGCGTATTGCGTCTGGAAAAGATGAAGCCCGCTTATATCAAGCGCGACCGTGTGGCCTGGGTGGGGACGCACAGGCACTCGCCACAGGGAGATGGGCTGTATCTGTTCTCGTACCTGTTCCAGTACGAACTGAGCGTGGCTAAGGGCGCGACAAGCGTGCAGTTGCCGAATAACCCCAACATCCGTATCGCGGCGATTTCGGTGGCGAGCAACACTTTGAGCGATACGCGAGCAGCAGGGGCGCTGGTCGAGTCACATTTGACCGATGCGACCATCCCTGTGATTCCACCGCGTCCGCCCGCCAACACGAAGGTTTTTGGGCCAACAGCGCTTCAAAACTTCGATGGCAAGAGCGGTTGGGATAAGGATGAATTGTATGCGTTGCCAACGGGGGAGAACGAATCGTGGACGATCAATATGTTCGTGCGAACGGAGAGTGCGCCCGACGTTTTGACGCTGATTGGTGGCTTCGGCGATGCGCAAGACCAGACGGGCACGCAGCGTTATATCGGGCGTGTGCGAGGAGGTATTCATTTCTGGGGGGCCAGCATCGACATCGACTCCGGCGTGGCGTTCGATGTCGGGAAGTGGCAGATGTTGAGTGCCACCTACGACGGGAAGACGGTGACGCTTTACAAAAATGGCGCGGCGATTAAGTCGGCTGCGGCCAAATTTAGCGAGGCTTCGCCGGAAGTGCGTATCGCACCTACGGGGACGTGGGATAGAGAGCAGCACCGCTTTAATGGAAGCGTGCAAGGACTCGCGGTGTGGAATATGGCTTTGACCCCTGCGGCTATCAAAGAATTGATGGCTGCGCTACCGAAGGGGTAACTTCGGTTGGTGAATTGAATAGCCCTCGAAATCAATCTTTTTCGGGGGTTATTCAATTTTTCCGGGGCTTTAATCAATTTAAATGATTGATTAGTTCGCTGTTTTTGGGGAGTTTTGAGCGTGAAAGTGGGGTGAAAGATTGATTAATCAATCTTTATTCAATTCACCACAGAGGCACGGAGGCACAGAGAAGTTTTGAGGAAGGAAATAACCGCAGAGATGCGGAGGCACAGAGAGATTTGAGAGGAGGGAACATGGTTTTATGGGGAGTAGTGGGATTGGGCCTAGTTCGGGGGGAGAACTATACGGCCTCAAATATTTGAATTCATTGTACTCAAAATAACCGATTTCGTCAACCCTTGGTTATGGGGTGAGGGAGGGGCGGCCATTTTTCCAGAAGACTTCGACTTTGGAGAGGTACCATGTGGCGCCTCGGTCTTTATTGCCCTGGAAGAAGAGCCATGTGCGTCCGGTTTTGGGGTCTTGGAAGATGCCGGGGTGACCGGATTCGCTGGAGTTCCATGAGCCGGGTTCGCCGTTTTTGAGGAAGGGTTCCTCGGAGGCGCGCAGCCATGTGATGCCGTCTTTGGAGGTGGCGATACCGATTTGCTGGGGTTCGTTGTTATAGCCGCCCGCGTAGAACATCCAGAGTTTGCCTTCGTGTTGGATTACGGAGGGGGCTTCGATGCAGGCTTTTTCCCAGTCGAGTTCGGGGGCGAAGACGGAGCCGATGCTTTCGGCCTGCCATTTGTCGCGGGTGAAGTCGGAGTTAAGTGGGGCGCTGGCGGCCCCGATTTTTTGGATTTTGTATTCCTTGTCGCGGGTGGCGAAGAGTAGGATGAGCCGGTCGCCGAAGGGGAAGACATCGGCGTCGATGGCACGGCCCGCTGTCCATGAGCCAGTGGGGTGGAAAATGGGGTTACTGGCGTTGCGGGTGAAGTGGACGCCGTCGGTGGAGGTGGCATGGCAGATGGCGTCGTTGCGGTCGTTGCCATAGGTTTGATAGAAGAGATGAACCTGGCCGTTCATGACGCGGGCGCCGGGGGCACACAGGCCCTTTTTTTCGTAGTCGCCAGCGGGGAGCAGTTCGCCTTCTTTTTTCCAGTTCGTGAGATCGGTGCTGGAAGCGATGCCGATAGTCCACGCGGAGGCGGGGACGCCTTCGGGCGGAACGACGCCGTTCGCGTAGGGGGGGAGGGAATAGTACATCCAGTAGCGGTCGTTGAAGAACACTATGGTTGGGTCTTTGGAGATTTCGCGCCCACGCGAAGAGTCGGCATAGCGCATTTCTTGAGCGTTAGCTGGTTGTGTGATCGTGGTTAGCATGATGAGTGCGGCGGCGATGCCAAAAACTTGAATTTTCATTTATTCTTGGTGGGATTGGGTTGGGACAACTATTATTGACTATTGTTTCGCTTGCTGCTTTCATGCAACTGCTATCGGTTTAGTTTTATTGCTGCTACCAACAGAGATAGTCGTTGCATGAAGAATAGTTGTGTCAAACGACGAGAAGTAGCGGAGTGGGTACCCCACTCCGCTAAGAGAAAATGTCCTATTCATTCCCCCAGTTGCTGTAGCACCAGATTATTAGTTATCGGTGGAATAGGGGGCATTGAACGGCTGGCCCGGTGAGTCATAGGGATGCAGGGTCGGGTTATTGCCGGAAAGCGCGAATGGCACGTTGGCGGGGTAGAGGTTCGCGAAAGAGTTGGAGCTGTTTCCCTTGAACCATTTCACATGCCCGTCGGTAAACAATGCATTGGAGCCATCAAGGTGGCGAGTGGCGTCAAATTCATTAATGGCGGCCACAGGAGCATCGACGGCGCCTCCCCCGCGAGTTACAACGCGCGCGGAATTATTACTCGATGGACTGGTGTTGAGATATTTGCTCTCCAGGGTCATCACAGTGACAGAAGCTTGCTCCACGGCCGCGAGGGAGATGCCAGAACCTACGGAGGGATTTGTTCCTACAGATGTCCCACCAAGCGCCGCGTTGTAGATGTAATCGGTGTAGTAAGCCTGTCTGCCGGGTATTGCAATCGTCAGGTCGGGAGTGGGTTCGCTGTTGCTGGGGCATTGCAATAGCTGTGTGCTTTTGATATAGGGTTGGATTGAATCGGCCCAGCCGTAGGTTTTGCCGGGAGCCGGATTTCCCACGCGATGCATTGGGAACCTCTCGTCATAATCCTGAATGTACTGGACGATACCCAGCCCGATTTGCTTGAGATTGCTCTGGCAGGATGAGCGGCGCGCATTTTCGCGGGCGCGGGCAAAGACGGGGAATAAAATCGCTGCCAGAATCGCGATGATGGCAATAACAACGAGCAATTCTATTAATGTGAATGCCTGGCGGCTTTTGTGAAGTAAATTCATGATGTATGGAACAGATTTGTGTTGAGCCAGTGGTTGGCTTTGGATAAAGGAATCAGTCAGCTGGCGGAGCAGTGGAAGAACGAACTTCGAGCTGCACAGGTAGGACATGGTGCAAAACAGGCGTAGTCACGTCTTGCGTCAATTGGTCGCATATTTGGACGCAAAGGCGCCCAATCTCGCGTCCTGGAATAGAGATCGTGGTGAGATTACGTGCCTGGGCCATTGGCAGATTGTCTACTCCGGTCAGAGAAATGTCTTCAGGAACACGAACGCCCTGCGCCTGGAGAGCATCCCAGAGCTTGGTCGCCAGCCAATCGGAAGCGCACACAGCGGCAGTGGCCTTGAGGCTGATGAGATGATGCGCCAAGTTGGTGGCTTCGTCATCCGATGGAACGAAGTCGCCGACAATGCTTATCCATTCATCGCTTTGCAACAGACCACGCGATTGCATCGAATGGCGGAATCCCTCTTCTCGGCGATGGCCCGCATTGCGTGCGGGGTCGCCACCGATAAAGGCGATGCGTTCATGACCGAGTTGCACGAGATGCTGGATGCACAGTTCCATAGCACCTTCATGGTCACCATCCACTGTCGCGACTCCTTCGGGGACATCGCGGCGAAAAGCTGCAACGCAAGGCATTCCATGAGCGACAAGGTCACTTAGCGTTGCTTCTCGCGAACCCTCGAACGAAGATAGGAAAATGAAGCAGTCGGCGCGTCCATCGAAGAGGGCGACTTCTGCTTGAGTCCCATTCCATTGGCGGGGCGAGCGGAGTATCGAGAGCAAGTCGTAATCTTGGTCGCGCGCTGCTTCCATCATGCCACTGAACACCGCAGTCCCCAAACCACGATCATCGGGGTTGAAGGAATCGAAGACAACTCCGATAGTGCGGGTGGGCTGGCGTTGTTTCTGTGAAATGGGAGAGGCAACCGGGACGTAACCGAGTTCTTCGACGGCTTCCCAGACGCGCGAACGTATAGCGGGCGAGACGCGGCCCTCGCGTCCATTGAGGACGTTTGAGACGGTCATGCGACCTGTGCCCGCTCTTTCGGCTACATCACGAATGGAAACTCTCAAGTTGACTGTCAACCTCTACCGCATCAATATACCCATCTGAGACAGATATTAAACATTTTTCAGTAAATTATTTTGAAAGGGGATGGGAGTGGTGGTTTTTGCAAAGGAGCGAAGACGCGAAAAGAGATTTTTAAACGCAGTGGTCACAGAGGAGATTGAGAAGGGCAGGGGGATCTAGAATGCAAAGAGCCCGCGAAATTTGGTTCGCGGGCTGGGGTTGCTTGATATTCAGTTGTAGTTAGTTGACGGCTTCGGACAGTCCGCCTTTGCGGAGCTTGCGGAGAGCCTGGCCTTCGATTTGGCGAACGCGCTCACGCGAGACTTTGAAGTAGGCGCCTAGCTCTTGGAGCGTGTGGGCACGGCCACCACTGAGGCCGTAGCGCATGTTGACGACTTCGCGTTCGCGTTCGGTGAGTTCATCCAATGCACGGCGTACTTCTTCGCGGAGGATGGCGGTTTCGGCGGCCTCTTCGGGAACGACGGCATCTACGTCGCGGAGCATGTCCACGAAGTCTTCGCCATCACCGGAGTCACCGATTTCGTCGTCCAGCGAAAACGTTTCGGCCATGTTCTTGAGAACAAGTTCGGCGGTTTCTTTGGTGACTTGCAGTTTTTCTGCGAGTTCTTCGACTGTTGGCTGACGACCGAGCGACTGAACGAGCGTCGCGATGGTGCGGTAAGCCGTTTTTGTTAGTTCAGCGATGTGGGCCGGGACGCGCACCATTTTCGCCTGATCGGCGATTGCGCGGCTCATGGCCTGACGAATCCAGAACGAGGCGTAGGTGGAGAAGCGATAGCCCAACGCCGGGTCGAATTTGCGTGCGGCGCGCATCAAACCGAAGTTGCCTTCTTGAATGAGGTCGGCCAAAGTTAGCGAGTGGTTATGACCCTGATGCAATTGCTTCAAGGCCATCGTAATGACGAGACGAAGGTTGGCTTCGACCATGCGCTTATAGGCGGCTTCGTCGCCTTTCGCAATGCGGCGGCCCAACTCTTTTTCTTCGGCGGCGGTGAGAAGAGGCGTCTTCTGCGCCATCTTCACCCAGGCCGCTACAGCATCAGGAAGCGCGGAAGATGTTGCTTCCACGCCACGCGAAGTCTGGCCGGTCGGGTACTGTTTGCTCATTTTTCCTTTTATATGATTCCCTGACGAGGCGCCTGTTTTCGATAGTTGAGAGGGGATTTTGGTGAAAATATCAATAACATTTTCAACCTACTGTCGTCAACCCTGCGCGCCACGCCTATCCACTAACGCGGCGCAGGTGCGTAAAGTTCCAATCGGCAGCCATTGTTACCCCTCAAATTGCTATTTTCTTTTCGATTTTTAGACGAGATCGCACGCTTGGGCGGGCATCCAATGTTTTTCCTGGTCGCGCCACTTGACATTGCAGCCAATTGGGTTTGTCAAGGGGGTTGACACGGCCTCGCCATTCAACAGATTTTCGACGGCGTCGCGCAGTTCGTGGGTGGTTTCTTTGCCGGGATTTCGGGGGTTATCATCCATGCGTCCGGTGTAGCGCAATTGGCGCTCGGCATCGAAAACGAAGTAGTGCGGCGTGCGCAAGGCCCCGTAAGCGAGGGCTACTTCCTGCGATTCGTCGTGCAGGTAGGGGAACTGAAATCCGCGCTCTTTGGCGCGCTCGACCATGTGAGGGAAATCGTCGTCTTGGTAGGTGGTTTCGGCGTTGGAGTTGATGCAGACGAGCTGGACACCTTTGGATTTATAGTCAGCATCGAAGGCGAGGATACGTTCTTCGGAGTTGACGACGTAGGGGCAGTGGTTGCAGGTGAAGGCGATGACCAGAATCGGCGACGCGGTGAAGTCGGCGAGCGAGTAGGTTTTGCCATCGGTGGCGGGCAGAGCAAAATCGGGCGCGCTGGCGCCAATTTCAAGAGTGAAAGCCATAAACGTAGAAAAGCGCGCGCAGTTTAAGGGCCGCAACCTTAAACGATGGGCCTCACACTGCAAGGACAATGAAAATTTTAGTGACTGGCGCCGCCGGGGCGATTGGACGCGTTGTCGTGGGCGAGTTGCTGGATGCAGGGCATGAGGTGCGGGCTTTCGACCGGACGCCGATACCGCGCGAGTTGCGCGACAGGTGCGAAATGCAGCTGGGCGACCTGACCGAGCGCTTCACGGTTTTGAAGGCTGTGGAGGGCGTCGATGGGGTGGCGCATCTGGCGGCGATTCCCAACCCGGAGGGCGGCAATGACGCGATTTTGTTTCCGCCCAATGTGCTGGGCACGCAACTGGTGTTTGCGGCGTGTGAGGCTTTCGAGGTGCGGCGGGTGGCCATCGCATCGAGCGCTTCGATTTTTGGCTTCGCGTTTCAGAACGCGCCGCATGGCGAAGAGAAAATCGGGCCGCACTATTTACCGATCAACGAGGCGCATCCCATCGAGAACTGTGACGTTTACGGACTCTCGAAGCAGTGCAACGAGATGACAGCGGGTATGTATGCGCGCCGTACCGGGATGGCTGCGACCTGTTTTCGGTTGGGCTGGGTGAACTCGGTCGAGAAGTTGAACAACTGGACTCGGCGCGCTTTGGAGCGGGGCATGGAGTGGAAGAGTCGCGATTTGTGGGGCTATGTGGATCGCCGCGATGTGGCACGCGCTTTTCGGATGGCTTTAGAGAATGTCGAGAGCGGGCACCACATTCTGAACATTCTGGCGCAGGATTACTGGTCGGTAACTCCTTACCGGACTTTGCTCGAATTGTATTACCCAACGCTGTTGCCATCGTTCGATGAAGCGGTGACGATAGGGTACGACCCGATGCATGGCGGTTGGGATACGCGGCGCGCGCAGGAGCTACTGGGCTGGAAGTCGATTCACCACTGGAGCGACCACGAGGAATTGCAGGATTTGGCGGAGCAACGGCGGGCGGCGGTGGGGTGAGAATAACCCCCATTGAAATGGGGGGCTACAAGTCGCTTTGCGACAACTGTTCGCCTTCGCGAACATAGTGGGGGCGCTTCGCGCGGCTGGATGGGCTTATTGCCATAAGCCCCTACGAGGTGTTTGAGGAACGAAGGGGGAGTTGGTGGGTTAGCCGAGTAGGGCTGAGGTGGTTTCGCCTTTGGCGTTGTTGATTAGGTTCTGGACGCGGTCGGGGTCTTTGATGCCTTTGGTGGCTTCTACGCCGGAAACGCAATCGACTGCGAAGGGGTGGACTTGTTGGATAGCGCGTTCGACGTTTTCGGGGGTGAGTCCACCCGCTAACACGACCTGGTAACCAGCATCGACGAGGGCGCGGGCGCCGTTCCAGTCGGCGACTTTGCCTGTGCCGCCGTAAATGACAGCGTCGGGTTTGGATTCGCGGGCATCGACCAGGACGGCTTCGGCTCCTGCGTCGGTGTATTTGCGGGCGAGTTCGTGGAGTTGGGCGGCATCACCGTGGATAGCTTTCCAGACGCGAAAGCCGCGTTGGGTCAGCACCGCGACCAGAGCGGGAGACTCATCGCCGTGGAATTGGAAGATGGCGGGTTCGAGGGTGCGCGCCAGTTCGATCAGAGCGAATTCGTCCTGATTAACGGTGAGCAGCACCGATTTTTCGGGGGCTTCGTCGCGGATGAGGCGCGCGGTGGCAATCGATGTGTTACGCGGCGACGGGGGGTGGGCGACGATGACGCCGACGAAATCGGCGCCCGCTTCGAGTGCGAGGCGGGCGTCGTGAACTGATGTTGTTCCGCAGATTTTGACTTGCACGATTAACCAGTGGTTTTTGTTGTTGGACGGCTGGCCGACAGGACGCCCATTTTCTTTTCCGCTTTTTGCATTTCGGCGAGCATCATCTCGGTTGGGAAGGCGCCCGCGACTTGATGGAGCTTTCTGCCGCCCATATCGAGCATGAGCAGGGTGGGGTAGCCTTCGAGCTTGTACTTTTTGGCGAGTTGCAGGTTGCGGGCGCCTTTTTCGGCGTCGAGTTTCACCATGACCCAGTTACGCGAGGCGCGCACGAATTTGGGGTCGCGGTAGGTAGTCTGTTCGAGGTATTTACAGGGGCCGCACCACACGGTGTAGAAGTCGATGAAGACGGGTTTGCCGCTTTTCTTGGCTTCCTTGAGGGCGACATCGAAGTTGGTGCGCCATACGACGCCGGAGGGCTTGGCAGAGGCTTTCTTCGCGGGTTTGGCGTGGGCGGCGACGAGTGGCGCGCACAGTAGGGAGACGAACAACAGAGATTTTTTCATCGAGATGACCTGAGTTTTTGACGAACTATTGGTTGAAGCGGTTCATCGCAAGTGACAAACCTTCGCGCACGAAGCATTCGACGCCGTCGCTGGCGCGGCGGGTCGTCTCCTCCACAGTTTGCCACTCATCGCTGCTGAATGGGCGAAGAACAAAGCCCGCAGTTCCCGACTGGGCGCGCTCTTCGGATGGTGGCTCGCCGACGCCGTAGCGAAGGCGTGGATATTCCTTCGAGCCGAGCATCTGGGCGACTGATTTGAGGCCGTTGTGGCCGCCATCACTGCCGCCGCCACGAAAGCGCAGTTTGCCGAGGGGCAGGTTGAGGTCGTCGCTGATGACGACGATGTGGTCGAGTTCGACACGGTAGAAGTTTTTGAGCGATGCGACAGCGCGGCCCGACAGGTTCATAAATGTCTGGGGCTTGACGAGGGCTATTTTCTGCTCGCCGATGAAGCCGAGGCCGACTTTGTAGTCGGCGTTCTTTTTAACGAGGTCTATTGAGTGGCGACGAGCGAGTTCGTCGATGACGAACCAGCCCGCGTTGTGGCGAGTCTTGGCGTATTGGGTGCCGGGGTTGCCCAATCCAACTATCAGAAACATATATACAGGTAGTTTGAAAGATATGGTTCTCGCGAAGGCGCAAAGCAGCGAAAAGGGCATTTTTAAACACAGAGGGCACAGGGGACATTAAGAAACACAGAGGGATTTTAGAGAGTAGGTGTAGCTCTGTTGGGAATTTGTGGGCAGTTATCATTGGTGATTTTTAACCGCAGAGGTGAGGAGACGCAGAGATGTTTTGATGAAGTCAGAGAGAAGGAGAACATGTTGGGGTTTGGTTCGTCGTAGCGGTTAGGTTCGGAACGGTGTGATAGGCCCGTTATCGAAACAATTGAGGTTTTGATTACTATGAAAATCGTTGCTCGAATTGGTTTGGCTGGGGTGTTGCTTGCGGGGTCTTTTGGTGGCTCCGCTGTATTGGCGGCGCCGGAAGATGCGGCGCCAAAAGTGGCGGTTCCGGCTCCTATTCCGGTCACTCGCGATAACTTTGTCTCGCTTTCCTGGAGGCAGACTGGGGGCTTTGCCGGGATAACGAACACCACGCTTGTAGAGGGGAACGTTATTAGCCGGGGGACTCCACGCCCAAGGGCTGTGGGGGCAACTGGGGAGGCGCAGAGCAGTAGTCGGGTGCTTTCCAACAAACAGTTGAATCAGTTGGTCGACAAGGTTCGCGAGGCGAACCTTCCGACTTTAGTGGGGAATTATCGGCAACAGGGGCTGATGGATGGGTTCAATGAGGTTCTGGTGCTGACCCTTAGCGATGATGAGGGGGCTGACCAGGAGTACATCATTCAGAACTATGGCAATAAGGCTCCGAAGGCTTATTACGAGTTCACCGGGTTCTTTCGCGAGTTCGTGAACAAGAAGTTTGCTCCGCGTGCCTGAGTTGCAATGAAACACGAAAAAGCCACGACCCAAACGGGTCGTGGCTTTTTCGTGAGTGCTGCATTTCAGACTGGGGCGTCGAAGAGCAGCATCAGGTAGGCGAAAAAGAGCAGCAGGTGGATGGCGCCGAGCAAGATGTTGGTGCGGTTGCCGCTGAAGGTGAGCGTGGAGACGCCCAGAGTGAGCAGCAACAGAATCATCTCGATGGAGCTAAGGCCCAGAACTACGGTTTTCTTGGTGA
Organism: bacterium; assembly: GCA_004172935.1. GTDB lineage: Bacteria > Armatimonadota > Abditibacteriia > Abditibacteriales > Abditibacteriaceae > Abditibacterium. The sequence goes on along the minus strand of SDZD01000023.1, from coordinate 36,375 downwards.
ACAGGCCAATGCTCAACACTGCTGGGATTGTGAGGCCAATAGTGGCCAGCACCGAGCCGAGCAGGATGTTGACGGAGCGCTGCAACTGATTATCGAGGGCGGCGCGGATGGCGCTCATGGCTTCTGGCGACAGGATGATGACCGCCACAATCAAGCCGCTGAGAGCGGGAGGGGCGCCGAAGGCTTTGACCCCATATTCGATGGGAACAGCCAGTTGCTTTGCTAACACGACCAATGGGGCCATGAAGGCTATCAGCAGAATCGCGTGATAGGGTGTGGATTGCACCGCCATATCGCCGTGACCGTGGGCGTGTCCGGCCTCGTCACTATCGGGAGCTACGAAATAAGAGCTGTGCCGACCCGTTTGAGTGGCTAAGAAGACTCCGTAGATGCCGAGCGACATCAGGCTTAAAAAGACAGCTTGAAAGGGCGAGAAGGTGGGGCCGGGCGAGGAGCGGGTGAAATTGGGCAGAACCATGCCCAGAGTGGCGAGGGGAACGATGAGCGCGAGAAAGGCGTTGGCGCCGTAGACGTTGTAAGTCTGTTCGCGGTGTTTCCAACCGCCCAACAACAGGGCGAGTCCGACAAGACCGTTGAGGATAAGCATGACCACGGCGAACATGGTGTCGCGCGCGATGGCTGGGTCGCCCTTTCCGGTCAGCATGACGGCGGAAATCATCATGACCTCGATGCCGATAACGGCGAGGGTGAGAACGAGGGTTCCGAGCGGTTCGCCGAGGATAACAGCGAGGCTTTCGGCGTGGCGCACGATGGCGAAGGCCGAAGCCATGATAACGCCGAACAGCCACAGCGACATGAAACCGAACCAGAGCGGGTTAGAGAGGTCGCTGAGCCAGGCTTTGCCGTTGAAGGCAAAAAGGGCAGTCGTGATAAACGACAGAAGCAAAGGCCATTCGCCTCGAAGGGCGACAGATAACGGTGGTGAGTGTTGTGTAGTTGATGCCATATTTTGAGGACACGTCACATTCTTTGAGATGCGATGGAACTGTTTGAATGGGCATGTTGCGCGCCGCGACTTAACACAAGCTCAAAAGAACTGCTAGAATCGCCCAATGAAAATTAAGTTGGCAGTAACAACACGAAAATTGAGGGATTTTACGCTGTGATAGGAGCCTTTTCATTGGCCCCCTTGACACTATCATGGATAACGACGACATCCCCAAGGGCCGGATTCTGACCCGCCGCGAAGCGCTGTATTTGTTCGGTGGAGCCGGACTGGCTTTTCTGACTGCCGCTGGTTGCGGCGGAGGTGGGACGGGAGTAACTGTGCCGACCACGACCCCCACGACTGGAGCAACGACTTCTCCAACGGCAGTTGGCACCGCGACGGCGACCCCCATTTCTAACACGACCTGCATAGTGCGCCCCGAACTGACCGAAGGGCCGTACTTCGTGGACGAGCGCTTGCTGCGCTCTGACATTCGCTCGGATAGCGGAACGGGCACCGTTCAACAGGGAGTTCTTCTGAACCTGACGTTCAATATCTCGCAGATGGCTGACAGTGGATGCAGCTTTTTATCGGGCGCGATGGTGGACATCTGGCACGCGAATGCTGCGGGCAAATACTCCGACATCGCCTCTGAAGGTACGTCGGGGCAGAACTTTTTGCGTGGCTATCAGCTGACCAGTTCGAGCGGAGTCGCCAAATTCACGACGATTTTTCCCGGTTGGTATTCGGGGCGCGCAGTTCATATCCACTTCAAATTGCGCGCGACGGTTTCGGGGCGCAGTTACGAGTTCACCACACAGTTCTTCTTCGACGACTCGCTTTCGACTTCGATATACAGCGCCTCGCCGTATAACACGCGCGGCACACGCAACACCTTCAACAGTAACGACGGCATCTATGGGCAGAGCGGCGGTGAAACGCTGATGGCGTTGACTGGCAGCAATAGCGCGGGCTATTCGGGCACGTTCAATCTGGCGCTGGACGTTTGATTTCGCGCTTTGTGAGTGAAAGAGAAAGAAGAGGCCCGTTCATTGAGCGGGCCTCTTCTGTAGGAGTAACGTCTGTTTAGAATGACGTAAATGCTACGGTGATGGTGGTTGTCTTGGAGTAAACGTAAGTTCCAGAACCGGGCGCTCTTGTCGAGACCGTAATGTTGTATTTGCCTGCTTTCGTCATGTCGTAGATACGATTGACGTTCAACATGCCAGTCAACTCGTCACCTTGTTTTAGTCTGGCAGTAGTCGCACTCTTTGTATTAATCTCCGTGCGCCCATATTCTGTCCGGGCAACGGGTTTTTCATCAGCCGTGGTGACTTTCAAATTGAAATCTTGGCGATCAATAGTGCGGAGAAAAGCTTCCTGCGTTGTTCGCAGATTCTTAAGGCGAAATGATACCTTGATTGGCTCACCATCAGTGAAGACGGCTTTGTCGTACTGGGTAGCGAGGGTGAAGCCATCGAATGGTTCTCCCACTTGCTCAATTGCCTGATCGGTTTGAGCTGGTTGTTGGGCTTTCACGCCGATAGGCGAGAGGCAGATCGAGGTTCCGAGTAGGAGGGGGAAAAATTTATGGGTAGTCATTGAATTTTTCTGATCGGGAAATTTATGCTTGCCCTCAAGTTGGTAAACAGGCGCGACTATGTCGAAGGGAGCGCGCTTTGAATGTAAATCATCCGGCCCACTTGTCGTATGCGGGTGAATTGTCCCGATTTGCCATTCTGCAAAACAAGCCTGAGGGGTTTCTTCGATATTAGCGCATCATCGAAGGCAATATCTTCTTCGTCGTCGAGTACCTCGAAACGACCTGACCATCGGCCCCCATCTTCAAGGCCGCCAGCCAGCAGCCTAATGTGGAAGAATACGTCCTTCAAAATAACACGCTCACCAATGCGAATATCGCCTTTTAGTTCCAGTTCTTCCATACCTTCAGTTACCGTGATATTCGCTTCATGCACTAGTGGGGAAAATGGGCGATGCAAATTAAGTCAATCGTCATATCGAATTTGTGTTATCGTTCCGCTATGAATCGAGATCACAGACTACAATCGAGACGGTTAAGTCTGTTCCTGGAAGAGTCCCAACAAATACAGAAACACGCGGCGCTATTACAAGTCCGCCTGCTCTTAGTCGAGCAACATATCGGGCAGGGGGAGCTGAATGTGACCCGGATCAACAAAGAGGTCGAGGAGATGGCAGAGCAGTTAGCCCAAATAAAGAAGCACCTTGCGCGGATGCGAAGGTACACCTGAGAACCTTCGGGTTTTGCTTTGATACGATTTTGCTCCGTGTTTTTGAAAGGGGATAACATTGAGGCTCAGTTAGTGGGGCAAACAAAAAAGGGAGAAGCGAAATTTCGCTTCTCCCTTTTCTGTTTGGTTGGGTTGCTGATTAGGCAGTGGCTGCGGATTCGCCAGCTTCGCCGTTTTCGGCGGGGACTTCGGAGGAAGCCACGGCTGTTTCGGCTTCGCCTTCGACGACTTCTTCCTCTTCCTTGGCGGGGAGGTTGATGACGGCGACAGCTTCGGCGCCATCGGTGAGGATTTTTACGCCTTTAGGAGCGACGATGTCGGAGACATGCAGCGCGGCGCCGTTGAGTTCGAGGCTCGAAACGTCGACGGTGATGGTGTCGGGCAGGTCGGCGGGCTTGGCAGCGATTTCGACTTCGATGAGCGAGTGAACGAGAACGCCTTCAGCGGTGCGGACCGAGATGGGGTCGCCAACGAGAACGACGGGCACTTTGACGTGGACTTCTTCGTTGCGCGAAACGCGGATGAAGTCAACTGTCTGTGGGACGTTCTTGTATGGGTGGCGCTGAATCTCTTTGATGAGAGCGGTTTCGTTGTTCAGGCCCTTGAGGACGATGAGGCTGGTGGAGCCATGATGGCGCAAAGCGTCGCCAAATTCGCGGGCGTTGATGGTCAATGCGACGGGTGTTTCGTCGTGTCCGTACAACACTGCGGGAAGCAAACCTTCGCGACGCATTACTTTAGCGGCTTCTTTGCCGCGTGTTTCGCGCTTTTGCACGTTAAGTTCTAATGTAGCCATGATCTTTTTTCGAGACTCCGAAAATTTTCGGCGTAGTAGTTTGTCAAAAGATGCGTACCCTCGGAGCGGTTTTCCTTGAATTAGTGTGCAAGCACCGGTTCTGAGGGCAAATGTTCGGCAATTTCTTCCAAATCGTGGGCGCGAGTGCGGACGGCGAAGCGATAGCACATGGCAATTGAGACGATGCCCAGACCCAACGCGAAGCCCCACCACATGCCGGGAGCGCCCATTGGAGTCTTCAGAGTGAGGATATAACCGAGCGGAATCGCCAGCCCCCAGTAGCCAAACAAGCAAACCAGCATCGGGACAACGGCGTCGGAGAGGCCGCGTAGCGCTCCGGCCATCGTCGATTGGATGCCATCGCACAGCTGGAAGATGGCGGCGACGATGAGCAGGTGGGTTGCCAAGTCGATAACTGCTGGTTCGCTGATGAAAACAGAGGCGATCTGGCGACCAAAGAACCAGAAGTTGAGGCCGCTGAAGACCATAATAGCGGTGCCCATGACGGCTGAGTTGATGCCGATGGCGCGCACCTGACCTAACTCGCGGGCGCCAATGGCGTTACCGATGCGAACCGTGGTGGCGATGGCGATGCCGAGCGGTAGCATGAACATTGTGGCCGCGCAGTTGATGGCGATTTGGTGAGCGGCCAGAGCGGTTTGCCCCAATGCGCCCACGATGAGCGCGCCGACGGCGAAGGCGCCGACCTCGACACCGACTTGAAGAGCTGCCGGAAGGCCGACTGCCGACAGTTCGCGTGCGTGTTGGGCGCTAAGGCGTCCGCGCCAACGCGACGGGCGCACATGGGCGAAGCGACCCGCTTTAAAGAGCCAGAATAACAATGCGCCCGTCGCGATGAGGCGGGCTAACAGGGTGGCAACGCCCGAACCGGTGAGGCCCATCGCCGGGAAACCGAGATGACCGTAGACGAACACCCAGTTGAAAAAGGCGGTGAGGGGAATGGAGGCCAGAAAGAGCAGGGTGGGGGGCCACGGTTGCTGCATCGAGTCGCCGAAGCTTTTAACCGCCATGCCGACGATAACCGGAGCCACCGATACGGACAGTAGCGTGAAAAAGGGCTTGGCCTCTTGCACGACAGCGGGGCTTTGACCCATGTGGCCGAGCAGGGGGATGAGGGCCAGCATGAGAAGTGAAATGGCGAGGCCGAGCGCCAGCGACAGCCAGAGGCCGTGACGCAGCAGTTCGGCGGTACGCTTATCGTCGCCCGCGCCCTGTGCCTGAGCGACACGCACCGACAGGCCCGACATGGCGCCGATGCCAAAAACGGTGGGGATGTTGGCGACGTTGATCGCGAACGCCGCCCCGGCCAGAGCCAGTTCGGAGACGTGGCCGACCATCGCCGAATCGACCAGGCCAATGCCCATTTGCGATAACTGACCCGCCATAATGGGCAGCGCGAGCGCAAGCGTGGGGCGCGCTTGAGTTAAAAACGACATGAGAAAAGACTCATACGAACGGAGCGGGCGGCAGTGCGCTCCGACTCCTCATATGTGAAAGAGGGTAATCCCCGGCTCTTAATGGCAGGTGAAGCCGTTACGGGCCTACGAGTGCCCTACCTGTGTAGAACTGGCAAGAGATGATGGCCCTTGAGAGTTATCGCGTGTGACTGAGAAAAATGAAAGCGCGACTTTTTCGGCGGCGAGGGTGTCAACTTTGTAAACCTTTGCCCAATGGAAACGCCTGTTCACATCAATTCACTGGGAGCCTACTTCGACCAGTATCTGGAACGCTTTGAAACCTCGCGCGATTCGGCCCAACTTGAGCCGACATGGCGCGCGTTTGCTGCCTTTGCGCGCGAGACAGTGGACTGCGATGACGAGTCGCTATTTTTTGAGGCTGGCATCTCGCCCTCACAGCGCGAACGCTTCTATATCCACTTCACCCGCACTGTGTATGCCCGCGAAGTGGGCGGGCACGTTTACGCGATGATCGTGAACTGCGACTTTTTGTTCGTGCTCACGCCGGAACTGCGCAACTTCGCCCGCGCGGGCGAATGGGCCGTCGAGGGCGAAGAGCTGAGCCAGTACCCCGATGAGCGCTCGCGCTTTCTGGAAGAAGTCGAAGCCGAAACCGAGCTGTGGGGTGCGCTGACCAGCGCTACACAGGTCAGCGGCGAAGTGTATGTTGGCGAAGGCTGATTTGAGCTGTTGGCTATTAGCTTTTAGCTTTCGCTGCGCGGCCCGCTCCCGATGGGGAGTGGGCCATTTTTTTGTTGATTATTTGGTGCCCTGATAGACGCGGACGTAATCGACGTACATGTCGGAGGCGTTGCCTTCGCGTTCGAGGTCGATTTTCCAGCCGCTGATGCCGCCGATGGCGTAGTTGATCATGAAGAATGACGGCTGGGTTTTGGAGAGTTCGCCGGAGGGATGGCGGAAGACTTCGATGTCGTCGAGGTAGTAGATGGTGTCGGTGAGAGTGACTTTGACGGCGTAGGTGTGGAAGGTGGTGGACCAGTAGGATTTGCCACCGATGCCGAGCATGTCGATGCGCTTCCATTTATCTTCGACCTTTTTGCCCTCGGCGTCCTTCTGGTTCCAGAAGTGCGAGGTTATCGAGTAGCCGGGATGGTTGGGGTTGCCGGGGCCAACGCCGCCATAGGCTTCGATGATGTCGAGTTCGTCGTTGACATCTTTGAGGCCCTTTTCGCCGCCGAGTTTTTCTTCGCGGATAAGAGTCCAGAACGCAGGCCATGTGCCGGGGGCCGACTGGGCGGTGAAGCGGCACTCCATGTAGAACGGCGCGGTGGCATAGAAGCCTTTGCCATCGGCATCAATCGGGGCGATAATGCCAGCGCTGCCTTTGCCATCGGGCTTTTTGGAGGCGCGTATACGAAGATAGGTGCCCTGCTGGCTATAGGGGTTGTCGGGGCCTTCGGGGTCGGAGAAGGGCCAACCGCTGAAGTCGCCGCCGCCGGGTTTGTGGGCGTTGTACCTGGCGTTTTTGCCGTCTCTTGAAATGGATAGAGGGCCGTTGAAATCGTCGGCGAAGGCCAGCTTCATTCCCTGAGCGGCGGCGGGCGCGGTTTTGGGCATTCCCTGATTCCAGACTACGCCGCCCGTGTTGTAGAGCTGGATTTCGCGCGAGTCTTTTGTGTTGTCGTTGCTGGCTAATATGCGGACGGTGATGGGGCCGTTGGGGAACTGTTCGGCGGGGAAGACGAAGGAGCCGTTGCCTGTGGCGTCGAGTTTGATGTCGGCGAGCTTGGCGTCGTGGCCCCATACGCTCGGCTCGGCTTTGGTCGGTTGTTGCCAGCAGAGCGCGACGGCTTGCGTCATACCGGGGGCCGAGAACTCTACCTTTACATCGCCTTTGACTTCGGAGCGCAGGGCGGGCGACTTGACTTCGATTTTTTGGACCCACTCGCTGCCAGCGGTGACGCGGCCCGGATTGAAGTCGAGGTATTCGGGCGTTTGGGCGATTGTGCCATTGGCGCCAATCAAAGTTGGGTCGGGGGCTTTGTCTGATTCGAGTTTGATTTTGCCGTACAGCAGGTCGTCGGTGTTGGGGGAGCCGCACAGCACGACTTGAGTGAATGTGGTTGTGGTGTTGTCGGTGAAGGTGACGGGGCCACCTTTCCACTCGTCGCTGTTGAAACTCCATTTGCCCGCTCCGTCGCGTGTGATGGTGAAGGTACGCAGTCCGCCGCCATCAATGACGGCAGGTTGGGTGGCATCAACTTCGGAGGCCGCCCACTTCATGGCGTCGTTGAAGCCGTACAGGCTGACTATGCCCCACTGAACGCCCCAGTTCGCTTTAGACCTTTGGTTGGTGAAGCTGTAGCCATTGCCGTTCTCATCGAGAAGCATGATTTGAAGGTTTTGGGCATGGTCGGGCCGCCCCCAACCGTAACCCGCGTCGAAAGTGAGCTTGAGTTGGCCGGGGTTTTTGATAGGGGCAAAGGTTTTGGTAAGTGTGCCGGGTTTGGTGCCGTTGGCGGGGAATTTGGCGACCGGGCCGGGATTTTTGGCGAGGTCGGGTTTGCCATCGCCCATGTTGATAATGCTCCAATCGCCTTTGGATTTCCAGCCGAGAGTATCGAAAGTGCCTTTGGAGAAATCGGAGTTGAAAACGTCGATTGCCTGTGCATTAGGGGTGAGGCCCAGAACAACCACAGTCGCGGCTATTGCTGCGCAGAGTCGGGAACGGCGATAGAGGGCGGTGAGTCGCGTTTTCATGTCAATGGGATTGGAAACTTGCTTTGTTGAGACAATAAGGGCTTATGAAATAGTCGCGGAAAGAGTGCGGTTTCTTGAGTGGAGTCTCGCGCCGTAAAATGGCTGGAAAATGGTTTCATTTAATCCCTTGAAATCTGTTTTTAGATGAGGTAAATTGGGTGTTGCGCCAATTTTTGGCGGGAAAATAATAACCATGCTTACGCTCGAACAGGTACGAGTTGTCAATGACAGCTTGAAGAGCGGCGACCTCAATGCCGCACTGCGACCTCTCGAAGAAACAATTGATCTTCGGTCTAACGAACTACCCCGCTTGGATAAAGTGGCTGTTGCTGCTTTGAAAGAAGGGCTGCAAAATGGCGATACCGCCGGAACATGGGCACAGGCTCTTCTCCATCCCAATATCTCGGTGCGGCGCTTTGCCCGCAAGGTGTTTATGGGGCTAGGCGATGATGCGGCGCCTTTGTTCGACTCGTTGCGCCAGCGGCTGGAGCGCTATTGGAGCGAAGAAAAGCCGTTCGAATTCTCTACCAAACCGCGCGATGCGGCTTTGCGCCGCGAACAGCAGGAGATGGTGAGCGGCGCGCTCGAAATTTTGCTGCGCGCTCACCCCGAAAAATTCCTGGGCTTTTATGCCGATGTGGTGGATGCTACCCCCGTTGGCGATAACTCGAATACCAAAGCGGTTCAGGAGTGGCAGGAGCGCAATTCGGCGGCGTGGCAAGCGACGCAAAAAGAAGTCGACCGTTTGCTGACGGAAGAGTGGGGCAGTGAATGGACGGAATCGAGCAAGCGCTGGAAGTTGCCATCGAGGGTGTTACGCGAGTTGGACGAGCGTGCCCGGCAGAATCCCGAAGTGGTGGAGTTGTGGGCGCAGTTGGGCGATAACCCCTACGAGCGCGCTGCCGTCGAATGGCAACCCACGCAGTTAATGTCGGGGGCTTTGGGCACTTACTTGAGCGGAAGCGCTTTGACCGGCCCACAGCAGCGTGTCGCCGACCGCTTGCGTCCGGTGATTTGGGAGTGGACTACGGGCGCCTTCGATTTCGAGAGTTCGACTGAAGAGCGTGTCCGCAACGCGCGCCGCTTGATGGGCAATAACGGCTGGTGGGCTTTTGGGCATTGGGTTGGAACGCAGAACTTACAAATCAAAGTTCCCCGCCTATTGGTGGCGTCCAAACCGAATCTGTTGAAACTCATCGAAGAATTATTGGCCTCCGAGCGTGGTATTCATGGAGATGCCGTATCCGAAGGTGACGGAGTGGTGGCGCGCTTGTGGACGCTGTTGGTGTGGGCTGTTGGGAACGCTTTTCATCGGCCCTACAATGTCAAACCCGAAGATTGGGTCATTCCCGCCGGGGTTGAACTGGATAATCTGCGTGAAATTGCTGTTGGTATCGAAACCAATAAGAGCAACGATTACATGTTCAACAGCCTGAACCAGACCATCAAGAACATAGAGGACACGCGCGAAGCTCAAAGAGCAGCCGAGCAGGCCAAAAACGAGGGCGCAGAGACGGTGATGAGTTCTCTGCAAGCGACAACACCAATTGCGAGTGAACGGCAGGGAATGTCGGTGTTGGCTATAAGGACCAAACTCGTACATCCACTTGCTTCGATATTGCAACCTTACGAGGTGTTAGCTGATGAGCAGATTCGGCAAATTTATCAAGAGCATGGTTACGGCGAGGAGGCTCAGGCCAAGCTCAACGTGGAACTCGAAAAGGTTAAGGATGAGATGGTGGGGGTCGAGGAGCCGGAGAAAAAAGTGGCGCTTCTGGTTCAGCCTCCTGCGAACCCGCGTGACCCCAACAAAATGATCTCGCGGATGCCGTATTGGCGAGTATGGTCGAACGCTTTGGGTGAAGAGGGGACTCAGAAATTAAAGGACGCCCTTTGGAAAGAGACTGCCCCCAAATTGTGGGAGCTACTGGATGCCAAATTACAAGAGTACCGCCGCGCTGAAACCGACCCTGTCGAGCCGAAAATCGAGCAGAAACTGACCGAGCGTGAATTGAAAGAGTGGCGAACCCAAATGCGCCGTGAAACTCGCACCACCATCGCGCGCAGCATTTCAGATATTACGAGCTTACTTTTCTTTGTTGATGGTTTTGAGGCGCGTTTGAAAGCGATTGAATTGGCCGACCGTCCCTCGTGCCGCGATCTGCGCGACCAAATGGAAGTGGGACTCATTAACGAGTTGGAACGATTCCCAGGCGACTATCAATCGCAATTCACACCTATGGACGGGTGGGACCAGTGGAAATTGGGTGAAGAATGGGATACCGTGATTCGGATGGCCGAATCGCAATTGGAAAAAGCCAAAGATGAGTGGAGTCGGGCCAGGTTGGAGCGCCAGTTGGCGACGGGATATTATCGGCGAGGACAGTTCGATAAATTCAAGGAGATGGCCGCACGGCCCAATGCCTTTCCTGCACCTGTTGCGATGGCGTCTGTGGCCCTCGACGATTTCGAGGCGTGGCGTGTTTTGTTGGGAACTGATTCGCGCGGGGCTGTTGGGCAATTGACTATTTTCTGGCAAGCTCAGTTGGACGACCCGCAGCGCAAAGAGCGAGCGATGGACGCCGTTGTTTGCACGCTCGCCAGCACCAGCAGTGAGGAGGTTTCGCGCTGTTTGATGGGTTGGTTAGCCTCGACATCACCCTCCGAATTGGAAGGCTACAGCGCGGATATTGAAAATGCATTGGAAAGTTCGCTGGTGTCAGTGAAAAAGTGGGCGATGAGTGTGTTGGTGAAGTTACCCGATTTTGACCGCGAACGCGCCGCTGCGACGGCGGGCGAGGCGTTGTGGAGCGAGAATGCGGGGTTGGCCAAAGAGGCAGCCAAGTTTTTATCGCAGTTGGCCGTTCAAGATGCTTCGATTGCTGAAACGGTGTGGGAGTCGTTGAGCGATGCCACGGCGCTGGATAATGTGGGGGTTTGCGAGGCGGTTTATCGCGCTTTGACGCAGGTGAAGGCTAAGAACAAGGAATTGGCGCTTTTGGACGCGGGGCGCGAGAAATTGGAGGCGCTGGTGGCTGTGCAAGCCGAGCGCTTCGGGAAGTTTGAGAAGAAGCTGATTTAGAGTGGTTAGTTGCTAGTGGTTAGTGGTTAGTTTTTAGTTGTTTGAGGTGGAGGTGAGTTGCGTTTTGGCCCCTCCTAACCTCCCCACTGCGTGGAGAGGGACCACTCACCGAGCTTATGCGGGGTTTGGTTCTCCCGCAGGGGTAGAGGGAAGATTAGCGCTGTTTTGCAGGCGTACATTCTCACTAAAAATTAGTCGGCGGTGGCCGACGAGGTTAATCATATGAATCTTTCTCTTGCTTATGCAGCTCCCTCATTTATTCGGGAGCAGAGCGGTCAGTCGTTGTTTTCTTTTGCGCCCAACTTGAAAAGGGCACCGGTTTTCTTTGAGGGCGGGCTTCGGGATGCTCTTTCGGTGCGGGATGCTCTGTTGTGTTTGCATGATGTGGTGCAGAGCAACTTCGACACGCGCCTGACTGCCAGCGATTGGGATCGTATTTTGGACCCCGTGGCGACTGTGGCGCGCGACCAACTGTTTTTCGAGGCGTTTTCGGGCGATGAGTCGAGCTATGGGCGCGTCGCGGTGCGTCCAGGGGCGCTACAAAACATCGAGCGCTGGGAATCGGGCACGACTAACGTCGATTTCACGCCACAACTGGCCGGGGCTATTGGCACCATTCGGTCGGACAAAGATGCGCATTTTCAGGTCGACCCCGAAGCGTTCGAAGTGACTACCGAAAGCCAATCGCGCCGTGAGCGCAAAGTGAAATTGCCGCCGAGTTGGTTGCGTGGTTTCTTGAATGTGCAAAGTGCGATGACGGGCGAACTCGATTCATTTGAGTTGGGACGTGCTGATGCGCGCAACCTGCTGGCATTTTTGAAGAGCCATAAGGAAACCTTTGGGCCGCGTGCTCTGGTGTTTCATTTGAAACCGGGGCAGAAGGTCGAGGCGGTTTTTGAGCCTTGGAACCACAAGATGGTGCTGACTTCATCGGTGTATCACGGCGATAAGGAGGCCGAGGTTCGCGTATTTGGGCGCCGTCGCTTGTTCTTGCTCAATCGCATCTTGCCGAAGGCGAAGCGACTGCGCGTGTTTTTGAGCGGTTCTGGGTTACCGTCGTTCTGGTTGGCCGATTTGAACGACGATGTGCAGTTTCAACTCGCCATCTCCGGCTGGACGACGCGCCCATTCGCCGCTTCGGGGTTGCACCTGAGCGAAGCGCAGACGCCGTTAGCTGCCGATGTGGTGCGACGGGCGCGCGAAAGTTTGCGGGCCGATGAGGCGATGGATGCCGAGGCTTTGACGCGCGCCTTAAATATCGTGCCGGGAGATGCCAGGCGAGCGCTGACGCTACTGTGTGCGCAGGGACAGGCGATGTACGATTTGGATGTGCGCGCTTATCGCAAGCGCGAAGTGGTCGATGTGCCGCTCGATGATCTGGGCATGGTCGGCGACCCGAAGCGACTCACCGATGCTCGCGCTTTGGTGGCACAGGGCAAAGTGAAGGTGGAAAGCGAAGTGGCCTCGCCGTTTTCAACGCAGGTTCGCGGTGTGGTGAGTGGCACGCGCGGCGATTATCAAACCAGCGTGACCCTCGATAGTGAGGGCAAAATCGTCGATGCTGATTGCGAGTGCGCGTGGTTCGAACACAACGCGCTACGCGGTGGCCCCTGCAAGCATATTCTGGCGCTGCGCGAAGCAGTGACGAACGCGGCGACCGATGTCGCGCCCAAAAGCGAAGAATGGTGGGCGACGCTGGTTTAAGTTGAAAGCGCGGGCGGGGAGCCATCAGGGTTATCCGCCCGCTGCGCTGTGTCGGCTGACGTTCCCTCACCCCAACTCTAGTGAGGATTGTCGAATTGTGCGGTGTTGGCAGAAGAAAGGCGCGATACTTGCGAAGCTTTACGCTTTAACGCTAAATCGCAAGGCGATGGGCGCTTAATTAGAATGCCTTCAGAACTTCTTGAAGGGCATTATAAGTATTTGTATTGTGTATGATAGTTGAGTTATAATGAGAACATCCTGATTAAACAATTAATCAATGTCTCAAACCACTTTAGAAAAGGGAATGTCTTCACTGCGTAGCAAAAACGAAGGTCTGGCCTCGGCCCCTGCTGGGCGGGCTGTGACTCTTGCGGATATTGCCAGCGAAGCGGGCGTTAGTACCGTCGCGGTTTCGGTTGTGCTTAACAACGCGCAGTCGAAGGTGCGTGTCTCGGCGGCCACTCGCGAGCGCATCATGGAGACGGCTCAACGACTCCAGTATCGCCCAAATGCTGTTGCACGGTCACTACGGCGGCGGCGCACCAATATTCTGGCGTTTTATGCCGTGCAAAACGTCGTGTTAGAACCCGGCTTTCCGTTTTACGGGGCGCTACTTTCGGGGCTATTGAGCGGCTGCGACGAGCATCAGAAAGATTTCTTGTTGCATGGCACGTTTCGGGACATGGACGAAGATGCCATCTTTTTGGAACTGATGAACGGCCAGATCGACGGTTTAATCATTTACACCCGTTTTGTTACTCCTCTGGTCGAAAAATTAGCCGAGTCGCATTTGCCCGTGGTTACGGTTGTTCATGAGGTGCCGGGTATTCCGTGTGTGGGCATTCAGAACGAAGAAGCCGGACGGCTATTGGCCCGCCATATAGCGGATAAAGGCTATAAAAGGGTTTTGTATCGCAGCACCGCCTCGGATATGCCGCCCACGTTGGAGCGTCGTTTGGCAGCTTTTACTGCTGAGGCGAGGCTTCAGGGCATCGAAATCATGCATTCGCGGTGCGACACGCAGTGGCCATCTGCCGAAGAAAAGGAAATTCTCGATTCGGAAAGTGAGCGTCCCGACGTGGTCGTAGCGTACTCTGATTTCGCGGCGGATGGGGTCGTTGACTACTGCTGGAAGAATGGTCTGAAAATTCCCGAAGATTTAGCGATTGCGGGATTCGATGACTTACCATCAAACTTGCGACCTGCACGGCGATTGACGACGGTTTCGGCTCCTTGGCGCGAGGTGACTCGTCACGCCGTAAGCTTACTAGTTGCACGGTGTAACGGCGAAGATGTGCCACTTCGCACTGAATTACCCGTCGAAATAATTGAAGGCGATACGACCTGAAGAAAACCTTTCATGCTAGTCACCGAAAATTCTTCCTCCGATTTGAGGCGAGACCCAGCCCCTGCGTTGTTGACAGCGCGGGGGCTTTGCAAATCGTTTGGGGCCACGCCAGTTTTGGCGGGCATCGAACTTGAATTGTTTCCCGGTGAAGTCCATGTGCTAATGGGCGAAAATGGCGCCGGGAAATCGACGCTGCTCAAGATTTTGAGCGGCATCCATGCGCCCGATTCTGGAGAGATCGAAGTTAATGGCAAGCCTATCGTCCTGTCGTCGCCACTGGTGGCGCAGGGAGCGGGCATCGCGTTGTTGCCACAGGAACCCTCGATTTTCCCGGATTTGAGTGTCGCGGAGAACATTTTTATGGGGCGTCAACCGCTGGAAGGCCCCACGCGCGCAGTTGCATGGCGAACCATGCAGACCGAAGCGCGGCAGTTGCTCGATTCGTTGGGCGTTTCGCTCGACCCCCGCGAAAAAATGGGCGCGCTTTCGTTGGCGGCTCAGGGCATGGTTGAGATGGCGCGCGCGTTGTCGCTGAACGCGCAAATCCTGATTCTGGATGAGCCGACGGCGGCGCTTTCGCCGGAAGAGACGCGCGACTTGTTCCGCGTTGTCAGCGAATTGCGCGAGCGCGGTGTGGCGATTGTTTTCGTTTCGCACCGCATGAACGAAGTGTTTGAAATCGGCGACCGTATCACGGTGCTGCGCGATGGACGCTTCATTTCGACGATGCTCGCCGAGCAAACCACTTCCGATGAAGTGATTCGCCTCATGGTGGGCCGCGAAGCATCGGCGCTTTACCAACACGAGAGCGGCACGCCGGGCGAAGTGGTGCTGCAAGTGCGCGATTTGAGTCGTGCTGGCTTTTTCCACGATGTGTCGCTGCAAGTGCGAGCGGGCGAGATCGTGGGATTGGCTGGACTTGTGGGAGCCGGGCGAACCGAAGTTTGCGAAGCGATTTTCGGAGTGACGCGCGCCGATGGTGGCGAGATTCGCGTCAATGGCGACACGCTCAGCAACCACTCGCCCCAAGATTCCGTGAAGCGCGGCCTTGCCTATGTGCCGGAAGACCGCAACCATCACGGATTGATTCAGGCCGCACCGATTTCGCACAACATCACTTTGCCAGTGCTGCGCGAAATGGCTAAGCTGGGTGTCATCGACCGCAAGCGTGAGCGAGAGACGGCAACCGAGATGGGCGACAAGCTGAAATTGCGCGCCGCGCGCGATGTCGATCAGGCGGCGGGCGAGCTTTCGGGCGGCAACGCTCAGAAGGTGGTTCTGGCAAAATGGCTGCTCACTCAGCCGCGCGTTTTGATTCTGGATGAACCCACTCGCGGCATCGACATCGGTGCTAAAGTTGAGGTACATCGCTTGATTGGGGAACTCGCCCATAACGATATGGGTATTCTTATGGTTTCCTCAGATTTGCCCGAAGTGCTGGCGATGAGCGACCGTGTTCTGGTCATGCGCGAGGGCAAATTGGCGGGCGAATTTACGCGCGAGGAGGCTTCGCCAGAAAAGATTATGGCCGCCGCCACGCTGCACGCGGGCGAGCAGGGCAGCGTCATTAGCCCAGAAGTTTCGCAGTCGGTCTATGCCGCTCCGGCCCCGAAAAAGGCGAAGACCCCTGCGGCATCCGCTGCCCCTCAGATCAGCACTTCGGCGCGCTTGCTGGAAACGATGGCGCGCTTTCGTGAAACCGGCATTCTGGCGGTTTTGCTGGTGCTCATCGCTGTGGTTGCGCTGCGCAGCCCGCAGTTTCTGACCGTCAGCAACGGACGCAGCATTATGCTGGATATTCCGTTGCTGCTGGTGAGCGCGATGGGAATGACAACGCTCATTCTGAGCCGTAACATCGACCTTTCGATAGGTTCGACTTATGGCTTGTGCGCTATCGTGGTGGGCATGGCTTTCAAGGCTAATCCCGCTATGCCGATTGGCGCGGCCCTGTTGATGGGGGTCGTGCTGGGAGCGCTACTCGGCTCGGTGAACGGCGCTTTAGTGACGTGGGGGCGCGTGCCCGCCATCATAGCTACGCTGGGCACCATGTCGGTGTATCGCGGCCTTATCTTCATCGTAAGCGGCGGGCGTGCCATTGAGGCGAGCGACTTGCCTCCCGGTTTGATCGCGCTTTCGCAGGGTTCGCCAATTGGCATTCCCTGGATCGTGATTTTTGCCCTCATCGTCGCGGTGGCGATGCATTTCCTGCTGCGCTCGACGCGCTATGGACGCGCGCTCTTCGCGATTGGCTCGAACCCCTCGGCAGCGCGCGTGCGCGGTTTGCCAATTGACCGCACCATTTTTGGTGCCTTCGCTTTGACCGGGGCGTTAGCGGGCTTGGCGGGCGTTATGGCCGCTTCGCGCTATGGCTTCGTGTATCCGGCGACGACTGGGTCTGGCTTTGAACTGGGTGTTATCGCGGCCACCATCATTGGCGGCACCAACATTCTGGGCGGCACTGGTTCGGCGTTTGGAACTGTGCTTGGCTGCGTGTTGCTGGGCACCATCCAGAACGCGCTCGTGGTGTCGCGTTTATCGGCGTTTTGGCAGTTGGCCATCTACGGCGCCATTATTTTGTTTGCCGTTGCCTTCGACGCGATTATTCGTCGCGGGCTTGACCGAATCGCCCTGCAAAGGAAACGCGCCCGATGAATTCATCTTCTGCTCCGCTCGCTCCCGCGAAAGTTTCGCGGGGTGCGCGCTTCTCCGAACATCCCTTACAGCGCGAAATCGTCGCGCTGTTGCTTCTGGGTGTCGCGTTCGTTGTGGGCGCGTTGCTTTCTAAACAGTTCCTCGATGTGGCGTATCAATTCGATTCGACCAGTCTGTGGATTGAAACCGGCTTCATCGCTCTGACGCTCACTTTCATCATCGTGAGCGGCCAAATCGACCTGTCGGTTGCCTCGACGCTGGCGCTCGTCGCTGGTGTTACGGGCATTTTAGGGACACGTTTCGGTTTGCCTTTTGGCGTGGCCTGCGTTTGCGGTCTGGCTCTGGGGGCGCTTCTGGGCGCCTTCAACGGCGTTCTGGTCGCTTACACCAAGTTGCCGTCGCTATCGGTGACTCTGGGCACGTTCGCGCTTTATCGCGGACTGGCTCAGGTGCTGTTCGGCGATCAATCGGTGACTGGCTTCCCTGATTGGTTCGTCGGCATCGACACGCGCCATCTGGGGCCGACCCCCATTCCGTTGCCACTGGTGTTGTTTGCTGTGGCGGCATTGGGAGCCGGGTTTGTGTTGCATCGCACCATTTTGGGGCGCTGGACTGTTTCCATTGGTTTGAACGAAGCCGCGAGTCGTTATAGCGGCATCCCCGTGCAGCGCATTCAGGTGCTGCTGTTCACGATGTCGGGATTGATGGCGGCTTTCGCCGGGCTGATGATGAGTTCACGACTTGGTGTGGCGCGCTACGATATGGGAATGGGCTTGGAACTCGACGCCATTACGGCGGTTGTGTTGGGCGGCACCAGTATCTTTGGTGGGCGCGGCACAATTTTCGGGACTGTTATTGCCATGTTTTTGATTGGCGTGCTCCGCACCGGGATGGGACTCGCTAATATCAAAGTGGAAAATCAACTCGTCGTTATCGGCGGACTTCTCTTATTTTCGGTCGTCGTGCCCAACTTGATGGCACGAGGCCGCTCTTCGCGAATATGAAACTTCAACATGTTGGTGCTACCCTTGTGCTGGGTGGCCTGTTCTTCCTCGGTGGTTGCGCCAAATCTGGCGATTCGACAGCCACCACCTCGACCCCTTCGGCGGGTGGCAGCGGAACGAAACAGAGTGTGGTTTATATCCCCAAAAATACCGGCAACTCGTATTTCGACTCGGTTATCACCGGGTTCGAGAAAGCCGGGAAAGAAAAGGGCTTTGAATTCACGACTGTTGCTCCTGCGACTGCCGATGCAACCTCGCAGATTCCGTTCATCAAGCAGCAAATTCAGCGCGGCGTCAACGCCATCGCGATTTCGCCGAACAGCCCCGACGCTCTGAAGCCCGTTTTGAAAGAAGCGATGAGCAAGGGCATCAAGGTTGTTTCGATTGACGCCGACCTCGAAAAGAACGAGGATGCGCGCGATGCTGTTGTGTTCCCCGTTGACTTCGGCTCGATTGGTAGCAGCCAGATCGAATTGATGAGCAGCCTTATCGGCGGCAAAGGCGAAATCGCCATTTTGAGCGCCACCACCGATGCCCCGAACCAGAACGCCTGGATTCGCGGCATGAAAGAATCGCTCAAAGAGGCGAAATACAAAGACATCAAGCTGGTCGAAGTCGTTTACGGCGACGACGAGCCACAGAAGAGCCAGCGCGAAACCGAAGCGCTGCTGACCAAATACCCCAACCTGAAGGGCATCATTGCCCCGACTTCGGTTGGTCTGGTCGCGGCAGCACAGGCGCTCGAAACCGCGCAAGCCGCCAAGCGCGTTCAACTGACGGGCTTGGGCTTGCCCAAACAGATGAGCCGCTTCGTGGAGAATGGCACCGTGCAAAAATTCGCGTTGTGGGATCCCGGCAAAATGGGCTACGCTGCTGGCTATCTGGTTTCCGGCTTGCTGGACAACTCGATTAAGCCAAGCGTCGGTGGCAGCTTCAAAGCGGGCGATTTGGGCGAATTGAAATTCACCGACAAAATGACGGTCGCCGCTGGCCCGCCATTAGTCTTCGATTCGAAAAACATCAAAGAGTACAACTTCTAAAGCCCGTAGTAATGCGGATGTAAACAATGGGGGAGAGCGGATTTAATCTGCTCTCCCCCATTGTTTTGCCATCAGAAGCCAAACTCAAGCGACTATGACAGAGCAGGAAGCGGAGGTTTTTGCGGCACGGTTGAGACGGATATGGGATGTGATTGCCCCCGTTATTCTTGAGATAACAGGGCCTGTTGCTATATTCAATACGTCCTTAAGCAAGGATGTCCAATTCCGAGTTACCGTCGTAGATGGTGCCTCCACCTATTATGCGTTGCACGAGACCGGGGCAGATTTCACTTTATTAGCCTGTGACGATTCCGATGTAACCGATATATTCAAACCTTACTTTTGGCATCCGAATTTTGTTGATCCACAACACTCTCGACAACTTGAATGGATGCCGTCCTTTCGTCGTGGACTCTTCCTTTCTGGTGTTCCCATCGAAGCCACTGCTCACGAGAAAGCGGAGTGGATGCAGGGTTTTAGCCGCGAGGAACTGGAGTTATGGAATCTAAAGATTTGAGGGAGCGGACTGAGTGGGAAGTGCGGCGTGTTGTTACGGCGTTCCAAGCCAAAAACTACGTTTTTAGTCCGCATTATTATTTGGAATCGGCTGTTCAATTTGAAGTGCCACTAGAATCTGAAGTCACTCTTTATATGAAGTTGTCCCCAGACCCTGTTGTGACTGTAGTCTCGGTCCAGTTGGTTTGTGGTGGTGAGCTTCTGTTTATGAATCGTACCGAAAAAGGACGATGGGACAAAGGTTGCTCACGTCTCAACTCCATACACCAAAGTCGGATGGCGCGTGGGTTTTATTGTCTAGGAATTGAAGATGAAGGGACGTGTGAGCAACTTCCGCCCCTTTCAGCCCACGAAAAACTCGAACTTCGCCTTTCCCTACCTCGCGAGTTCTGGCCGCAGAAGTGGCTTGATGAAGAATAATTGAAAGAGGAGAGGGCTAATCTCGTGGCCTGTCGCCGGTTTTGACTCTTGCGAAAACGGTATCGTAGTCGCCCCAGCCTTTCGCGACGACGGCGTTAACTCCCCATTTCATGGCGCCGGTTCTCCAACCGAGGTGCTGGTAATACATCAGTTCGCCTGTTGGTTTGATGGCGTAGATTTCGCCGTTGCCGGGCGAGAAGATATTGGTGAATTGGTCCCAGCCGGAGCCAATCTGTTTCGGCCCATCCCACGACTGCTGCCAGACTTGAGGATTGTCTTCCGATGTGGGCACGGCGCTCAAATAGTTCCGGTGACGATACCACATGAGTTTCCCATCTTCGGTTACCGCATAAATCACACCATTGCCGCCCCCGAAAACATCCTGGAAATTCCAATGCTTGCCGACTAGTTGATTTTGCTCCCAACCAAATTCGCCCCCGCCCCCATAGGTATATTGGTTGTGTTTATACCAGCGTAGTTCGCCGTTCGCTGACCAAGCATAAAGCACACCTTTATCCATGCTGATCACTTTGCGGAAATTATTCCAGCCACTGCCGACAACCGTATCCTGTGCCCAATCGTATTTGCCAGTCTCGTAACCATCGTGGCGAAACCAACGTAATGTACCATCGTTGCTTATGCCATAAATGGTGTGCTCGGTGCCGGGAAACACCTGCCTCATACCCCAACCCATGCCAATTTTCTTTGGGGCTGTCATGCTGTGGATGAGGCCACGCTTGCGCACTTTGCTTCCGGGAACGGTGACTATACCGACTTTCATGCTGTGCTTGTGCCACTCCAAATAGCCGTTTTTGTTGACGGTATAAAGCACGTTTTCACCTTCGGTCAGGGGAATAGGAGCCACCCCGATATTACCGTTGAAGGACTTTGGGGCGACAGCAGGTTTCTTTTTTGAAGCCGACTTCTTTCGCGTCGCAGCTTCGGCCTTGTTGGTAGCGGCAGGAATGCCATATCCAGTGAGAAGTCCCGCGCCAATAGTGACCCATAGGGCCGTCCGCAAAATCCGATGTGTTTTCATGAGAGTCTTTCCCCGTTTTCTCCTGTCGCTTCGAACGGCTCAACAGGCTGGAACCGACCACAGCTTTCGCATCAATGTAGTGCCGATTGCTGGTCGCTTTAGTTGTTTGTAGGACAGGAAGCGTCAGCCATTTGTTCAAAGAAAATACATGGTGTTTATGGACGATAAAGGAGCCAAATGAGGTGGTCGGCGCACGAAAAATTATTTTCTTGTTGCGAAAATGGAAAGTGGTATACTAACGCCCATCGCTTTTAGATTAAGCGATTAATCAAGCTGTGGCGTTCCTTGCAGCGACACTCAAAAAATTCCTCGAAAAAAAATAAAAATTTCTCTCTCAGATGTTTAAAACAGCATTGAGATGGGTATATTAAGGGGAATGAGATGATTAATCAATTAATCATCCCGTAAAAGCGAGCACATAACCGGGCGGCACCTCTGCCAGTCACGGGAGCACAACTAAAATGAAATTTAATTCCTCGGACAAAAAAGCATTTACGCTTATAGAGTTGTTGGTTGTAATCGCCATTATCGCGATTTTGGCTGCCATCTTATTTCCCGTGTTCGCTCGTGCCCGTGAGAATGCGCGTCGCGCGTCCTGCCAGTCCAACCTCAAGCAAATCGGTATCGGTATTTTGCAGTACGTTCAGGACTATGATGAGCGTTATCCCGCAGGCGGCACCTTCTATTATGCGAACCTTGGTGGAGTCAATGTCGCTCAGACATGGGATTTGACGATTCAGCCTTACCTGAAGAGCTACCAGATCGTCACCTGTCCCAGCGACACCATGACTCCTGAGGTGCTTTTGCCCACCCTTGGTAATGTCCGCCGCTCTTATGCTTATGCCAACTACATTCGTGCTGTCCCCGGTTCGGGTGGTGCTACTCCAGCAGTGAACTCGCCGGGGCGCCCCATCGCTGCTATGCCAGCCCCCTCACTGACAGTTTTGTTGGGCGAACGTATCGGCCTGACAGCAGATGGCCTCACTCGTCTTCAGGCCGATAGCTGGAGCCGCTTCTCGACGTTCGACCACGTCCGTGTTCTCGCTTCCGATCAAAACAAGAACTTCTACGAGAATAACAGCACGACAACGGCGAACGTGTCATCAGGGGCGGGCGGGCGTCACCTGGGCACCAGCAACTTCCTGTACGCCGATGGGCACGTCAAAGCAGTGAAGATCGGTATCCCCGGCACCTTCAGCCTCACTGGTCACACTGGCGGCTGGACCAACAGCGATCAGGACATTCCGCTCGGCTAAAGCCACTCCATTTCAGTTCAATGCGCCCGAAGAGGCTTTCTTTTCGGGCGCTTTTTTGTGCGTGTTGTGCCGCACATCTTGAGTGGGGACGGGCCGTTTGGCGGCAGGAAAATTAGGGCGTGGGATATTTCATAAATTCTCAGCAAAAAAATTGTCCCAAGCTGTTTGAAAACAATTCCAGATGGGTATATTCAATTTGTTCCCTTGATTAATCAATTAATCATTTGTTATAAGGCGGCGTTCAAAACCAAAACTGAGTGCCCCCTCATGTGAGACAAAAACCATGAAATTCAGCACAAAGAAAGCGTTCACCCTCATAGAACTCCTGGTTGTAATCGCCATCATCGCGATTTTGGCCGCCATCTTATTCCCCGTGTTCGCTAGGGCACGTGAGAATGCCCGCCGCGCATCCTGCCAATCCAACCTCAAGCAGATTGGCCTCGGTATTTTGCAGTACGCGCAGGATTACGATGAGCGTTACCCCGGCGGCGGTGCTTTCTATCAGGTGAACCTGAACGGCACTCCGGTCTATCAGACATGGGATTTGACGATTCAGCCTTACATGAAGAGCTACCAGATCGTCACCTGCCCCAGCGATTCCAGCACTCCCATGGTCAACCTGCCAACTATCGGCAACGTTCGCCGCTCCTATTCCTACGCTAACTACATTCGCGAGGGCACTGGTAGCAATGCCCCTGCAGCGAACGCACCGGGCCGCTCTCTGGCTGGAATCCCCGCGCCCTCATTGACGGTTCTGCTGGGCGAGCGAATTGGCTCCACTGGCGATGGCGCGACGGTCGTGGACATCAATAACTACAACCGCTTCGCAACCACCGCCCACACCCGCGAATGGGCCACCGAAGCAGGTAAGAACTTCGCCGATAGTCAGGGCGGCGCCGCCAACGTGGCCGTTGGAACGGGCGGACGCCACCTCGGAACCAACAACATTCTGTTCGCCGATGGACATGTCAAAGGCATCAAGATGTCGGATGGCGGCTCGATGACTCTGGCAGGACACCCCTATACAGGTGGCGGCGGTACGTGGATAAACAGCGCTAACGACATCCCTCAGGGTTAGAATTTTTCACTCTTGTTCTGTGCTGTAAGCGCTTGGAGACACCTCTCCAAGCGCTTTTTTATTGGCTTTCGGGCGATTGATAGAGTAGGGAATACAAAGCTCGCGCACGAAATTCGTGCGCGGGCTTTTGAATGGTAGAGAGTAGGCGCTGGACTTACTTCACCACAATATCGACTTCAGGGTTGTTGCTTCCCAAATCACTGGTGGTCTGGCGGGCAAAGGCGAAGGCATAGCTGTCCCAACCGCTGGCGATTTTGACTCCCGTGTTCACTTCCCATGTTGGGGTTCCCGCTTCCCAACCGAGATGGTGGAACCACATCAAATCGCCGTTGCGGCGAATGCCGTAGATGTAGCCATCGCCCGCCGCGAATATTTGCGGCATGTCATCCCACCCATAGCCGACAATCTTGGCTTCGTCCCAGGAGTTCTGCCACTTGAGTTTGTCGGCGTTGCTGGCATTGTTGGCGGGAACAGAGGGGGGATTGAGATAGGATTTGTGCTTGTGCCACATCAGCACGCCATCGTTGCGCACGGCATAGAACACGCCGTCGCCTCCGGCGAACACGGTTTTGTAGCCTTCTTTCCAGCCCCAGCCCACGTTTCTGGGGGCCATCCACAGGCTGGTGCCGCCTGTGCCGTCTTTGTAGTTGAGGTGCTTCTGCCAGCATGGATAACCATCTTGTCCGATGGTGTAGACAACGCCGTGATCCATCGGCATGATCTTCCACGACGAAGTGGTGCTCCAGCCCTTGCCCACCACTTGCATCGGCTCACGCCAGCGATAGCTTCCTTCGGTGGAGCCGGTGTGCCAGTGCCACTGCATGGTGCCGTCGTCCTGAATGGCATACATCGCCAGCAGTCCGGCGGGTAGAACGGCCTGGAATCCCCCTTTCCAGCCATTGCCCACAATTTTGGTTGGGTTCCACACGTGCTTGGCAGTGGCTCCGGTTCCTTTGACGAGGTGGCGATGCCACACCAAATCGCCGTTTTCCTTGACGCCGTACAGAATGAAATGCCTGTCTGCGGCGGCGGTGCTGAACGGTACTGTGGTTTCAAAGGTGGCCGAATGGCGCCCCGTGAATGGCTCCGGGGGCGTGGGCACCGTCGGAAGCGGCCCCATGATTTTCTCGATTTGCGGCCACACCGGTTTAATAATTGCGTCGGCGGCTTCGGGTGTGGAAGATACCCATGTCCAGCCCTTGGTGGGTTTGCCCGGCACATAGTAGGACAAAGTCAGGGCGTGAACGCCGACAAGAACGGTTTTGCGACTTGTTCCCACCGTGGTGAAGGTTGACCCGCCACTATCGCCGCCAGCGATCATGAGATTGCCGTTTGTCGGGTACCAATAAAGAGGCCCCGCTTCTTTCGAGACCCTGACTTTGCCCATGCGATACTTGTTATCAGAGGTCGAAGGCTTGGCGGCGGCGCCCTTACCTGTCGCGAATTGGTTGATGCCACGCCCAAAAACTGTCATCTCGACGTTGGTCGGGGTGCCAAAGTAGGGGAACTGGTCGAGGAACACTTCGCGCACATAACCCGTTGCCTGGCCATTCACCTGCATTGGGCTGTCCAACTGGATGAGCGCTATATCGCTGGGCCAAAACGTCTCGATGCGGGTGGCATGTTTGAGTTGGCCCCCTCCCCAGGCGGCACTGATTTCAAAGCCACCAACGGGGCGCAATATGTTTTGGCCGGGGCGTGCGGGGTCACGCATGGCATTGCCGTTTCCGTCTTTGGCATCCACGCAGTGCGCCGCACTAATGGCCCAACCGTTACGCAGTAACGAGGCGCTGCAACCGCCCGATGGGTCTTCCAGTGACAGCAAGCCATAGGCTTCCTGCGTTTTTTCGGTGACCAATTCGCCGCCGACAAGTCCCTGCTGAACTTTTCCGATTGGTTCTTGCGCGGCGACGACGCCCGCTACAAGCGCGAGGGCCATAACGGCGCCCCACAGAGTCAGGCGGCTTGATGGCCTATTCCGAAATAATTTCATGATGGGTTGCCTTACTTGCCAAATGGCTTTATAGCGCTCTCACTGTCTCAATTATTGGGGGAGCGCAACGCGCGCGTCGCTACCCTTATCGGCATTCTGGATGGTGCGCAGGGTGAACACGAGGTCTTTAAAATTCGTGCCCTCTGGAATCGAAAACAACACGGTGAAATCGGTTTTGGCGCCGGGGACGAGAGCTTTGGATTGGAACGGGCCAGCCTCGTCCAAATCATAGGCGATAGGTGGATGCGATTCTCCGCTGGTATCTGCTAGAGCAGTGCGTGTATCAGCGTTGGGAATCCACAGGGCCGCCATTTTATTGCGTCCGTTGGTGACGCGACAGCTGATAGCGACGAGTTGCCGTCCTTCCCTGGGACGAAACACTCCCTCTTCCAATTCGGCGATGTTGTGATAGATCGCGTAATCGGTGGTCGCCTTATATTTCATCTTGTAGGATGGCACGGTCAATATAGAAAGCACCTGAAAGCGCCATTTGCCATCGAATAGCACGTCGCCGACTTTGCCGCGCAAGCCCACAATGGGAGTGGCGCCGCCCGCTTTCTTGATTTCGTAGCCGCCCGAAATAGGCACGACGATCATGCCTTGGGCGTTGGCGAAGTCGGCGAGGGGGGCGTAGGCTTTGCCATTGATAACGCGCACGCTATTAGAGGCGACTTTACCGTTGAAAATTAGCTTCGGCCCGCCCTGGGCCGCCCACACTCCGGCGCCAACGCCAAGTGCCGCACTGATCGCGGCTACACCCATAATGTGCTTTCGTGTTGTTATCATGATTCGTCTAATTTTCGTGCTTTGACCTTGTGCATTTTACTGTTTTCATAACGCTTTAGCTTGGCAATTGGCGAATCAAAAAGTCGCGTTAATGAAGGCCGATTTCGTCGCCTACAAATCCAATCAACTTGCCTGAAAGCGGCTATATTGAGGCTCGGTACGATATTTTTCGCAGCGAATGTTTAAAAGCACCGCGCGATGGGTATAATCAAAATACTCCTTAGATTAATGGATTAATCAGGCGTGTTTAGGTGGCGTTTTTCTTCCATCGTAACTCGCAACAGGTTTTCTTTCGATGAAGCTCTCTTTTGGTACTCAATTCCTCGTGGCCGTGATGGCCAGTGGTATCTGCATGTCGGCCTGTAATGCCCAACAGGACACCGCTGCCCCCGCAACCGAAGCGCGCGCTGCCCAAACAGTGGCGCTGGCCAAGAACGTCAAACTGGTGCCAACCGGAGGAAAGGGCTGGGCGCAATCATCCGTCAATGCCGCTGTCTTCCGCTCCAACAGCCTCGTGTCGCACGATGGCACGCAGTACGTCGCCTATTATGACGGCGATGGTAATGTGGTGTTGGGCAAGCGTAAGGTCGGCTCCGATGTGTGGGAATTGAAAACGACTCAATATAAAGGTCAGGCCAAAGACGCCCACAACTGCATCTCGATTGGTGTCGATGGCAAGGGTTTCCTGCACATGGTGTGGGACTTACACAGCC
Source organism: bacterium (assembly GCA_004172935.1). Classification (GTDB taxonomy): domain Bacteria; phylum Armatimonadota; class Abditibacteriia; order Abditibacteriales; family Abditibacteriaceae; genus Abditibacterium. The sequence goes on along the minus strand of SDZD01000023.1, from coordinate 9,530 downwards.
AGAAATTGCGCTACGCCAAAAGCACTACATCCGGTGGCCTGTTGTTGACGGACGAGATGCCGATGACCGGGCAGGACGAGAACCGCGTTACTTACCCTCAGTTTTATAATCTGCCCGGCGGCGACCTGTTGTTCCTTTACCGCGATGGTGGTTCGGGCAACGGTAACGCCATGCTCAACCGTTACGATGTCGAGAGTGGCAAATGGTCGAGCGTGCAGCACCCTCTCGTGGCGGGCGGCGGACAGCGCAATGCCTATCTGAACCCACTCGCCATTGATAGCAAGGGTGGCATTCATTTGTCGTGGGTGTGGCGCGATACGCCCGACGTGGCGACCAACCACGACATCAGCTACGCCTATTCGCCCGATCAGGGCAAGACATGGCAGAAATCGACGGGCGAAAAATATAACTTGCCCATCACCATCGACAACGCCGAAGTCGCGTGGAAGGTGCCGAAGAACTCGGAACTCATCAACCAGACCGCGATGACGGTGGACGCCAACGCCCACCCCTTCATTTCGACCTATTGGCGCGCCGAGGGGACGGATGTGCCACAATACCAACTGGTGTGGCACGACGGCACCAAATGGCGTCAGAGTCAGGTGTCGCAGCGCACTCAGGCGTTTCGCCTCAGCGGCGGCGGCACCAAGAAGATTCCGATTTCGCGTCCGCAAATCGTGGCGGGCAAAGATGGCGCAATCCACGTCATTTTCCGCGATGAAGAGTTGGGCAACGGTATTTCGGTCGCCTCTTCGAGCGATGCCAACCACACCAAATGGACGACTCAGAATCTATTGGCCGAGCGAGTCGGTGCCTGGGAACCCTCTTTTGATACCGCGCTGTGGGCGCAAAAGGGCCAACTGAACCTGTTCGTGCAACGAGTAGGGCAGGGCGATGGCGAAACCCTCGAAAACGTGCCACCACAAGATGTCTCCGTCCTCGAATGGACGCCGTAAACCTCGCATTTTGCGCATCCTTAAGCGGCTGGCATTCACTGAATGCCAGCCGCTTGTTCGTTTATGCAGATTCGACGACTACACGATGGCGACAGGGAGGAGCTAGAGCGGTTTCTGTCGGGCTATGCCGAAACCAGCATGTACCTGCGCAGCAACGCGCGCAAAGTCGGGCTTGAGTACCGAGGGGAAGACTTTCAAGGCGAGTATTTCGCGGCCTTCGATGCCGCCGGAAACATGGCGGGAGTTCTGGCGCATAACCACAGCGGGCGGGTTTTGATGCAAGCCGTCGATAAAGCGACATTAACCGCTCTCGTCGCGGCTTTCCGTGAGGCTGCGACTCGCCCCATCGCAGGTTTCCTCGGCCCCGATGAGCAAGTGGAAGCCACTGTTGCGGGTTTAGGACTCTCAAACCACGACTACGCCATGAACAAGAACGAGCGGCTGTACGCGCTCGAATTGGCGGCGTTAGTGGTGCCACCTCAATTCGATTCCACTGAGATGGTCGAAGCAAGCCAGATAGATAGGGCTATTCTGGCGGAATGGATTCGAGATAACGAACTGGAAACTCAAGGCGCACAAGAGGGCGAAGAGTTGGATGCCGAAGTCGAGTGGCAAGTACAGCAAATAATCGCTGGTGATTACTGGGCGCTAGTCGTCGAGGGCCAGCCCGTCGCATTAAGCGGCTTCACTGCCCACTTGCCAGACATCGTGCAAATCGGTTCGGTGTGGACTCCGCCGCAATATCGCAATAGAGGCTATGCTCGCGCTTTGGTAGCGCTCACCCTACAAAAAGCCAGAGAACAGGGCGTTAAAAAAGCGATTCTATTCACCGATAACCCGGCAGCAGTCAAAGCCTATACAGCCATTGGCTTTACGCAAGTGGGTTCTTATCGCATAGCTCTGCTGAAAAGGCCCGTCGATTCACATAAATAGTGACTGTAACGGAGTCGGTGCGAAACCCCATTCACCTTTAGATGTCAACAGGTATACCAGTTAATTTTCAAAGACCTGAATGAATAAATTTCGTACTGCCTTGCTTGTGTTGGCGGCGTGTGTCGTCGCGGGCTGTTCGCTGCGCGCTCAGGAGGTTACTCCCGACCCCTTGACTCCCAATCCGACGACGAAGGGGCCGATGACTTACACGTTGCGGCCCGATAATAACCCAGCCAATGCCGATAAGTTGGTGCGTGTCGTGAAGGCGATGAACGAGGCGATTGGGCTTTATAACGCGATGGGCGAGTTTCCCAAGGCAGTTTCGGCGGGCTACAATGCGGGCACCCCCACTGCCGATGGCAATTACAACGGTACTATCCGTTTCGGTGGGCAAATCGGGACGCGCGTGGCGCTGCACGAACTGGGGCATGTTTTGGGCGCGGGCACTCACCCGCGTTGGCGCGAATTTGTCAAAGATGGTTTGTGGACTGGGCCGTATGCCATCGCTCAGTTGAAGGCGTTCGATGGTCCCGACGCGGTGTTGCACGCCGACCGCCAGCATTTCTGGCCTTATGGACTCAACTTCGACACCGAGGATGGCGCCGAGAATCGCCGCCGCCATGTGTTGATGGTGGCGGCTCTGCGCCGCGATTTAGGTATCAAAGGCGGACAGCCATTTCGCGGTTTGGTGGGCGTTGGCACCTGGAAGACTCAGGCCGAGTTCAAAGATTTCAAGGTCGTCAAAGACGGGGCAACGCTGTGGAACGGCGATTTATCGAAGGGGCTGCAAGGTTGGAAAACCACACGCGGCCAATGGTCGGTGAAAGATGGCGTGCTGAGCCAGAGTGGCAACGATGAAGATGTACGCGCATTGTGGGGCGACCCGTCGTGGAGCGATTACACCCTGACGCTGAAGGCGCGCAAAACTGGCGGCGCCGAAGGCTTTCTGGTTTTGTTCGGTGTGCCCGGCGACGATACCAAATCGTGGTGGAATGTCGGCGGCTGGGACAACACTCGTTACCTGTTGGAAGCGCCCGATGTTGTGTCGCAAGAAGTGGACGGTAAGGTCGAAACCGGGCTATGGTACGATGTGCGTGTCGAGGTGAAAGGCGCGACTGTGAAGTGCTATCTCGATGGCCAACTGGTGTCGCAGGGGGCACGTTAAGCACAAATAGTTATGTCCGGCCCAATTCGGGCCATAATAATATGGCGGTATCCGTGAACGCGGGTGCCGTTTTCTATGTCAGAGCCGGTTTCTCCTTCGCCTTTCATCTCGCGCCCTCCCGTCACTATTCACGATGTCGCGGCGGCGCTGGGTATGCACAAATCCACCGTGTCGCTCGCGCTTTCGGGCAAGGGCAACGTCTCCAAGGAAACCAGAGCGCGCGTCGCTGAAGTCGCGAAACAACTCGGCTACTCTCCCAACCCACTCGCGCAACGCCTGGCGCGTTCTGCCGATAGCACCTTCATCGCGCTCTGCTCTGGCGGCCTTGATGTCGGTATCGCGACCACGAAAATTTTGCGCGTGCAACGTCTGCTCGGTGGTCGCGCGCTCGAAGCGCCCATCTATACCCTGTCCGAGTGGATGACCGAAGAGGGCACCGTGCGCAACGAAGCCTCGCGGAGCGCGGCTCAGGCTCAGCAAATGCGCTCGCTGTGCCGCCAGCGCCCGCGCGCCATCGTGTGCGCCTCGCAGGCGCTACACAGCACTGTATGGGACGAGTTGGCGCATTATACCGAAAAAGGTGGACTCGTCGTTTCCTACGACATCGCCGTGCCCTTCGCTTGCGATCAGGTCGTTTTCGACCGCGAGGACAACGCCTTTCGCGGCGCGCGTGCCCTCATCGAAGCTGGACACTCCGAAATCGGCTTCGCTATGGCTGTTGGCGGATTGTGGCCCTCGGACGACCCGGCTTTGCCGCAAAACCAACGCATTTCGGGCTGGAAGCGCGCTATGAAGGAGGCAGGATTGCAGTGGCGTGATGAGTGGATGTTCGTGCATCACCCCTACGAAATGGGCGGCGCTCAATTGGCCGAGCGCTTCCTGTCCCTCAATGAGCGCCCGACGGCGATGTGTATCGTCAACGATTATGTGGCGCTCGCCTTCATGGTCGAGGTTATGCGCGCCGGATTGCGTGTGCCTGAAGACGTTTCGATAGTGGGGCACGACGATCAGCCCGTCGCCATGTACTGCCCGGTTCCGCTTTCCAGCGTCTCACAACCCATCGACAGCATCGCTCAGGGCGTCGTCGAACTGCTGATGCAGCGACTGGAAAACAAAGATTTGCCGCCACGCCAGGTCACCATCAAGGGCGAGTTCGTCGCGCGCCAAAGCATCGCGGCCCGTTAAGCGTTTGCTTTGGCCGTGTTGGCCTTGCTCAAAAAAATTGTTTGGTAAGATGTTTAAAAAGTGGGCGTGATGGGTATAATCAGTTTTGTAAACCGGTTTGCGTAGTGGGAATAGGATGAGTTACATGCGCGAACCCACATTGAGGCACATAACAATGAACCGTTCCTTCGTCCGTACATCGCCCTTCACTTCAATGCGTAATCGCCCTGCATTCACACTTATCGAACTTTTGGTGGTTATCGCCATCATCGCGATTCTAGCCTCCATTCTGTTCCCTGTGTTTGCCAGGGCACGCGAAAACGCGCGCCGCGCCTCCTGCCAGAGCAACATGAAGCAAATTGGCCTCGGCATCCTTCAGTACGCGCAGGATTACGATGAGCAGATGGTGCTCATTCGCCAAAATGGCTCGTGTTCCGCGCCGTGGGGCGAACTGATTCAGCCTTACCTGAAGAGCAAGCAAATATTCGATTGCCCCTCCAACGCCACTGCAACTGTTGTCTCGTGCAGTAATCCGGCGGCGCGTATTTTCGCCGATTATCAGGCCAATGGCACAACCTATGGTCCCAGAGCCGCTAACACCGGCTTCGGTTACGACCGACCACTTGATATGGCATCCGTTGTTGATGGCACATTGCGCAGCACATCGTTGGCGCAAATAGTGGAGCCATCCAGAGCGATCTCGGTTGCCGAATACAAAGGCACCGGAAATAATGCTTCCATCACTTCGGTTAGCTCTGGCAACGGAATGTTAGACATGACTAACCACCTCTCCACCAGTAACTATCTCTTTGTTGATGGGCATATCAAAACCATGAAGCCTCTCGCTACTGTCAACGGCGCCAACCTGTGGGCTAACGATGCTACCAATACTCCCGTCCATGCGACGCTGCGTAATGCATTGGCCTACCTCGAAGGCGCAATGCAATAAAGAGTTCTCCCCCTTCACAAATAGTTCCGTCTCGGCTTTTTCTCAAGAGACGAATATGTAAACCGGTTGTCTATTCCCTGAATGCCTTCTCTTTTTCGCCCCATTGCCTTGCTTTCCCTCGGCGCAACCTTCGCTGGTTGCGCCTTTGCCCAAAACACACAACCGCCGCGCACTCTACCCGGTGTTCAGGCCGAAAAGTTAGATCGCGGGGTGGTGGCTGTGGTTCAATCCAATGGGCGTCCATTCGTATCGTGGCGCTTGTTCCCCGGCGAAGAAGGCACAGCGTTCAACCTCTATCGCCAATCGAACGGTGGCGCCGTCAAAGTTAACGCCGCGCCACTGGTGGGGGCTACCTGTATGGAAGACCCCGGCGCCGACCTGACGCGCGACACTCGTTACTTCGTGCGAACGGTACAGGGCAATCGCGAGGGCGCCCGTAGCGCGGTGTGGTTGTTGAAGGCCAATACTCCCGCCAAACCCTATTTCTCGATTCCGCTCAAGACGCCTGCTGGCTACGCGCCCAACGATGTCTCGACCGCCGATTTGGACGGCGACGGTCAGTTGGATTTGGTGCTGCATCAGGCGGGGCGGGGCAAAGATAACTCGCAGAACGGCGAAACCGACCCGCCGATTTTACAGGGCATCAAGCTCGATGGCACTCTTCTGTGGACTATCAATCTGGGCAAAAACATCCGCGAGGGCGCCCATTACACCCAATTCATGGTGTACGACTTCGACGGCGATGGTCGCGCCGAAGTGGTGTGCAAAACCGCCGATGGCACAGTCGATGGCAAGGGCAAAGTCATCGGCGATGCCAAAGCCAACTACGTCAACGAGGCGGGGCGCATTTTAAGCGGCCCTGAATACCTGACGGTGTTCGACGGCAAGACGGGGGCTGCCATTGATACCGTTCCCTATCTGCCGGGGCGCCACCCCGACACACAAAACCCTACTGGCGACCAACTCAAAGCGGTGTGGGGCGATGGCTATGGCAACCGTAACGACCGCTTTCTGGCTTGCGTGGCGTTTCTCGATGGCATTCACCCCAGCGTGGTGATGTGTCGCGGCTACTACACGCGCACCGTGTTGTCGGCGTGGGATTTTCGCGGCGGCAAACTCAATAATCGCTGGGTGTTCGACACCAATACCCCCGGTAACGAAAAGTTCGCCGGACAGGGCAACCATAACCTTTCTGTCGGTGATGTCAACGGCGACGGGCGCGACGAAATCGTCTACGGCCACATGGCTGTCAACGCCGATGGCAAGGGCATGTACTCCACTGGGATCGGGCATGGCGACGCCATGCACCTGAGCGACCTTGACCCATCGCGCCCCAGTCTTGAGGTGTTCTCCATTCAAGAACGCTTCGATGATGCGGGAATGCATTTCTTCGATGCCAACACTGGCGAGGTTTTGTGGAAGATTGCCTCGACCAAAGCGGCCACCGAGGGAGGCGACAAAGGCGAAGGGCCAGGGCGTGGAGTGGCGTTCGATATTGACCCGCGTACCCCTGGCTCCGAGTGCTGGGGGGCTGGGGCCGGTGTGGGGGGCAAGATGTATGATTGCAAGGGCAACCTCATCGACACTGGCGGCAAGACACCCTCGGTGAACATGGGTATCTACTGGGATGGCGACTTTTTGAGCGAGCTTTTGGACGGCACGCGCGTTTCGAAATGGGATTGGAACACCAACTCCGCCAACATCCTTTTCGACGCCAAAGAGTACGGATGCGCCTCGAACAACGGCACCAAGGCCAACCCCGCGCTGTCGGCTGATATTCTGGGCGATTGGCGCGAAGAACTCATCTATCGCACCGAAGATAACTCTGAACTGCGCGTCTTCGTTTCGACCGTTCCCACCACGCGCCGTTTGCCAACGCTGATGAGCGACCATATCTATCGCATGGGCATCGCGTGGCAAAACGTGGCTTACAATCAACCACCACATCTCGGCTACTACCTCGATCCGACAAAATAGGGACATGTCTCCTTTTGCTGTCGTTCGGACGGGCACTTGCGACCAAACCTACGTTCACGACCCGGTCATCGAATATGAACGAGGCGTGTACTACCTCTTTTCGACCGGACGAGGTATCTCGCTGCACACTTCGCGCGACCTGGAAACATGGACGCGCGTTGGCCGCGTCTTCGAGCAGGTGCCCGCATGGACGGGCGAACTCATTATCGGCTCGACCGACCACCTGTGGGCGCCGGAAATCGAGTTACTGAACGGCAAGTGGCACCTGTACTATTCGGTTTCGACCTTCGGTAAAAATCGCTCGGCTATCGGATTGGCAACCAGTCCAACGCTCGACCCTTCCAGCCCCGATTACAAGTGGCGCGATGAGGGAGTGGTCGTGCAATCGTATGCCCACGACGACTTCAACGCCATCGACCCTGCGTTGGCGAGTGACGTAGATGGAAGGCTCTGGCTATTCTTCGGCAGCTTTTGGAGCGGAATCAAGGCTGTCGAACTCGATGAGAAGAGCGGTAAATACCTTTTTCCCAATGCCGCGCCGATAGCCATCGCCAGCCGCCCCCACGAATTCGGCGACGCGATTGAAGCGCCCTATGTGTTCCGTTGGGGGCAGTGGTATTACCTATTCGTTTCCTTTGATGTATGTTGTCGGGGCATTGATAGTACCTACAACATTCGCGTTGGGCGCTCGAAGAACATTCTCGGCCCATACATCGACCGCGAGGGGCGCCCGATGCTGGAAGGTGGAGGGACTCTGCTTCGCGCGGGCACACAGCGATGGCGCGGTACTGGACACAACTCGATTTACATGGGCCGTGCGTGGCGCAAGGCGCTCATCGTTTATCATGCCTACGACGCGCAAGAGAAAGGTATGTCGAAATTGCGCATTGAGGATTTGCAATGGGACGCCGAAGATTGGCCGTACTTGCCTCCGGTACCCGCCGACGATGTGGAACTGACGCTATGAAACCGTTATTTCTCGCCTGTTTGATTAGCCTAAATGCCAGCTCTGCGCTATGTGCCGCTCCCGCTGTTGTTCCCGACCAGACGGCGCTCAATGCTACCAAAATCGCGTTCTTTTCGGAGGCGCGTGTTAATGCGCTCCCTGAGCCGCAGCGCGCCGCGTGGAACGCTTATTTGATTCGCTCGCGGGCGATGGCCGCCGCCGAAAGTGCGCAATTGCAAACCGAAAGCGCGGGCGCCAAACCCGCGAAGGCGCCCGCTGGCAAGGATTTCAAAATTCAAACCGATTGGCAGGATGACTGGTACAAAACCCCCGAAGCCGCACAACTCGCTGAAGTGATGATGAGTTTCCAAACGCCTTCGGGCGGCTGGTCGAAAGCCGTCGATTACACGCACGGCCCACGCGCCAAAGGCATGGCGTGGACTTCGCAAACGTCGCCGTTCCACTATGCAGCGACCTTCGATAACCGCGCCACCACCGAGCAAATCAACTTTTTGAACGACTTACACGCAGCGACGGGGCGCGCCGATGCCCGCGCTTGCATCGAACGCGCCCTCGACTACATTTTCGTCGCGCAATATCCCAATGGTGGCTGGCCTCAGACCTTCCCGCTCGAAGGTGGTTACCACGACGCCATCACCTTCAACGACAACGCCATGACGCATGTTTTGGAGCTAATGCGCACGATTTCGAGTGGCGCCGACCCCAAATGGAAGTGGCTCGATGCTACGCGCCGCGACAAGGCGCAAGCTGCATTGAAGCAGGGTATTCAATGCATCCTCGATGCGCAGTGCGAGCAGGGCGGACACAAAACCGTATGGTGCGCGCAACACGACCCCCTGAACTTGAAGCCCGCATCCGCACGAATCAAAGAACCTGCTTCGCTGTCCGGCGGCGAAAGCGTCGGCATCGTGCACTTTTTGATGGATGAGCCTCTTCTCACGCCCGCTATCATCGCTTCGGTGAATGCTGCGCTGGCGTGGTTCGAGAAAGTGAAAATCGAAGAGCCGAATGGCAGTTTCAAATGGGCGCGCTTCTACGAGGTGACCACCAATACGCCGCTTTTCGCCGGGTCCGACGATGGCATTATTTACCCCACCTTTGAAGCGATGAAGGCCAAAAACCACATCGGCTACGACTACTTCGTCACTACTCCCAAACAGCTGCTCGAAAAGGATGCCCCGAAATGGCGGGACCGTTTGAAAAACAAACACCAACCCTAGAACTTCGCCTTTCAGGAAGAATCTAACTTTGCGTGTAAACCGGTTTGCGAGATATATGTATCGCTTTGGTATCGCCTTGACTTTGATGACTATGGCCTCTTGTGTTGGCGCCAGTGCCGCGCCGTTGCCCGCCTCGATTACGCTCGACCCCGCCCCGATTTATTCGGCTCAAAGCGGCTACGGCTTCTCCGATGGTGCC